>CAJIYH010000003.1 GCA_905181615.1 uncultured Flavobacteriaceae bacterium
AAGTGGTTAAAGCTGCGCACAAAAGCGGTGTTTTTGTTGAAGCCGAATTGGGCGTGTTAAGCGGAGTTGAAGACGATATTTCGATTGATGAAAAAGATTCTAAATATACAAACCCCTACGAAGTAGCTGAGTTTGTCGCTCGAACCAAATGCGATAGTATTGCAGTAGCGGTTGGGACCAGTCATGGAGCCTATAAGTTTTCGGGAGGACAAGGAATTCAATTTGACATCCTTAAAGAAATACAAGAACGCATCCCAAATTTCCCCATCGTACTTCATGGAGGCTCGTCGGTTAATGATGTGGAAATAAAGAGAATTAATACGGCTGGTGGTCAACTCAATCAAAATGCAGCTGGTGTTTCACAGGAGGAGATCGTTAAAGCGATAAAATACGGTATTTGTAAGATTAATATTGCAACAGATACGCGTTTACTTTGGACTCGAGTTCACAGAGAATTCTTTAGAGATTCGCCTGAACTTTTTGATCCCATAAATCCCGGCAAAACCTACATCGAAGAATATGTAAAGTTTATGCAACAAAAATTTGATTTGTTAGGGGCAACTGGAAAAGCAATTGAATTCAATCAATAAAAAATGAACAATAAAGATCAACTACTCATCCAACCTAAAAAAGGTTCAAGTATCTACCAAAGCGTGACGCCTGAAAGTGCAAATTGGAATTATTTAAGTTTTGAAGCGAGGATGTTCAATCATGACGAAGTCTGGGAACACGACACCCTAGACAATGAAATGGTGATTGTTTTATTAAGTGGAAACTTTAAGGTGACAAGTGACAAAGGGAGCTGGGAAACAGTCAATGGTAGAAAAGACGTATTTAGCGGCGTTGCTCACACACTTTATCTTCCCATCAACACTTCGTTTAAGCTAACGGCAACAAGCGAAAAACTTGACATCGCCTACGGCTGGTGTAAATCCGAAGAATCTTTTCCTCCTAAATTTGTTACCCCGGAGGAGACTACCGTTGTGATTTTTGGAGGAGACAATGCCACAAGACAATTCAATGATCTTGTCCCTCCCGGTTTTGGTTGTAGCAAAATTGTTTGTAGAGAGGTTTACACCCCTTCGGGAAACTGGAGCTCTTTTCCAGCGCATAAACACGATGAGAGAATTTTGGATGAAAAAGGAAATGTTTTAGAACCCATACAGGAGGAAACTTATTTTTACAAGTTCCAAAAACCTGAGGCCTATGCAATTCAGCAAGTTTATACAAAAGACAAATCCCTTGATGAAATCGTGAGACCTCATCACAATGAAGTGGTGATGATTCCAAAAGGATTTCACCCTGTAGTGGCAGAACATGGTTTTCATTGTTACTATTTGAATTTTCTAGCTGGAACTGATCAATGTTTGGCCAATACAACTGACCCTGATCATGAATGGATTTATGATTCTTGGAGTGCAAAAGACAATAGGCTGCCGCTAGTAACTGCAAAAATGAACAATAAAGAGGAATAAATGTGCAATAATAAACACGATATAATCACTTTTGGAAGGTCTTCAATTGATCTTTATTCCCAAAATATTGGGGCACCATTTAATCTAATTAAAGGATTCGACGCTTTTGTAGGAGGCTCCCCTCTAAATATCGCAGTTGGCTGTTCTAGATTGGGACTCGACGCCAGTTTATTATCCGCAGTTGGAGAAGATAAGGTTGGGGAGTTTTTAATTAATTTTTTAACCGAAGAAGGAGTCAATATCACCAACGTACCAACTAAAAAAGGAACGAGAACAAGTGCTGTTATTCTTGGAATCGAACCCCCTGACAAGTTTCCGCTCGTTTATTACAGAGACAACGCTTCTGACAGTCAGGTAGATATTGACGACGTAGATCGTGCCAATATTTCAGACTATAAAGTGCTGCTAATTAATGGTACCGCTATGAACATCGAACCCACCCGAAGCGCAACTTTTCATGCAACTGAAATAGCCTTGAAAAACGATGTGGAAGTGGTTTTAGATTTAGATTTTAGAGCAGATCAATGGCATGACTATCGAGCTTTTGGAGTTACGATGAGGGCTATTTTACCTCGGGTTAAAATTGCAATTGGGACGGAAGAGGAAATCCTAGCTGCTACGATGGAAAATGTCTCCCAAGTTGAAATAAAGGACCAACAAATATCAGCCCCTGAAATTAAGGGGGATATTGACTTGGCCATCAAAAAAATATTAGCGACTGGTGTAGAAACGCTAATCGTTAAAAGAGGTGAAAAAGGCGCGAGTATTCACAGTCATGATGGTACAATGACATCAGTGCCCGGATTTCCTGTTGAAATTCTCAATGTTTTGGGGGCTGGAGATGCTTTTGCAAGTGGATTTCTCTATGGCATAATCAATGACTGGGATCTTTATAAATCATGCAGAATGGGTAACGCCAGTGGTGCGCATGTAGTGACACAAAAAGGATGTGCAAATTTCATGCCCACCCTAGAACAATCCCTTGAATTTATAAATAAAAATGGTGGGTTTTAATTCTATTAAAAATGAAAACAAAAAAATTAACAGTCGGGCAAGCAACAATTGAGTTTTTAAAAAATCAGTATGTTGAAAGCGACGGTCATCAACAAAAATTTTTTGCAGGGTGCTTTGGAATTTTAGGACACGGTAATGTTGCGGGTATTGGTCAAGCCCTTCATCAAAATACTGATTTTCCATTTTATGTCGCCAGAAACGAGCAAGCGATGGTGCACACCGCCGCTGCTTATGCCAAAGTTAAAAACCGCTTGCAGACTTTTGTTTGTACAACCTCGATCGGCCCTGGGGCTACAAACATGATAACGGGTGCAGCAGCGGCGACTATCAATAGGATTCCTGTACTTTTAATTCCCGGAGATATTTTTGCTACAAGACAAGTAGCTCCCGTACTGCAACAATTGGAATCTAATTTAACCCAGGACATCTCTGTCAATGATTGTTTTAAACCCGTTTCAAAATATTGGGACAGAATAAATCGTCCAGAGCAACTTATTACTGCCTTGCCAGAAATAATGCGGGTACTAACCTCCCCTGCTGAAACAGGTGCGGTTACCCTGTGTATCCCTCAAGACGTTCAGGCGGAATCTTTTGATTTTCCTGTTGAATTGTTTAAAAAACGTGTCTGGAATATCAGCAGAAATATGCCCGATCAAAATATACTTTCCAAAGCAATTGCGATGATCAATGAAAGTAAAAAACCATTAATTGTTTCGGGTGGAGGGACGATCTATAGCGGGGCAACAAAAACACTGAAATCGTTTGTCAATAGAACCGGAATTCCTGTCGTAGAAACATTTGCTGGCAAAGGATCTTTAAATTATAATGAGCCTCAAAACCTTGGTGCTGCTGGAGTCACGGGTACCCCTGGAGCCATCGAAATTGCAAATGATGCGGATTTGGTGATTGGTATTGGAACAAGATATTCGGATTTTACGACCATTTCAAAATCTGCTTTCCAAAATCCAAGTGTAAAATTCATTAATATTAATGTTACAGAATTTGATTCCTTTAAGCACAGCGCGCTCCCTTTGGTAGGGGATGCGAAATCTATTTTAGAAGTGATAGATGCGCGTTTGTCTTCCTTTAAAGTTGATAAAAACTATTCAGATAAAATCATCTCATTTAACAAGAGCTGGGATCAATTTGTGTCTGAAATTTATACCGAGAAAAATGAAACCCCCGCATTCCAAGGGGAAGTCATCGGGGCGGTTAATTCGTTTTCAAAGCCCGAAGATGTGGTGGTTTGCGCCGCAGGGAGTTTGCCTGGTGATTTACATAAATTATGGCGAACACAAAGCCCAAAAGGATTTCATCTTGAGTATGGTTACTCTTGCATGGGGTATGAAATTGCTGGAGGTTTGGGAGCTAAAATGGCACTTCCAAAGAGTGAAATCTATGTTATGATTGGAGATGGAAGTTACCTGATGATGGCGCAAGAAATTGTGACTTCGATTCAGGAAAAACAAAAGATCACTATTGTTTTATTAAACAATAATGGTTATTCAAGTATTGGAAGTCTATCAAATTCCGTGGGAAGCGATGGTTTTGGAACGCATTACAAATACAGAAATGAATCAACTGATCAACTTGACGGTGATTACTTACCTACTGATTTTGTTTTAAATGCGCAAAGTATGGGAGCGCATGTTATTAAAACAAATAATATTTCGGAGTTTAACAAAGCACTTGTTGCTGCAAAATCAATTGATCACACAACACTGATCTATATCGATGTGGATCGGAAAAAAGGAGTTCCCGGATTTACTTGGTGGGATGTTCCTATTGCCGAAGTCTCTGAGAAAGAAAATGTTTCAGAATCCTATAAAAAATATATAGAAAATAAAAAGTCACAAAAGTATTATCTCTAATTTTTAATTATGAATTCAGATCTTATTATTACGCTCGTTTCATTTATACTCTTCACAGGAGGTGTTGCTTTTTTCACCTGGTACAGTCTAAAGAAAACCAATCTAAATTCTTCTGATGGATATTTTTTGGGAGGAAGAAGTTTGTCTGGAATTGTAATTGCAGGATCGATGTTGTTGACCAATATTTCTTCTGAACATTTGATTGGAATGAATGGCAACTCCTATGTCAATGGGTTTATTGTTATCGCTTGGGAAGTAACTTCTTCATTGGCTTTGGCCATTGCGGCATTGTTTTTTATTCCCAAATACTTAAAAATGGGATTGACCACAATCCCTCAATTTCTTGAGAAAAGATTTGATGGGGTGCTAAGGACTTTTGTGGCCATCGTTTTGATCACCTCATTTATTATCACCCTCCTACCCATCGTGCTCTATTCGGGTGCGCTGGGTATTGAAAGTCTTTTTGGCGTCTCCGAAGTATTGGGAGTTGAAAAGTCTCAGGGCTTGTGGATCACGATATTATTCATAGGAATCCTCGGATCAATTTATGCCGTCTTTGGCGGCTTAAAGGCAGTTGCTTATTCAGACACAATTAACGGAATTGGATTGTTATTGGGGGGACTTTTAATTCCTGTTTTGGCGCTTTATGCCATAGGCGACAGCAACATCCTCGATGGATTAACTAAGGTTTATGAATATGCTCCCGAAAAATTTAATGTTATAGGAGCCAGTGACTCAGTACTGCCCTTCGAAGTTTTGTTTACGGGTCTGATTATCAACCAACTTTATTTTTGGGGCATGAATCAAACAATTATCCAAAGGGCATTAGGGGCTAAGAATTTAAAGGAAGCTCAAAAGGGACTTTTGATCACAGGTCTGTTTAAAATCTTAATCCCATTGGTGATTGTCTTACCTGGAGTGATTTGCTATTATTACTTTAGCGATACCTTTTATGATCAACAAGATTCGGTTTATCCAGAATTGGTCAAAAAAGTTTTGCCAGTTTGGTTAATCGGTTTTTTTGCAGCAGTCATTATGGGAGCTGTTTTAAGTACTTTTAATTCCGTATTAAATTCTGCAGCGACCTTGTTTAGTATTGATGTTTATAAAAAACACATTGTGAAAAATGTAAGCGATAAAAAACTGGTTTCTATCGGTAAGTTAACCTCTGCAATTTTAGCAGCTTTCGCCATTCTAGCTGCCCCCCTAATGGCCAATACTCCAGATGGCTTGTATCAACTCCTACAAGAGCTTAACGGGGTCTTTTTCATCCCAATTGCTTCGGTATTGCTTGCTGGTTTTTTTATGAAAAAAATATCTGCTATTGCGGCAAAAACTGCTCTGATTTTTGGGCTTTCATTTTATATATTCATGACTTGGGGCTACACCAACCATGGCATTCATTTTGTTCATTTATGGGGAATCGAATTTGTTTTAAATGTTGGGATAATGTATTTGGTCTCCTACTTCTACCCGAGAAAAAATCTATATGAAATATCCGATGTGGGAGCCGTTGATCTTACTTCATGGAAGTATGCAAAACCGATGGCGATAGGGCTCAGTTTGGTCACTGTTCTAATCTATATATTGTTGGGAAATAATGCTTAATTTAATCTTGAATAACAAATGAATCGTTTAAAAAATTACATCAATGGCGCATGGGCAGAGAGCTCATCAAACGAAACAGTTGATGTACACAACCCTGCAACGCAGGAGGTTATAGCGACTGTTCCATATGGAACCGCAACTCAAAAAGATCTTCAAGATGCGGCAACTAGCGCACAAGGAGCTTACCTAGAATGGAAGAAAGTTCCTGTAATGAAAAGGGTACAACAGCTTTACAAGCTGAAAAATATCATGGAAAATAATTTGGAGGAGTTGGCCAAAATAATCACCGATGAATCTGGAAAAACAAAAGGAGAGTCGATCGGAGAAATACAGCGTGCCATCGAAAATATCGAGGTTGCCTGTGGAACACCCATGTTGATTAAAGGAGATGTGATTGAGGACATTGCTTTTGGAATTGACGAAATGATGATTCGTCAGCCCATTGGTGTTACTGCCTGCATCACGCCATTTAATTTTCCAAGTATGATCGTATTTTGGTTTTTACCTTATGCGATCGCAACTGGAAATGCCATGATTGTGAAACCTTCTGAGAAGGTACCTTTAACGATGATGAAACTCTTTGAGTTTTTTGATGAATTGGATCTTCCAAAAGGACTCCTTAGCTTGGTTCATGGAGGAAAAGAAACAGTAGATGCCATCTTGGAGCATCCTTCAATAAAAGCAATAAGTTTTGTAGGAAGTACGCCAATAGCTAGATATATTTATTCTAAAGGAACCGCCAATGGCAAAAGGGTTCAGGCACAAGGGGGAGCAAAAAACCCTGTGATTGTTTTACCCGATTGCGATGTGGAAATGTCTTCTAAAATCATAGCAGATTCTGTTTATGGATGTGCAGGACAACGCTGTCTTGCTGCTTCAACGATCATTACCGTTGATGATCAAAACAGAAACATCAAAGATGCGCTGTATGAAGTTGTTAAATCAAGAAAGACAGGATATGGCTGGGATAGCGACACCAACATGGGTCCTGTAATTACGCCCGAAAGTAAGAAAAGAGTCGAATTCTTAATCCAAAAAGGAGTTGATGAAGGCGCAAATGTACTTTTGGATGGTCGGGATACTGATGTGTCTGGCTATGAAAAAGGAAACTTTTTAAACCCAACAATCCTAGAAAATGTTCCTTTAGGAAAAGAACTCATCCAAACAGAGATTTTTGGTCCTGTCATGAGTCTGATTTCAATGAAAAACATTGAGGAAGCCCTCCAGTTTGTCAACAGTGGAAATTATGGCAATATGGCTTGTCTATTTACTCAAAATGGCGCAATGGCTAGAAAATTCAGAAATGAAGCTGACGCTGGAAACATTGGAATCAATATTGGTGTAGCTGCTCCAATGGCTCAATTTCCTTTTAGTGGTTGGAAGGATAGTTTTTTCGGAGACTTACACGGTCAAGGAAATCATGCCATTGAGTTTTTTACTCAAACGAAAGTTGTGATAGAAAGATGGCCAAATATATGGTCAAGAAAATTTTAAATTAGTGTTATGATAAAAATCGCAAATGCACCTTGTTCTTGGGGAGTATTAGAGTTTGACTTAGCAGAAAAGTCAGAGGAAAAAGGCTTTCAAGAGGTCTTAGATGAAATAGAAGCGACTGGCTATGTCGGAACCGAATTAGGCGATTGGGGTTTTATGCCCTCAGAACCAATCGGCCTTAGAAAGGAAATAGAAAAAAGAAAATTGGAATTGGTGGGTGCTTTTGTTCCTGTGGATTTGTCCGATAAAGACAAGCACGACGCGGGGGTTGTAAATGCATTAAAAACAGCTAAACTGATGTCCGATGCGAATTACAAGAAGTCTTTCATTGTTTTGGCCGATGACAATGGTTCGAATTCTGAAAGGACATTGAACGCTGGTAGGGTAGACAACAGCATGATGCTTTCTGAGGAGCAATGGAAAGTCTTTGCCCATGCAGCCGATAGAATTGCAAGAGCAGTAAAAGAAGAATATGGACTCAGAACCGTTTTTCATCATCATTGTGCTGGTTTTATAGAAACTCCTGAGGAGATTGACCAGTTGATGGAGCTAACAGATCCACACTTGCTGGGGTTGTGCTTGGATATGGGTCACTATGCTTTTGGTGGTGGTGATCCCTTGATGGCGATTGAAAAACACAAGGAAAGAATCTGGCATGTCCATTTTAAGGACTATGATCCTTTGGCAGCGCAAGCCGCAAAAGAGGAAGGAGAAGATTATTTTGGTGCATTAAAAAGAGGTGTCTTTTGCGAATTAGGGGAAGGAATCGTTGATTTTCAATCCATTGTTTCTTTATTAAAAAAACTAAATTATAAAGATTGGATCGTCGTAGAACAAGACGTTTTACCAGGCATGGGGAGTCCAAAAAATTGCGCACTTAAAAACAGAAATTACATTAAAACACTTGGTTTATAATAATTGAAGTATGATTAAAATTAAATTTGGTATTGCAGGATTGGGAAGAATTGGTAAGATTCACCTAGATAATTTACTTCGGATGGATGAAGTAGAAGTAGTAGCCGTTGCGGATCCCATAGCAACAGAACTAGAAATGGCTCGTAAAAAAGGAATTGAGTTGGCTACAACTTCTTATGAGACAATGATAAATTCTAAAACCCTAGATGCCGTTGTTATCTGTACACCAACCGATAGCCATGCAGACTATGTAGAAATTGCCGCCAAGGCTGGAATTCATGTTTTTTGTGAAAAACCGCTGGATCTTAACCTGAATCGTGTTGTTGAAGTGCTTAGTATTGTCAAGGCCAGTGGGGTGAAATTGATGTTGGGTTTCAATAGAAGGTTTGACAAAGAGTTCATTAAAATTCATGATTTGGTTGAAGAGGGAGAAGTTGGCGCTCCAAATTTGGTAAAAATCACAAGCAGAGACCCTGGAGCTCCGCCTATCAGTTATATCAAAAAATCAGGAGGTTTGTTTTTAGACATGACCATCCACGATTTTGATATGGCAAGATATATTGTCGGAAAAGAAGTAACGGAAGTCTATGCCAAAGGTGCAGTGCTGGTTGATGAAAAAATTGGTGAAGCTGGGGATATTGATACTGCCATCGTGATTCTGACCTATGAAGACCAAAGCATGGCCGTAATTGACAATAGCAGGGAAGCAAAATATGGGTATGACCAAAGAATTGAAGTTTTTGGTTCTAAGGGAATGGTTCAGTCGAACAATAATTTTCGTGATTCTCATCGGCTCTACACAGCTACAGGGGTGGAAGCTTCCCCTCCCCTCCATTTTTTCTTAGAACGCTATGCAGATGCTTATAAAAAAGAATTACAAGACTTTTTGGGTTGTCTTATTAACGGGGATTCACTTCCGGTTAATGGTCAAGATGGATTAATCTCTCTCAAAATAGGTCTTGCTGCCCTAAAATCTCTTAAAGAAGAAAGGCCTGTTAGGATTAACGAAATTCAATGATTACAAGTTTTTAATAGTGTAGGAGTGAATAAAAAACCAGGATGCATACTAACAGAACTTCAATCGGAATTGTTTGGTTAAAACGAGATCTTCGTTTGCATGATCATGCTCCATTGTATAATGCACTTAAAGAAAATAAACAGGTGCTACTTCTTTATGTGTTTGAAAACATTTTAGCCCAAGACCCACATTACAGTCAACGTCACTTTAATTTCATAAAACAGTCCTTAGTTGATATGAATAAGGATTTAGATGCACTAAACACTCAAATTTTAATCACGCAAGGCGATTTAATTAAAGTCCTTTCAGAATTAAATAAAACTTATAAAATAGAGCACATATATTCTCATCAAGAAACAGGACTTCATGTAACTTTTGAACGAGATAAAGAAGTGAAAAAATGGACTGATACGGAAAGACTAACCTGGAATGAATTTACCCAACAAGGAGTTTTTCGGGGCATTCAGAACAGAAAAAAATGGTTATCTCAATGGACTAAATCCATGAATGAAGATCAACTTACATTTCCAAAAACTAGAGATAATTTTATACATAAGACGGAAATAGAAGAATTAAATAAAAAGTTTATAATACCGAAATTAAGCACCCCGGCAAACAATCAGGTTCAGTTGGGTGGAACAGCACAAGGAAGAAGATATATGAACTCCTTTTTTAATGGAAGACATGAAAATTATCAAAAACACATTTCTAAACCCGGTCTATCTCGTAAAAGCTGTAGTCGTCTATCTCCTTATATAGCTTATGGAAACTTATCCATGCGAGAAGTACTACAAAGAACTGAGTTAGAGAAAAAAAACGGAAATTCGAGTCGTGGGATGCGAGCGTTTGAGTCTAGATTACGTTGGCAAGCACACTTTATACAAAAGTTCGAAATGGAATGTAAAATGGAATTTGTTTCTGTTAATAAAGGGTATCATCGACTATCTAAACCTATTGATCAAAATAAAATTCAAGCCTGGGAAGAAGGGAAAACTGGAATTCCAATAGTAGACGCGTCTATGCGATGTTTAGTAGCTACGGGATATTTAAATTTTAGAATGCGTGCTTTGGTTGTATCCTTTTTTGTACATCAACTATGGCAACCTTGGCAAAAAGCCTCTGGCTTCTTAGCGCGACAGTTTTTGGATTTCGAACCTGGAATACACTTCCCACAACTACAAATGCAAGCAGGAGAAACAGGGATAAATACTTTAAGAATTTATAACCCAGTTAAAAATGGAGTCGAACACGATCCTACTGGTGAGTTTACAAAAAAATGGGTCCCAGAACTCATTGGGCTTCCAGATAGTCTTGTGCATACACCATGGGCACTTACTGCTTTCGAAGAAGCAATGTATAGTTTTACAAAAGGAATTAACTATCCTAAGCCAATTGTATTACTCGGAGAAAGCAGAAAACATGCGAGTGATATTTTATGGAAGATGCAAAAAGAACCCTTAGTCTACAAAGAGAGTAAAAGAATATTAAAAAGGCATACGGTAGCTAATAGGCAGAGTAATCAATTAAAAAAACCGACTAAAAGCGACAAGCTAAAGTGAGGGCATAAGCCTTTGCTTATGTTGTGAATTTAAATTATTTTAACTTTCATAAAGCAATATTATTATGAACAAAAAAAAGTTTTTTCTATGTATTTGTTTGTTAGTATTATTAAACTCTTGCAACCAAGTTCAAAAAGAAAATAAAAAACGTTTAATAAATCAAACTACAGATAATATTAAAATCTCTAAAGAACTTTATTCTGATAAACTTTATGGTTTTTGGTTAGGAGAATGTATTGCAAATTGGACTGGTTTAGTAACAGAAATGGACAAAATTGGTAATATTGGCGAAATTAAAACTGGTGATTTTTATACAAGAAAAGATTGGGGTAAAAAAGATTCTCCAAGTATTTGGGGAAAAGGTGTTCCAAGCGATTTATCTCCAACAATAGATTTTGTTTTAAGAGACTTTTCTCAGGTTTGGGGATCGGATGATGATACAGATATTGAATACATTTATCAGCATTTATTATTTGAAAATGATACAGCCATTTTAACTCCAGAAATGATACAAAAAGGTTGGTTAAAACATATTAAAGATAAAGAAGAGAATTTTCTATGGGTTTCTAATCAAAAAGCATTTGACTTAATGAAGGAAGGAATGTTTCCTCCAGAAACAAGTAACCAAAAAAATAACGAGCATTATAATATGATTGATGCTCAACTTACAACTGAAATATTTGGGTTATTTGCTCCCACAAGACCAGATTTTGCCCTAAAAATGTCTTATTTACCAATAAGAACAACAGCTCAAAAAGATGCAGCTTGGATATCTGAATTTTATGTGATTATGCATTCTTTGGCTTCTAGTTTAGATGAGACTCAAGATAAAAAAACACAAATAAATTGGTTGGCTTCAGAAGCTAGAAAAAGACTTCCTACAAATTCTTATGCATCAAAAATGTATGATTATGTAAAAAGTAAATACGAATCAAATATTACTTGGGAACAAACAAGAGATTCTATTTATAACAGATATCAAGTTTTAGAAAAAGACGGATATAATATCACTTCTAAAAACCTATATTGCAATGGTTGTTTTGCTTCAGGCATTAATTATGCTGCAAGTTTGGTAAGCTTGTTTTATGGTGAAGGAAATTTTATTGAAACCATTAAAATAGGAACTTTATGTGGTTGGGATTCTGATAATCCTACAGCAACTTGGGGTGGTTTACTTGGTTTTATTTATGGAAAAGAAAAAATAGAAGCCTTATTTCCAACCAAGCTTTCTAACAAGTTTAATATTCATAGAACAAGACAAAATTTTGAAAATGATGGGTTAGATACTTTCGAGAATATGTCCGCCAAAGGAATCTCTATTGTAGACAAAGTAATTATAAGTCACTTAGGAGGAAAGAGTGAAAATGGTACATGGATTATTCCTAAATCTAAAATTGAAATCAATCATGAATAAGTCTATTTTATTTTTCTTTTTGGCGATTTTCACTGTTCAATTCAATTCAATGAATGCTCAATCTTTTGGGATTATGACCTATAACATTCGGTTAGATGTTAAAAGTGATGGCGTTAATCAATGGGAAAACAGAAGGGAAGGAGTAGTTTCTCTAATTAAAAATCATAAGCCTGATATATTTGGAATTCAAGAGGGATTGCCACATCAAGTTGAATACCTATCAAATCACCTTAAAGATTACACTATGATTGGTGAAGGAAGAGATGGAGGAAAAAAAGGTGAATATTCTGCTATTTATTATCATCACAACAAAGTAAAATTTTTAAAAACTGAAACTTTCTGGTTATCTGAAACTCCAAAGAAACCATCAATTGGTTGGGATGCAGCATTAAATAGAATTGCAACTGTAGGTGTTTTTAAAATAATGAATTCTGCAAAAAAAATGGTGATTTACAATTCTCATTTTGATCATATGGGGGAATCCGCTAGAGAAAATTCCGCACAACTTATATTAAATCATATAATAGAAAATGGTTATTCAAAAAATGCAGTTGTAGTAATGGGCGATTTTAATGCTGAACCTGATGATGCTCCTATCCTTTTATTGTCTAAAAACCTTGACGATACTTTTAGTTCTACTTTTTCTAATAACCCTACAGGAACTTTTAATGGATTTCAATTAGACAGTAACCTAGCAAAAAGAATTGATTACATATTTACAAAAAACATAGAAGTTGTTCAATTTAAACATATTCATAAAAAATTACCAAATGGACTTTGGCCTTCAGATCACTTCCCCGTTTTTGTTACTATAAAAGAATTTCAATATTAATTTCCATAATAATTCTGGATTACATCTTTTTACGAATACTCTCTTAAATATAATAGAATTCCTATATTCTTCATAAAAACAAATTAATAATCAAAAGACGTCAGATAATGAAAACAATCTTTAAAAACAGTTTTGTATATTGTATTAATCTTAACCTTAAATAAATTAAAATGAAAAACTTCTTTCTTTCTACAATAATGCTTTTAGTCTTTTCAATAAGCTGTAATACAGCTCAAAATTCAGATATTTCCAAAGAGGAAAATCAAGTAGGGATAATTAAAGGGGACGACTTTAGGTCTAAAGCAATGATAAAATTTACAGATGCTTATGTTAATAATAACTTGAATAGCGTAGCTGATTTATTTACATCTGATGCAAAAATTATGGTAAATGATGCAGACTTAACATTTTCAGAAATGACGGCTGGGTTTTCAAGCGGGCATAATTACTTTGAAAATATCCGACATGAAGATAGAGATGCTTTTACTATGCATTATAAAGAAGGTGATATTGCAGGAAATGTTTATACTCATTATTGGTACACCTGGAAAGCAACTAGTAAGAAAACAGGCGAGGAGATTTCAATTAGAGGCTATGCTTGGATGAAATGGAGGGGGGATAAAGTTGAAGCAACCTATAATGCTTTTGACCCCACATTATATAATGCTTCATTAAATTAGTTTTACAATTAAATAAACCTGCTTTTTTTAAGGCCTTTACAGAATTCTTGAAAAAGATGTTAATCTTTAATTTTAAAAAAACTCTTTGTTAAAAACGCCGCTAATTAACTTTAGTGGTGTTTTCTTTTAAACCAAAGTCATATACTCTTTAGTAAGTTCAGATACTTCTATAGCATTTGGCCGAGTAAAGAAAGTATCTGTCATCCAAGCATTTTCTCCATCATCAAACAAGAGATTGGTGTTGCCCAAAAAGGTGACCGTAAAGGGTAGAGCAGTATCCATTTTCTTTTCCAAACCATAGCGACTTAGTTCCGCTGGTCTGGGCCGGATATTCAATAATAACAAGACACTTAGGCTACTCAATAACAGAAAAGCACCAAGGCTATAAAGTATTTTTTTGATCATGCTATACAAATTCTTGTTTATGTTTAGTTGCGTGTATTTAATATCATTTCAAGGGTTGACAAGAAACAGTTTTTTTATTTTTTTTAACCACTAATTCTTTACGAAGACCCCATTTATGGTCTTACCTGTTCTATCTTTTATTTCATCCCAAGCTGCTTCCAAACACTCACTTGGTGTAAATCCACATTGTTGAGCCAGTATAATTAAAGTTACGAAAGAATCACCGATTCCATCTTTAAGTTCTACTCTATCGTCCTTTGCAAGCGCTCCTGCGGTTTCTCCAACTTCTTCCATCACCTTCAACATTTGTTTTGTTGAATTTTCTGGTTTTAGTATGTTCTTATCATCTGCCCATTGGGTAACATTTTCTATTAATTCGTCAAATTTCATAATGGTTTTTTTTTAGATGTTTTTTTTATAATAAATTCATTTAGATTGAAATACAAGATAATGAAAACAAGCTTACTACAAATCAATAAGAAGACACAAAGGAAAATTGAGATGATTTACTAATACCAAGAACGGAGAGATAGGAATATAAAATTTAGAAAGGAATTTAAGGAACGAATAGGTGTTGATTTGAATAATATTAATACTGGGAATAACGAAAATGGTGCAAGTCATCGATAACGTCAATATCCAATTACTTAAATATTGGGTTTTCAGCTAATAGTTTCTTTAGACTTAAATAAGTAGACAATAACCAGATAATTAAGATACTTCAAAAAGCCTTACAATTCACTTTGCCTAAGCTGAAACTGGAAGTAGATGAGGTTGAAGACTTGCCTTTGTTTTTGAATTAAACAGTGTTTTATTAAACTTTTTATTTAGTATTAAAGCTTTTTATAATTAATTATATACTTTAGCTATATTAGTCACAAAACAATTTAAAATGAAAAAATTAATTCTATTAACATTTTTAACATTAATATTCGTGGGCTGTAATCAAGCCGCAAGTGAAAAGTGCGAGTCTTTAGAAATAGCTAATGCGCAAATTGAGAAAGACATTAATACTTATAAAACAGCTTGGGATATGTTTTTTGAGACCAGAGATAGTCGAGCCATAAATACTGACAGTTTTGATGAGCAAGTAACAGTAGTTACTGCATCTGGTAATATAACAGGAATTGATGCATTTAGAGATTATTATAACAATTATTTGACTGGATTTTCCGATGCTGAATTTACTTTTGTTGATATTTTTGGCCAAGGAGAGAAAATTGTTAAACATTGGAGTTTTAAAGGAACACACGATGGAGAAATGTTTGGAATTCCTGCCACTAATAATAAAGTTGAAATAAACGGAACTACACTAGTTTTGATGAAAGATGGTAAAGTATTACAAGAACAAGATTTTTTTGATAATTATTCTTTCTTAATGCAACTAGGATTGTTGGAATAGTCAATACTTTAAACACCTCTTTAAAGTATAATGTTAAAGCCTCTAATTAATTTTAGTGGCGTTTTCTTTTAAACCACAGGCATAGGCATATCATCTTTAGTAAGTTCTGGGTTTTCTAGTTCTCTTAAATAAGTTAGACTAACATTTATAGATGCTTTTTGTAAGCAAAACCACATTCCAAGTATTTTATCAGTCGTATAGCTATAAACCATATATTTTACTGGGTATAGCGGGGGTGTAACTACCCTTTTAAAACTTTTATATCTTTTAATAACCTTGAAATTTCCTTGTCATCAGTTCCATCATAAATCCCACGTATTTGTTTTTTAGTATCGATTAAAATAAAATTAGGGGTATGTATAAAATCTTGAAGACCACCATCACCTTGCTCAACTACAGCAAGATAATTTTTCTTGCTAACTCATAAATATGTTTTTTAGACCCTGTTGTAATATTCCATTTAAAATCATTTACTCTTTTTTCGATTGCATATTTTTTAAGAACTTCAACAGTATCAATCTCAGGAGATACAGACATAGATAATAACATTATATCGTCATTATTAATGAATTCATCTTGTATTTTAATCATATTATTAGTCATAATAGGACAGATACTAGGGCAGCTAGTAAAAAAAAAGTCAACTACATAAATTTTATTTTCATAATCCTTATTAGTTATATTGATACCATTTTGATTAGTTAAACTAAAATCCGCTACAGTATGATTTTTACTTATATTTCTTACACTTTTATCTACCAATTTTGGTTTAAAATCAACAGGATTGTAAATCGGAAATTGTTTATTGTCTTGTTGGCTGCATGAGAACAAGCTTTAAAAACAGTTTTGTACATTGTATTGATAATTAGATATTATGAAAAAGATACTTCTTTCTTTACTTTTAGTTCCTATGGTTTCTTTTGGGCAGACTAAGGATTCAATTAATCAGTACAAGGCTCTTCGCCTTAAAAATGAACTAGGATTTCAAAAGTCTTATCGAATATTAAAAACTACATTTAAAAGCTTAGAGGGGTTTCAAACTTTTTATCCTGGAACTAAAATAACACTTGAAAAAATACTACGATACCACTTTTACACGGCAATTCATATTAATCAAAAAGAGAATAAATTGTTTTCGATGGATTTAACTGAATTCAAGTTAAAAAATAATACTTCTGAGGAAGAAATAACAAAAGAAACAGTTGCACTAATAGGAGATATGTTTTTCGGCTCAGATGAACTTAAAGTAATACCTATTAAAAATTAACCAAAAATACTTAATGTGAAGCTTTTGTTTGTTTGTAATACTTATACCTCTTTTCTCGTTCTCTCAAAAAGTTAGAAATACATTGTGGAATAAAAGAAGTGACTCAGGTGATGGTTTTAAAGATGTTCCCATAGTATTTTAAAGTAGCAACAAACCTTATAGAGTTTAAATAAGATATTGATATTGATTTAAATAAATCAAACCCAAAAAATCGTTGTACTTTTAATTAATAATTTTTTCTTTAGTTTATAAATGGCAAAATTACCGAAAAAACATCAATTTTTAGACTTATCTGATTACGGACGCTCATCTGGGCATTGGATTGCAAGTAAACTTCAGCACACTGCTTTCACACCTATTCATGTAACTACCCTGTTTATTATAACCGGATTTACAGCAATCGGATTCTTATTAAATGGATACCTGATAACGTCTGCTTTTTTTATAATATTAAAATCCATTATAGATGCTGCAGACGGTGAATTGTCGCGTCTAAAAAAAAGCCCTTCATATGTTGGACGTTATTACGATTCAATAGCAGATTTATTACTTAATTTTTGTTTTTTATTAACCTTTTGGTACATCACCGATATTTCCATAATTTTTATGCTAATAGCTTTTTTTGGAATCCAACTTCAAGGGACTCTTTACAACTACTATTATGTGATTTTACGAAATTCCGTACAAGGTGATTCAACCAGTCGAGTTTTTGAAAACAGCAAACCCAAAGCTTTAAAAGGCGAAAGTCAGTCGAGGGTAAATCTATTTTATAAAATTTACAATACTTTATATATTTGTTTTGACAAAAGCATCTATTATATGGATAAAAATGCAAGTCACAGCAAGCCTTTTCCAAAGTGGTTTATGACGCTAATTTCTTTATATGGACTCGGATTTCAATTACTACTTATGTCGCTTATGTTGGTGTTTAAACTTCAAAGCTTTGTAATTCCCTTTTTTATTGGATATTCAGTTTTAATAATAGTATTTGTTTGTATTAGGAAGCTAATTCTTAAACCTTAAGACAAACTTGAGGTAATCAGCTTTAAGAATTCATTTCGAGTATCTGTTTCTTTAAAAGACCCCCTAAAACCTGATGTGGTGGTGGTCGAGTTCTGCTTTTGAACACCTCTCATCATCATGCACATGTGAGAAGCTTCAATTACAACCGCAACACTTAGGTTTAAGGGTATCGTTAATGCATTCTAAAATTTGTTCTGCATGCGTTCTTGAACTTGCAAACGTTTTGCAAAAACATCAACAACCCTAGGTATTTTACTCAATCCAACAATATGACCATTGGTAATATAGGCAATATGTGCTTTTCCAAAAAAAGGTAGGATATGATGTTCACAAAGTGAATATAATTCAATGTCTTTAACGATTACCATTTCCTTATATTCTTCCTTAAACTTAACACTTTCCATAAATTTGCTTTGGATCCGTTTAATAGCCACTAGTTGAAAATTTCATTGCTTTAGAAGCGCGTTCGGAAGTTTTGACTAGACCTTCACGATCAATATTTTCACCTAAAAGACTGATAATATTCGAAAAATTTATTTTTAATTCTTCAGTTAAGGAGGTGTTTTCAATTTTAAAGTTTTCGTTAATCATATGTTTTAAAAGTTGTTATTAAATTTTCTATGTTCATGCAATGTGTTAAAAAGAACTCGAAAGGGGGTGCTTAAAAAATTATGGTGAGTTAAACATTTCTGAATTTAGACTAATACAAAACTAAAGATTCGGAAAACCTTTTATTGGTAATTCGCTCTAATCAAGCTTAAGGGGTTTCCTGTTATCTTGTGATATGTCTTTGAAAATATCCTCTATATAAGCTACAATGTTTAAACCTTTTGAATCTAGTATTGCATCACCTCCTGTTAGGTTAGCAAATTCCTGAGTTACAATTATATTCCTATTGAGTTGTCCCAGAAGTAACTCTCTTTTCACATCTTCTATTATTTCTTCTTTACTTTTGTTTGAGTTTAGTATATCAATCAAGTTATCGAAGTGTTCAGCTTCCTTATCAAGTTGGTTCCTAAGCACGATTAATCTTTTAGTAGTTTTATTCATATTTCAAATATAAAAATTACAACTAAATAGTTAAAAAAATATTTCCTCGAATCTTTTTCCTACTTAAAAGTCAATTTAGAAATCTTCCCTTTTCCTGCGGCATAAGCAACGGAATCGTTTAGGAAACGAACGGTATAAAATCCTTCATCGCTCAGGTGTTTCCAGGTTGAACCGGTATCAGAAGAATAATCCACCCCATCAAAGCCAACGGCTAGCAATTGAACCCCTTTGCTATTTGGGAAATATTGAACACAACTCCGATAGCCCGGATTTTGATTGTTGGCAACTACATTCCAGGTTTTACCTCCATCGGATGTTCTGATTTTATTTAAACTGTCTATTTTAGGTTTGGTGTAATCTCCCCCAACAGCATATCCGTTTTTTTTATCATAAAAATCTATACTAAATATTCCTGTAGTTGGTTCTCCTTGTAAAATAGGAGTTTCTGTAACAACCCAACTAAGCCCCTTGTCATTAGAAAAATAAACCCTGCTGTTCAATCCTCCTGTGGCTATCCAAGTTTCATTTTTGACAATAGAAATATTAGAATCACTGGCAGCAAAAAAGCCTTCGTTCTCTTTTATATCGCTAAAAACAGAACAATCGAGTTTATTCCATGAGTCTCCACCATCTCTAGTTATTAGGATGCTTATGCAATTGTCTGTATAATCTCCTACCGCAATTCCCTCTTCGTTATTCCAAAATTCCATGGAATCGTAAAATACCTTTTGATGAGATTCTATATAAACTACTTTTCCGTTTTTAAACAATAGAGCCGGATTTGAAATTGAGATTGCAAAAACATCTTCGTCTGTTAAGGCCAAAGCTCTAAAGTTTGGATTCAGAGAGTCCTTATCAGATAGATAATGCTCTTGTTTGATTTGTTCAGGAGCATTAGACTCAAATGAATAGATCAAGCCTGTTGCGCTAGCACTATAAATCTTATTATTTTTAATTTCAAGGGCTCTTATATTTATGGTAGAATCTAATAAAATTGGACTGATTTTTAAACCACTAAAAGATCTAGTATTATTAAAATTTGAATCCCTACAGCTGCTTAAAAAACTAAAAAAAACGACTAAGAGTATTAACTTGAAAAGAGGTTTTCTGTAAAACATAAATAGTCAAATTGAGTTTAAATTTAAAACAATTAAAGTTATGTTTAATTTGAAAACAATGCAAGACATTAGTATCTTCCATTAAATTAAAAAGTTATGGCTCAATCATTTGACTATATAATTATTGGAGCAGGTTCAGCAGGTTGTGTTATGGCTAACCGATTATCAGAAAATCCTGAGAACTCGGTTTTACTATTAGAAGCAGGAGGACCCGATACCAATATGAACATTCATATCCCTGGTGCTTATTTAAAAATACACAAGAGTAAAGACGATTGGGGTTTTTGGACCGAAGAACAATCTAATGTATTGGAGCGAAAAATATATTTACCACGAGGTAAAACACTAGGAGGTAGCAGTTCAACTAATGCAATGGCTTATGTTCGGGGTAACGCTTCTGATTATGACAGCTGGGCTTCGTTAGGCAATTCTGGATGGGGCTTTAAGGATGTACTCCCCTATTTTAAACGTTCAGAAAATCATGCTCAAGCAGATTTGTTAGATAAAGGATATCACGGTGTTTCGGGAGAACTTGGGGTTACCTATCCCGCCAAATTTAAATCGGCTTTTTTAGAGGGGTTTCTCACCGCATGTTCTGCAATAGGCATTCCCAGAACTACCGATTATAACGGTACAAAACAAGTGGGTGCTAGTGCTGTTCAAAGCACGATAAAAAATGGCAAAAGAATGAGTGGGGCTGTAGCTTTTCTAAAGCCTGTTTTAAAACGACCTAACCTAACGGCTATTACAAAAGCTCAAGTCGAAAAAATAATTTTAAAAGACAAAAAAGCTGTTGGTGTTCAATACACTAAAGGCTCAAAATCTATATATGTTGAAGCAAAAAAAGAAGTTATTTTATCCGCCGGATCTTTTCAATCGCCGCAGCTTTTAATGCTTTCTGGAATTGGGGATTCAACTGAGCTAAATAAGCACGGAATTGAATGTCTACACGAACTAGAAGGTGTTGGTAAAAACCTTCAAGACCATTTGTTTTTCCCTATTTCTGGGCAATCAAATACGCAAGGCGGTGTTAACCACTTCATTCCACCTTTTCAGCAATTCAAAGCAGCTTGGAACTATTTTATAAATAAAAAAGGAGTTTTTTGCACCGGGCCTCTCGAAGGAATGGCTTTTTTTGATATTGATCAGAAAGGGGAACAAGTAAATTTTCAATTTCACTTTTCTCCGATGTGGTTGGGACATGAATATGGCTATGATGCTTATGACCTCAATGGATTTCCACGCAGCGATGGTTTTACTATTTTTCCGACACTATTACACCCCAAAAGTCGAGGTACAGTAACCCTATCATCTGCAGACCCTAAAGCTGAACCGATAATTCAACCTAATTTTTTAGAAGAAAAAGAAGACCTGGATCAGCTCGTAAAAGGAGGGGATTTAGTCTTTAAAATGATGGAACATGAAGCATTAAAAAAGCACACCAAAACAAAAGGGCTTCCACACGACCGAAACAATAAGGATGCGCTTATCGAACACATCAAGAAAACTGTGGAAACCGTATATCATCCAGTCGGAACCTGTAAAATGGGCAACGATGATTTGGCAGTAGTTGATTCTTCCCTAAAAGTACATGGAATTACAAACCTCCGCGTGGTAGATGCCTCAATAATGCCTAAAATTGTTTCTGGAAACACAAACGCTCCGGTATTTATGATCGCTGAAAAAGCTGCTGACATGATTCTAAACTCTTAAAATAGGTGTAGAAAATCTGTGATCGCTAGACCAAAATAATTTTAGGTATTATTGCTTAACTATCGTCTCGGATTCTATCTTCTTCTTGAGTATCATTCCGATCGGTTTTATCCTTACCAAATTTAGACCCAAAGCTATACAATAATCTAAGTTGGTCTATATATGTAAATACAAGATACCCTCATATAAATTCATTTCTAATAACCAATGGCCTTGAAATCTTCATAAAATGAAATAAGAGTTTCTTTTGACGGCTTGTTGGATTGAAAAAAGTATTAATTAATAGGTTTTTTAGTTGTTTGTACATAATTAAATATAGAATTACCAAAATACAATTGTAATGCTTAAGAAGCAAACAACCTTTTACATCAATAAAATAGAGGGATAGATAAAAGAAAAAGGCTAGAACAAGCGGTTATCCAAATACAAAATATTTATGAATGTTTTCTAAAATTTAAAAAAATAAAATCAATAACTTTAAAAAAATAATTTATTCAAAACATATGTTTACTTATAATACCGAATTAACTGAAAAATTCAATAGTGCTTTCAAGGTTGATCAGATTTACTCCCATTCTGAATTAAGAGACTTTCTTGAAAACGACAGTTCTTTTTCAGTGAAAAATGTTGCTGCTTATTCTTATAACAGGTGGAACAAAGGGATGAACGAGATTTTCCCACTGCTAGAATGGATGAATAGAGGATATTATAAGTATTTAGGAGAAAATAATGAGTACAACGGTATAATTATCCATCATCCCCAAGAAGGTATTCCTTATAGAATGGGAGAATTTAGAGAAGGTGAGCTAACTTTCGAAAACGGATTCAAGGATTTTAAAGATTGGAAAGATTCTACCGACTATGGTATAAAAATTATAGACTTTAATTCTAAAGTTACATTTGAGTCATTAGACAAAAAAATCACTCAAAGGAAAATGATTAAAGAAATCAAAGAAGAGCGAATTAAATTTGATGATGGCTATTCGAATCTATATGCAAATTCGGTTCTAGGTAAACTTTTAAAGTATAAGATTGAAGGTGATCAATTTGAATTTGGTCAAATAACTTATGTCATAAAAGACATTTGTTGATTTTTAGATATTTAAATGATTAGTTGTCTTCACCTGCATACAAAGACTCCCAATCATTAACCTTCATCGCCTCTATGTTCAAGTCATCTAGACCTTTTTGGTCAAATGGATTTTCAATATAATCCTGTACATTATAGAGAGCCATTAAAACAAAACTTACAACCAAAGAGAACATTAAAGAAACTATTGATTCTAATTGAAATCCGGTTCCTGAACTTGTTACAATTAATTGAGAGTTGTATAAAAATGGTGAAAAGTAAATAAAAATCAAACAGTATTTTCTTAATGAAATTGGGGTTCCATGTATTTTTATACCTCGTATTTGTTCCGCAGAGAGAAACAACTCATTTTTAACCCTAATAAGGCTGTCTTTTTCTCTTTCGTTGAATAGTTTTTTGTGAGAATCAATAATAAGCAACACTTCTTTTCTTTTCTCCCTTATTAAGCCAAAATCATTATCCGAAGAGGTGTTAATTAAGTAATTATTTAAATCCGTCTGAACTCCAACCAACTTATTGAATAAGCTTACATAATCTTTTTTATTTACTTCATCTACAGCATAAAAAATATTGGTTAAGTCAATTATTTTGTTTCTAAACTCAGAAAATAATGTAATGGCTTCTTGTCGTCTTTGATAAGCGCTTGTAATTGAAAAAACCAATGGAAAGACAATAGCAATACTAATTATTGTAAAATCAATTTTAATGTCGATTTTATACTTGTCATATAAAAAGTAGATGAGAATTGTTTCTATTAAGATGATTACAATCCTATAATTTAAGACTGATGCTAGTGCTTTTGAATTCATTATAATTTATTTGTTTTTTAAAAAACAGTATGTTTTTACATAAAAGTCGACTTACTTAATAAAAACCCTATGGCTATTCCTAAAAAAAGAATGATAAAATTTTTCATTTTAAAAAGAAATCCATATTTCTCCCAAGTGTCTGGGATTTCGTTTTTATTCTCATCTAAAGCAAAGCCAGATTTAGTGGAATATTTTGCATACCAATAAAAAAATAAGGTGCAAATGGTAATACCTAAAATAATTAAAAATATAGTGTCAATCATAGTGATTTATTTTATATCATATCTCTATAACGTCTAAAGGATTAAAATTATTACAACCAACTATTTTAAACTTATAAAACGTCAAAACTTTATTACTGCCAAAATTATAACTATTAATTATTATGGACTCATATGACGTTACTTCATTTATACTGCAACCAATCTTATTTTGTAAGTTTATATAAGAATAAGATTGAAAACACTGTGCCTGAAAGTGCTGCTGGAATTATAAGTAACTCATGAAAAACACCTATAAGTGTTGAATGAATTTCAAGTTTATACAGTACATAAAAGAAACCCACTACACTCCAGCTTGATAAGGCAACTATCAAGGATTTTTTCACAATCTATAGTTTATAATTCTTGTAATTCGGCAGCTACTGCTTCGACGCGCTCCATTACTCTCAACAAGTTTCCACCCCATATTTTCGCGATTTCATCTTGAGTATATCCTCGTTTCACTAGTTCTTTGGTTACATTCAAGGATTCAGAAGCATTGTTCCATCCTTCAATTCCACCCCCACCATCGAAATCAGAGCTAATTCCAACATGATCAATTCCAATTTTATTTTTGATGTAGTCAATATGATCAACAAAATCAGAAACAGAAACAGGAGGAACTTGCTTTTTAAGTTCTTTTATTTCATCTTCAGCTAATTTCATAAGCTTTTTATTCTCCTGAAGATAAGCTTGACGATCATCAAAGCTTAAAGCTCTAACTTCATATTTATCTAGAACAGTAATGTTGTTGTTTGCTCCTACAACTTTTAGAAGAGAATCTTTAGCTTTTTTATAATCGTTGTGTTTCTGAGTATTTAAGTAGGAACTAAATGCTACTGTTTGGACTACACCCTGACTTTTTTTTACCCATTGGAGTTGTTCGTCGTCTAAATTTCTAGAATGATTGCATAAAGCACGAGCTGACGAGTGAGATGCCATGAGTGGTGTTTTAGAATGCAATGCCATTTGACGAATTGCTTCTTTTGAGGGATGAGAAATATCGACCATAATACCGTAATAGTTCATTTTTTCGATCACTTTTTTACCCAAGTCACTAAGTCCATTATGAAGATAAATACTGTCTCTTTCGCCAGTATTAGAATCTGATAATTGACTGTGCCCATTATGAGCTAAAGACATATAACGTGCTCCTCTGTTATAAAATACCTCAACATTATTAATATCCTCTCCAATTGGAAAACCATTCTCGACACCAATCATCGCTATTTTTTTTCCACTTTTCCAAATACGTCTAACATCTGCAGCAGTTAAAGCCAATTCTATTCGATCTGATGCATAATCAGTTACTAATCTATGAATAGCATTGAACTTATCGTCTGCATTTGCGGCTGCCTTTGCATATCCCGCTTCATTTAGTTCACCTTGACCAGTATAAACTATAAACCAAGCTACGTCTAATCCTCCTTCTTCCATTCCTGGAATGTGAACCTGAGATTTTGTTTCAATACTATAATTTAAAGAGTCCGTGAAATTTCCAATGTCAATATCATCGTGAGTATCTATAGTAATTACCGCCTGATGAATTTGTTCTGCTGTTGTCATCGATTTGTTTTTACCTTCTCCTGTACAGCTAAAAAAAAGAAGCGCACTAAAAAGGTTAGCTGTTTGATAAATGAGTCGCATAATTATAATGATTTTTGACTAAGGTAAATAAACTTTTTAAAGTGCTCAAAAACAACCTACTATTTGATTAGGTTACTTTTGGTCTTTCGTTGTCAATATTAAAATACTCTTGGGTAACCATAATCTCCTTTACTCGCTCTATGGCTCTTAATATATCAACAAAGGAAGTGTAAATTGGAGCAATTCCAAGACGCAGGTAATTAGGGGGTCTAAAGTCTGGAATGACTTTCACTCCCGAATTTTTCCCCTGAATTAAAGCTTTACAAACCCTCCAACACTCCTGATGTTTGAGGGTGACGTGTGAACCTCTTTCTTCTGGACTCAAAGGAGTTTCTATTTCAAATCCAAGGGTAGTTAGCTTTGAATCAATTAAATCGATCATATATGCTGTTTGATCTTTACTTTTTTTACGAATATTAGTTATTCCTGCTTTTAGGCTGAGATCAATTCCAGCCTCCATTGCTACCAGTGAAAGTACCTGAGGTGTTCCAGCATCAAATCGACTTATTCCCTCGGCTGGTATATAGGGTAATGAAAAATCGAAAGGACTTTGATGTCCGAACCAACCTTGAATTGGAGAATGTAACTTCGCTATAAGGTCTTTTTGAATATAAATAAAAGCAGGGGCTCCCGGCCCTCCATTCAAGAATTTATAGGTACACCCCAAAGCTATTTTTGTTTTACTATGGTGAAGATCAATATCAACAACTCCTGCTGCATGACTTAAATCCCAGACAATGATGCTGTTATTTTCTTCTGCAAATTCATTCAAACTTCTCATAGGATATAACCATGCACTTTTATAAGCGACTAAGCTGAGGCATATAATCCCGGGCTGTTTCTCGATTTTCTTTTTCAAAAGAGTTAAATCTGCCTTTAAGTCACTTGAATAGTTTACGATTATTAGCGGGTTACATTCAAATTGTTTTGTAAGACCTTCCATTACATAAACATCAGTAGGGAAGTTTAAGGAGTCAGTTACCAAATTATTAGGGGTTATTTTGGAAGAAAGAAGTGCGTGAATTAATTTATATAAATTAACCGATGTAGACTCTCCTATTTTTAATTCATCTGGATCAGCTCCCAAAAGTTGAGCTAATTTATTTTCCAGTCTTTTGGGAAGATCCAACCAATGATCATTCCAACTGCGGATTAAATTTTGTCCCCATTGAGAATCGATCGCTTGCCTAATATCTGTTTTTACTTGAAGGGGTAATTTTCCTAAAGAGTTTCCATCTAAATATATTTCATTGGGATTATGATGAAAATAAGTGCTAAAAAGTTTCAAAGGATCTTGATCGTCTAGATATTCAGCCCGTTTTAAATCGTTCATAATTAATTTGTTAAAAAAGGTAAAACCTCTGCTACCCATAATGCATACATTGTACTGCTTGGATGCAAACCATCCGAGGCAACCAATTCCGGCTGAACCAAGGCTTGTCTTGATATTGGAGTTATATCAAAGTAAGCTACTCCTGCTTCTAAACAAGCATTTTGAATTATGGAATTAAAAAGATTAATCTCCTGCGCAATCTGGGTTTTATTTCTATTAAAAGCAAAAGGTGTTACACCCCAGTCTGGAATTGAAAGCACCATCACCCCTGCTTCTGCTTTTTTACTTAATGCTATTGATTTGTCTAATAAAACTAAAAACTCCTCTCGAAAGTTTTCTGGACTACGTCCTCGGTATTGATTATTAACTCCAATCATTAAAGAAACTAAATCATAATTAGGTAAAAGTTCTTCCTCTTCAATTGCTGCAAACAATTCGTCAGTAGTCCAACCAGTCCGTGCAATAATTTTAGCTTCTTCAAAAACAGTTCTAGTTGCATTTGCATGAGAAACCAATTGGTTGGGCCAACTTTTATTGACTTCAACACTTTCACCAATAGTATAACTGTCCCCAAGTGCCAAAAAAGTTTTAAATTGATTTTGCTCTGGAGAGGAGCAATTTGTAACTAAAAACAAGGATAAATAAAGTAGTTTTGTCATGATTATTATTAAAAGTTCTTTAAAAATAGTGATTTCTTTAGTTTTAAGATCAATCAAATTGAGAACTTAGGTTTAAAAAAAATGGTATTTTGCAGTAAAATATAAAACAATGCAAAGTTCCAAATTCAGGAGAGCCATTTTAGATAAATTAACTGAAAACAGTTTTAATTCCGAAACAGCAGAGCTAAGTACTCTTGTCATTTTACTGATATCGTACTTGATTATTACAATAATTCTTTTCTGGATTTCAAAGAAAACTATTCTCAGCGTTTTCAAAAAACTAACAACAAAGACAAAAAGCACCTTTGATGATATTTTATTACTGCACAACATTCCAAAATTACTTTCCTATTTCCCAGCCTTATTTTTATTACATAAATTGATTCCTGAACTATTTGAAAATCAAGATTGGATCGAAAATATTTTTGAGGCATTAACCATTGTTGTTGCTCTAGCGCTCATTCGCTCTTTATTAAAATCCCTTCGCGACTACCTAAAAACATTAAGTTCATTCAAAGACAAACCCATTGACAGTTATATTCAGGTGATTATGATTTTTCTCTGGTTTGTTGGAGGAATAATAATTTTATCTGTACTAACAGGAACTGAAATTGGGACTTTTTTAACCACATTAGGTGCTTTATCTGCAGTATTACTGTTTGTGTTTAAGGATACTATCCTAGGTTTTGTAGCCAGCGTTCAAATAACCATCAACGATACGGTTCGAATAGGAGACTGGATTAGTATGACTAACAGCAATGCAGATGGTACGGTTTTAAAAATAAGTTTATCTACAGTTCAAATTCAAAATTTTGACAATACTATTACATCAATTCCTACTTACAAACTAATTTCAGATTCTTTCATTAATTGGCGTGGGATGAGTGAATCCAGTGGGCGAAGGATTAAGAGATCTATTTTAATAAAAGTTGGAAGTATTCGATTTCTTAAAGAAAATGAGATCCAACCCCTTAAAAAAATTAAATTAATGAATGGGGTTATACAAACTAAAGAAGACGAAATTAAGTCCCATAATGAAACTTCAAATGTTGATAAATCGCTTTTGATTAACGGTCGTAACATAACCAACATTGGTCTTTTCCGAAGTTACACAGAAGCTTTTCTGAAGCAGCACCCTATGATCAGCAAAGAAATGACTTTAATGTGTCGCCAATTGGCCCCTACATCTCAAGGTATTCCTATTGAAGTTTATGCTTTTAGTAAAGACAAAGATTGGGTTAAATATGAGGGAATTGTAGCGGATATTTTTGATCACTTGCTTGCTTCTACTGAGTATTTCCATCTAGAATGTTTTGAACTTTCACCAATAATACCTCCAATCAATGTTTAAGAAAACTCTTTTCGTTTCCACCTTATTTTTTCATTTTTTTTGTTTTGGCCAAAATTGGACCGGTTCGGAGCTCATCAATAAGAGCATTGAATACCATGACCCAAACAACAATTGGACTAAATTTTCTGGAGCATTAAACATTACAATGGAAACTCCAACTAGAGCCCCTAGAGTTAGTTCGATCTTAATAGACTTACAAAAAGAATATTTCAAAAATGAATATGGAAGTGATTCCAATAGTATAATCCAAGAAATTCAAAATGGAACTTGTACCCTTTTGCTAAACGGCTCATCTGATTTTACCCAAGAACAAGAAAAAAAATATCGCTTAAGTTGTGATCAAGCAAAAAGAACTCGCGATTACTATACTTACCTCTATGGCCTCCCTATGAAGTTAAAAGATCCGGGGACTATAATTGAGCCAAAAACAGAAAAAAGAACCTTTAAAGGAAATGAATATTGGGTTGTAAAAGTCAATTACGAAAAAGGAGTAGGCAAAGACATTTGGTACTTTTACTTGAACCCTAAAAGTTTTGCCATGGAAGTTTATCAATTTTTTCATGACGAAAGCAAAAATGACGGTGAGTATATTCTTTTGACTGAAGAACAGGTTGTTGATGGTATTATAATGCCCAAAAATAGAGCTTGGTATTACAATGAAAAAGACAAATACTTAGGAACCGATTTTCTTTTTAAAAACGAAATCAAATAATTGATGTTCCTGGACAAAATCCATGCCATATGGAATCCAGAATGCTACCATGGGTGGAATAAATCTAAAAAGTTTTTTGAAGGCTGGTATTATAAAATAATCAGTAAGGATCAAAAACATGCTTTAGCAATTATTCCAGGAATTGCAATGGATGAAACAGGAAAAAAACAGGCTTTTATCCAAGTATTAGATGGGAAAGAATTAAACGCTTCATATCACAAATTTGATGCTTCTGATTTTGTTGCAAGTTCTAAAAAGCATGACCTTCAAATTCAAGGAAATCGTTTTACTTCAGACAGTATTGAGCTCGATTTGCCTGATTTAAAAGGCAAATTACACTTTACAAATAGAAAGCCGTGGTCAACTAGTTTTCTTTCTCCTGGTATTATGGGTCCTTTTTCTTTTGTCCCTTTCATGGAATGTTATCATGGGATTTTAAGTATGAATCACGGGATCGAAGGTTCGTTGATTCATAAAAAAAAAACACATTCTTTTGACGAAGGAAGAGGTTATATGGAAAAAGACTGGGGCCACTCCTTCCCAGAAGGATACATCTGGATGCAGAGCAACCATTTCAGTCAGCCTGGTGTTTCTGTCAAAGCTTCGATTGCCAAAATCCCTTGGTTAGGTTCTTCTTTTATTGGTCATATTGCCGGAGTTTTGGTTGCAGATTCATTAATTGAATTTACTACCTATAACGGAACTAAACTTAAGCATTGTTCTGTTTCAGAAGAGCAGGTTTGTCTTGAAATGGAAAACAAAAATTATAGGCTTTCGATAATAGCTGAACGAAAAAAAGCGACTGCTTTGGCTGCACCAATTTCAGGTTTTATGGACGCTAGAATAGAAGAAAGTATGCATGCACAAATTCACGTGAAGTTGTTTGATAAAAAAAATAACTCAACTTTATTAGATGACGTTGGATTATCTGCAGGTCTTGAGGTTGCAGGAAACCACAACGTTTTATTAAAATAGATTTAGGCTTTTTTTTTAAAATATCTTATGTAGAGGGCAAATGCGCATAACAAAGAACCCCCTGGTAATAAAAACAAGCCGCCGAGCAAGATGTAAAATTTACTGGGTTTTGTTTTTTTAACAAGGCCGGGAAGTTCCTTTAGACTCTGTTTAAAACCTTTTTCTTTCATAAGATAAATACCGTTCAAAGTTACTTTTCTTTTTTCAGTATGCAAATCTTAAAATCTAAACCTTAATAATATCCCTATTCAGTTTTATATCTGCCATGCTCGTTGTATATTCATACCATGATTGATAAATTAAAAAGCAATTATGGTGCTTTGTTTGAACCTGCTTTAATTTCAGAAATTGAATTCGCAGGGCAGTTAAAAAAAGTAGAATCCGGAACTCAGCTCATGCATATAGGGCAATACATTAAAAGCATGCCCCTTGTGCTTTCGGGGATCCTAAAAATCATGAGAGAAGACCAAGAAGGTGATTCCCTTTTGCTTTATTATTTAGAGCAAGGAGAAACTTGCGCAATGACCCTAAGTTGCTGCCTAGGAAGCCAGAAAAGTGAAATTATTGCTGTTACTGAATCCGATACCGAGCTCATCATGATTCCAATAGAAAAAATGGAGACCTGGACTGCTCAATATAAGAGTTGGAGGGATTTTGTTTTTAACAGCTACAATCATAGAATTAAAGATTTGTTAGAAACGGTAGACAGTATTGCTTTTCTAAAAATGGACGAACGTCTTATAAAATATTTAGAAGAAAAATCTAGAATATCGGATGATGGGATAATTCATAAAACGCATCAGGAAATAGCCCACGAACTTCATACTTCTCGGGTTGTGATTTCAAGACTCTTAAAAACATTAGAACGAAAAGGAAAGGTTACAATAGAAAGAAACCGTGTTAAACTGCTGAAAATTTAGGCTTGGTAACTTGTGTTACCAAATCAATCCCACAAGATAATGTACTTTTGTAAAAAAATATAACCTTGAAACGTCTTTTCCCAATCCTTGACTGGCTTCCAGACTACAAGAAAAGTATGCTTTGGAGTGATGCTGTTTCTGGTATTACGGCTGGAATACTTGCTATTGCGCAAGGAATGGCCTATGCCATGATTGCAGGCTTACCGCCTGTGCTTGGTCTCTACGCCGCATTGACTCCTCAAATCATATATGTATTGATGGGTACTTCTAGACAGCTTTCTATTGGTCCCGTAGCAATGGACTCTTTGATTGTTGCTGCTGGAATTGGAACCCTGCATATTGTTGGGGTTGATCAATATATTGCTGCAGCCGTATTTTTAGCCCTTTTTGTAGGGGTTATTCAAGTTCTTTTAGGAACCCTAAAGCTTGGGTTTTTGGTTAATTTCTTATCAAAACCAGTTCTCAACGGCTTTACATCAGCTGCAGCCATAATAATTGGATTTAGTCAATTGAAACATTTGTTTCGGATAGATATGATGCAAACCAACAAAATACACATCTTACTCCAAGAAGTCGTTTCAAATATTTCCGAAACTCATTTTCTGAGTTTTGGACTTGGGGTTTTTGGAATTATTTTAATTAAGGTTTTTCAAAAAATTAATAAAAAAATTCCTGCTATCTTAATCATTGTAAGTTTAGGAACCTTAGTCTTATACTTAACCCAATGGCATCTAATTGGAATTAAAATTGTAGGAGACATTCCAAATGGCCTTCCTGAATTTGGTGTTCCAAGTTTTGATAAAAATCAGCTTTTAGATCTCCTACCGGTTGCAATTACACTTGCTGTTGTAGGATTTACTGAAGCAATATCAATAGCCAAAGCGATAGAAGAAAAACATACTGAATACGAGGTTGACCCTAACCAAGAGCTTATTGCGATAGGAAGTGGAAATATCATCGGATCTTTTGCGCAATCTTATCCTGCAACAGCATCGTTTTCAAGGTCTGCGATTCAAGATCAAGGTGGTGCAAAATCTGGGATAGCTTCTTTATTTAGTGCAGGGCTTGTTTTGCTTACTTTACTTTTCCTAACTCCGCTCTTCTATTATTTGCCCATACCTATTTTAGCAGCCATAATCATGGTATCTATATTTGGTCTAATTGATTTTAAATACCCTATGAAACTTTGGAAAAAAAATAGAGATGAATCTCTTGCCTTTTTCATAACCTTCATTATTACAATGTCCGTTGGAATTCCTCAAGGAATACTTTTTGGAGTGCTTTTTTCACTTTTAACAATGATTTATAGAACCTCGAAACCACATATAGCAATTTTAGGTAAAGTTAAAAACACAGAATATTATAAAAACATTAGCCGCTTTGAAAAAGATGTTGTTATTGAAGAAAATATTTTGGTTTTTAGGTTTGATGCTCAGCTGTATTTTGGAAATCAAAATTTCTTTAAAAAAGAATTACTGAATCAAGTTGAACTAAAAGGAAATAAACTCGAACTCATAATAATCAATGCAGAAGCTATCAATTACATCGATTCTAGCGCGCTCACTATGCTTGAAAAACTATGTGTGGATATTAAAAATAGTGGTGTCAAAATTATGATTTCTGGTGCAATAGGACCAATTCGAGACATCATATTTAACCATAAATTAATTAAAATAATTGGGCCTGAAAATCTTGCTATAAAAACCTCTGAAGCTGTAAACCTCTATAATGACGGGGCATCTTCTTCTGATATTCAAAAGAAAATATCAAACCAAAACTTGACCGTAACAAATGTTACCAAAAGTGATCAAAAGTGATCAAAATGAAACCTAGTTTTGTTGCCACAAAGAAAGTATACTAAAAAGACCTAAATGAAAATTGAACAAATTTATACCGGCTGTCTTGCGCAAGGCGCATATTATATAGAAAGTAAAGGAGAAGTTGCTATAATTGATCCACTTAGAGAAATAAATTCTTATCTAAAGAAGGCAAAACAAGATGATGCAAAAATTAAATATATTTTTGAAACTCATTTTCACGCTGATTTTGTTAGTGGTCACGTCACTTTATCTAAAAAAACTGATGCCCCTATTATTTATGGACCCACTGCAAAAACCGCTTTCGATTCCTTAATCGCTTACGACGGACAAAAATTTAAATTGGGTGATATTACCATAATTGCACTTCATACTCCCGGGCATACTCAAGAAAGCACTACCTACTTGCTTAAAGATAGTAATGGAAAAGACCACGCAATATTTAGTGGTGACACCTTGTTTTTAGGGGATGTTGGGCGTCCCGATTTGGCTCAGAAAGCAGCAGATGTGACTCAAGATCAATTAGCCTCTATGCTTTTTAAAAGCTTACGCACCAAGATCATGCCATTAGCTGATGAAGTTATTGTTTATCCCGCACATGGAGCTGGCTCTGCTTGTGGTAAAAATTTAAGTAAAGAAACTATTGGAACTATTGGGGAGCAAAAAAGAATAAACTATGCTCTTCGCGAGGACATGACCGAAGCCGAATTTATAAAAGAAGTAACCGATGGCTTGCTTCCACCCCCTCAATACTTCCCACTTAACGTTCAATTAAATAAAGAGGGTTACGAAGACTTTGATGACGTCCTTAAAAGAGGAGCGCAAGAGTTTGATGTTGAAGAATTCGAGCAGCAAGCTAAGCATTCAGAAGCTATTATATTAGATGTTCGTAACCAAACTAATTTTGCTATAGGTCATATTCCAGGGTCAATTTTCATTGGAATTGATGGTGGTTTTGCTCCTTGGGTTGGTGCATTAATTGGTGATATTAAGCAACCAATTTTGTTGGTAACGCCATCAGGAAGAGAACAGGAAACAATAACACGACTCTCCAGAGTTGGTTTTGATAATACGGTTGGTATCCTTAAAGGCGGATTTGTGTCTTGGAAAGAGTCTGGAAAAGAAATTGATAACGTACATTCTATAAGTGCTAAAGAATTTAAAAATAACCTAACCGATAGCTCTCCTGTCTTTGATGTAAGAAAACCTGGCGAATATAGTTCGGAACATATTCCGCATGCAAAAAACACTTCTTTAGATTTCATTAATGAACATTTAAATGATTTCCCTGAAAATGGAAATTTTTATATTCATTGTGCAGGTGGATACAGAAGTATGATTGCTGCTTCAATATTAAAAAGAAGAGGAATTCATAATCTAATCGACATAAAAGGTGGTTTTGGTGCCATAAAACAATCAGGGATTGTTATTTCTGATTATGTTTGCCCAAGCACTTTATAATCGACAAATTGGGTTTTGATTGTTTCAAACACGCTTAAATGTCGCTAAGTATATTGAGAAAATTTATCTAGATTTGCAATTCAATACCAAGTCATTAGGGAATAAAAGATTACATGAGAAAATATTTATGGAGTGCGTTTTTACTACTTAGTGCCGCGCAAATTTTTGCTCAATCTCCTAACGAAAGAAATTCCCTGTCAAAAAACAACCTATACATATATTGGGGATGGAATTGGAGCTCCTATAGCGATTCGGATATTAATTTCAAAGGAAGCGCTTATGACATCAGGTTAAGTGACGTTAGGGCGCAAGACAGACCCACTCCGTTCGATGTAAAAACCTATTTCCATCCTTTACACATAACCAACCCACAATACAATGTTCGCGTTGGGTATTTTTTTAAAGATCGCTGGGATATATCTTTCGGTGTTGATCATATGAAGTATGTAGTCAACCAAAATCAAACAGTAGTTGCTAATGGTTTTATTAGTGAAACTGGAACAGCTTATGATGGAACATACGATAATGCACATGTTGTTATTGAGCCTGGTTTTCTTCAATTAGAACATACTGATGGTTTAAATTATGTGAATTTTGAAGTTCGAAAACACACTCAATTGTTGAAGTATAAAAAAATAGAGCTAAATGGTCAACTTGGTGCTGGACTTGGAGGATATATGCCTAAGACAGATGCGTCTCTTTTAAATTTTGAACGAAATGATGATTGGCATTGGGCGGGCTTTGGAGCTCATGTTGTTACCGGCTTAAACCTTACTTTTTTTCAAAAATTCTTTCTTCAGAGTGAACTCAAAGGAGGTTATATTAATTTACCAGATATTAAAACTACTGCTTCAAATAAGGATGGAGCTAAACAAAAATTCTTGTTTTCTCAAATCAATATCGTGTTCGGTGGGATTATTAAACTTCATAAGGGCAACAAAGTAAAAAAGTCAGAAGAACAAAGTGAAGTTGCTGAAGAATAAATTGTTACCTCTGACTTTATTTGAATTCAACAGAATTAAAATAGAGCAAGCCTTATCCTTTTAGTCTTTGTATTAATGCTAGAGTATCTTTTACGTTATTAGTTAGTTCAGCATATGATTGATTTGCCAAAATATCTTTAGAAATTAATTGTGACCCCATACCTACACAGGTAACACCTGCATCGAACCAGCCTTTTAGATTTGCTTCATCTGTAGAAACTCCTCCTGTTGGCATTATAGAAGTCCATGGTTGCGGTCCTTTAATAGCTTTAACAAAGCCAGGTCCGTAGGTACTTCCAGGGAAAAGTTTCACAACTTCACATCCCATTTCCTCGGCAGTAGCAATTTCTGTTAATGATCCACACCCTGGTGACCAAAGTACTTTTCTGCGGTTACATACAATTGCAATGTCTTCCCTAAATACAGGAGTAACTATAAAGTTTGCTCCCGAAAGCATGTATTGAGATGCTGCTGCTGCATCGGTAATTGACCCTACTCCCATGATCATTCCAGGAAGTTCCGCAATAGAATATTTTATTAATTGGTTGAATATTTCGAAAGCAAAATCACCTCGACTTGTAAACTCCATTAAGCGAGCTCCGCCATCGTAACAAGCTTTTAATACTGATTTAGCTACGTTTATATCCTGATGGTAAAACAAAGGAACCATCCCTGATTCTTTCATTTGCTGTACTACTTCTAGTCTTGTATATTGTGCCATAGTAATCTATTATCGAGCAACACGCCCTGAAGCGTCTCCTCCCATTAGTTTTTCGATTTCTGGAATAGTAACTAAGTTTGCGTCCCCTTTAATGGTGTGTTTTAAACAGGATGCTGCTACTGCATAATCCAGTGCTTTTTGATCGTCTTCTGGATAATGAATTAACCCATAGATTAAAGCTCCCATAAAAGAATCTCCTCCTCCTACACGATCTACAATATGTGTTATTTGATATTGTGCGCTTTCGTACATCTTTTTGCCGTCGTATAAAACTCCTGCCCATGTATTGTGAGAAGCAGAAATTGAGCCTCGCAGCGTTGTAATTACTTTTGTAGCCCGCGGAAATTTTGCTTGCATTTGTTGACATACGGATAAGAAAGATTCTGCTTTTACATCTTTTCCTTGTGTTGTAATGTCTAAACCTTCTGGCTTAATACCAAAATGCATTTCTGCATCTTCCTCGTTTCCTAATATAATATCGCAGTACGAAGTTAATTCGGTCATGATGCTTTCGCGATCCCCATCGTAATTCCACAACTTAGCTCGGTAATTTAGATCGGTAGAAATAGTAATTCCCATGGAACTTGCAACTCGAACTGCTTCTAGACATGCGTCTGCTGCACTCTGAGAAATTGCCGGAGTTATTCCAGTCCAATGAAACCATTGTGCATCTTTAAAAACCTCGCTCCAATCGACCATTCCCGGTTCTATTTCTGACATTGCTGAATGTGCACGGTCATAAACTACTTTACTCCCTCGGCTTACAGCTCCCGTTTCTAAAAAATAGATGCCCAATCGATCTCCGCCTTCTACAATGTGTTTTGTACCAACATTGCGTTTTCTCATTTCCATGAGTGCACATTGACCAATATCGGTTTTTGGCAAACGGGTAATAAATTCTACTGGTACGTTATAATTAGCTAGTGAAACTGCTACATTAGATTCTCCTCCTCCGTAAACTACGTCAAAGCTATTGGCTTGTGAGAAGCGTAAAAAATTCTGAGGGGCTAATCGCAACATGATTTCCCCAAAAGTGACCACTTTTTTCATTATTTAAATAAGATGTTTGATTTTTTATTAAATACCTAATGCTTGCCCTCCACCAATCTGAATGGTTTCTGCGGTAATAAATGCAGCATCATTACCTGCTAAAAAGGATACAACTGAAGCAACCTCTTCTGGCTGTCCAAGTCTTCCTAACATGATGTTGTTCTTCCACGAAGCAAAGACCTCTGGTTTAGTAGATTTAATTTGAGCATGGAAAGGAGTGTCAATGGTTCCCGGAGAAACTGCATTTACACGGATTCCATATTCTGCTAAATCTTTTGCTAATGCTCGTGTTATTGCATGTACTCCTGCTTTAGATGTTCCGTAGATTCCAGCTCCTGGTCCACCTGCATTCCATCCTGCGTTAGATGTATAATTAATAATAGAAGCATAATCACTTTTCTTTAAGAATGGTATTGCCGCTCTGGAACAAAAGAATGTAGAATCTAGATTTAATGCCATTACAAATCTGTAAAAATCAGTGGTCATTTCTTCAAAACGAGATCTTCCACCTAATCCTCCAGCATTATTGACTAATACATCGATTTTACCGTATTTTTCTCCAATCTTTTGGATGTTTGCGGTTACTTGTTCTTCATTAGTAACATCAAAACCATAGTATTCGGATGTAATTCCTGCTGCTGCAAGTTCTTTAACTCTTTCAGCTCCAGCATCATCTTCGATTCCATTTAAAATGACCGTATATCCGTCTTTACCTAATCGTTTTGCTACTTCAAAACCAATTCCACCAGTGGCTCCAGTAATTATAGCTATTTTTCCTTTTGAATTACTCATCTTTTATATTTAATCTTTATAGGTTAGTTTATATATTTTATTTTTTTGCTTTTAGAGGCTCTATTTTTGGGCATAGTCCCCAGATGCTTAATAAAGCAATGATTGAAAATGCTGCTCCTATAACAAAGACAGGATAATAATTACCTCCAGTAGTTAACCAAGGAACAAGTGCAGTTAATCCTACCGCTCCTAATTTTGCAGCCATTCCTGAGAAACCAGATAAAGTGCCCACTGTTTTTTTACCAAATAAATCACTAGGTAACGTTTGTACACTTCCAATAGCTGTTTGAAAACCAAACAGAATTACTCCCATAATAAGCACTGCATTCACAGGAGCTCCAGGATTTGACATTGCTAATAATGCGGGTAACATGATTAGACATCCTAGAGTAATGACTAGTTTACGTGTTTTGTCAACTGTCCATCCAGATTTAATTCTATTTTGAGCTAAAAGTCCTCCAAACCATGCTCCTAACATTGCACCGACATAAGGAACCCAGCCATAAAGACCTATACCTTTAACATCCATACCATACACTTCGTTTAAGTAAATAGGGATCCATACTACAAACAACCACCAAATTGGATCTATAACAGCTGAGGCTATAATTACACCCCAACTTTCTTTATGCTTTAATAATTGTTTTGTTGTTGGATTGTATTCTTCATCTGACACATGTTCCTCTGTAACTTTTTGACCGCTTAAAATGTATTGTCGTTCTTCTTCTGTTAACCAAGGGTGTGATTTAGGTGGTGCTTTTACAATTAGCATCCAAGGGAGTAACCATAAAACCCCAATTAATCCCACAATGACAAATATCATTTGCCAACTGAAATGAATTGTAAGGTAGGCTATTAAAGGAATAGAAATAATCCCTCCGAATGCTGCGCCAGAATTAAATATTCCTTGAGCCAAAGCTCTTTGTCTGGCTGGAAACCATTCTGCATTTGCTTTAGCTGCACCTGGCCAATTACCTGCTTCTGCAACCCCTAAAAGAGAGCGAAAAATTCCAAAGCTCAATACACCTCGAGCTAGTGCATGTAATGCAGTAGCGATGGACCAAAACCCAATGGATAAAGCAAACCCCAAACGGGTTCCGATCCAGTCGAAAATTTTTCCAAATATAAGTTGACCAAAGGCATAGGAAAATATGAAAATAGTAGAAATCCAACCAAAAATTTCTTTTCGTTGATCATTTGTCTTGTCGGGATAGAGTTCTTGTGCAATGTCTGGCCAAAGAACACCTAATGACTGCCTGTCTATATAGTTTATAACTGTCGCTAATGCAATCAAGCCAATAACCCACCATCTCAATCCGTTAATTTTCATACATGTCTTTAGAATAAAGCTGTATAGATTTAAAATCTATATAACTTTGGTTCCCTCTTATTACTTCTATGGGTGGTACAACACCCGTACTGTTTTACTCTTTTACTTTATATTATAGCAATACTGATAAAGTGCCTTGAAGTGTTTTTTCATAGCATCTTTAGCTGCATCTGGATCATTATCTCGAATGGCATCAATAATGGCATTGTGTTCTTGAATTCCAATAAATGCAGTGTCTTTGTCACACACATGATGTTTTTCGAAATTATTGATAATTTCGGGTGTGATTTTAAGCATAAAAGTATTCAAGGTAGGATTTCCACTTGCGCGAGCTATAGCCAAATGGAAGAGTAAATCTTCTTGAACAGCATCTTCTCCAGCTTTAACTTTATCTGAATATGCTGTTAAAGCATTTTCCATACGAATCAAATCGTCGGTTGTTCTTCTAATTGCTGCTAATTTTACACCTTTAAGTTCTAAAAAAATTCTGGCTTCAACCAATTCTTTAAAAGAGGGTACTAGTAAACTCAAGATATCGTCAATCATTCCGTTGAGAGCTGTAATGCCAATATCTGCAACGAACGTTCCACTTTGAGGAATAGACTTCACTAATCCATAATACTCTAGAGTTTGGAGTGCATCGCGAAGATTACCTCGAGACACATTGAATTTTTCGGATAACATACGTTCAGAGGGAAGCTTATCACCAGGTTCTAAGTTTTTAAAATTAATTAAATCCTTTAGATCTGATATAATCTTTTTCTTTGTGCTCTGAATTTCTGTATCAACAATCATATTGACTCAATATTTAGACTTAGGTTATAAAATATATTCAAAGTTAATCATTTAATCTATTCATGAGAGACTGAAAGTTCATAGTACTTTACTCGAGCAAAAGACCCTTCATCTCTACTTTGAAAATAATTACCTGCTTTAAAATAATTCTCAAAAATTCCCCACTTTTGAATATGAACACTATCATAAATAATGGAATATAAGTCATTAAAAACAATTTCCATTGATCCATCAGCTACAATAACTTCAAGAGTAAATTTTTCATTACCTACATCTACAGGAATGGTGTATCCTTCGTCATCTCCCCATGCACTTTCATGAAGTAATTCTTCATAGGTGGCATTTAGGTTTTTGACAATTTTTGTTTTGATTCGAACACGTCCATTATGCCAATAAATTTTTAGCATTGGGGGTGCATTATTATCATCCTCTCCGATTAAATCTCGTTGCTCATTAGTTAACCTTCCATGAATTTGCATGATAATAACCCGGTGTGGTTTTCCATTTTCATCTAAAGATACTTCAGGAACCGAAAGTACACCTCGCATCCTTCCTCCTTGAGAAAAAGTCCAGTTGGTATTATCACTTCCCGCAACCATTTGTTCGCGCAACTCCGTTCTTGAATAAGTAGAGTTGGCAGTAGTGTTTGCTGGGTAAGCATAAAAAACCAAAGAGCCGTCTATAGAATCGTTATAAAAAAACGGTTTTAGGGTTTCGTTATTAGCGTAATCTAATATTTCGGGAGGTCGAACTGATGTTGGGTTTCCAATAGGAAGCGTTACTTTCCAGTTATTTAAATCAATATTAGGTAAAACTGTTGAAGTAGAACTGGTGCTTTCGGCTAACATTTCAGCCGAAGCACTGTTCTGACTATTTTCTAAATCTCTTTCAGCGATATATAGATCAAGTTCACTTAGACCATTATCCGTTTTTTTACAGCCTGAATAGGCAAATAAAAAACTTAGGGATAACCAGAACAAAAAAATGTTATGCAGAGAATTTATCTTCATTTACTTATTTCAAATTAATCTACTGGATAAAGCTTAACGTTATCTATATAGGAATCAACAGATGTAATACCATACATCCAAATAGCTACTAATCCGCTTTCTGGTGCAGTAAAGGTTTGTTTTACAAGCGTAAAGTTTCCTTTTCCAAGAATAGCCGTACTTACAATCTGAGTTAATGGTGATGCTTGAGAACTAGCTAAAGCATCTGCACCATCGCTGAAATGTCCAGACAACATTTCAACAACTAGTCTGTCTCCAGTTGAATCAAGACCAGAACCACCTGTTTTAATTGCGTAACTAAACTCAATATAATATTCACGCCCTGGCGAAACTGTATGTGCTTGATATGCAAAACGAGTAGAACCGCTTAAGTTTGGTCCAGCAGAAGTTGAGCTAGTCCATTTAGCTCCGGGCGTTTTACTCCCGTTATCAGATCCATCATAGTTTAGGTTTTCGCCATCAGAACTTGAATTATATGGACTTGTAGTTCCTCCAGTAAACGTTGAAACTTTCCAGTTATCTTGACCATTAGAAAAATCTCCATTAATTACATCGGGATTAATAGCAGGAGGAATTGGTGGCTCTACTATAACTAATTGAGCGGTATATGTATCGCTGACAAGAAGCTTATCTGTAGCCTCTAGAGAGACTGAATATGTTCCAACAGATGGGAATGAAAAAGTTGGCTCAACAGCAGTAGAAGATCCTCCTCCAGGAAAAGTCCAAACATAATCTGTAGCACTTTTGGAAGTGTTAGAAAAATTGTATGTTAAAAAATCTTCTGTTCCTACAGCACTAAAACTTGCACTAGGCGGAGTAAGATCTGCTATAGAAGCTTCTTCCGGTAATTCTAATTTTTCGCAGGAAACAACTCCCAGCAAAAGAAAATTAACTAAAAGAACGAATGGTAGATTCATTCTCTTTAGTGTATTGTTATTAAATGTTTTCATAAGGTTGTTTTTTAAAATATGGGCTCGTAAAAATCAAGCCCATATTATGATTAACTATATAGATTAATATCCAGGATTTTGTGATAACGTTCCTAAACTCAAACCAATTTCTCTCTGAGGAATTGGCAATAATACATCTGTACTTGAAAATCCTAACCCATTTGTAGATGAAAAATTTGACAATACATCTTGAGCTACACCTAAGCGCATCAAGTCAAATAAACGATGATTTTCAAAAGCTAGTTCCACGCGACGTTCATTTAATAAAACATCTTTAGTAACTATTGTAACTGAATCCATTAAACCTGCACGGTTACGAACTGCTTGAAAAGAAGCCAATGCTGCTGGATCAATAGTTTCGTTAGCACCAGCCATAATAGACTCAACGTGCAATAACAATACATCAGCAAGACGAATAACAATCCAGTCATTTCCAGCTTTAGTAGGATCTGCTAGATAAGGAGCATCCAATTCTCCGTTAGGAAAATATTTAGCAACTTGGTATTGCTCTGGCTGACTTGCGTCTTGTCTAAAAGAAACTGCAGTTCTATTTCCACCAAAATCTTCAAAAGCTGAACGAACATCTGCCGTAACATAATTTACACCCGAAGTTCTACCAACAGCATTAAGCCATTCTGCAGAAAAGTTTTGGCTATCTAAACCTCCAGGAGCATACCCGATTGCGAAAATAGTTTCAGAATTTGCTTCGTTATAAAAAACATCGCTGAAATTAGATTCTAAAGAGAAACCTCCTGTAGTAACAACACTTTCAAGTAAAGTACGTGCAGCAGTATAGTTTCCTAATGTCAATTGAACTTTAGCTAATAATGCTTCAGCAGCCGAGCGAGAAGCACGAGTACGATAATCATTATTTAATTGTGAAACAGCCGTTTCTAAATCACTAACAATTAACGCATAAACATCTGCGACTGGCACACGAGTATAAGCGATTTCGCTATTAAGTGGACTAATAGGTTCGGTAACTAATGGAATAGCTCCATATAAACGAACTAAATTAAAGTTAGCATAAGCGCGAACAAATTTAGCCTCTCCTTCAAATTGATTAGCTGAACCTCCTGCATTACTTAAATTAGCTAAAACTGTATTGGCACGAAAAATTACGTTATAAAAACTTCTGTAATAATCTTCCACAATTCCATTGGTAGCTTCTACGTTATAACTCTCAAATTGAGCTGCTTCACCTTCACTACTTTTAGTTCTTGTGTTGTCTGAACGCATTTCTGTTAAATAAAACTCTACTTGAGTTGCGTGATTATCGTTTCCAGAAGAAGAATTTACCCCCTGAAGACCGTCGTACATGTTAATTACAGCTGATTCTACTTGTTCTGGGGTAGAGTAATAGTTTGACCCATTGATTGCTGAAGTTAATTTAGGCTCCAGGTAATCCTCTTCACAAGAAGAAACAAATGCTCCTAACAAAACCAGTGTTAAAATTTGTATGTGTTTCATAATATGTTTTTTTATTGTTTTTTGATTAAAATTCAACATTCACACCTAATGAAATTGTGCTAAATATTGGCGATCCAGCTCTCTGATAACCATAAGTTGTTGGAGAAGTATCGTTTATAGATTCTGGATTAAAACCAGTATAATTCGCTGCCGTTTTGTAGAACAAGTTTTGACCTGAAGCATAAACTCTAGCAGAAGTTATATTCATATCTTTTAAGAATTCATCAGAAACTTTATACCCAATGTTTATATTTCTCAAAGCAATGTAAGATGCATCTTGTACAATATCATTTGTAAAGATTTTTTGCTTGATAAATTGTTGGTCAGGTGTAGTTGCTGTGTTATAATCTTGTGAAGAATTAAAGTGGTTGAAAATATACTGATCCCCCATATTTCTTACCATCGCACCTTCACTTGACTGAATCATTAAGCTTAAGTCAAATCTTCCTAATCTAAAGTCATTTGAAAAACTCCACACTAAATCAGCATAAGGATCTCCTAAAATGGTTTTGTCATCATCATCAATTAAACCATCGCCATTTAAATCTTTTACATAAACATCTTGTGCTTCTGCTCCAATTGGATGATAAGGGTTTTTAATGAACTCTAAAGGAATATCACGATCAACTACCCATCCGTAGAAAGAAGATATTGGGTTACCTACAGAATTTACCCATTCTGCAGCACGTTTTGCGTCGATATTTTGAATCTGACCGTCAGATGCTCCAAAACTAACCAACTCATTATCATTGGCTGAAAGTAGAAGTGTTGAATTCCAAGAGAAGTTCTCAGAAGTAACATTCTTAGTTCGAATTTCAAATTCTAATCCACTATTTTTAACTTTCCCAAGATTAACTAGAGCACTGCTAAAACCTGTAGTTGAAGAAACAGGGTTGTCTATCAATAGTTTTTCACTTGTTCTTTCATAGTATTCTATAGACCCTGTAATTCTATTAGAGAAGAAGCCAAAGTCAATCCCTGGGTTTATCTCAACAGAGCTTTCCCATTGTAAGTCCGTATTGGCAATATTGATAGGGTTGAAAGCTGCAGCTGAACCACCATCTACAATTGCAGTCTGTGAACCTAATAAAGATAGGAAAGGGAAATTATCTACTAATACATTACCTGTATCAAAAAATGGATTTCCAGAAACCCCATAACTAAATCTTAATTTTAGGTTACTAATAACATTGTTTCCTGTTAAGAAATCTTCTTTAGCAACGTTCCAACCTACAGATGCAGCTGGGAAATCTCCATACTTAGTATTTGGACCAAATGCAGAGTATCCATCACGACGGAAACTGAAAGAAGCTAAATACTTATCCTTATAAGCGTAGTTAACTCTTGAAACATAGGATATTAAGCGTTGCGCGTAGTCATAAGACTGTCCTTGAATGGTTGTTGGGTCACCGGCGCTAATCGTTTGTAATAAATCTGACTGATAACCAGCAGCAGCTAAACTTTCGTATTCAGTATCCCACTTTTCAGCAGAGAAACCTAATATAGCGCTGATTTCGTGTCCGTTTATTTCTTTATCAAAATTAAGGAAGTTATCCGTTACAAAGTGCATTCTGTTTTGAGTGTTAGTTGAATAGTTTGCTGCGGAAGCACCATTTCTATTAGACTGAACACCTTGCCAGCGATCTCGCTTTGTGTTTTGAAAATCTCCAGCGATAGTAGATTTTAAATTAATTCCTTTTGCAATTTTGTACTTCATATACATGCTTCCATATATCTTGAATTTGTAATCGTTTCGATCACGCTCCAATACTTTAGCTGCAGGGTTTGTGTTTGAAGTATTACTGATATCTTGTCCACTTGTTACAGCAACATTATTTGCCATATCCCAGTCATCAAACATACGTTGAATAGCGTAGTCTCCAATTTGAGCATTTGCATATTTTCCACCATCTCTTACACGGTTAACGTGCTGGATTGAATTGTCGTCTAAATATAAAGGCAACCATACTGTTTGACGAAGAATATCATGTGCAGATCCATCAAAACGTCTTCTATTTGCATAAGAAGGGCTTAGGTTAATTCCAACAGAAAATTCGTCGTTAAGCTTAGTGTCAATCTTTAACTTGATGTTATATTTTTTATAATCATCCGTTAATAAGACACCTTGATCATGGATAAAATTTAGTGCAGTACTATATTTCGTTTTTTTGTTTCCTCCACGAACAGCAAATGAATGGCTTCTGATTTCACCACCGTCAAAAATAACATCTTGCCAGCTGCGATCAACACCTATATCTAGTTTACGTTGTGTTTGGTTAGACAAAGATCCGTTTGCGGCTAACTCTTCAGCAGCTTCATCAGCTAAAGAAAAAGAGTAAGCATCACTTTGACGTGCTTCTTTGAAACCTAAATATGTATTGTAACTAAACTTTGTTTTACCTTCTTCACCTTCTTTTGTGGTGATTAAAATAACTCCGTTTGCTCCTCTAGAACCATAAATTGCTCCAGAAGCTGCATCTTTTAAAATTTCAAAAGAAGCAACATCATTCATATCTAAAGAACCTAAATAGTCGTTATCTACTAATAAACCGTCTACTACGATTGCAGGATCAGATTTACCAGTAATAGAACCCGTTCCACGAATACGAATGGTAGGAGCTGATCCAGCTTCACCTTCAGTAGCTGAGATATTAACCCCCGATACTTGACCAACTAAAGCTTCATCTACACGAGATACAGCGATTTGATCGAGTTTTTCGTTGGTAATTTTAGAAATAGCTCCAGTTAAGTGAGATTTCTTTTGAGTTCCGTAACCTGTAACTACAATTTCATCTAATTCAGTAAGGTCTTCAGATAAGCTAACACTTAAATTATCTTGACCTGTAAATTGAATAATTGCAGATATGTACCCTAGATAAGAAATTACTAGGTTTTGATTTTGTTCGACCGAAATAGTATAATTTCCATCGAAATCGGACGTTGTCCCATTGTTCGTGCCTTGCACAATTATAGTTGCTCCTGGTATTGGTTCCCCATTTGCATCTGTAACTGTACCACCAAGTTGTGTTTGTGCAAATCCAAAGGCTACGCCCATACAGAACAAACATTAGTGTTAAGTGAAATTTAATTTTCATACTTTGTTAATAGTTAGTTTACATTGTTTTGTTTAAAAAATCGTTTTAAATGAAAACGATCGCACAAAACGAGTAATTGGATAAAAATATTTATCTTTACCAATCACCGCCTTGGCGGTGTCTTTATTACTTCCCTCTTATAATTGAAGTAACTTAAAAAGGATAGGTACAACTATCCTTTTTTTTATTTGTTTTAATTTGGAAAACCAGATTGGTTTACCAAATTGGTTTTCCAAATATATTAAAAAAATTGAATTATCAATAATTTTGAGCGATTTATTTCATGAAATCTTCACGAATTGGACTAAATACATCAATTAATTGTCCTGGCGCTTTACAAATAGCACCATGAAGCACATTGGTTGGAATATAAAAATTGTCTCCAGCTTTTAGTGTTTCTGTCTTTTCGCCAATGGTTACCTCAAAAATACCCGAAATAACATGAGTTACTTGGGAGTGATGGTGCTGATGCACAGGCCCTATACTGTCCTTTTCAAAGTCTACATGAACCAGCATGATTTTGTCGTCATAGCCCATTATCTTTCTTTTTACTCCTTCTCCAACAGTTTCCCATTCGATTTCATTAGTCAATAAAAATTCTTTACTTGTTCCAAAACTTTTCATAGTTATTCTTTTATAGTTTGTATTAAATAAGGACCTGTCCAACGTGTTGTTTTTCCATTTATTTCAACAGAATGATTTTGACTTTCGTTTGGGTTTTGATTTGACAAAATCACTTGAATTGGTGCTCCTCTTGTTAACTCTATAGACACGGCTGTATATTCCTTAGTGTCTAGAATTGTTTTAATGTTTTTTAATGAGGAAGTTGCATTGATTGCTATTTCACTAACAGGACTGTAGTTTCCATGAATTTCGACTGCATTGACAAAAAGTGTTGCTGCTGTATTCTTTCTTCTTATAATAAAAGAAGGGTCGGTTCTTAAATTAAACTCAGCGTCGTTAGCCCCTAGTTCAGTAAACAGAAATTCATCTTCAGGTGAATTTAACATCGTTAGGGTTCTAAATGTTCCGCTAGAGAACCAGCTCATCTGATTTATAGACTTGCCGTTCTTCCCTTTTGATCGCAACCACAAGTGTTGATATCCATTGTTTTCTCCTAATGGTAAAAGTGTTGATTGAGATTCAAGCGGAAAGCTGGTTGACATGATTTGTCCAAAATAATGATAAGGTAAATCATATTGATTTTTATTTTGAGAATCTACTTTGAATATATCCAGCACCAAAGGATTATCCAGCCTTTTGTCTTCAATCATCAACAAAGTTCGGTGCATTTTTACACCCGGGTAGGCATTGTTTTCTTTAGCACTGATGAGTTGATTTCCATCATCAGAAAGAATACTAAAATATTTGTGTGAATGAAATTGACTTCCAGTTTCATACGTTCCATTGAAGTGAGAAATTTCGTTAACCACCAGTGTGTTATGTGCAATGGTTTGCTTCGCCCAGCTTGTATTCTCTTTTAAATAACCCCCTCCATTTTTTTGATCGATATTTACAAATCGAGCAAGCCCATAATCTTGTAAAACCTCATCTCCTCTATAATAAAGTGAAAATGAAAGCTTATCATAATGTCCATGACTGTTTCCGTGAGCAGAATATTTCGCAACTAAATTAAGTTCTTCTTCTTGGGAGCCAGATCTAAGAATACTTATTCCTCCTTGCTTACCTAAAGGGCCATCTGTGAGTTCCATTGATTGTTTTACAAAAGGTTTTGTTTCTCCATCTGCAATTGCTTTTGCTACTGCAAAACCGGCGTCGTCCAAAGTTAACTTTCCTTGTTTTTTTGCTATAGAAAGTAGCCCTGAATTTTGATCTCCGTAATGATAAGCAATATCAACAGCAGAAACCAATTCCCTTGAAAAATAAGACATCCCTTTTTGAGCATCGTTTAGCGGGTAAAATTCCCCGTCGGAATCCGTAAGGTTTAATAGTGTATTTACCGCTTTAAGCAAAACACCGTCTTTATATTCAAATATTTTTTCTCGCGGACGCATGTTGTTTAAGCCAACTGCAAATAGTAGATAAGGGTACATAGCATAACGTTGGTAATAAGGAGCTTCGGTATAATAACCTTCAGGAGAAAAAGGTGCTTCGATGTTCGCTAAGAAACCAGCTTTGCCTCCTTCATCTTTGATAAAACCTCCGTCGTTATCTTTTGCATTAGTTTCAATTCCGTCTTGCTTTAATCCATAAAGAGCACGTTGAATAAGTTCTTCATCTTGCATAACCAAACCAATCATTCCTACGGCAGCATTACCCCAAGTACTGTGGTTGTGAATGCGGTTAAAATATTGAGGATTTCCACTAGAAATATAATCTGCGTAAGGACGAAAAAGATCATTTTCTAGATGGCTAATTTCTTTCTTTGAAAGCGTATTATAAATACAATCATACGCCTGACTAACATAAACCAACCAATTGGAATCATTTAAGCATTGCCAAAATATTTTTCCACGAGCATAAGATCTAGGTTGCGGGTGGATGGGTAACGTCTTATATATACGAGCATATTCCATTAAAACCTCTTTAACGTAATCAGCATAAATTTGATCTTCAAGAATCTGAAAGAGCACTCCTGCTTTTTGTAAAATCAAAAAATTTTTTTTGTGACGCTCATGCGTATAACCTCCGGCCATATCTTTTGGGATAGGCACATGAATTCCTGTTTCAATTTCAGCATCTACCTCGGCTTTTATTTCTTTCAAGTAGGAGTCAAAAAAAGGAACCTTGCCAAGATTTTCTCGGATTTGCTCTACACCTTCTTGCGTCAAAATTAAGTTTGGATGTTCCTGAGCCTTAATAGAGTTGACTAAACAGAATAAGATACCTAGTAATATTTTAACTTTTCTGAACATAATTTATTTGTTAATTCGAACACCTAGTGGAGCATTATCGGTTCCTATTAAATCAGAAGGGTTGGTTTCTTTTGTAAAAACCTTGCCCAAGGTGTATTTTTGATCTCCGCTAACTTCAATTTGACCTGCTTGATCCATTTGAATGTTAGATACATTTACGATAGGTTCACCTACTACCAGGTGCATCTTTATGTTTTTGGTATTTGTGAAAACAGAATTCTTAATTACAATATCTTGAACACCATATAAACTAAGAGCTGTTTGGTATTTATTTCGTGAACCAAAACCTACATTTTCGAGCGTGCAATGATCAAGATATAAAAAAGGTCCAAAGGTGCTTTCGTCTTTACCGCCTCGATGTAAACTCAATACGGTTCCTTGAATGTTTGTGAACTTATTGTTTATTAGTGTTACAAATTCTGCATTATATATTCCAACATCATCAGTCTCACGATCCAAAGCCATTACATGACCTGTAATGTTATTGAAAGTTGAATTTTCGATATGAATTTCATCTGCAAAAGTGTTCTTGTATATACTAATTACATCAAAAGAGTGATTTACATCTAAGTTGTTAAAAGCACAATCTTCAATCCTTAGGCTATAATTTTTATTCATAGAATACTTACTGGTTCTTATTACAGCATTTCCTGAACCATCAGGAGCGTTTTCTCCATCAAAAGACAAACCTTTTAATCTAAGTTCGCCTCCGTTTACAATATCAAAAGCGGCTTTCTTTTCCCACAATATCATTGGATTGGTTCCAGATGTAGCACGAATTGTAAGCGGATGTTTTATTAAAGGAAGTTTAGTTAGTTCATAGGGTAACGATTCGTTCAATTCTAATATATCGCCAGGTTTTGAATTTTTGATTGCATCAAAAAGTGTGTTGACTCCTGCGGAAACTGTATGTGTTTTTCCAGATTCAAAAGCAATCCGCTTGTCTTCCTTGGAATAAAATGAAGTTCCTGTATTTTCTTTAGATGGAAGTACATCGGCTAAGTCTGGGCTAATTATTTTTCTGCCTATTTTAGGCATAAGTAGCCCATGCCTATCTTTTACCAAACTCATTTTCTTAACCTTAAATCCTTCTGTCATGTTAGGATTAATAGGAAAGTTAGTTCGGTTATTATCAAATTCAATTCCGCTTATATCATCATAAACTGTAACTAACTCTGATTCTTTATCTAAATAAAATGTATTGTTTTTGAAGGTTGAATTAAGTGGAGTTGCAGAGCGCTCATCGTCGCTTCCTGCACACAACTGTACGTGATCGGAATTAACAAATACATTGTTTTCTATAACAGCATCCTCTACCTGAAAGTATCTGTTTAGCGGCGAATTAGGCACACCATTCATCACAACCAAAGCACCTCTGAAGCGGTAGCCTGTCAAACCATAACCGTAGTTATTTTTTACAGTTTGTTGCCCATTTATAACTCGGATGCCTCCTGTGTTACGTTTTCTATTTCCCAAAAACACATTCCCTTCAACCCATGTTTCATCGCCATGACGCATGGTTAGAGTTCCAATACTTTCAAAAAATACATTATTTTTGAAAGTAGTCTGATCGCACTTGTTTGAAATAATTTCATGCTCACCGTCACAACGATCAAAATAATTTCCTTGTACAATGGTTTTTGATTTTTCCATAGAAAAATGACTAGTTCCAACCCGCAATGTTTCTCCACCATTTGAACCTAGATTCTGGCGGGGGCCAAAATAATTGCCTTCTATTGTATGGTTGTTCTCTATACTTTCTTTAGAATTAAGACGAACAATTAAGGTAACACCTCGATTTCCTTTTCCTTCGAAATGGTTATGGTCTACGCGGTTATTTTTTCCATAAAGTGCAACCCAACTGTCTTGTTCATGTCTTTCTGGGTTTGAATAATTGTCAATGACACATTCTGATAAACGCGAGTGGTATGCAAGTGTTTTGTTGTTTTTTCGAAAAGAAATAACTTCGTTAGTTGGGGTATAACCATTTTTAAAAACCAACCCTTCGACATGAAGGTATGATCCCGCAATCTGAAGATACGATTGCCCCTCGAGTGTTACTTTTCCTTTTTCTTCTGCCGAAAGTTTAATGGGCTTCGATACACTTCCTTCCCCTTCAAATAACAATTCAGCATCTTGCCAAACTCCATTTGCTAATACGATATTTGTTCCTGGTTTTGCCTCAGAAACAGCCGTGTTAAATTCTTGAATTGAATGTACAAGAACAGTTTGTTGAGCATTAATTGCTACGCTAAAAAAGAAAACTAGTGCGTATACTTTTAGAAAAATTAATTTGTTCATAATATTGGATTACCAAATTGGTTTACCAATATACTGAATTTTTATTTGATTCTGGGTTTCAAGATAAATAAATCTAAAAAAGTCTCTAAAAAAAGCCATTAATGCTTCACTTTTATAACATTAGCTAGCTCTGAGGAAAGGGTTTACCCCCCAACTATATTTAGACCCCCAAACAAAAGGGGGAGATCACAACCCATAAAACCTCAGTAAAATCAAGGTTTAGCGCTGTGGCTTACTAATAAAACCTTACTTAAGAGGATATGCCCTTGAATTAATCTAAAAAAACACGAAAAATGGCTAAAATCACTGAAATTGATCGAAAAACGCTCAAAATGAGTCAAAAATGACCAAAAAGTGAGTTTTTATTAAATTAGAATTACCGAAGAGAATATGCCTGTGGTTTAAAAGAAAACTCCACTAAATTTAATTACAAGGCTCTTCAGGTAATTATTGAGCTAACGATGGTACAAAAAATTCCCGCTATTAAACGAGAATTCTGTTTTTTGAACTTCAAAAAATTTATCTTCTTGTCCAATTATTAATTACTCCGGCTTCTGTAGTTGTGACAGCACTGTTATAATCTTCAGCGAAATCCCATACAAAAGTATTAATATTAACTACTCCTGTTTGTATGTTGGTTGTAGAATTATTATAGGTATAGCTTAATGAATTGAAATAAGGACCAGGTGATGTGTTTTTCCCATGAAAATTCTGTTGTAGTATTATTGGTTTGTGTAACCCCGTCTTGATTAAAATCACCAGTAAAAATAGATTCATTTTTGGCAGACCCGGAACCAACATATGTAAGTGTAGTTTCAAAATCTACGGGAATCGACTCATTGAAAAAGAAATCAACTTATAATGATTGAAAAATATTTCTCTTTCAAACAAAATTGTTTATTTTCAATAATTAAAGTTTTTAAATATAAATGATAACTCAATATAACTTTTAAAATCATGGCTCATTACAGTAAACTTTTATTAGTATTAAGTATATTTTTATTCTTTTCATCTTGTGAAAACAAAAAATCAACTCCAATTCAATCTATTGCTGAGTTAGACTTAAATAGAGGGGATTTATTATTATGTGGAGATCCGAATTTTGGTAATGTAAGCTTTGCTTTATCTTGTAGATATGATTTACGTGAAACATTTAATCTAGGTTTATCTTTAATTCATTCCTTTGAATATGCTGAAGCAGAAAAAGCATTTGTAAGTATACTTGATGAAGATCCAGAATGTCTAATGGCCTATTGGGGAACAGCTATGAGTATTTTAAATCATCCTTTATCACTTAAGCAGAATCCAGAATCACTCAAAAGAGGTGAAGCATTACTTAAAGTTGCACATACATTAACTCCAAATAACGATCGAGAGAAAGATTACATTGATGCTGTTAGTATTTACTTCAAAGGTTGGCAAACTTTAGATACACAAACCAGAAAACTAAAGTATGAAAGTAAGATGGAAGAATTATACAATAAATATACTGGTGATGTTGAAACTGCTGTTTTTTACTCTCTAGCTATCCTAGCTACTGCAGATTTAAATGATAAAACTTATAGCAAACAAAAAAAATCAGGTGAAATATTAGAAAAATTATTCGAAAAAAATCCAAATCATCCAGGGATTGCACATTATATAATCCATAATTACGACTCTCCAGAACTTGCTCATTTAGCTCTTAATACTGCCCGAAAGTATTCAGTGATTGCTCCTGCATCAGCACATGCACAGCACATGCCTTCACATATTTTTACAAGATTAGGATTATGGGATGAGTCGATTAAATCTAATATAGACTCTGCAAATTCTGCGGTATGTTATGCTGAATCAGTAAACCCCAATGCAAGCTGGGTTAGTGAGATACATGCTTTAGATTATTTGGTATACGCTTATCTTCAACTGGGGGATAATACTAAAGCGCAATTAGAAATGGATAAAATGAAAATGATAAAAGAAGTTTTTCCTTCTGATCATTTTGCAACTGCATATGCTCTAATTGCAGTTCCTTCAAGGTTAGCTGTGGAAAATAAAAATTGGGAATTAGCTACTAAACTTGAATTACCTAAGACAAATTTAGATTGGGATAAAGCAACATGGCCAAAAGCAATATTACATTTTTCAAGAGCATTAGGCTTTACAAATACAGGGGATTCCTCATCAGCACAAAAGGAATTAGAAATTTTGGTTTCTTTAAGAGACCGTTTAAATGACGCCGAAAATAGTTATGAATCTGGTCAAGTTACAATTCAAATAGAAGCTATTAAAGGATGGATAGAATATTCAAAAGGAAATTCAGATAAAGCAATTGAATACATGAAGTTAGCATCTAATTTAGAGAATAAAACATCTAAAGCAGCAGTGACTCCAGGTGAAATTATTCCTGCTGATGAATTATTAGCAGATCTCTATTTGGTATTAAATAGACCAGAAGAAGCTCTTAAGGCATACGAATTAAATCTAAAAGGACACCCATTTAGATTTAATGGTATTTACGGAGCTGCTAAAGCTGCACAGCAACTTAATGATACAAAATTAGCTATTTACTATTTTGAGAAATTAATTAAATTAAGTAAAGACGTTAATAGCTCACGTGCAGAACTTCTAGAAGCAAAAGATTATTTAGATAATAATTCAAACTCCACGAATGTTTAAAATTCGTCTCATATATATTTTGATTTTTACTATTGGCTTGTTCTCATGCAGCCAACAAGACAATAAACAACTTCCGATTTACAATCCTGTTGATTTTAAACCAAAATTGGTAGATAAAAGTGTAAGAAATATAAGTAAAAATCATACTGTAGCGGATTTTAGTTTAACTAATCAAAATGGTATCAATATAACTAATAAGGATTATGAAAATAAAATTTATGTAGTTGACTTTTTTTTTACTAGCTGCCCTAGTATCTGTCCTATTATGACTAATAATATGATTAAAATACAAGATGAATTCATTAATAATGATGATATAATGTTATTATCTATGTCTGTAACTCCTGAGATTGATACTGTTGAAGTTCTTAAAAAATATGCAATCGAAAAAAGAGTAAATGATTCTAAATGGAATATTACAACAGGGTCTAAAAAACATATTTATGAGTTAGCAAGAAAAAGTTATTTTGCTGTAGTTGAGCAAGGTGATGGTGGTCTTCAAGATTTTATACATACCCCTAATTTTATTTTAATCGATACTAAAAAACAAATACGTGGGATTTATGATGGAACTGATGACAAGGAAATTTCAAGGTTATTAAAAGATATAAAAGTTTTAAAAGGGCAGTTACACCCCCGCTATACCCAGTAAAATAAATGGTTTATAGCTATACGACTGATAAAATCCTTGGAATGTGGTTTTGCTTACAAAAAGCATCTATAAATGTTAGTCTAACTTATTTAAGAGAATTAGAAAACCCTCAACTTACTGAAGATTGTATGGCTATAGTGTCTTAAATGTTGAGGTTTGAGGTTATATACTAGATACAAGAACTAGTGTCTAATCTGAAAACGATTCTAAAAACCCCACCCCATGTTTAGAAATCAAGAATGTTTGAAAACTTTTAGCTTTTTACATCACATGGTTAGTGAAAAAAGATGTGGTTTGTTGCCAATATGTTGCCAGACTTTAAATAAAGAATCCGCAACCAACTAATAAATAGTATGTTACGGATTCTAATGGTACCTCGAGGCGGGAATCGAACCCGCACTCCCGCAAGGAACTGGATTTTGAATCCAGCGCGTCTACCAATTCCGCCACTCGAGGCAATCGGGTGACAAAAGTAGAAAATTATTTTCGTATACCTAAAATAATCGCATTAAAGAGCGCTAGACCTAAAATTATTTTTAAATTTGCATTCCCTAAATAAATGTCGAACAACAAATTAGGCCAAATGAAAACAGAAGCAAAAATTTTCAGTTGTACTCAGAGTGAAGTCCTTGCAGAGCAAATTGCAAAGATATTCGGTATTCCAATGGGTAAAGTTGCCTTTTCGCATTACAGCGATGGAGAATTCCAACCTTCATTCGAAGAATCCGTTCGTGGATCTCGAGTATTCTTAGTAGGGTCTACACATCCTAGCTCAGAGAATTTAATGGAATTACTACTCATGATTGATGCTGCCAAAAGAGCTTCGGCAAGACACATTACTGCTGTTATGCCATACTTTGGTTGGGCAAGACAAGACAGAAAAGATAAGCCTAGAGTTCCAATTGGAGCTAAACTTATAGCAAATTTACTTGAAGCTGCAGGAGCAACTCGAATCATCACCATGGATTTACATGCGGATCAGATTCAAGGATTCTTCGAAAAACCAGTGGATCACCTTTTTGCATCTACGATTTTTGTGCCTTACGTTAAGTCACTCAATCTCGATAACCTAACCATAGCATCTCCAGATATGGGAGGTTCTAAAAGAGCTTATGCTTATTCTAAGTTTCTAAAGAGTGATGTGGTAATCTGTTACAAGCAAAGAGAAAAAGCAAACGTTATATCACACATGGAGTTAATTGGTGATGTAAAAGGCAAAAATGTTATTCTTGTTGATGATATGGTTGACACTGCAGGTACTTTGACCAAAGCGGCAGAGGTTATGATCGAGCGGGGAGCCATATCGGTTCGTGCAATCTGTACTCATGCACTTCTTTCTGGAAATGCTTACGAGCGTATCGAAAACTCTTTATTAGAAGAGCTTATTGTTACTGATTCTATTCCTGCCAAAAAACAAAGTCCCAAAATAAAAGTACTGAGTTGTGCTCATCTTTTCGCAAGTACCATGCGCGAGGTTCATGAAAACAAATCTATTAGTTCTAAATTTATAGTTTAATTCAATAAATAAATACCAATGAAATCAATTACAATTAACGGATCAAAAAGAGAAAGCGTAGGCAAGAAAGCAACAAAAGCCTTACGTAATGCTGGTATGGTTCCCTGCGTTTTATACGGTGAAAACAATCCCGTACACTTCACAGCGAAAGAACTAGATTTCAGCAAACTCGTTTACACTCCAAACGCACACACTGTAGTCCTTAAACTCGACGGCAAAACAACTGTCAATGCAATACTACAAGACATTCAATTTCACCCAGTAAGTGATCGAATTCTACATGTTGACTTTTATGAACTTAAAGATGACAAAGAAATCTCAATGAACATCCCTGTAGAATTAACAGGAGCTGCTCCTGGGGTACTTATAAGTGGAGGTCGATTATTACTTAACAAGCGTAAGCTTCGTGTTAAAGCATTACCAAGTAACCTTCCGGATATTATTGTTGTAGATATTTCTGAACTTGAAATAGGAAACAAATTATATACATCCTCTATCAAATCTGAAAAATTCAGCTTTGTTCACCCTGACAATACAGTAATTTGTCAAGTAAGGACTTCTAGAGCTGCTATCATAGAAGAAGAAGTAGAAGTTGCAACTGAAGATGGTGAAACTTCTAGTGAAGAAACAACTGAAGCGGCGGAATAACCTCCTTCATTAATCTTTTATAAAAGCATCTGTTGGTTTTCAACAGATGCTTTTTTTATATTTATACTTTATTAAAAAGATGAATTGCTTAAAAAGAATCTTTAAACGAAGTGATAAACCAAAAGAAGACCCTTTGAAAAAATTTTTAATTGTCGGATTAGGTAATATCGGTGCACCCTATTTCAACACCAGACATAACATTGGCTTTAAAGTTTTGAATAGCTTTGCAAAAGAACGCGAACTTTCATTTGAAGACAAGCGATACGGTGCTATTTGTAAAACTAGGTTTAAAGGGAAGTCAATGCTTTTATTAAAACCTTCGACTCTTATGAATCTCAGCGGAAAAGCGGTTCGCTATTGGGCATTAAAAGAAAACATTCAGCTTCAGAATATCTTGATCGTCACCGATGACCTTAATTTACCTTTCGGAACTATTAGACTAAAACCCAAAGGGAGTGACGGGGGTCACAACGGCCTTAAAGACATTCAAGCGCAACTCAATACGCCAAACTATCCTAGAATTCGTTTTGGAATTGAAAGCCCTGAAAAAGGATATAATACCGTGGACTTTGTTTTAGGAAAATGGACCGATAAAGAACTTGAAGCAATGCAGCTTAGTATTGATAAAACAAAAGAGCAAATTTTATCTTTTGTAACCCAAGGAATTCAAGAAGCAATGAATAAGCATAACGGAGTTTAAGAAGTAACAAAACTTAGTATACTTGACTCCGACCTGTTTCCAACTTGATCAACAGTTACTATTTTCCAATAATAGGTTTGCCCGGCCGAAAGGGATGCCTGATAGCTAGAACTCGTATGGTTGTCCTGAACTAAACTCAATTGCGCTTGGTCTGTTCCAATATGAACCTGAAAATAAGCAATATCATTATCCAAATCTGAGCCTGTCCATTGCAGATTATATTGACCCGAAGTAAGGGTAACGGTTGCTCCCTCTTGAGGACTAATTAATTGTGCCGAAAAAGGTAAAAACCCTTCCTGTTGAAGCGCTTCTAAATAAAAACTCCAAACTGCACTCTTGGTATCGACCGTACTGATTTCTGATTTTGATAAAATCCACCAGGTATAGGGCACTCCACGAATCAAGGATAGTGTTGTACTGGTTAAGTCGACTGACTTTTTTTGCTCAGATCCGGTTACACTGTTTCGCACTACCAATTCATAAGAATCTGTGTTTAGGGATTCTGTCCAACCAAAACTTATAACCGCTTGTGTACTGTTTGAAAAGAGTGGAATACAAGTATTGTTATTCTCAGGTGAGTTCAAAATTGCTGGGTTTGGTTCGGGTATTGCTGGTTTGGAGCAAGACCATAAAAGAAACAAAACAAAAATATATTTTATTTTACTTATCCCTATTTTCATTTTTTGATGAATTTTATAGTTTCTTCTTTCTGATCACTTAAAATTTTTAAAAAATAATTTCCATTTGCTAACGAACTCATATTTATCGGAATTTTTCTGTCGTTGGCTTCTAGTTGAATTGAATCTTCAAAAAGTAAATTTGCTCGAATATCATAAATGATATATCGAATATTTGTTTCTGTTCCACCAACCAAAACATAAGCGTTTTCATTCACTGGGTTTGGATATAAAACCGAATCAGCAGCAATGTAAATTTCTTTTTTGAAAGAGCCTTGACAGCTCAGATCTGTAAAAACCTCAATCGTATTGAGACCTAATCTGAGTGGTAAGTCAACTTGTGACTTACTCTGAATTCGACTTTTCTTATTGTTCAAGGTAACCGTATAATTAGAAGCTCCTTGGAGGTTCAAAGATAAAATCAAATCGTTTTCATTAACAAGAGAGGTGACTTGTAAAGGGTCGGGTTGTGAGATTGAAGCAGTATAACAACGCTCATAACTTGGATCGTCACTAATGCCAATACAGACAAGATAAGTGCCGCTTTCGAGATTAGGGATGCTTAGGTCGTATGCAGAAAAAATATAATCATCATTAAAACCGTTTGGGCCTATAATTTGAACTGTATAATCAGCAATTGCAACAGCACTAATTTGGATAGCGCCATTGTTTCTAGAAACACAAGTTTCGTCTAATTTTGAGATTGTAAAATTATTAAACGTTTCTATGTCACATAGATCACCTTGACCGTTACCATCAGAATCTAATTGGTCTTGATTTGAAACAAGTGGACAGTTGTCATTTTCGTTAGAAAGCAAGTCAAAATCATCGTTTTTCATAATAATTCCATTGACACAAAAATTGAGGTTAAATAAAACTATTCGACCACTATCCAGAGGACCAATATCTTCTATCTTAAGTCTCCATTTTCCAAAAGATGATGTTCCAACAAAAACACTAAGATCTCCTTCTGGTCGAAATGATCCTGTAAAAGGAGCAGAGCTATCTTCTGTTAAATTTGTAGCTTCTTGGTCAAAAATTGTATTTTCAAAATTAGAGCCAGATCCTCCTATATTACTTGCCAGGATTACTTCTGTTCCGTCGGGTGAAATTAAAGTAAGAACCATATCCGACAACCAAGTATGCTCTATGCTAAACTCCACATTAAGGTCCGATATCTTATAGTCGTTAGCCATATAAACTTCAGCGTATGTAATTCCAATTTGACTGGCAACAGCATCTTGTAATGATACCGGAAGACTGGCTGCACCGATAGGGCTGCAGTCAACTAAATCGGTTTTAAAGTTTTGAGTTTCTGAAAAACTACTCTCACCACAAACATTAAAACCTTTAACCCTCCAAAAATATGTAGTCTCCCCTTCAAGATTAAAAAACGGACTGAAATTATTCGTTGCAATCGTTGAAGAAATAACCAACGACTCGAAGGTGCTCGATGTTGAAAGTTGAAGAATGTATTGATCTGCATTTTCATCTGCTTCCCAATTCATCAAAGGCTTAAGTGGTTGTAGAGCATCCGAAGAGTCTGGATGTAAACCTATTGGAGTTTCAAAATTACTTTGCTTACTAATAAATCTAAAATCTTGACGTTCGACTAAATCCCCTGAGCTTGCAACTAAAGTAATTGAATAAGAACCTGGATCAAGGGTTGATAAATTTGATAAACTTATGGTTCCTTGTTCTTGACTAGTAGAACTTGAATTAGGATTTATTAAGTGATTAATACCAGATGGAACACCTTGTAAACTATAGGTTACAGTGCCTGTAAAATCTTGATAATAATTAAGTGTAAAGTTATAACTCAGAGCGGTTGGATCGCATATTTTTTTTGAAACAATTTGAAAAGGGGTTGCAAAAGCACGTTCAGCTATAACAAATGACTGGCTATTAATTGCAAAATAGATTCCGTTATCCGGGACTATTTTAATTCGGGTATTGGTAGCCGAAAAGCTCACAGGAACAACAAAATCATATTGACCGTCATTTAAGGTGTTTGAGACTAAAAGTGTATCGAAATTCTCACCCCCATCTAAAGATAAATAAATGGATACTGTTTCTGTATTTATTGGTGCTTGATCTGTGTTATTGACATTCCAAGAAATGAACTCATTTGCTCCAGTTTTCCAAACTACCGTATTGGTGTTTTGAGAGGTTATTTCAAAAGGGCCAGCGTCTTCTATAACTGATATTGTTCTAAAATCTTGAGCTGTTTGACCTGTGCTTACTGAGTTAGTTTCTGTTCTGTCTCGAACGGTAATCCCCCAACTAAGGGAACGGTTAACTAAAGAAACAGTTTGCCAGTCTTCTGGGTTCTGTGGATTTGTTTGAGTCAATTTCCCCGCTAGAACCCTGGACATTGAAGGTACAGTTCGAACAGGAGTATTGGTCGGCAAAAAAGATCTGTTATTTGAGCCAGACTCACTAGTAGGTCCAAAGTTAGCTTGTGTTGCAAGGCCACTGTTTAATTGCTCCCAACAATATGTAAGCGCATCCTCATCTGGATCAGTCGCAACTGCTTCTAAAGTATAGGCTGTGCCTATTGGAATTACAACATCTAGTCCTGCATCTACAGTAGGAGTTTGATTATCAATATCGGATGTAGACTGACAACTAAATCGTGCCAGGTAAGCTGCAACATTTACAATACTGTTGTAATGAAAATAAGGGTCACTGTGGTTCTGAAGATCATCTAATCCTGTTATTCCTGCGTACCCCATAATGGTAGAACCACTTCCAGGTTCACTGTTAACACCCGAGCCTTCTGTTTCATGAGAGAAGGTATGGTAAGCTCCAAATTGATGACCGATTTCATGAGCTACAAAATCAATATCAAAATAATCATTCAAAAACTGCCCTACTCCAGAAGTATCTACAAAAGGATGTGAAGTAAAGGCTGAACCTTTTCTTCCATTTGAACAAACATTTCCAACACTACCAGCATTTCCATTAGCATCACCGTAATCGAACAAATGACCTATATCATAATTAGATTCTCCAAAGGAGTCCGTGAGAACTTCTTGAATTTCCTCGTTAAAATCATCCCCATAAGGATCCGTTTCTGGATCATCATACAAAAGGTTTGCAGAAGACACGAGTTCTAATCTTACACCAAAATCAATCCCAAAAACTTCATTAATTCGATTAATTGTACTTACTACTTGCACGAAGGCATCTTCCTTGTTTGTTCCATTAGAATCGTCGTCGTCTCCAAAAAACTGAGTAAACTCACCAGTTGCTGAAACTGCAATTCTATAAGTCTTTAAGTTTTGAGTTGAGACTGCTTTAGAATTAGCACCTTTCAAAATTTTGATTTGCGCCTCTGATTGTTTGGAGAAAAGTTTTGAGTCAACCAAACAGTTCAGGCGCTCAAAATCATCATAAAGAGATCCACCTCTTTTATAAAAAAGATGCTCATTTTGATTGCCGTTTCTTTTAGGTTGTATAAAAAACCTTCCATTAGCTGATGTCAGCATAGCATTTATTCCCATGGGGGATGAACTCCATCGAGCATAAACATTGGCGCGTTCTAAACTCTGACCTACATAGGTTTTAATGTTGGGATAAGCTTTGGAAAGACTCAAAGAAAGAACTTCTATTTCTTCTACTGTAAATTGCTCCGTTTGCCCAAATTCATTTGGAAAAGAAATGGTTTCTTTTGATTTAGAAGAAGCCGTTGTAAATAATTTATTTTTGTTTAAAGTAACCGTTTGAATATATTCATCTGAATTGTGATCTAAATGCTGTGAATTTTTCTCAAAACTCCATAGATCTTGTGCCTGAGACGGAACAGATATAATAAAAAGAACCAGAAAATATTTTATAAAGATTTTCAACAGATTAAATATATATTAATAATAGAATTAAACATACTGAAATTATACCCATTTTTAGACAGTAAAATCATAGTTTTGTAGCGTTAGAAATAAATATAATAGATTTTAGTGAAAATAGTAACGAAAATTGAAAATTATCAGGAAGAAAAATCTTGCATACTGACAATAGGGACCTTCGACGGTGTTCATATTGGGCATCAAGAGATTATCCATAATTTAATAACCGAAGCCAGAAAAAAAAATATCTTAGCTGTAGTCTTAACGTTCTTTCCGCATCCACGAATGGTTTTGCAAAAAAATAGGGAAATTAAATTAATTGATAGTATAGGGGATAAACAAAAAATACTTGCCTCTTTGGGTGTAGATGTTTTGGTAGTTCACCCTTTTTCTGAAGAATTTTCTAGATTAACACCGCTTGAATTCACTAGAGACATTTTGGTAAACACCTTTAACATTTCAAAAGTAATCATTGGTTATGACCATCGATTTGGGAGAAATAGAGAAGCATCCATAACGGACTTACGCCAATTCTCTTCAGTTTATGGTTTTGAAGTAGAAGAAATACCCGCTCAAGAAATTGCTTCTGTAAATGTTAGCTCCACTAAAATAAGAGCCGCTCTAGAAGAAGGGGACATCGAAAAGGTGAACCAATTTTTGAACCGCCCTTTTTTACTTACAGGAAAAGTTACTCGAGGCGCTGGACTTGGAAGAACAATTAATTTCCCTACCGCAAATATCGAAATAAAAGAAACCTATAAACTTTGCCCACCCAATGGGGTTTATCGTGTTCAGTCAATTATTGACGGAAAACAAGTTCTTGGAATGATGAATATTGGAGTTAGACCAACTATGGGTGGAAATAATAAAACCATTGAAGTTCATTTTTTTGAATTTAATAACGATTTATATCAGCAAACCTTATCGATAGAAATCTTGAGTAAGATAAGAGAAGAACAAAAATTTGATTCGGTAGAGGAACTTCAAAATCAACTTAAAAAAGATAAAAAAAAAAGTACTGCGTTATTTGATTCCGAAAGATCAAATGGCAAAGCTTAAAACGATATCTTTGTAATACAATACGACTCGATTTATGTTACAATTAAAATACCTTAGAGAGAACAAAGAAACGGCTATAGAGGCACTCAAAAAAAGAAACTTCAAAGGAGCTGAACTCATTAACCAATTACTTGAATTGGATGAAAGCCGAAGAAAAACTCAAACGGATCTTGATCAACAATTATCCGAAGCGAACAATCTTGCTAAAGAAATCGGGAAAATTTTTAAAAGTGGTGCTGCAGATAAAGTATCTGCTTTAAAAGAACGATCTACAGAACTTAAATCCAGCTCAAAAGAACTACAAGAAAACTTACAAGAAATAGAAATACAGTTGCGAGCTCTTCGCCTTCAAATACCTAATATTCCTCAAGAACTTGTTACTAGCGGAATCTCTGAAGAAGACAATATTGAAACCGAACGTGCTGGAAAAATTCCTGTTCTATCTGAGGATGCTATGCCCCATTGGGAATTGGCTAAAAAATATGACCTGATTGATTTTGAACTTGGAAGTAAAATTACAGGTGCAGGTTTTCCTGTATACAAAGGAAAAGGCGCACGTTTACAACGTGCTCTCATAAATTATTTTTTAGACAAAAATACTGCTGCTGGTTATCAAGAAACGCAAGTTCCCCATTTAGTAAACGAGCTTTCTGGCTATGGAACTGGACAATTACCTGACAAAGAAGGACAAATGTACCACGTAACCGGAGATGATTTATATCTAATTCCGACGGCTGAAGTTCCCCTCACTAACATATTTAGAGATGAAATTTTAGAGGAAAAAGAACTCCCTATTTGCTTAACTGGATATACCCCTTGTTTTAGAAGAGAAGCCGGAAGTTATGGGTCACATGTTCGTGGATTGAATCGATTGCATCAGTTTGATAAAGTAGAAATAGTTCGTCTTGAAACTCCCCAAAGGTCAAGTGAAGCCTTAAAAGAAATGGTAGACCATGTGCGTGATATTTTGATAGAACTAGAAATGCCCTATCGTGTTTTACGTCTCTGTGGAGGAGATTTAGGTTTTACTTCAGCTTTAACTTATGATTTTGAATTGTTCTCTACTGCTCAAGACAAGTGGCTTGAAATTAGTTCTGTTTCTACATTTGAAGGATTTCAATCAGAACGATTACGTTTGAGATACAAGTCTAAAGATGGAAGTAAACACCTCGTTCATACACTTAACGGAAGCGCTCTTGCCTTACCAAGAGTACTCGCCGGCATACTAGAAAACTGTCAAACATCCGACGGGATTAAGATACCTAAAGTACTCGTGCCTTATACTGGGTTTGATTTGATCTCCTAAAAACATCCTATGTTTATATATAATGTTACCACTCACGTAGAACCATCTATTGAAAAACAATGGATAGACTGGATGCATGAAGAACACATCCCACAAATGATTAAAACGGGTAAATTTACCAAAGCATTATTATTAAAAGTTAAGACAGAAGATGATGATAACTTAGGAGGTAAAAGCTATGCCACCCAATTTCAATGTGTTGATCAAAGTTCATTAGAAGCATATCTAAAAAAAGATGCGGGCATTTTGAGGAAATCAGCCCAAGAAAAATTTGGTGAAAAAGTCTTGTCATTTAGAACCGAACTCGAACTAATTTCAACATTTTAATGAAAGCAGTAAGAGCCAAAAAAAGATTAGGCCAACATTTTTTGAAAGACCTCAGCATTGCTTCCAAAATTGCAGAAACATTGCGTTTTGATACCTATGAAAAAGTTCTTGAAATAGGTCCAGGAATGGGAGTGTTAACTCAATATTTACCATTCAAAAAAGGTAATGTCAATTTAATTGAAATTGACCGGGATTCAATTACCTATTTAAAAAACAAATATCCGCTCAACCATCAAAACATTATTGAAGGAGACTTTTTGAAATATGATCTAAGTGCTATTTTCGACAATACCCCTTTTGCAATCATCGGAAATTTTCCTTACAACATTTCGACTCAAATAGTTTTTAAAACGCTGGAGCACAGAAACCGAATTCCATTTTTCTCGGGAATGTTTCAAAAAGAAGTTGCAGAACGGATTTGTGAACCTCCTGGATCAAAGAAGTACGGTATTCTATCCGTATTAGCTCAATTATTCTATACCGCAACCTACGAATTTACTGTACCTCCACACGTATTTAGTCCACCGCCAAAAGTAGATTCTGGGGTGCTTACTTTGAAGAGAAAAGAAAACTATTCGTTATCGTGTGACGAAAAACTTTTGTTTAAAATTGTGAAAATGAGTTTTCAACAAAGGAGAAAAACAATTCGTAACAGTTTAAAAACTTTACAACTACCTAATTATATTACAGAAGATAGTACCTTTGACTTGCGACCTGAAAAACTTTCGGGAGACGATTTTATAGCATTGACTCAAAAAATTGGAGATGGCAAAATTTCTGTTAGATAACGAAACCTTAACGCATATAACTTCTCTTGTTGAAAAACGAGCGAATAAGAAGTTGATTTCTAAGTTGGCTGATTTTCATCACGCAGATATTGCAGAAATCATAGAAAGTCTTTCGATTGAAGATGCTCTATATCTAATAAAACTTTTAGATAGCGAAAAAACAGCTGAAGCCCTTGCTGAAGTTGATGAAGATTTTAGAGAGAAAATTTTAACTAAACTTTCGGCTAAAGAAATTGCTGAGGAAATCGAAGAATTAGACTCTGATGATGCAGCTGACCTTATTGCTGAGCTCCCTGAAGAAAGACAAGAAAAAGTAATGTCCGAAATTTCGGATAGCGAACATTTAAAAGATATTCGTGAATTACTTACCTACGAAGAAAACACAGCAGGTGCTTTAATGGCAAAAGAGCTTGTTAAAGTACAAGAGGACCTTAGTATTCATAAGTGCCTAAACGCAATGCGAACTCAAGCTGAAGAAGTTACTCGTGTTCACTCAATATATGTAGTAAATGGCAAAAACAAACTCTTAGGAAGACTTTCCTTGAAAGACCTTTTAACGGCAAATTCTAAAGCAACTGTTAAGGATATTTACATTCCAAAAGTTGATTTTGTCGGTGTATATGAAAATGTTGAAGAAGTCGCTAAAATAATGTCCAAGTATGATCTGGAAGCTATTCCTGTTGTAAATGACAAGCACCAATTATTAGGCCGAATTACAATTGATGATATCGTTGATGTAATAAGAGAAGAAGCGGATAAAGATTATCAACTAGCTTCAGGTATATCTAATGATGTAGAAGCAGATGATACTATTTTTGAATTATCACGCGCACGATTACCTTGGTTGTTTTTAGGGCTACTTGGAGGTCTTGGAAGTGTTTTTATATTAAAAGATTTTGAGGCTATAATGTCTCAACCCCATTTAAGAAGCTTGTTTTTTTACACCCCACTGATTGCGGCAATGGCAGGAAATGTAGGTGTCCAATCTTCGGCTATTATTGTTCAAGGTCTTGCTAATGATGTGGTTAAAGGGTCGCTATTAAACAGACTTATTAAAGAAGTTGGCTTAAGCTTAATCAATGGATTTTTCTTAGCAATTTTATTGCTGCTTTTTGGATGGATAATAGATCAAGATTTAATATTAAGTTTAACCGTAGCAGGATCCATGATGGGCGTTATTATTGTGGCCGCTTTAATTGGAACATTTGTTCCCATAATTTTAAATAAGCGAGGTATTGACCCTGCAATTGCAACGGGTCCATTCATTACTACCTCAAATGATATTTTCGGTATTTACCTTTTCTTTTACATCGCTCAAACTTTTTTAGAATTTTAAGCCAAAAAAATGAACGTGCTTCATGTTGATGAAAATCATCCATTATTAATTGATAACTTATCTCACGCTGGGTTTAAAAATACAGAGGCGTATAGCAAAACGTTAAATGAGGTACTTGAGATGGTAGACCAATTCGAGGGTTTAATAATTCGCAGTCGTTTCCCTATTAATCGTGATTTTTTAAATCGAGCTACCAAACTAAAATTCATTGGTCGTGTAGGTGCTGGTGTTGAAAATATTGACCAAAAAATAGCCCAAGAAAAAGGAGTTAAATTATTTTCAGCACCTATAGGCAATAGTAATGCAGTTGGAGAGCATACACTTGGTTTGCTACTTTCTTTATTCAATAAATTACATCTCGGAAATCAAAGTATTCGAGAAGGTAACTGGCTCAGAGAAGAACATAGAGGGCTAGAGCTAGAAGAAAAAACAATTGGTATTATTGGTTTTGGCACAATGGGTAAAAGCTTTGCAAAAAAACTTGAGGGTTTTGACGTAAAGAGGGTTGTTTTTCATGATATACTTTCTATCAATAATACTAAAAATGCTTCTCAAGTTTCGTTAGAAGAACTTCAAGAAAGTGCAGATGTATTGAGCATCCACACTCCGCAAACTCCATTAACTATTGGAATGATTGATGAAAAATTCATCAGTAAAATGAAAAATAATTTTTGGCTATTGAACACCGCTCGTGGAAGTATAGTAAAAACTAAGGCTTTAGTTGAAGGTTTGAGAAACGGAAATATTTTAGGATCCGGACTCGATGTACTTGAATACGAAAGCACATCTTTTGAAAATATTTTTCTTACCCAACAAGACAACCCTGATTTTTCCTATTTAATGAATGCTAAAAACGTATTACTCAGTCCTCATGTTGCAGGATGGACAATAGAAAGTCACCGCAAATTAGCAAAAATAATTACAGAAAAGATAACTTCTTCTTTTAACCCTAATAACTATAATATTAAATGAAAAAAATTTTAATCATTTGTACTGGAAATTCATGCAGAAGTCAAATTGCTCATGGGTTTATGAAATACTTCGGGAAAGAAAACTTAAAGATATACAGCGCCGGAATAGAAACTCATGGAGTGAATCCAAGAGCTATAAAAACTATGAAAAACGTTGGTATCGATATCTCAAAGCACACCTCTAATCTTATATCTGAATATGAAAAAATCGATTTCGATTATATATTAACGGTTTGTGATCATGCAGCAGAAAATTGTCCGATTTTTTCTGGCAGTGCACTCGTGAAATTACATCATAATTTCACAGATCCATCTAAATTAAAAGGAACTGAAAAAGAAATAGAAGCTGCATTTGAAGCAACTCGATTGGAAATCAAAAATTACTGTGAAAATTTTTCGCAAAAGTATTTAAACTAACTTCCTTACTTTTCTAACACATATTGTATAGTTTCCTGGGCACGTTGCTGTAGGAGAATCTTATCTTTCTGAGCTTCGATAGATTTTAGGGCTTCGGAATCAAAATGGCGAACGGTATATAAATCAACATTTTCGAAAAAAGTCACTTTGAATTTCGAGCGTAAAACTTGGAGTAACTCTTCTAATCTGTCGTATTTATTGTTTACACAAACCGAAAAACTAATTGCAGAGTTTTGAATCAAATCTACTCGCATTTGAAACTTATAAAGTAATGCAAAAACCTCGCTGATGTTGTCTTCAACCATAAAAGAAAAATCTAAAGAAGAAAGACGTATCAAGACCTGATTAGGCTTCAAAATATAACATGGTATAAGAGGTTCAAGTTTTTTTCCTTTAGAAACAGATGTGCCAGGTCCTTCGGGGTTTAAAAAAGATCGAACGTATAAAGGAATTTCTTTTCGCTGAAGTGGTTGCAAGGTTTTTGGGTGAATTACGGAAGCTCCATAAAAAGCCAACTCTATAGCTTCAGCATAAGAGATTTGGTTCAAAAGTTTGGTGTTTTTAAATACTCTAGGATCTCCATTCAAAACACCTGGAACATCTTTCCATATAGTAACAGACTCTGCACTTAGAGCATAAGCAAAAATTGCAGCGGTATAATCTGAGCCTTCTCTTCCTAAAGTAGTAGTGAAGTTATTTTCATCACTCCCAATAAACCCTTGAGAAACAACTATTCTTTTGTTCGAAACCTGCCCTTTTATTGCCTGTTTTGTCTTTTCCCAATCTAAATTTGCATCGCGATAATAGGAGTCTGTCTTTACACACTTTCGAGCATCCAACCATTCCGAATCAATATTAACATGATTCAAATAAGCATTAATAATTGTAGTGGAAAGTAATTCTCCAAAACCGACTACTTGATCATAAACGAAACTATAATTGGAGGCTTTATTATGTTTAAAAAAACGTTTAAGCTCTTCTGTATGATTTAATAATTTGAGGTCTAATGGACTTGACAAAGAACCTAAAAGCTCTTTTGAAATTTGTAAATGGAACTGTTCCAATTCTAATATAGCACTAGGAAGTTGCTTTGGGTGATTAAAATAATGATCTACCACAACTTCAAGAGCATTTGTTGTTTTGCCCATTGCCGAAACTATAACTAGCGTGTCCTCATACCCAACTTTATTGAGAACTTTTGCTACATTTCTAACTCCTTGGGGATCTTTAATCGATGCTCCTCCAAATTTAAATATTCTCATATTATAATATTAATGGGATGATTTAACATAAGACGCTATTGCATTTTCATCCATTTGAACTGTATTCCAATCATCAAGAACATGCGCTCCGCTTTTTTTATAAAAATCTATTGCTTGTGTGTTCCAATCGAGCACAACCCATTCAATTCTTTTTACCCGCTTCTCTGCCGCAAAAGTTATAAAGGCAGTGTATAAATCTTTTCCATATCCTTCGCCTCTTAAACTTTGGGTAACAATAAGATCTTCGAGATGCAATGTAACCCCTTTCCAAGTAGAATAACGGGGATAAAACAATGCCATTCCAACAATTGTTCCGACCTTTTCTGCAACCAAGCAATGGAATTTAGGATCGACTCCAAAACCGTCTTTTAACAAATCTTCTTCAGTAATTATTACTGCATCAGGTTCTTTTTCAAAGTCAGCAAGCTCTTGAATTAAGCTTAATACAAAAGACATATCTTCTTTACGAGCAAATCGAATCATTTTGTTGATAATTATAATGCTAAATTAAGAGTTCTTTTGGAAGCAATTAAATTTATGGGGGATTATCACATTTTGCCCCCTTGGTGTTTAAAAATTAAACCCACCAGGATTCAATGGAATTTAAAAAAGCTGTTGGATTTTCGGCATGAAGCCAATGTCCTGCTTTTTCGACGTCTTTGAGTGCGTAATTTGGAAAATGATGATGTAATATCAAGCGATCTTGATCTGATATATAGCCCGACAAAACGCCTCTCAAAAATAAAGTAGGTCCATCAAATTTTTGATGAGATTCTAATCCTTCTCCTACTATTTCTCCTACAGCTTTTAGTGTTTCAATATTAATCCTAAGACCTAACTGTTCTTTTTTTATCCAATACAGGTTTTTTAATAAAAATTGACGAACTCCGACTTCCGGAACAAAATTAGAAAGTTCCTGATCCGCTTGGGTTCGCGATTTGAGGATTGAAAAGTCTAAAGATGCAAGCCCATTTAAGATTTGCTGATGGTGAGCTGGATATGCTTTTGGCGCAATATCAGCTACTAATAGTTGTGTAATATATTCTGGGTTTTGGGAAGCAAAAAACATAGCTGTTTTACCCCCCATAGAATGCCCTAATAGGGTGCATTTTTGAATTTCATAATGATCTAAATATGCTTTTAAATCTTTTGCCAAAATTGAATAATTAAATGCTGTTGACCAAAAACTACGACCGTGATTTCTTTGATCTATTAGATGTACACACCAACCTTGAGACTCCCAATGCTTAGCATGTGATTTCCAATTATCTCCCATCCCTAGAAAACCGTGTAAAACGATTAAATGACGTTGACCGCTCCCTAAAATTAAGCTGTGTAATAGTTTCATTGAGATAAACGTTGAAGATACATTGGAATTACATTCTCAAATCCCAGGTAAAGAGATTCACAAACAAGGGCATGCCCAATCGAAACTTCTAATAATTGAGGAATATGTTTTGCGAAATATTGAATATTGTCTAAACTCAAATCATGCCCTGCGTTTATGTCTATACCCAATTCATTCGCTCGAATTGCTGATTCTATGTAGGGCTTAATTGCGTCTTCTGGACTTGACGCATAAGAACTTGCGTATTCTTCAGTATAAAGTTCTATTCGATCTGTTCCTGTCGCAGCAGCTCCCTCTATCATTTTTATATCTGGATCAACAAAAATTGAAGTTCTAATCCCTGCAGCCTTAAAATCGAATATTACTTTTTTTAAGAATTCAAGATTTTTATGAGTATCCCATCCAGCATTAGAAGTTAACGCGTCTATAGCATCAGGCACTAGGGTAACTTGTGTAGGGCGTATATCTAAAACCATTTTTATAAACTCCGGAATTGGATTTCCTTCTATATTATATTCCGAAGTTACTACTTTTGGAAGTGCATAGGCATCTGTAAATCTAATGTGTCGTTGATCAGGGCGGGGATGAACCGTAATCCCTTGGGCTCCATAAGACTGTAGGTCGGTAGCAACCTTTAAAAGATTAGGAGCATTCCCTCCTCTTGAATTTCGGAGTGTAGCGACTTTATTAATATTAACACTGAGCTTAGTCATTCTTTTTTTTGTAAAATTACGAACTTAACGCTGCGTATCCCAAGAGATTGATGAAGAAAATAATGTTAAAATTAGTACACAACGTAGTACATAAGTTTTTGTACTTTTGAAACAAAGATACAGTTATGAAGATTGCGGTAATATGTCCTTTCCAAAACGAACGTTCTCAAGGATACGCCCAAGGTGTAATTGAACACCTTCTCGAACGAAAGGTGACTGTTTTGGTTGATGCTAATATGGTTCAATTCTTGGAAGATCCAGATGTGGCTTCTTATGTTTCTGTATTTGAGTCACTTCCACTTGATACTGATTTTTTGTTTTGTATTGGAGGCGATGGTTCCATGCTAAGAGCGATTATAACTGTTAAGGATAGTAATGTTCCCATTTTAGGTATTAACACCGGAAGACTAGGTTTTTTGACAAGCTTACAAAAAGAATCCTTAAATATTGGTTTAAAGCAATTATGGGAAAATAAATATTCTATTATTAAAAGAAGTTTATTAGAAGTGAAACTTCCTGAGACTCACCAAGAAATCGATTCCTTTCCATACGCTTTAAATGAAATAAGTGTTAATAGAAAAAATACTGCCTCTTTAATTTGTATTGATACCCGTTTAGATGATCAACCCTTAACAACTTATTGGGCAGATGGTTTGATTATTTCGACACCCACCGGCTCTACAGGATACTCCTTAAGTAGCGGTGGGCCTATAATGTCTCCTCAAACAGCTGGTTTTGTTCTAACCCCTATTGCCCCTCACAATTTAAATATCCGCCCACTAATAATCCCCAACAATACGCGTATTGAGCTTGAGGTTACTGGACGTGGAGAGGATCATTTACTTTCTTTAGATTCCAGAATAATCTCTGTAGATCAAGGCACTAAAATTTTAGTAAAAAAAGCTTCTTTTACAGTTGCAACTGTTGAATTGCATGATAATGCATTTTTCAAAACTTTAAGAGACAAATTATTTTGGGGGTTGGACACTAGAAATTAAACAATAATTCCATCAAAAATCAGTTTAAAGTAATGGAATATCCACTTATTGGATAATCCTTAAACATTAGCATTGCCCAAGTTCTGATGAATAGAATATTCCTAATTTGTTTAATTTCACTCCTCCCGCTTACTTCAGCCGCTCAAATGCATGAAATAGGTGTTTTTCTTGGGGGTAGTAACCTTGTTGGAGACATCGGATCACGTAAATTTATAAATACAAAAGCACCTGCATACGCTTTAATTTATAAATACAATATCACTACACGGTATTCCTTTAGAGGAAGTTTTTCGTATAGTAAACTAGAAAATAAAAATTTTCACACAAACGATCTCAATCGTTTTTTAACTTTTTTAGGTGCTACAAATAAAATTATAGAATTTTCTGCAGGCGTGGAATTTAATTTTTTTGAATTTAATTTACACGATCAAGATTTAGATTTTAGCCCCTATGTATACTTAGGGCTAAATTATTTTCAATACGATTTGTTTTATACAGACAAAAATCAGCCTTTAAACCCTGTAAAGTATGACGATGACCTTGAATTTTCAATACCTCTAACCATTGGAGTTAAGGCTAAGTTGAGCCCAGAGTTTGTTTTAGGGTTTGAAATTGGAGCACGATATACATTCACCGATAATCTAGATGGAAGTAATCCAGTATATCAATTTGAAACAAATCCTAACCTAAAACACGGGGCACTATATAATAATGACTGGTATGTCTTTACTGGTTTAACTTTAAGCTTTACCTTTGGAAGATTACCATGTTATTGTAAAGAGAAATAATGAATTTGGATTTAACTAATATACCTTCACATGTTGCCATAATTATGGACGGTAACGGACGTTGGGCTCAAACAAAAGGCAAAAACAGGATTTTTGGACACAGAAATGGAGCGAAAGCTGTCCAAAAAATCGTTAAGGAGGCAGCCCGTTTAGGAATAAAAAACTTAACGCTTTATGCTTTTTCTACCGAAAACTGGAAGCGACCTAAGATAGAAGTGAACACTTTAATGTCACTTCTAGTCAATTCATTAAAGAAAGAAATGAGTCAAATGGTTGAAAACAACATTAGCCTTAATGCCATAGGGAATTTAAATAAGCTACCCGAAGCTGTTCAGATTGAATTAAACGAAACAATAGCGCTTACTCAAAACAATTCTGGCATGGTTTTGACTTTAGCATTAAACTATGGAGGGAAAGAAGAATTGACTCAGGCATTTATGGAGATCGCTTTTAAAGTTAAAAATAATATAATTTCTCCCGAAAATGTTGATGAAACGATAATAAATAAGCATCTTTACACGCAAAATTTACCAGATGTAGATTTGTTAATTCGAACCAGTGGCGAGCAAAGAATAAGTAACTTTTTGCTTTGGAAAATAGCTTATGCAGAACTTTATTTTTCAGAAGTCCTTTGGCCAGAATTTAATGAATCGGATTTTCATCTAGCAATACATAATTACCAAAAACGAGAACGTAGATTTGGAAAAACTAGTGAACAACTTAAGGCTTAATCCTTTTTGTAGAAAAATATTATTCTTAGCTATATCTTTTGCTTTTTTTTTAGTGGGAGAAAAAGTGCATGCGCAGAATCCAACTCCGGCGAGTTATAATTCTTCTAAGAAATATACTATTGATTCGATCAAAGTAACTGGACTGAAGAGCTATAGTAGCAAAACTGTTGTTTCTTACAGTGGTCTTAGAAAAGGTCAGGTAATTCAGATTCCAGGAGAAGAAATCAGTGCAGTAATTCAAAAGCTTTGGAATCTAGAACTTTTTAGTGATATCAATTTTTATATAGATGATGTAAAGGGCAACCTAATGACTCTTGAAATTGAAATCGAGGAATTACCAACACTATCTGAAGTCAAAATAGTGGGAGTTAAAAAAAATAAAGCTGAAACCTTAATTAAGGATACGGAGTTAACGAAAGGAAAAAAGCTTTCAGAAAGCTTTCTGACAAATACTAAAAATTACATTGTCAATAAATACAAAAAAGAAGGGTTTTTGAATACTAAAGTAACCCTTAATACAATCCCTGACTCTACTGCGCAGAATGTTTTGAAAATGGTAGTTAATATTGATCGTGGGGATCGAGTTAAAATAAAATCTATCGATTTCGAAGGAGCTGAAAAGTTTAGTGCTTTAAAGCTTGCCTCTCAGTTTAAGAACACCAAACAAAAAAAGTTTTTCCGTTTTTGGAAAAAATCAAAATATATTGACAAAGACTACCAAGAAGATCTAATCTCACTTATTGATTTTTATAAAGAAAAAGGCTATCGTGATGCACGAATAAAATCTGACACAATAATTGATGCCGGTAATACAGATCTTGCTATCAAAATAGCAATAGAAGAAGGAAATCAATATTATTTTGGAGACATCAAATATCTTGGAAATGCCGCCTATACTGATCGTGTTCTAGCTTCGGTTTTAGGAATTAAAAAAGGAGACACTTACAACGGGATTCTTTTGAAAGAAAGAATTGCAGATGATTCTAAACCAGATGGTAACGACATTACCAATCTATATCAAAATAACGGATATCTATTTTCTAATATTAATGCTGTCGAAGTAAGTGCCGAAAGTGATACCATTAATTTTGAAATCAGAGTAACCGAAGGAAAGTTAGCTTCCTTTAACAAAATCACTGTTATAGGTAACGACAAAACTAATGATCATGTTATTTTTAGAGAATTAAGAACAAAACCCGGTGAACTATATAGTAAAGACATGGTTGTTCGAACGGTTCGAGAATTAGGTCAATTAGGGTTTTTCGATGCGGAACAAATTAATCCAGATTTCAAAAACGTAGATCCAAATGCAGGTACTGTAGATATTGAGTTTGGATTAGTAGAGTCTGGTGCTAGTCAAATTGAGCTTCAGGGAGGTTATGGTGGTGGTGGCTTCATTGGTACACTTGGATTATCCTTCAATAATTTTTCTATGCGAAACATCTTCGATAAAGCATCGTATAGACCTGTCCCTTCTGGAGACGGTCAATCATTGAGTTTACGTTTACAAGCAAGTCAGTTTTATAATACCTATAGTTTTTCATTCTCAGAACCTTGGTTAGGAGGAAAACAACCTGTACAGTTTTCCACATCACTCTCAAGAACCAATCAATTTAGATACGATTATTTCACTCAAAGGGCTGATAAAAGTCAATCTTTTCAGATTAGTAGTATAACCTTAGGCCTTGCAAAGAGACTAAGAGTGCCCGATGATTTTTTCACACTTTCACAGGCAGTTTCTTATCAATATTACAACCTACAAAATTATTTTACGGGACTATTTACCTTCGGAAATGGAGAATCTAACAACATATCATATACCGTTTCACTTTCTAGAAACAATACTTCTGTAAATCCAATATTTCCTACTGCTGGTTCAAGTTTTGTGATCAGTGCAAAGTTTACTCCCCCTTTCTCTTTATTTTCAGATTTAGATTTTGGGAATTTGGAAAACTTATCTGAATACAAAACTTTGAATGCTAGTGGAGAGCTGGTTGCCGATCAAGCTAAAATTGACCAAGAGAAATTTCGTTGGTTGGAATTTTATAAAATCAAATTTAATGGAACTTGGTACACTCGAATTATTGATAAATTAATTTTAAAAACTCAGGCTGACTTTGGGTTCTTAGGAACTTACAACGAAGATCGTGGTGCAATTCCTTTTGAGCGTTTTTACCTTGGAGGAGATGGAATGGCAAATTATTCGCTTGATGGAAGAGAAACTATTGCCCTTCGTGGATATGAAAATCAGTCGTTATCTACTCGCGATGGATCAACAATTTATAATAAGTTTTCGTTAGAATTACGTTATCCCATAACGCTTAAACCTAGTGCATCGATATATGCACTTACTTTTCTTGAAGCAGGTAATGGATATAATAGTTTTAGTGATTTTAACCCTTTCAACTCCAAGCGATCAGCTGGTGGAGGTGTTCGGATTTTTATGCCAGCATTTGGACTTTTAGGTATTGATTTTGGTTATGGATTTGATGCTGCAAATACTGCAGAACCTTCCCCACACGGATGGGAGACTCACTTTATAATTGGTCAACAATTTTAGAAATGAAAAAAATAAGTACCCTATTACTTTTTGTAATGCTGTTATGTTCTTCTATAAATTGGGCACAAAGAGGGGTTCGAATTGGTTATATCGATATGGATGTAATTCTAGAAAATGTAGACGAATATAAAACCGCCAATGTGCTTCTGAATAAAAGAGTAGAAGATTGGAAAAAAGAAATTGAACTTCAAAAATTACAGCTAAAAAAGTTAGAAGACACACTAAATGCTGAAAAGGCACTACTTACTCCAAACTTGATTATGGATAGGGAAATAGTGATAAACGATTTTGCAGCCGACATCGTAAATCTTCAAAATCAGAAGTTCGGTCCTAACGGAGCTTTAATGCAACAAAAATCCAGACTTTTGAAGCCAATTCAGGATCGAGTATTGGGAATTGTAAGAGAAATTGCCAAAGAACGTAAATATGACTTCATTTTTGATAGATCTTCGGACTTGGTTATGTTATATTCCGCAAAAAATTACGATATTAGCGACCTAGTTTTAAGAAAAATAAATTCTCAAGATCGAATTAAGGATCGAAAAGAAGATCTTAAAAAAAGACAAAAACAAATTAAAAAATTAAAAAACAACTAAAAATACTCTCAATTTAATTTAAAACCAATGAAGAATTTAAAATCACTTTTACTCACTACTTTAATGATTGCACTTCCTATGACAGTAACTTTTGCTCAGTCAAAGATTGCTCATATTGACACTCAAAAATTGATCAGTGAGATGCCTGAAGTTATTGCTGCTCAAAAACAAATTCAAGCTTTAGAGAAAACTTACGCTAACGATATTGAAAATTCAATTAAAGAATATACTGCTAAAGCTCAAGCATATGAAGCTGAGGCAAGAAACCAAACTGATATAGTTAACCAAGCACGTCAGAATGAAATGCAGAGTATGCAACAAAACATTCAAACATACCGTGAAACGGCAACTCAAGATTTACAAAAAAAACAAGCTGAAATGATGCGTCCTTTATATGATAAGGCTATCGCTGCAATTGAAAAAGTTGCTGCTGCACAAGGCTTTGAATATGTACTTGATGCAAGTGCAGGTGGAGGAGTTCTTGTTTCTAAAGGGAAAGACCTTGAGGCAGAAGTTAAAGTTGAATTAGGTTTTTAAGAAAACTTACTCTAAATAATAATAAAACTGCCTTATTTTAATAAGGTAGTTTTTTTTTACAATGAAAATAAATAAAAATTCATTTATAGGTGTTTTCGACTCTGGGATTGGAGGGCTTTCGCTTTTACCAGCACTAATATCTATATTGCCAAATGAGAATTTTCTATATGTATCTGATGATGCCTTTGCCCCTTATGGTCTAAAAAATAAAGAATCTATAGTTAATCGCTGTGAAACTATAACCGACCACTTAATTGAAAAAGGGTCTAAGCTAATTATAGTCGCCTGCAATACAGCAACGACTAACGCGATTGAAACGCTAAGATCTAACTATTCAGTTCCTTTTATAGGAATTGAGCCAGCAATAAAACCAGCAGCCTTTAAAAGTAAAAGTAAAAGTATTGGGGTTTTGGCAACAGAGGGAACACTCAGTAGTTCATTATTTGCCAAAACAAGTGCAACTTTTGCTAAAGATGTTAAGGTTATAGAACAAATTGGAAGCGGTTTAGTCGAATTTATAGAAAGTGGTTCGTTAGACGACCCAAAATTATCTGTTTTGTTGGAATCTTATATTAAACCCATGCTTAAACAAAATATAGATACACTTGTGTTGGGTTGTACTCATTATTCTTTTTTACTTCCTCAGCTTAAAAAATTGCTACCTAATAAGGTTCAAATTGTAGACAGTTCGGATGCGGTAGCTATACAAACATTGAGGATTTTAGAAAAAAACAATCTTCAAAGTTCAAGAAAAGAAGAAGGAAGTATTCAGTACATCAGCTCTGCAATAGAATCATCTTTGTTAAACTTTCTGCCAAAGAATACTAACGTCTCAATGCTTTCTACTGATCCGATTTAAACCAGCCGGAATACATTAAATAATTTTTTGCTATTCTTTCTATTTCTCCTTTTTGAAGGTCAAAATCAATGTCTTTAATTTTTCGAGCGGGAACTCCTGCGTATATAGTTCCTGCAGGTACATGTGTGTTTTGAGTTACTACACTTCCAGCAGCAATAATACTATTAGACTCCACCATACAATTATCCATAACGATACTTCCCATTCCAACCAAGACATTGTCTTTTAAGATACACCCGTGTACAATTGCGTTATGTCCTATAGAAACATCATTACCAATTATTGTTTTGGTTTTCTCGTAAGTTGCGTGGATTACTGCTCCGTCTTGAATATTAACACGATTTCCTATACGAATAGAATTTACATCTCCCCTAATAACTGCCTGATACCAGACCGAACATTGGTTACCCATCACTAAATCACCAATTAGGGTTGCGTTTTCGGCAATGAAGCAGTCAGAGCCCCATTGAGGAGTAAAATCACGTACGGTTTTGATGAGCATAATTTTGTTTTAACCGAAGATACTAAATTCAACAAAATGAAAGCACCTAAATCCTATCATTGGATTAAGGTTTTGTGTATTTTTGTAAAAAATATATAATGACCACATATTCTGTTATCGCATCTCAAACAAAAGAAAAAACAATTGCTCTGTTTAAAACTTCACCTGCTTTAGAGGTTACTCAAGCTTCAAAGTATAATAATATTGATGAGGCTAAAGAAGCTCCATTGGTTCAGCAAATGTTTTATTTACCCTTTGTGAAATCAGTTTTACTTTCAAAAGAAGGATTAGAGATCGAGCGTTTTAATATTCTAGAATGGAATGATGTATTACAGGATGTGTCTCTTGAAATTGAAAATTACCTCAACAAGGGAGGTGTAATTATTAATGAAACTGAACCCTTAAAGAAAGTTCCTATTTCCATTTATGCAGAAAGCACTCCAAATCCTGGAGTAATGAAGTTTGTTGCAAATAAAAAATTAGTCGAGCAAATTTTTGAATATAAGACCATCGACGAAACCACTTATGCACCCTTAGCTCAAAAATTATTTCACTTCCCGTTTGTAAAGGAAGTTTTTATGGATACTAATTACATTTCAATAACCAAGTTTGATGTTTCTGAATGGGACGAGATTGTACTCGAAATTCGTGAATTTCTTCGTTCTTACTTAGAAGAAGGAAATGAAATCATGATACCAGTTCAAGAAGAAGCAGTGGAAGAAAATTCAGAATCATCTTCTGAACCCTTAGATGAAATTTCTCGACAAATCGTTGGAATTATAGAAGAATACATAAAGCCAGCTGTTGCGGCTGATGGAGGAAATATACTTTTTGACTCCTATAATACCGATGATAAAAGCGTACAAGTAATCCTTCAGGGTGCATGCAGTGGTTGTCCATCTTCCACTTTCACATTAAAAAGCGGAATTGAAAACATGCTTAAAGAAATGTTGCCTGGAAAAGTTTCTACTGTAAATGCTATCAATGGATAAGCCCCTTGAAATCTAAACCCCACACAAACGCTTTAATCGATGAGCTAAGCGCTTATTTGCTTCAGCATGCTCATAATCCAGTAAACTGGTTTCCGTGGGCACAGCAGCACTTAGGTCAAGCTAAAGAAGAGGGTAAACTACTTTTAATTAGTATTGGGTATGCATCTTGTCATTGGTGTCATGTTATGGAGCGTGAATGTTTTGAAGATGAAGAAGTTGCTTCAGTTATGAACGCTAATTTTCTGAATATTAAAGTGGATCGAGAAGAACGTCCAGATGTCGATCAAGTTTATATGAATGCGCTACAATTGATAAGTGGTCAAGGTGGTTGGCCATTAAACATGATTGCTTTGCCCGATGGCCGACCAATTTGGGGAGGCACCTACTTTCCAAAAGAACGATGGCTTCAAGTTTTGTCTCAAATCAGTACCCTAGCTAAAGATAAACCAGAAGAACTAATTCAGTATGCCGATAACTTAGAAAAAGGGTTGGCAAGTTTTGAGTTAAATGAAGCTTCAAAAGAAAGCTTGAGTTTAGATGAAATATCAGGAAGTTTAGAAGCTTTACTTTCTAAAATAGATTCTAGAAACGGTGGTCTGATCGGAGCACCAAAGTTTATGATGCCAACTTTACTTAAGTTTTTTTACCAAGGCGGTCTGCTTTGTTCTAATACACTTGCTCGAAATCATTTTCATTTTTCTCTTAAAAAAATGGCTTTAGGCGGAATTTTCGATGCAGTTCACGGTGGGTTTTCTCGCTACGCAGTTGATGATCAATGGCACATTCCCCATTTCGAAAAAATGGGTTACGATAATGGGCAATTAATTTCTTTATATGCACAAGCCTATAAAGAAAAGCCCGAAGCCTTATATAAAGAAACAGTAGATAAAACCATTTTATTTTTTAAAGAACATTTATGTTCTCCTGAAGGCGGTTTTTATGCTGCATTGGATGCAGATAGCCTAAATCAAAACAAAAAACTAGTTGAGGGAGCATATTACGTCTGGACACAAAAAGAAATTGAAAAACTATTCCCTAAAGAGTACCCTTTAGTTTCTGCTTTCTATTCAATTGATGAGGATGGGTATTGGGAAGAAGGAAATTATGTTTTGAGAAGAATGCAAAGCGATGAAGAGTTTTCAAAGCTTCATAGACTAGAGTTGTCTGAATTAAAGTTAAAGGTTTTGGGTTGGAATGAAGTCCTTTTAAAGGAGCGTGATAAGCGCTCATCCCCTCGACTCGATGACAAAATAATTTGTTCTTGGAATGCCTTACTTACCTCAGGACTTTTGGAAGCTTATACAAGTTTCAAAAACTCGTCACATCTAAATTTAGCACTTAAGAATCTAGATTTTATAGAAAGAAATTTTGTTTCTATAACGGGGAAGTTAAAACGAATTTCTAAGGGTGGGGTTAATAAAATAGATGGTTTTTTGGAGGATTATGCTGCAATAATCAAGCTATTTATAGATGCCTATGAGACTGTTTTTAATGAGCGCTATCTTCTAGAGGCTGAAAAAATAACTGAAGTTTGTATTGTTCTTTTTAAAGACAAAAACGGACCTTTATTCTACTTCAGTCCAACTTCGGACTTGGTGCTTAGAACCAAAGAAACTTCTGATAATGTAATTCCGTCTTCTAATGCGGTTATGGCAGAAAATTTAGTCCGTCTCTCTAGTCATTTATTAAAACCTGACTATAGAAAACTAGCGAAAGAAATGGTTATGGCCTGTAAATCAGAGCTTATCAACTACCCTAGGAACTACTCTTACTGGCTTTTAGTAGGCTTAAGAATATCAAAACCCAGCTTTGAAATCGTAGCTGTTGGACCTGATGCAAAAGAGGAAATAAAAGAGCTTCAAATGCTAAATACCATCAATTGTAGTTGGGCCGCAGCAGAACAGTCCAGACTACCCTTGTTTCAAAACAGAGGTTCTACAGAAAAAACGATGTTCTACTTATGTAGAAACAATCAATGTGAACTTCCACTGGAAGATATAGAGGCAGTAAAGCAAAAACTAGAGGAGTATTTTAATTCTTAGTTTTTGTAGAATAAAAATCTTTAAGGTAAAAAGGCTCAAAATAAGCTACATCTTCGGTTTGGTTCGCCTCAAATTTAGCAGTTGCTCTGCTTATCATGTTTTGAGCTGAAGGAAACTGAAGCTCATCAACATAAATTGTTTTTGAGTCCGGTACTATTCCTTTGCATTTGTGAGCTCCATTCCCAAAAAACACCAAGCGCCCTTTACCTTGAAATTCCTGAAAAGAATTTGAAGATACTATCTCTGCGAAGGTAGGCTTCAAGATTTCTTTCTTTGAATTAAGAACAAGAGCAAATACTTCCATTCTTCTGGCATCTAACATGGGGATTAATAAGTCAGAATCTACTGGACCATAAGCTTCAGCAAGGACTTCTAATGTGTTGATTGCTATTAAAGGGATGTCACATGCGTAGCATAGTCCTTTTGCAGTAGAAACTCCTATACGAAGTCCTGTATAAGAACCCGGGCCAATGCTTACCGCTACTCCAGACAATTGGTTTATTTGAAGGTTACTTTCTTTTAAGAGTTTTTCAATAAAAAGATGGAGGTGGTCGCTATGTCGAAAATCTGCTTCGTTGTTTTCTATACAATGAAGCAGGTTTCCGTTTTGTGATAATGCTACGGAACAATTAGTTGTAGCAGTTTCGATATGTAATAGATAAGCCATAACGCAAAACTAAGAAGAACCTGCTTCTAAATTTCAAGTTTTAGCCCAAAATAAAATTCCAAAACTTTAAGTTTAAAAACATAATCAAATTTAGCTCGTAACTCATCCGATACTGATGCTTCATAACGCTGCTTGATTTGAGTGAATTCGAAAGAATTCATAACACCTGCATCAAATCTTTTAGTGGCGTCTTGGTATGCATCATTTCGAGCTATTACAGTTTTTTGAGCAGCTTTGTAAAAATTAAAAGCTCCTTTTGCATCGTTATAAGCTTGGTTAACTGTACTTTCTAAGCCGAGTTTTTGTTGCTCAAATTGATTTTCAAAACGCATCAAATTTACTTTACTTCGCTTTACGTTGTTCTTTGCAGAAAATCCATTTAAAATTGGAATACTCAATTGAATTCCAAAATTATGACCATCATTCGTTTGAAGTTGGTCTACAAAAGAACTTGGTCCAATTACGCCTCTTTGCTCGACTTGTGTAACAACTTCTTGACCTGTTGCGGCTACTGTTCCAATTGGAAATTGATTGAAAACACCTGTTCCCGTTAATCGATCGCTGTATGAAATTCTTGTACTGTAACTATAAAATGCAGATAGAGAGGGTTGCAAAGAAGTCTTTGCTATTTCGATATCTGTTTTAGAAATTTCCAAGTTGGTTAAAGATAGCTTGATGTCATTTCTGTTAGACAATGCTTTTTCAAAAATAGCTTTAGGTGTTTCATCTAAAATTTGAGGGAATGGAACATCAAAAGCTTCAACGGCAATATCAAAACTTTCGTAATCTGTAATCAATAGCAATTGGGCTAAGTTGATTTTAGTTAATCGTAAATTATTTTGAGCTTGAACAACTGACTGTTGTTGAGAAGCAATGGTAGCTTCTATTTCAAAAATATCCCTTGTTGTCAGAACCCCAGCTTCAATTAATATTTTGGTACGTTCTAACTCCTTCAAAGAAACAGCAAATTGACTTTCTTGAACCCCTAGTTGTTCTCTATTGAACATTACTTGTAAGTAAGAATTTGCAACTAAAAGCGCGGTGTCATCTGTAATGTCTGCTAGATTGTACTGCTGCGCAATAATTGCCAGATTAGCACGGTGTAAACGTTTAACATTTTGTAATCCATTATAAACATCAACTCCCATATTAACTCCTAAAGAAGAAAATTGCGTTGTCAAGTTTTCTAATAATCCTGTAGTAATATTCTGATTCAGTCCAATGTTCCAAGAATGACTTGTTTGCGCGTTGATATTGGGAAGAAAATTCCCAAAAGCATTACTCTTATCTAATTCAGCATTTGCAATATCCAATTCCGATTGCTTAATGGTGATGTTCTTTTCAAGGGCAAGTTCAACACACTCTTGAAGAGTAAGTGTTTGTCCTTGCATATAAAAAGAAACACAAAAGATAAGGGCTGTAAACGTGATTTTTAATGTGGTATATCTCATAATAAAGTAGGAATTATACTTAGTTGTTTTTAGAAGCCTCGTCCTCGTCTTCCTTCTTTTCTTCTTCTGTTTGATTCCATACTTTGATGTTATCTTCGATGGTTATTCCAGAAATTATTTCAACATTAATCCCGTCAGAAATACCAGTTTTGATATCTCGACGTTCGAATTTTTGATCGTTAATTTGAACCTCAACATAAGGCTTTTCTGATTTTTTATCAAATTGTAACAACGCTTCAGGTATAGCCAAAATGCTGTCTTTACGTTCTAGAACTAAGGATGCGTTAGCACTGTATCCTGCTCGAACAAAAAAGTCTTTATCCAAGTAAACGTCTCCTTCAATTTTAAACTGAACTGCTCCTTGCTCTTCATTACCTTTAGGAGCAATAAATTTTAATTTAGCTTCGAATTCTTTGTCTTGAATTGCACCAAGATTAACTGTAAGTGGCATACCTACTTTCAATTTTACGACTTCAGACTCATCAACTTTCCCTTCGAAAATCATTTTACTCAGGTCAGCTATAATTGCAATTGTTGTTCCGTTATTAAAGGTATTACTCTCAACTACTTGATCTCCCTCTTTAATAGGCATTTCAAGTACAGTACCTGCCACAGTAGCACGAATATTAGTGTTAGCAGTTGCTGAACCACCTGCTGAGCCTAATTTGATTATCTGTAAATCAGTATCTGCATTAGAAACATCCTGCATTGCTCTGCTGAGGTTTAATTCTGCATTTTGAAAGTCTTGTTGAGAAATAATTTCTTTATCGAAAAGACTTTTATTTCTATTATATTCGATTTTGGCGTTTTCCATCAAAATTTTGGTGTTGGCCAAACGACCCTTAGCACTATTCAAAGACTGCTCATTAGGAACAACTTTTACTTTTGCTAATAGATCTCCCGTTTTAACATTATCTCCTTCTTCAACATAAAGTGTTTCGATTATTCCAGAGATTTGAGGTTTGATTTCAACTTCATCTTCAGGAACTACTTTTCCAGTAGCTACAGATTTCATTTCAATAGAAGTAATTAAAGCGGTCTGCGTATCGTATTGAATAGAAGGCTTACTGTTTGACTTGATGAAATAAGTAGCTGCATAAAGGACTCCAAATAGAATGGCGGCTATTGATATATATTTAAATACTTTTTTCATGGGTAATGGTTTATTAGTTATTTCTAGATTTGATTATGTTATTCTTCTCTAAGAGCATCAATAGGTTTTATACTTACTGCTCGTTGTGCCGGTATTAGACCAATTAAGGTTCCCAAGGTTACCATAATTGCTAGCGCTCCAAGAACGAAGGATATGGGTACCGTTGGATTAGTGTAAGGGAAATCATCTAAATCTGCAGTAGCGGCATCTATTCCTGACAAAACAAAAGCTCCAAGTATGATTCCGAAAACACCAGCTACAAAAGTTAAAAAAACAGATTCTAAAATAATTTGAGCTCTAACTTCTGCGGGAGTAGCTCCTAATGCACGCCTAATTCCTAACTCTTTGGTTCGCTCTTTAACCGAAATTAATAAGATGTTTCCAATTCCAATTACACCTGCTATAATAGTAGCAATTCCTACAATAAGAGACAAAAAGGTCATTCCTTTTGAAAAGCCCATGATCCGTCCGAAAATTTCTCCAAGATTAAAGGATCCAAAAGCACGTTCATCTTCTGGAGATATCCGGTGAATTCTTTTAAGCGTTTGTTTTACTTGCGCTTCTACTTCTAGGACATCGGCATCGTCAAATGCTGCTATTGTAAGCCAATCTACATTGTCTCCAGTATTGTAGAGTTTTTTATATGTGGAAAAAGGTATAAAAACGTCCCCATCACTTTCAAAACCTCCGCCCTCAATAAATTTATGAACTCCTATAACTTGAAAATAAATATCGTCTATGCGAATGTATTTCCCTACTGGGCTTTCTCCTTCTTCAAATAATTCTTTTTGTGTGCGTTCTCCGATAACACATACTTTTCTTTCTGCATCAATGTCAGCTTGATTTATAAAACGCCCACCATCGTAAATTTTCTTAGTAGCAATTCTAGTATATTCCGGGAAATCACCATAAGTAGTGTAAGTCCCCGATTTAGAGCCTCGTACCATTTGAGATCCGCCAGAACCATCGAATATACCTTTTGCATTTCTAGGTGCGATGAATTGAATTGCTGGAATATTGTTCTTAAGAGTTTGAACGTCTTGAATCTTAAGTTGTGGCCTTCTTCCGGTTTTAAATCCTTGATAGGGTACACTTGTACTCTGAGCCCAAACGAACATTGAATTCATAGCAACGTTTTCGAACTGACGTTCAAAGCCATTGTCTAGACCTTTAGCAGCTCCTGAAAGTGCTATATAAATAAAGATTCCCCACAAAACACCAATTACTGTAATAGCAGTTCGTACTTTGTTTTTCTGAATAGAGCCAAAAATCTCTTGCCAGGTATCTCGATCAAATATTATTTTTAAACTATTCATCTCTAAGAGCAACTATGGGTTTAATTCGTGCAGCACGTTTAGCTGGTATATATCCTGCGATTCCGCCAAATAAGATTAATATTATTGTAGCAAATAAAGCTGTTGTAGTATCAATATATGGGTCTTTAATGAAGTAATCTTGAAGGGAAACTCCAATAGACTTTAGTACAAAAATCCCTATAAATAGTCCAACATATCCTGATATGGTAGTAATAAAAACAGATTCCTGAAGGATCATTTGAATTACCGATTTTGGAGTTGCTCCAAGAGCTTTTCTTATTCCCAATTCTTTGGTTCTTTCTTTGACTACAAAAACCATAATGTTCGAAATTCCAATTATACCCGCAATCAAGGTTCCTAGACCAACAAAGGTTACAATCAGCTGAAGTACATTGGCAAATTGTTGATTTTGTTTTAATATATCTGCTCTATTTCTAAAGAAAATTCCATTTGGATCTTTAGGCGCAATTGATTTTTTCTTCTTTAAAAACTCACGTAATTTTCTTTCAAAAACTAAAGATCCCGAGTGGCCCAATTGAGGCTTAAAAGCCAATACTATTTGATCTACTTTATCATTACTTTTTTCAAGTAATTGTCTTGTAGTGTATGGTATATAAATATAACGCTCTTCTCGATCTCCTCCATCATCTTGAAATATTCCTATTACTTTAAAAACGCTATTTCCAATTTCAATAAATTGTCCTAGCGCATCACCTTGATTAAACAAATCTTGAGCAACTAAACGACCAATAACAGCATACTTTGTTTTGTTTTCGATGTCTTTTTCATTGATGTAACGCCCCTTCATCATAATGGTTTTCTCTGCGAACTGATGAGCAGGTCCAACACCTCTAGTAGAGTAATTGTCAAACTCATTCTTGTATTTTACAGAAGCACTCCTTGAAATTCTAGGAGTAATATATTCTAGAAAAAAGGGAAAATTTTCTTTAATGTCGGCTAAATCTGAGTTATCAAATTCAATGCGACGATTTGATTTGAACCCTTGATAGGGCATTGAAGTTTTACCCGCAAACAAAGTTATTGTATTGGTAGCATCATCTAAGAAAAATTCTTGAAATTGATTTTTAAGACCATTTCCAAAACCAAAAAGGATTATAAAAATAAAAATACCCAATGCAACTGTAAAACCTGAAAGAAAGGTTCTCAGTTTATTCTTTCGAATGGTGTCAAATATTTCTTGCCAACGATCTCTACTAAACATAATTCGCTGCTATAACTTGTTTTACCTTTTTATCTTCAACGATAACGCCATCTTTTAACTTTACAATGCGTTTACACATTTTAGCAATATCTTCTTCGTGTGTTACTACTAATATTGTGTTTCCTTCTTCGTTGATTTTTTGGATCAGATCCATTACTTCATAAGAAGTTGTTGTGTCTAAAGCTCCTGTTGGTTCATCTGCCAAAAGCACTTTTGGCTTAGAAGCCATTGCACGTGCAATTGCAACTCTTTGTTTTTGACCTCCTGAGAGCTCGCTGGGTAAATGAGTTGCCCATTCAGCCAAACCAACCATAGTTAAATATTTTAAAGCCTCTTCTTGTCTTTCTTTACGGGCTATACCTTGATAGTAGAGTGGAAGAGAAACATTCTCAATAGCAGTTTTATAATTAATTAGGTTAAAGGACTGAAAAACAAAACCCAAAAACTTGTTACGGTATTTCGCAGCTTTTGTTTCATCCAAATCTTTAATTAAAACATCGTCTAATGTATAAGAACCCTCATCAAGAACATCTAACATACCTAAAATATTAAGGAGTGTAGATTTTCCAGATCCAGAAGAACCCATTATTGCAACTAACTCACCTTGTTGAACTTCAAAATCAATGCCTTTTAGCACGTGAAGTGATGAATTACCCATTTTATAGGATTTATGAAGATTTTTTATTTGTATCATGGGTTTGGAATATAAATGTCTTTTGAACCAAAACTTATTTATAAGACGTCAAAAAAACAAAAAAGTTACATTAAAATTATTATTTTTTTAAAAGTCTAAAGACTGCATATCCAACAACACCAATTAAGACATATGGAATGGCCATCAAATATACAATTCCATTATTAATCCCTTTTGCTGTTTGCTGTCCTTCTTCGGATTCAAGAACCGCTCTACACATAGAGCATTGAGCTTCTGAATCAAATGATCCGACCAGGAACAAGAAAACGATAAGCAGAATTATTTTTTTCATTGAAACACAGTTGTTAATTGTAATACGGGGAAATCATATAATAGACTACAACTCCTGTAACTGTTACGTAGAGCCATATTGGAAATGTAATTCTTGCGATTTTTCTATGCTGTGTAAATTGTTGAGATATTCCTCGAACAAAGGAAATTAAAACCAACGGAATCAAAGCAATTGATAATAATATATGTGAAATAAGGATGCCAAAGTAAAGCACTTTAACCCACCCTTCACCACCAAATTTAGTTGGATCTGAAGTTAAATGATAAGCAATATACATCAACAAAAAGGTTAAAGAAAGGCCAATAGCCGTTTTCATTAACTGCTCATGCAAATTTATCTTCCGTTTTTTAATTGCCCATAGTGCAATTAATAAAATAATTGCAGTATAACCATTAATAGCAGCATAGATTGGTGGAAGAAATGAAAATGATTGGATATTTTCTAATCGGAATCTAAACAAAATGGCTACAACAACTGGAATAACTATCGAAACCCCAACAATCGCTTTTTTATATTTTAATGAAGATTTACTAGCATTCATAATAATTTAGTGTTCGTTAAGTAAAAGCTTGATGTCGTTTAAAAGCATATCTACCCCTTGCTCTTTATCGTTTTCTTCGTCTATTCCGCTATAATAAATAATTGAATTACCATAGTTGTCTTGACGAGAACGGATAAAACCCTTTTTATCAATTAAAGCAAAAGATCCCGAATGTTCAAATCCGTCGGCAATCGCTGGATTTGTTTTTGCAAATATATTAAATCCATTATTTGCTAAATCATATACAGTAGCTTTAGGTCCTGTTAAAAAATTCCAAGAAGTTGAACTTCCAACATATCCTTCGGAGTAGCTTTTTAAAACAGATGGAGTGTCATGTTCTGGGTCTATGGTAAAAGAGGCAATCCCAAAATCACTTTTATCCCCGAAATTATCATTAATGATTTTCATGTTTTTATTCATGATCGGACAAATTGAAGGGCAACTCGTGAAGAAAAATTCTACAACATAAACCTTACCTAAATAATCTTCGTTAGAAACATAAAGGCTGTCTTGATTTAGAAACAGAAAATCTGGAACTTTTCTAGGTTCTCCATTATTCTTAATGTAATCAAGCGACTTGAATCCTGGCTTAACAGATCGGCTACTTTCCACAGTAGTGTTTTTAGAAAGACGGGAATAGATTTTTGGAACAACTATTACAGCAAAAATGATTACGATGACTATAAGTCCTAAATAAGAAGATTTTTTCATTTTTTAAATGTAGTATTTAATGACATTAAATATGTCCATAATAATAACTCTATTCTAATTCTGTCTTCTGGCGTTGTTAACTTTAAGAGCCAATCGGTATTGTGCCAAAATCACTTTGACATCGTCTGTCATTTTATTATTAAGCGATGCAACAGAAGAAGCGTCGTAACCATACAAAGTTCCCACATCTTCATCATCATCACGTCCTCGAAGTGTTTTGTCTTTATCAATAATAAAAACAGTAGATGTACTTTGCTTAGGGGATAAAACTACATCACTTTGAAGGCTTTTAAATAAGGCTTTAATTTGTTCAGGATTACCAAAAATAAATTTCCAATTCACCATGTCAGTCCCAACACCTATTTGAATCTCTGAAACAATCTCTTTAATTTCATCTTGAAGGCTATCTTGAACTGCAATTACAAACTGAAAATCTTTGAATTTATAGAATCGTTTGTATATTTTTTGATTCAAATTAAACGCATCTCCTTTTTTATTTTCTAAGTCATTCCCCCAAAAACCTAAAACAGTAATCTTATCATTCAATTTAACAGCAGGACCGTCTAGGGTTGTCCAAAAATTAATTTCAGGAAGGTTTTCTGTAAGAATTGGAAGTTTTGCAAAATTATTAATTCCAGAAGCGAAAAAAAGGTAAATCACGATTGGGAATACAAAAAGAATTCCAAGCACTAAGAACTTTTTAAAGGAGTTATTTTTCATTGATTAATTTAGAAATTCCAACTCACAAAACCGGTCCGCATAACCTCAAAAATATAATCAGCTTCTACTAATAGAATCCAACTTAAGAATGGGATTAAGAATACTAAAGGAAATACGATAGATCCTTTGAAGCTACCTTTTTCGTCGCGGATGTGCATAAAGTCCCAAGCAATATAATATGCTTTTACAATCGTTAATATGATGAATATCCAGTTCAAGATTTTCATCCCTAAAAACATCCCCATAAGACTTTGGGGCTTGACAATTCCGAGTATTACCTCAACTGTTGTAACTATAGATAAAAAGATCAAAACCCCCCAGATTTTCTGAACGTTTGACTTGAATTTTAATAATCCTCTGAAGATGGCTAAGTTTTCTGTATCGTGTGCCATGATTTATAATTTATATTAATTAAACAAGATAGAAAAATGTGAATACAAATACCCAAACTAAATCTACAAAGTGCCAGTAAAGACCAACTTTCTCAACCATTTCATAGTGTCCTCTTTTTTCATAAGTACCCATTATAACATTAAAGAAAATAATGATATTAATTACAACTCCTGAAAAAACGTGGAATCCGTGAAATCCTGTTATGAAGAAAAAAAAGTCAGCAAAGAGTCGGTTTCCATATTCGTTGTGGATTAGGTTCGCCCCTTCTACAACATTGATGGCTCCTTCTAATTGGAGTAAAGAATCTTCTCTCGAAAGTATAATTTTATGCCCTGAAGCATCAATTTTTTCACTTTTTATAACCAAATTTTCGTGAGCTACAAAACCTGCAGTCACCTCTTCAACACTATAACTTGGAAGGCTAGTTTCGCCAAAAAACCATATTCCGTTGCTTTCTTCATGAGTAACTCTTGGTGTGTCGATGGTGGCAGCAAAGGCCTCTAGAGCAACGCGCTCACCTGTTTCTGCATCCATAAACTGAAGTATTTGACCTCCTTTGGTTTCTAGTGCCCCATACTCACCTTTAATAAAGTTTTTCCATTCCCATGCTTGAGATCCAACAAAAATTGCACCCCCAATAATGGTAAGCAACATATAAAAAGTAACCTTTGCTTTGTTCATATGGTGTCCTGCGTCCACCGCTAATACCATTGTAACCGAAGAGAAAATAAGCACAAAAGTCATCAAAGCAACATAGTACATGGGAGCATCAACTCCGTGTAAAAAAGGAAAGTGAGTAAACACCTCATCGGCTATAGGCCACGAATCAATATTTTTAAATCTAGAAAAACCGTAAGCGACTAGGAAGCCAGTAAATGTTAATGCATCGGAAACGATGAAAAACCACATCATCATTTTCCCATAACTTGTATTAAGTGGTTTAGCACCTCCACCCCAAGGGTTGGACTCTTCTTTTATATTGTTAGCTGTAACTTCCATAAAAAACTGTCAAATTTTAATTTTACAAAAATAGTATTTTTTTTAACTATACACGCTCACGAAAACGTATAAATAAATCCATAAAAAATCAAGAAAATGCCAAAACAATTCTGCCAGCTCATACCCGAGTTTTTGATCTGGGGTGTAAGCGTTTTTATAGCTTTGGAAAATCACGATCATTAAAACAATTAAACCACCAAAAACATGGGCAAGATGGAGTAATACTAAAACGTATATAAATGAGGTATTTATGGAGCTTGCAGCTCCAGTAAAGTAATATCCTTGAGCGATAATCTCTGAAAACCCTGTAAATTGTAAATAAACAAATAATAAGGTTAGCCCTAAGGTAGTCCAAAGAAATGTTTTTTGAAGTGATGTTTTTCCTTGATTCAAAGCCTTTTTTCCAAGAAAAAAAGAAATACTACTCAGTAAAAGAAGAATCGTACTGTACGTAAATACATCGGGTAATTCAAAAGATGTTAACCAATCTGCTCTAGAACTACTAACTACATAGGCGCTGGTTAATCCTGCGAATGTCATCGTCATACTAATCATTGCAAACCAAAGCATCATTTTTTTGGCTCGAGCGTTTTTTTCTTGCATCGTCTTTTCCATTTACAAAATCATTTTATCAATTACATATATAATTTGAACAAGTGTAATATACCCTACACTAGAAAACATTAATTTTTTTGCTGCTTCTTTTGTTTTCAAAAACATTAATTGAAGAGCAAAATATAACATAATCAAACCTAAAATCCCTACTATAATAGCACCCGCCAAACTTAAATTAAAACTTCCTGTAAAGGCGGTGACGGGCAATAAAGAAATCACAAGCATCCAAAGGGTGTAAAAGACAATCTGAAAAGCCGTAGCTTTATCTGCTTTACCTGAAGGTAACATTTTGAAACCTGCTTTTTTATAATCATCATCTAGCATCCATCCAATAGCCCAAAAGTGTGGAAATTGCCAGAAGAATTGAATCATAAACAAAACTCCAGGTTCTATACCAAACTGATCTGAGTAGGCTAGCCAACCTAACATAAAAGGTATTGCTCCAGGAAAGGCACCAACAAAAACAGCCAAAGGTGTTATTGTTTTAAGGGGTGTATACACACACACATATAAGAAAATTGAAAGACCTCCAAAAAAAGCTGTTCTAGTATTTATTGCGCATAAAACTAACAAACCTAAAATCGTTAGAATCCCAGCGATTACAAGGGCCGATTGAACCGACATTCTTCCCGAAGGGAGAGGTCTGTTTTTGGTTCGATTCATGAGTGCGTCAAGGTCTTTTTCTATAACTTGATTAAAAGCATTTGAAGCTCCAACCATAAAATAACCTCCGAAGGCCAATAAAATCATATCGGTTAAAACAGGAACATCTGCAGCTAACAAATAACCTGCAATTGAAGAAAAAACAACACTCAAAGCCAGTCGCACTTTTGTCAACTGTTTAAAGTCGTCCAAAAAAAGTGATAATGAAGATGGGCTGGCGGTGTCTATTTGAATTTTATCTACATTCATATTCTTGTGCAAAGATAATGTACAATACCTTATTTACCATAGAAACATAAATCTAAATTATAGCCAACCAAAAAGCCCAAAGTTTCCTTCGGGCTTTAGTTAAAATAGGATATGTTTTTATTGTAATCTAAATGATATAGGAATGCTAAAAGGCACTCGTACTGGGCGACCTCTTTGTTTTCCTGGGGTCATTTTAGGAAGCTTTGATATAATTCGTTTTGCTTCTTTCTCTAAGTTTTTATCCGGACCACGCATTCTAATGTTAGTGATACTTCCATCTTTAGAAATAATGAAATTTACATAAACTCGTCCTTGGACTCCCATTTCCTGAGCGATTTCAGGGTAACGGAAATTCTTACGGATATGTTTGTTGATTTGCTCTTGAAAACATTTTCTTCGATCTGACTTAGCTACTTTCTCACATCCAGGAAACAAAGGGACATCTTCAATAACCGCAAAAGGCACATCTACATCTTCAAAATCATCAACGACATCAACAATCTCAACAATTTCTTCTTGATCTGTTTCGGTAGATTCAATTACTGTTTCTTCAATATCTTCTTCATCTTCAACAATCTCAATTACTTCTGGAGCTGGTGGTGGCGGTGGCGGTGGCGGTGGTGTTTTTATTTGTTCTGTAATCGGAACTTCTTCATCATCTTCGTCATCGACATTAAGAGCTTCATAATCGAAAGCTGATTTTTCGTAGGTCTTCCACTCGATGGCTACCCATGAAAACAGAAGCACTGAGGCAAGTCCAATTGCAAAATACAGACTGCTGTTTTTGGTCAAGTCAGCTTTTGGGGTTTTTTTCAGTTGCATAGAACGTTATTTAGATAGCTAATTTATAAAAATACGGCATTTGACAATAACTTTTTAACTCTTTTTGATAAAAAAATAAACAAAACTATTCCTAGAGTGTTCGCTAATATATCATAAAGCTCAAAACTTCGGTAAGGCAGAAAGCTTCCTTGAATGATTTCGAGAACCAAACCCAGAGTAAATGCACTTATAATAGTCGATTTTTTTGATGTTTTAAATTTCCAATCCAGATCTAAAGCCAAAAAAAGACTTGTTGCGAAACAAAAATAAGCAAACCCGTGCGCGAGTTTGTCAATTTCTATGACCTGGGTTTCTTTTTGAGGAAAAGCTAAAGGTATGGTCGAAAGAATAACAATACCAATTCCTAAAACAAAACCAATAAAAGTAAATCTATATCTAAGCACCTATTATCTGGTTGTAAGCATCTGCATCAAGCAGTTCACTTATTTGTGCTTCATTGTCTAATTGAATTTTAATCATCCATCCCTTTCCATAAGGGTCTTCATTTACCATTTCTGGCTCATCTTCTAGAGACTCGTTAAATTCTATAATGGTGCCAGAAAGTGGCATGAAAAGATCTGAAACTGTCTTTACTGCCTCTACAGTCCCAAAGACTTCGGATATTTCAAGCTTTTCATCTAAAGTTTCAACTTCAACGTATACAATATCTCCTAATTCACCTTGAGCAAATTGAGTAATTCCTACGGTTGCAATTCCATTTTCAATAGAAATCCATTCGTGGTCTTTAGTGTATTTTAATGTAGTGGGTGTGCTCATCTTTTGGTTGTTTTAAAAAAACAAATATAACAGATTCTCTCTATCAATTCCCAAAATTATATCGAATGCTTATACCGGAACGAATTGATGTTTGTGGAAAAGCAGACGAAATAGCAAATTCAGAGAAGTTATGATCGTAAAAAAATTGACTTGTAAGGTTTTTTGAGAGTGCGTAATCTGCTGTTAGCTTAATGGACCATAAAGTCTGCCCAGCTGTAACTTGATTGTTGTCTATTTCTAGGTTTCGTAGGACGGTTATGTTGTTCCGATAAGATAAATCAGCCTTAATATTTAGGTCTCCTGAAAGCGTAGTTCGTTTCCCTCCAACTCGGGTTCTAATTCGTAAATCTTTTATTCGATACCCCATTCCAACTATATATTCTTGTCCTCTAGATTCGGTTAATAAGTTATTATCCAGACTTAAAGAAAGTGCCCGATCTGTTTTGAGTTCGGCTAAAAATTTAAATGAATTTTTTAATTCTAAATCTACTCGTAAAAGTGGGTTAAACTGCTCTACCAAGTTTAGGTTTGAAAATAAGGTAGCAGGAATAAAATTACCTCCGTCATCCAATTGGTTTGGAATTGCTGGATCGAAGTCTAAATTGGACTGGAAATTATTAATGGTATAACTAGATCTGTATGCATGAGTTAATGAAAAACGATTGAATATTTTTTTCAAAGACTTGATGTCCATTAATCCTGTATATTTTAAATTCCAATTGGGCAAGGGGGTCTTCTTGATTGGTTCCAAAGAAATACGTTCTGCCGATGTGCCAGAATATGCAGCTAGAAATGAAGGAATAATCACGGTTTGACTAGTCCTACCAAATCCTCTAGGAAAGCCTTCTTCATCAACATCTGTAGCTGGAATTCCTGCCGCTATAGCGAGACGCTGTGCCACTACTAATCGGTGTTCTCGGAACTTCTCGAAGTTAGGATTATAGGACCCTGAAGAGGCATTGAATGCTGTTTTAATTAATAAGGTTGATATCCCAAAATTACCATAGGTGTTTGGATTTAAAGGAACGTAGGACCCATTAATTACAGAGAAATTCTCAGATAAGTTTTCAGAGAAGTTTCGTTCGGCTGTAAAATCAATTAATAATCCTTTTCCAAAATCAAATTGCCCTGAGACCTTTAATTGATTGTTATGAATTTTTGTAAATTGCTGGTTAAAATCAGGGAAGTCTGTTAGCCATCCGTTACGAGCTGCTTCATATCGAACATCTGCTTGACTTCCAAAAGTAAAGCCTGGGGTGGGTTGTAATGTGCCTCCAAAACCTAAACTCGGTAAATATCCTGGCAGAACTTTACCGTTATTTTCGGTGTATGTAAATTGAATACGCTTCATTACAGATAACACATCAGCTATAGAACGTAACATTCTTTTCTTTTTCTTTGGGACTTTTTTTGTTTCCTCAACCGGTGTTAAGGTGTTTTTTGAAGTAAGTATTTTTCTTAGTTTTTGTTCTCTATTTTGAATACCAAACAAGCGATAAATTTTAGACATTGAAATCGATCCATTTAAAGTCTGAGTGTTTGCATTTTGGACTGTGTTCACAATCCCTAAAACATTCCCATCTATATCTTGAACATCAGCTAAGGCGTTTGAGCCTCGTTGCCAACTGAAATCTCCAGTGTAGCTATAATTTGCATCGATAAAACTTAAAAAAGGTATGTATTTTAAAGGTAACTTATAATTCAATGTTAAGGATTGAAAATGACGATTAGGATCTCCAATGTCCCATAAGCCATCCCAAATATCTCGGCTTTTATCTACCATTGAAGCTCCTTGATTGTTTTCTTGATAATAATTACGGACAATATTATTACTGGAGGCAGTGAAATTCATTTTTAGAGACCGGGACAAATTATGATTGATGCTATACGTCCAATCAAACAAAAAGTTTCGCTGTTGCAGGTCTGGAAGTGCAAGTTGTTGAGATGCATCAATTTCTTGGGAATAAACCTCTCTAAACTGTTGGCTGTTAAACAGACGGTTAATGTTAGAGCTGATTGCAATGTTATTTGGCATCAAGTTGAAATTAACTTCACGGAGCCATTGCCAGTATTTTTTTTTGTTAAGCGCTTTTATTTTCTTAAAAGGATTTATTTCTAATGGACTAAAACCGTAATTATAATTTGCAGAAAGGGCTACTGTTTTGTTTGATTGACTTTGAATTTCATAATCATGATGAGAAAATTCATTGTATGCATAAGAAAAGTCAAAATTTTCTACATTATAAAAATGAGGTTTAGCTCCACTCCCATTCTTGCGAACTCCAATAAGGCTAATGCTTTTTCTTTCTGTATAGTCGATTGCTTGATTTCTTATGGTGTCCTTTTGAGACTGCGTTGTTGCGGTAGCTATGCGATCTTTTAGAAGTAAATCTTGATAGAAAGGATCGTATTCTGGAGTAATTTGAGTTGCTCCAACATTATAGTTTAAAGGAATTTGAACCCCCCATTTCTTAGGTAATAATTGACCCACATTTACATTGGTTACAAAGTCGAATTGTGTAAGGTCTTCTCTGCTTCTTTCGTTAGGTGACTGTTCTATAGATCCAAAACCGATTGTAGACATGCGACCAGAAGCACTTATCGTTGCAAAATCTGCGAGATTTGCATCTAATGATCCAATAGCTGCCCATCCGCCTTGACTGTCTATTCCTGCGATTCTCAATTCATTGAACCACACTTCTCCACATAACACATCTCCAATGGCCTGTGAAGGGTTTTTAACCCCAATCATCATAGTCTTTATAGAGCCTAATGATGGATTTCCGATAACCGAAAATTTATATCTTTTTAAACCAGGAAGAGAACTAATTGGGGTGAATTCATCTATTATATTAAGGTCTTCATCATAGTAAATTGCCCCGTTTGAAATTTTTCCAATACTAGCGGCTTTTAGTTTGGATAGAAACTCTATTGGAACATCAATAGAATTAAAGTCTGGTTGCCAAACCTCTTGAGCGCTTAATTTATTTGAAGCTCCTTCCATAAAAGAAGATGGCTTTAAAGGCACCTCTATCTGGTAGTAATTATCTTTATAATCTGTTCCAAGACGAATAAAAGCAACCAAACGTTTATCGAACTCATCAAGGGTTCCTTCTCCTGGAAGTGGGTTTTGACCTTGAACAGATTCGGCGTGAAGGAACATTTTTAATTCCTTGTATTGCCTTAAGTCTACGTTAACGCTTTTATATATTCCTCTCGAATCCATGGGTTGTAAATCACAAACTCTAAATGATAAGGATTGCTCATTTTGTCTTACTACAGTATTGTTGTTGTTAATTTGCTCTCTTTGAATATCGGGAGGTAATACATAATTAACTGGAACCCTATTTTCATTTTCCAAAACATTCACCGTACTAATGTCTACGGTGGTATTTACATTTCCTAAAATGTTTTCATTTAAGGGTTGGTTATACCTTCTCCAGTCGCCACGAACTAAATCTAATGTTCCAAATCTGAATACTACTGGGGTTTCAAAATCACTCAAAACCATCCGCATAAAACGTATAGATCTTAAATCTTCTATGCCGTTAATGTTATCAAAATAGCTGTTAAAGCTGGTCCCTTGATAATAGCGCTTGTCAATAGGCACTTTGAACTGAATCCAACGAGAGGTCAGTTGTTGTCCGTTAGGAAGATCTATGGTAACATTTTCACGTACATCGGTTATGAAAGGATGATTTCCTACAGTCATGTCTTTAGAAATAGGAACTCTATATTCAAAATAACTGTTTATGGTGTTCATGGTTTGATCACGGTTGATGTCCTCTGTATCGGGTTCGGCTGTACTTCCGCGGTTGGTGTCCGAAAAAGCTATCGGTGAGTTTCCGTCCGTTCCATTGTAGTTTTTGTATCGGTTTACTATTCCTCCTGTTGCCTGAACAAAATACTCGTAATTATCTCCTGCCGGGTCTTCTAAAGGGCCATTTGGATATACCAAACGTTCTTCTTGGTCATTCAATCCATCAAATCCAACATCTTGAAGTAAACGATCTTCTTCGACTGTATTGAACGTATAAAGTAAAGACTGTGCTGCAGGAGTTTTTCCCCAATTACTTTCTTGGGTTGAAGCTGTTTCTGTTCCAGGAAGCCCATTTTCATATTGCTTTCTTCCGTCCTGAAGAACGTCTTCAGAAATGTTACCTAAATGGAAAACCAAAGACCCTAAGTCTTGCACGGGAGTTTCTAACTCGGTAAAGGTATCCAGCAGCCAGAACTCAATAAATTCTACATTAGACTGCTCAAAGTTGGTTGCATTAATCGATCGCATTATTCCTCCCCAGTTTTGATTGGAGTTGGAAACAAAAGTATCTGTTTCTTGGTTGTTATACGGTCCTTTCTCTTCAGGGAAATAAGCTAGATCAAGTGTTGGTTGGAAGGTTGATTGACCTTGAACTAAATCTTGTTCTGGGAAAATTTCATTAATAAAAATTCGGCGTGTTGTATTTAAAGAAATATCATCATTCCCAATTCCAGCCGGCCTTGATTGTGAAGTGTAAAAAATAGGATCTATACTGTACCAAGCTAACTTAGCTCGATTATATCCAGCTGACAAATCATCTATTTCGGCTTCAGAGCCTTCAAATCCTTCGGAAGGAACACTCGACAGGTTCCATGCAAAAAATCCTTTAACATCTAAATTCGTTTGCGCACCTTCAAAGTCATCTAAATAGACATTTGTTTGTCCATTTAACTGGGTGTTTTTGGGATTACCCGCTATAAAAGTAGCTACTTCCCCACGAAATGATATTCGGGATGGGACTGTTGTTTCTATATTTGGCAACTTGTTTACTAAGCGGGTCAAGAAAGGAAGTTCTGTTGAGAAATTTGTGTTGATTCCAATCATGGTGTTATTGACTGGCTCCGTTCCGTAGTTTGCTTTTTGAGTTAATGGATTTTCACTCAAATTGATCAATGTTCCGCCCAGCACAAAATTATTATTGAATTGGTGCAATATATCAACACCCGAGAAGCGTTTGTTTTGTTGCCCAAAAAAAGAATTATTCTCCACCGATATCTGAATTGGAATATTAGAAGCTTGAAGTGCAGGGTCTATAATTTTGACTCGTCCTATTTGATAATTCACTGTATAATCAATACCCTCTCTTAAAACTCTCCCTCCTGCGGTTACACTTACGGAACCTCGAGGGACATTGAATGCACCAATTGCTATTCCTTCCCCACCTGCAGACTTATACCTTCCCTTAAGTTGATATTTGTTTTGTTCGGATGTTTCTAAAGCCGCTGCCTGAGTCAAGGCATACATGTCTCTAAAAACATATTTCTGTTGGTTAGCGTTGTATGTTATTTCGCTGTCGTATAGCTCGTTTGAGGTGTCTGGATTGTCTAAGAGTTTAAAAAGGTTTTCACCAAATGGTTCGACCGTTGGGAAAATAATTCTTCCATATTGAGGGTCGACCGTTATTCCAGGGACAAAATCAAAAAAACCATCCCCTTCTGGTTCAGGATCATTATATAAATTAAGCCGGTCTAGATTTAAAGTCCGCAATAAAATTTGATTTTCTAAAGAAGCAGGCCAAATGGAAGAATCCACCGGAGCTAAATAATTAATTGGTGAGGGGTCAGAATATAAAATATTCAATCTGAAATCTTCTTGCTCTAATTGAAATGCACCTGTGTTGTAGATGTTTTTCATCATCAAATCCCAAACGGGCTGACGCACATCAGTAATGGTACTTTTTAATAGTTTAACAACTAAGTTGTTTGTTACGATTATCTGAGATTGACCTGAAGTATTACTATCAATTATAGAAGTGCCTTCAATACCTCCGTTAGCAAATTCTCCTACTTGATAAACATTTCCTTGAAATGTAAACTGAAAAGCTACCCCCAAAATTTCATCATTACTTAAGCGCTGATTTAAAGAAATATATCCCAACTGTGGATTTAAGCTATATTCTGTTGGTTGTAATTTTCTTGCACTTTCTAATACAGCATAATCAAACCCTTCCCGAACCCTTCCATTCAAAGCTCCAAAACCATTCGGAACTGTAGCCACATCACGAATAGCATCTGAGATAAAGGATGCTCCTGAATTAGGGTTTGGGTCTAATTTATTAGCTTCATTTGTCGGAATTCCTCTTGGAGTCGGTGGGTTAAAAAAAGAAGCATTTAGTTCATCTGCTCTCGTGTTATCAGGATCTGACTCTCCTAAATCTTGAAGTGCAATGATATTTCTAATGTTGTTCGTCTGTGACTGGCGGTTGGTTACCCATACCTCAACCCGTGTAATTTGAATTGGAGAATTGATGTAAGGATATGTTTTTAAAAAACCGTTATAATTGTCTCTGAAATAATGTGCTAAAAAGAAATGGCGGTCAGCTTCATAATCAAGAGCAAATAAAGAAAACTCTTGAAGCTTCCCCCCCCCTTGAGCTGTTACTGATTGGGCTTGCGAACGTTGTTCGGCAAAAACACCTGTAATGTTGGTTCTTCCAAATTTAACCTCAGCCTTAACCCCCATAAGACTTTGAGCTCCTGAAATAAGAGTGCTGTTAAGTGGCATGCTGACATTTCCTATGTCTATATTTTGGAGGATGGCATCTTCCGATGCTGGCTTATTTAGAAAATCATTGATTTTGTTTTGATATTCCCCTGCTTTATTTTGAACAGAAGCTACTTTACTTTCTACAGATGAAATTTTATCATTAATTTTTGAGGCAAACCCAGAGACTTTGTCAATTGCATTATTTGCTTTTCCTTCTAATTCATTTATCTTGTTTGAAACGGAAGTTGGCAAATAGTCTTTAAGTTCATTGATCTTGGGCGGGTTGAATTCTAATTTAACTAGGTTTTGAAAATCAAAGGTAGATTCGGTATCATAGTTAGCCGTTATTTGAAGTCGTTCTCCAATTTTACCTAATAAGCTCAAGCTGATTCGTTGATCAAAATCAAAACCAAAATTTCTCCTGTTTCGTGGAGAAAAAGAAGGGTTATCTGTTTTTTGATAGCGAGCCCCTAAATCAATTCCTATAGAACCCTGAGGAGTTACGTCTATTTCGTTTCCACCAAAAATAGAAGTGAAAAATTTAGAATTTACATATAGTTCTGGTAAAAGGTCTTTTTGAGCTGCATCTTGAATGCTTCCTTTTTTCTGAGAAATTGCAGTTACTTTATCTTTAAAATACGAATTCATTTGCTCCTTGAGAAACAAGCGTTGGTATTCTTCTGGAGAAAGAACTAAAGGGGTATTTAATGGGTAATTTCCGCCTGACTGAACGTATACATAAAGATCTAATACTGTATCGTAAACATAATGATCTAGGGGGGTGTTTTTTTTGGGGAATGAAATAGTACCCAACTCATATGAAGAGTCGGTATTGTCTTGGCCATATAAAGAAGCATTAAAGGTGAGTCCAATAAAAAGGATTACAATTAAGCTATGGCTAAGAGTATTAAAATAAGTACTCTTTGTTCTAACCAAAAGGTTTTTACAATTTGTTCAAAGCTATTTTGATAACCTCCTCTATGGAGCTATCTGGGGTGCTTTGAAGTATGTTATCAATTACTTTTTCAGACTGTCTTCTTGGGTAACCAAGGACTTCTAATGCTGATAACGCTTCTTCTTTAGTTCTATTGCTTTGAAGTATAGGAATTTCATCATTTCCTTCTATTTTTTGGACCTTATCTTTTAACTCAATCAAAACGCGTTGAGCAGTCTTAAGTCCGATGCCTTTAACGGCTTTAATTGCTGCTAGGTTTTCAGTTAAAATTGCGTGTTGAATTTCGATGGGTGACATTGATGAAAGCATGGTTCGAGCAATACTTGCTCCAATTCCTGAAATGGATATTAAAAGTCTAAATACAGTTCGCTCTATAGGCTGAAAAAAACCAAATAAGGTGTGTGAGTCTTCTTTAATCTGAAGGTGAGTAAATAATTTAATAGCCTCATCGTCTCCTAACTGTCCATAGGTGTGTAACGATATGTTGACCATGTATCCCAATCCATTACAGTCAATTATTACATGAGTAGGGTATTTTTCGATGAGTTTTCCTTTAATCTGTGCAATCATTTTTTCTGTTTTTGTTGCGCATCAATTACAGCCACTGAAGCCATATTAACTATTTCTTCTACACTAGCGCCTAGTTGTAAAACGTGGATTGGTTCTTTTAATCCTAATAAAATTGGACCAACAGATTCGTTTTTATTCAATTCTTTCATCAACTTGTAGGTAATATTAGCAGATTCTAAGTTTGGAAAAATTAATGTGTTGACGTTCTTTTTGGCAATTTCAGAAAAAGGGAATTTTTCTTGCAACATATCCCGATTTAAAGCAAAATCTGACTGTAGAGGTCCGTCAACAACTAATTCAGGATAGTATCGGTGTAAATAAGCTACAGCTTCACTTACCTTTCCTGCGTTTGGATGTTTAGAGGATCCAAAGTTTGTATAAGAAAGCATGGCAACCACAGGCTTATGTCCAAACATCTCGACTATTTGAGAGGTCATGTGAGCAATTTTTGCCAATTCTTTAGCAGAAGGATCAATATTAATTGAGGTGTCCGATAAGAAAATAGGTCCTCGGTCGGTCAGCATCATGTTGGTAGCTGCTATTTTAGATATTCCTTTATCTTTTCCTACAACGTCAAGAACAGGTCTTATTACAGAAGCATAATTTCGAGAATATCCCGATAACATAGCGTCTGCATCTCCGTTTTTAACCATCATTGATGCAAAATAATTCCGCTCGCGCATCATTGATTCTGCTTCATATAGCGTTACACCTTTGCGTTTTTGTTCTTCCCAAAAAATAGTTGCATACTTGTTTTTTATTTTAACATGTTCATCACTCTTAGGGTCAATAATAAGAACTTTTTCTGAAAAGTTAATAGACTCCATAAGGTCAGAAATTATCTCTTTTCTACCTAGTAAAATCGGTACTCCTATTCCTTCTTCTAGAACAATTTGAGCCGCTTTAAGCACATCCAATTGATCCGCTTCTGCAAAAACAACTTTTTTAGGTGCAGACCTTGCTCGATCGTGAATGAGACGAATCATTTTTTGGTCTCTGCCTATTAGCCCCGCCAACTGCTCTCTGTATTTTTCCCAATCTTCTATCGGCTCTTTTGCTACTCCCGATTCTATTGCTGCTTTTGCAACTGCAATTGGCACTTCTTCTATTAGACGTGGATCAAAAGGTTTTGGAATAATATATTCTCTACCAAAGGATAAGTTGGTTTCCTGATATGCTATGTTAACCTGTTCTGGGACTGGCTTTTTAGTTAGTTCAGCTAATGCTTTGACCGCAGCCATCTTCATAGCCTCGTTAATCTTAGTTGCTCGAACATCGAGAGCTCCTCTAAAAATAAAAGGAAATCCTAGAACATTATTTACCTGATTTGGATGATCTGAACGCCCAGTTGCCATTATGATGTCATCACGAACGGAACAGGCTAAATTATACTCTATTTCGGGGTCAGGGTTCGCCATTGCAAAAACAATAGGATTTGCATTCATAGAAAGTAACATGGCTTCATTTACAATATTTGCCATAGACAAACCAATGAATACATCTGCTTGAACCATTGCTTCATCGAGTGTGTGTAAATCAAGTTCTGTTGCAAATTCTAGCTTTTCAGAATTTAGGCTGTCTCGATCCTTTCGGATAACCCCTTTACTGTCTGTCATTACAATATTTTTGTCACGGGCTCCAAAGGCTTTGTATAATCGAGTACATGAAACTGCTGCGGCTCCTGCTCCAGAGATTACAATGCGGACATCTTCAATCTTCTTCTCTGCTAGTTCCAGTGCATTTAACAAAGCTGCACAAGAAATAATAGCTGTACCGTGTTGATCATCATGCATTACTGGAATCTCCAGCTCTTCTTTTAAACGACGTTCAATTTCGAAGGCCTCAGGAGCTTTAATGTCCTCTAGGTTTATTCCTCCGAAAGTAGGGGCTATAGCTTTTACAGCTTCTATGAATTTTTCTGGATCTTTTGCATCTACTTCAATATCAAACACGTCTATTCCTGCAAAAATCTTGAATAACAAACCTTTTCCTTCCATTACCGGCTTAGAAGCTTCTGGACCAATATTACCTAGGCCTAAAACTGCAGTTCCATTAGATATAACTGCAACTAAATTTCCTTTGTTTGTGTATTTATAAACATCGTCAGGTTTTTTTTCGATCTCAAGACAAGGAACTGCTACCCCTGGAGAATAGGCTAGAGCCAAATCTCGTTGTGTGTTATAACTTTTTGTAGGCACTACTTCAATCTTACCGGGTCTAGGCTTGGCATGATATACTAATGCTTCTCTTCTTTTGCGTTCTTTGCTCATAATTTAGGTATCGAATAACAAATGTAGCAAGACTGGGTGATTAATGAATGTCTAAAAGGAAAATATTAGCCAAAAAAAGAGCACCTAAGTACTCTTTTTTATATGTTTATTTAAATTTATTTTAAGCGACTTGTTCTTCAGCCTCTTTTACAAAAAGGGAGAAAAATCCAGCAATTGCAAGACAAGCACCAGCCAATCGAATTACATTAATAGGATTGCTACCTAGAAGATCATAAACAAAATATTGCATTGAGAAAATCTGAATGATCATTGGAATTACAATGAACATGTTGAATATTCCCATATAAACACCCATTTTATCACTTGGGATAGACGTGGCTAACATTTGGTATGGCATTGCCATCATCGATGCCCAGGTAATCCCCAATCCAAACGAAAATAAGTAAATTTGAGAAACAGCAATTCCACTACCAAGTGGTATGGTAAATAGAATGTCTGTATCGTTTAAATACGGCATGGCCATCAACCCAATCCCTCCTAGAAGAAGACTCAAGAAATGTAGGTTCTTTGCGCCCAACTTTCTTGCAATAGGAATCATTGGAAAAGCGATTAAAACACAAATAATGTTATAGGTACCGTTTAAATTTCCTGTTAAGAGTTGAGCTTGATTGAAAAACTCTGTACTCTCGTCTAAGGTGAAAAAAAGTGATAGCGATAAAGCAGAGGTTAGATATTGCCAGTAACAAAACATAGCGTACCAAGAGAAAAACATTACCGGTATGAGCTGTCTCATTGTTTTAGGCATTTTTACAAAAGAGGCTTTGATGTCGTTTAACGATCTTAAAAAAGCGTTCCCTTTAGCTTTGTTGGCTTTTATAACTGCCAATTCCTCTTCAGTTGGTGGGTATTCAGATGTTGTTAATACAGTAACTAAAATAGTCCCTATAGAGGCTATTGCTCCAATAGCAAATGCCCAATAGGTAGAAACTGGAATTCCGTTATCCATTTTGTCGCTTAAAGCTAGAATTCCAAAAGAAACTAAAATAGCAGGAGTGAAGTTCGACATAACGCTTCCCAGCCCAGTAAAGAAGCTTTGCATTAAAAACCCTATTGAATACTGTTTTTTTGGAAGTTTATCCGAAACAAATGCTCGATACGGTTCTAGAGCTACGTTATTGGCAGCATCTAAAATCCAAAGTAAACTTGCCGCCATCCAGATAGAACTTGAATAAGGCATTACAACTAGAGCTACACTGGCTAATAAAGCTCCAATTAAAAAAAATGGTTTTCTTCTTCCAAGTTTTGGAGACCAAGTACCATCACTTATTGCACCAATAATGGGTTGAACCAATAATCCTGTTACAGGGCCTGCAAGCCAAAGCATGGGTAACTCAGATTCATTTGCTCCGAGGTACTTGTAAATAGCACTCATGTTACTTTGCTGCAATCCAAAACTAAATTGAACTCCAAAGAATCCGAAGTTCATGGTGAGAATTTGCCAAAAAGAAAGTTGTTTTTTTTGCATCATAATTTATTTTAAAGCAAGATTCTTGTTGTACCCTATGTAGGTTTGAATTCTTTTAACTACATGCTGACCAACTTCTTCTCCTTGTGCTACTCCTTCTTCAATTGCCATCATGTAATGTATACCTCCATAAAGCCTGGACAGGGCAGCTTCTTCAGAAGCTTCTATAAAGGATCCGTAGGACCTAACGGGTAAACCGTATTCTATTTCTGTAGTATCTTCGAAGGAAAAATTATCGCCAAATAGGTCTGTTAGTGTTATTGCAGCAGCTCTAGAGATGACAGAGTGACCGCTAGTATATTCTGGAAAAGGTGGAGTCTGAAGAATAGGCAACCACTCTTCGTCATAGTGCTTGTTAATTAAAGTCTCTGGACGAACTACAAGGGTATTCCATTTTTCATCCCAACAACTTATGAAAGCATCAAAAAGAGCAATAGATACATTAGTATAGGCATTTGTAGTTGCCTGAAAGTCACTTTTAGCTTTTCGAGTAACTAAAGATGTAATCCCGATCCAATGTCCTCCTGGAGTTATTTTTTTAGTTGCAAACATCGCATGGCCTCTATGATGCGTTACATAAGGATTACAATCCCAAAATTTAGCAATCTCTAATTGTTCGTCGGTTATGTTATTTACAATTTCAAAGACTTCGTTTAACTGAATTTGAAATGGGCTCCCTTTGGTTAAATCAAATTTTAATGGAGGCTTAGGCGGAAATTGATTGGAAGAGTCCAAAGCCATCGTTCGGATTTTTTTCCAATGCGGTTCAATTCCGTCCATATAGTCTGGTGGGGTTGGTTTCCAATAATATTCTTCTTCTTGGATGGTATATTTTGGATAGGTTCTTGTTTGATTGTATAAATCGCCTTTTGCCCAAGCTAAAATATGGTCGGCAACAACTTCGCCATATTTTTTTGAAGCCTTAAGTACTGAACCTGGAACTCCTCTTTCTTTTAGATCTTGATCTAGATTCTCTTGAAAAAGTGTCATTTTATCCTCTGAGAATATTAATGCTTTTCCTACTTCATTAAAGGCATGAAGTGAAGCTATATTATAATTTACTTTTTCACTAGATGGTTTTGGTAAAGGCGCTAAGCCATTAACCTGTCCACTTAACGATGCATAATTTTCTTGATTCGCCAATTGCATGGTCTGGTATGACGCTATAGCTGGATAAAGATAAACTCGGCTTGCTACAGGTGGAGAAAAAATATCATAAACAATAATGTCGGTTAGGTTTTTGACATTAGCTTGAACTAATTCAGGATCTTCTAATTTCTTTAGGTAGCTCAGGTCAGTTTCACAGCCAACCAAAAACAATTGAATCAGGAAGAGCATCAATAAATGTTTACTTATTTTCATTTGATTTGGTTTTGGATAATAAATAAACATAATCATTATTTGACATAATTAACTTAGTTTCTTTGTCTAACTTAAGAATTCTTTTAGCATTTATTCCAATTGGAAGTGGTAAAAAAGCATCTTCTTCAAAGGTGTTTTTATCTGAATTCCACTGAGAAAGCACCCCTCCGGTATTAGAAGAACTATTCCCTAAATCTGTAATATATTGATCGTAGTTCCCAACATAAAATAAGCGTAGAGTAGCATGGGATTGGTCTAAATAAAATTCTTGTATGCTACTTAATTGTGCTTTGGGAGGAAGCGCATGTCCTTCAAACTTATTGTCCTTTTGGAGGTAAACCATAGATCTTGTTTCTACGATTTTTTTTATTTCCAAAATATCTTTTTCATTTCGGTCGGTCAAGTCTTGAATGTTTCTAACTCCAGAAAACTTTTTATAACTATTGAATTTTTTCTTTAGATAAGGTAGTTGAACAGATAACTTGTTTTTTGATGAAAATGGAACGTAGTCTCCAAAGTAGTTGTAAAAAATTATAGGATCTAGTTGCTCGTTTTCATCAAAATCATCTAAATAAAGAAATACAGGCTTTTCAACAGAAGCTTGCCACTTAAAGTTAGTTCCTGCATTACCTGCAATAATGTCAAGTAAACCGTCACCATCAATATCTTCGATTGCAACTGTATTCCACATGCCTTCAGTGTCAGTCATATTCATGGACTGATTAGCAATTTCAAACTTAGCTGCACCTTTATTTAAAACTACAGTAATTGGCATCCAATCACCTACGACAACTAAATCAATTAAATCATCATTATTAATATCTGCCCAAGCGCTATCAGTTACCAAACCAAAACGACTTTTTAAAGTCATTTCAAATCCAAACATCGTATTGTTTCTCAATAAAAAACTATAAGGACTAAGTCCATAAGCTCCTGGTAGAGATCGACTACCAATAAATAAATCGTCAAATCCATCGTTGTCAAAATCTGCTACCTCAACTGTACCTCCGTTTGTTTGTGCAAGAACTATTTTGAATCTAGAAAAATTAGCTTTACCATCGTTGATGTAGATTCGATCCATCAAATAGTTTTCGTTTTCTTTAAAATCTCCACCCCCGCTAACTACATAAAGATCTAGGTCTCCATCATTATCAAAATCGAAGGAAGCTGCATCTACATCTTCAAAATTTATGTCTTTTATAAAGTCAATTGTTTTACGTTCAGTATAAGTTTTGTTTTTAGTTCCTATATATAATTTTGATTCTTGATATCGAGCTCCCCCTATATAAATGTCTTTAATTCCATCACCATTAAAATCATTTAAAACTACTGCAGGCCCTTCTTTAGATAGTTTTTCTGGCATGAGCTGTTCTCTCTCATAATCTAAATAGATGTTTTCTTTGTGCTGAAATGAAAACACCGAAATAGTGTAATCTGGAATTTTAGTAGTTAGAAGTGATTTTTGATAAGCCTCTATATTCCGGTTAATAACCAATTCTTGGTTGGTTTGATAAGCTCCTAATCCTTGTGTTTTTCCGTCGGGCCATCTTATAGAAATAGAATCTATTTTGCTTATTTCACCTAACCCAAAAAATAGTTTTTGAGTAGAAGAAGACTGAAATCCTTTAGTCGTTTGTTGTTCTTTTCTGAACTTTTTTTGCCCTGCATAAAGAGTTACTTGTGTGCCTTTAATAATTGAGTAACTGGAGTCGCCTTTTAAGTTTATGGAAAGGTAATTAGATGAATCCCCAACAGTCTTGTTTTCTAAAATTGAAGCTTGAGCATTGAGGTTATTTAGTATTAAGTCTAAATCGCCGTCGTTATCCAAGTCGCTATATGCAGTTCCATTTGTTAATGAAGGTTTTCCAACAAAAGATTCTTTAACCTCACTAAATTGTAATTCCCCTTTATTTTTAAATAAAATGTTTGGTATTTTCAAAACAGGCATTTGACCTATAAGTTCCTTTTTGAGAATATCATCTTGAGATTTTTCATAGGCTGCATAATTAACATTACTAAGGAAGTTTATGTAATCCAAATCATTTGGCCTTTTAGCAATTCCGTTTGAAACAAAAATATCGTTCAATCCATCGTTGTCAAAATCTTGTAATAAAACAGACCAGCTCCAGTCTGTAGCAAAAGTTTGGGTTTTAAGTGCTATTTCTGCATAATCCCCATATTCTTTTTTAACATGAAAATGGTTCCTAGAAAATTGAGGTCCAAAACCAAGGTCTTTCTTAATTTGAGTAACCTTATCTGTGTCTTCTCCACCTGATTTTAATAGTATATCAGCCTCATAAGGCATCATGTCTGTTGTAAAAAAATCAAACAATCCATCGTTATTCATGTCTGCAAAATCGATGCCCATTGTAAATCTAGAAGAGTGATTTATGTAAGTAGATGAAGACTCAGTGAAGGTCTTATCCTTATTGTTTATGTAGATATAATCATTTTCATGAAAGTCGTTTCCTACATATAAATCCATCCAACCATCAGCATTAATATCTGAGGCAGTAATGGCAAGTCCATATCCTAAGGGACTGCTTAAAATATTCGCCGCTTCTGTAACTTCTTCAAAAAAAGCCTTACCCTCATTCAATTTATTTTCATAAAAGCGATCCCCAGAAAGGCTGTCTTTTTCAGATCTTTTTTCAGTGGTTCCATAACTTCTTATGGAATGAATTCCGTGGTTTAAAAGATACATATCCAAGTCACCGTCTCGGTCATAGTCGAAAAAAGTTGCTTGTGTCGAGAATCCTGAAAAATTTAATCCATAAGCCTCTGATTGTTCAGTAAACGTATTATCTCCGTTATTTAAGTATAACATATTATGAGATCCTTTTTTATTGAATAGACCTACTTTAGTAACATAAATATCAAGAAAGCCATCGTTATTTACATCTTCCAAAGAGACCCCATTAGACCAAGTTGCTTCCATGTCTAATCCAGCACTTACAGATATATCTTCAAAGGTTAGGTTTCCTTTATTCAAATAAAGTCTATCGGGAAGTTGATTTGCAGAAAAATACAAATCCTCTAAGCCATCGTTATTAATGTCCCCTACAGCTACTCCTCCACCATTATAATAATACAGGTATTCAATAATATTTAGTCCTGTAGAATACGTTAGCTGGTTTGAAAATGAAATCCCCGTTTGTTCTGCACCTAGGGTTACAAAAGGGATTGAATTGAGCGCGTCTCTGTCCTCTTGACAGCTTACTAAAAGTGAGATTAAACTAAAAAATAAAAAAAACTGTTTTAAATACTTCATTGCTTTTTCCAAGTATAAATTTTTAAACTATCTCTATTTCTTGCTACGATCATTTGTTCTTCGTCAATTTGAATAGACCGTATTTGTCCAGGAAGTGAAAATCCATTTCCATCTTGATGAAACTCAAAAGTTGCATTTCCATTATTTTCAAGATAAACGCCATAAGACGCATCGTAAATTCCAACTTCTGGTTTTGCATTATATAAATTACCTCCCATTACAACATCCAAATCTCCATCTTGGTCAAAATCAGCCGTATTGATAGCATAGACTGGACTAAATTGCACTTGATTAGGAAGCTCTACTTGTGTGAAAGAAAAATTTCCATTATTGATCCATAATTGAGTTTCTAATGTATTTACTTCTGTGATTTGAACTCCTTCCATTTGTTCCTTTGAAAATATCACATGAATATCGGCTTCCTTGAAAGATTCAAAATCTGGAAATTTCTTTTTCAAACTCTTTACTTGATCAATGAGGTTATGTCGTAATGCAAATGGAAAATATTTTCCATTCTCTGCTTTAAAAGTCAAAACACCTTCTTCAGCGCCATTGAGGTCAAAATCATTTAGGTACATGCGAATAGGAAATTTCTCAGAAGCTCTAAATCGGCTATTTGTTCCATGGTTTCCTATAAAAAAGTCAAGATCACCATCTCCATCGATATCTGCGGCATGAATGGCGTTCCACCACCCTTTACTTGAAGCCATATCGTGGTTCTTATTTATTGAAAATCCCTGTGGGGTGTTTTCTAGAATTGTTATCCCCATAAACTCTCCTATAACAATTAAATCTTGATCGTCGTCTTGGTCTAAGTCTATAAACAAGGCATCGGTAATCATTCCAATATCTTTTAATTCAGAAGCTAATATTGACGTTTGATCTTCAAAAAAACCATCTCCATTGTTAACCAAAATATAACCTGACCCTGGCTTACCATAGGATCCTATTTTTGAGCGCTCACCAACAAACAAATCTTGATCTCCATCGCCATCAATATCTGCATATTCAACCACTCCTGAATTAATTCGACCATCTACAGAAGGAAGTTGTTGATTAGTTTTACTGAAGTTTCCATTTCCATCATTCAGCAATAAATCATCATATAAATAAGGTGAGAAAGAGGTAATTTCTACTCCTCCTGAAGCTAAATAAATATCTAAATCTTGATCACCATCAGCATCAAAAACTGCAATATCTGAATAATCTGAGCTTTTAAGTTTAGCAAAATCTGTAGTGTTAGAAATCGCATTATAAGAAATAAATCCACTTGATGTTCCTTTCGAAAAACTAACTTCATTGCTTTTAGAGCCTGGTATTACCAAATCGTTTTTACCGTCTTGATCAAAATCTGCTAGAGCGACATGAGGACCCTGCGTGCTCATCATATGATAAATTAATCGTTCTCTGTGAAAGTCTACAAAATTATTTTCCTGATGAACATAAGGGTTTAATTGATCTTTTGTTTTAAACAACAAATCAGGTTGATCCATGAAAGTTTCCATAGCAAGAGCTTCAGATTCTTTTACCACAAGGGTTTGATTAGCTGAAATTTCTTTCAAAATTGAAACCTTACCGGAAGGCCATATGATTTCTACATCTGCCAGCAGAGCTTTACCAAGACCGATTAAAGGCATCGTCTCCATGCTGGACTGAAAACCACGCACTGGTTGGACTTCCTGGTAAATAGTTTTGTTGGGGGTTGTGATTTTTATCTTAGACCCTACGGCAAAAATATTTTTTTCAGCACCCTTAAGATCAAATTTTAAATACGAATTAGCAAAACGCTCTGCCGTGTTTTTAAAAACAAACAACGGCATATTCACGTTGTTTACAATCAAATCTAAATCTCCATCGTTATCTAAATCTCCGTATGCTGAACCATTAGAAAAACTTGGAATATTAAGTCCTGAAGATATGAAGAATTCAAAATCCAAATTACCTAAATTTTTATAAGAATGATTTGGAACTTTATTTGAAGGAATTATTTCTATGAGTCTATTATAATCAACTTTTTGATTGACTATCATCGATTTCATTACCTCTTCATTTGCAACATATTGAAGGTAATCTTGATTGGTAAGGTCTTGATATATTCCGTTGGCAATAAACAAGTCTTTGAAGCCATCGTTATCCATGTCAAAAAAGAGCGCACCCCAACTCCAATCTGAAGCTTCAACTCCTGTAAAACGACCAATTTCGCTAAAAGTACCGTTGTTGTTGTTTAAGTGCAACATGTTTCTGGTAAACTGGTGGTGGTAACCATTTTTTACAACATATTGATATTTATTCCAATCCTCAAATGTCGTAACTGTTTTCAGACGTTTATAGTCCGAAGGAAGCATTTCGGTTACAAAAATATCGTTGGCACCATCGTCATTTAGATCTGCCATATCAGCACCCATCGAAGCACCACTTATCGAACGCATTTGCGAGGTTAAATCTTCTTCGAAGGTTCCGTCTTTTTGATTGAGGTATAAATAATCTCGTTCGAAAAAGTCATTGGACACAAAAATATCTTCCCAAGAATCTCCGTTTATATCGCCAACACTAACACCCAGTCCAAAGCCTATTACACTTCCATAAATACCAGCTGCTTCACTTACATCTGTGAAGACTCCGTTTTGGTTTTGCATTAATTTATCTCCTCCTTTAGGGTCTCGTTTGGGGCGTTCGTTTCTTCTAAGGTCAAAACTCCCAATTGCTTGATACGAGTTATTTAGAAGGTATGCATCCAAATCTCCATCTTTGTCATAATCAAAAAACGAAGCGTGCGTAGAAAAGCCCTGATCCGCTAGGTTATATTTTTCTGCAGATTCTGTAAAGGTTAAATCTCCGTTATTTATAAAAAACTCGTTTTGTTTATTATCTCCTTCTACATCGCCCGAGTTACAAACATAAATGTCGAGAAAGCCATCGGCATTAATATCTACCATGGTAACTCCTGTTGACCAAGCTTTGGTTCCACCTACACCAGCTTCATCGGTAATATCTTTAAATTTAAAATCTCCAAGGTTTAAAAACAGTTTATTTTGCTGCTGATTGGCAGTTAAATAAACATCAATTAGTCCGTCGTTATTTATATCTCCGAGCGAAACTCCACCTCCGTTATAATAGTTTCGATAGGTATAAACATTGAATTTTTGATCGAACGATAAGTCATTTTGAAAAGACATTCCAATAGTTTCATTATTCTGAATTTGAAATAAATTTTCCTCTTTTTTGTTAGAACAAGAAAGCAGTGATAAAAGTCCTAATAGAAGAATAAAAAAATTTGCTATCCCTTTCATTCGAGCTTATAAATTATATTTCAAGAGGGTGTTCTCAATTCGAAGTTCAACATAGCGACTATCTAAAATAAACATATGGATCTGTCTATCTCCATCGATTTTTACTTTCGCGGGATGTGCTTCATCTTTTGTGTCAAAATCAATGAAATTATTTCCTGGATAAGGTGCTAATAAATCTGAACTAAGTTGGTTCATCAAATCATCGGATTGAAGAGCTTCGTTCCATGGTGCCCATGCAGCGTATGAAAATTTCATTTTCATACCGACAATGTTTTTTTTATCATCAAAAACCCCGTAGAATAGCATGTCTATTTTATTGTCCGATGGAAAAAATGTACTTGTTGAATCAATTACGTAGAGTACTGATTGGTTTCCTGGACCTTGACTAATTAGCCCTTTTTTATTTAATTCCCAACACTGTGTGTAAAAGTCTTTTTGTGTTTGGCCCATTTTTATTTTAAAAATAAGATCAGTATACTTTTCACCAGTTGCAGCTTCTGCTTTTACCAATTTAGTGAAATCAGATTGACATGCAGTAATGCTCAAAAAACCGAAAGCTAGAATCAGTAAAGGAATCTTAACTCTACTTAACTTTTTTAAATTTAACATCATCATCATTTATACTAATTAATAGGTGTTTTTTATTTTGAAAATCTATCTGTTCAATTGCTCTAATTTGACCTTTAACACCCAAAGGTTTCGGTATTTTAAATAACATTTCGCCTGCATCATTATCAAAATCTAATCGCCAGCCTTTAGATGCATCATGCCTTCCAAACTGTGGTTTTACCAAGTATTGATTTCCTCCCAAATATAATGACTTTTTTGATGTTTTTTGATCATTTAACAAAGCGATTGCATAGACCGAAGAGTATTGTATTTCAGCAGGTAATTCAATTGATTCAAAGCCTATTTTTGTTCCAAGAAAAAGAGAGGTTTGTAATATATCAATGTCGAAAAACTGACTTTCTTTTAGCGTCTTTTGATCAAAAATTTGATCCATACTTTTAGAAGCATAATCCTTATAGTAAACCATTTGTTTTTTTAGATAAGGGAGTTGACCAATAAGTTCATCTTTATCAATAATCGGGTAATATTTTCCGTCTTTTAAACTGGTGATAATTTGCTCTCTAGATCCATTTTGATCAAAATCATTTAAATACATCCGATACCCTTTTTCATAGAATGTATTTTCTCCCATATTACCAGCGATAATATCGAGAATCCCATCTGAATTAAAATCGTCTACTAAAAGTGTGTTCCACAATCCTGAGGTTATTTTTAATCCATATTCTTTAGTTGCGTTTTCAAAAACACCTCCATCATTAAGAAGAATCGTCAAGGGCATCCATTCTCCAGACAAAACTAGGTCAATCTGTTGGTCGTTATTGATGTCTATAGCCTGAGCTCCCGTAATCATTCCAATATCATTTAGAGCGTCTTGTTCTTGATATTCAAATTGATTGCCACCTAAATTCATCATCAAAAAACCGGAGCCTTTAAGTCCGTATGTGTCCGGATGAAAACGTTCACCCACAAAGATATCTATCTTGCCATCTCCATTAAAATCTGCTGCTGCTAGAGCGCCTGTTGAAATGTGTTTAGGAAAGTTAAATGATTGGGTTGTTTTTGTGAAATTTCCATTTCCATCGTTAATATAATATCGATCATCTAAAAGTGAAGAAAATTTAGAAAAAACCTTTCCCCCTGACGCTACAAATAAATCAAGGTCTCCATCTTGGTCTCCATCAAAAAATAAAGAGACTACATCTTCTGAGGATTCATCTTTTTCAAAAGGAAATGTTATTTCATCATAACCTCCTTTGGTGGAGGAAATAAAAAGTACAGCTGATTGATTTTTTCCGCCTCCTATAAAAACATCATCTTGTCCATCTTTATTTATATCAGCAACCGAAACAGAAGGTCCTTCGTTGTGATGCATTTCAGGAAGTAAACGTTCTCTATTAAATTCTATAAAGTTGTTTTCTTTATGCTTGAAATTAAATGGATTTTTTAAGTTTGTCACCATAACTTCATCAAGGACAGCAGAAGTTTGAGAACTAGTTACAGCATCCTGTTCGTACAACGAATAATGCTTGTTTGTTTTTAAATTATAGAGGATTTGTTTTTTGTTGCTTGGCCAAAAAACAATTGCGCTATCGATTACTTGGGTTGAACCTGTTCCAAAATGAAGTCGGTTACTAACTGAGGATTGAAAACCACGAGAAGGAAACTGCTCCGCCATGGCTCTTTTGTTTTTATTGTAATAAAGAAGAATTTTAGCGCCCACACCAAATTTATTATTTTCTACCCCTTTGAAATCAAAAGTCAAACTCCTTTGGCTAAGGGTGTCTGTTTTATTTTCATAAATAAAGGAAGGCATATTGACATTGTTAACCAATAAATCTAAGTCCCCATCATTGTCTAGATCTGCATAGGCATTTCCATTAGAAAAACTGGGCTGATCTAATCCCCAAGTTTGGGTACTTTCCTCAAAGTCAAAGTTTCCCTTGTTTTTATAAGCAAAGTTAGGAACAGCTTCAGAGGGCATAATATCGATCAACTTTTTGATAACTCCTTCTTGTTTTTGTATCAACAGCCTAACCTGTTCTTCGTTTGCCATATAAGCCAAGTAATCTCGATCTAATAAATCTTTATTAATTCCATTGGAAATAAAAATATCCTTAAGTCCGTCATTATCAATATCAAAAATTAGAGAAGCCCAGCTCCATTCTGTTGCTGCAACACCACTTTTTCTCCCAATTTCAAAAAAGCCATTTTTCCCCATATTACGTTGCAGCATATTTCTAGGAAACTGCTGTGAATAACCTCTTTTTTGGGTGAGAGCATATTTATCCCATGAATCGTATTTAGCTTTTGTTTTTTTTCGCTCCAATGTAGATGGAAGCATTTCGGTAACCAAAAGGTCAGGAAGTAAGTCGTTGTCTAAATCCGCTGCATCAGCACCCATAGATCCCATAGAGAGGGATTCAAAATAAGTGTCCGAAAGCTCATCAAAACCACCTTCAGTTGTGTTTAGGTATAAATAATCTTTTTCAAAAAAGTCATTAGAAATGAAAAGATCGGGCCAGCTATCGTTATTAAAATCAGAAATAGTAATTCCAAGCCCAAAACCAATTGAGCTTGAATACATTCCTACTCCTGTAGTGACGTCATAAAATTTGTTATCTCTATTCTCAAAAAATTTATTGCCGTTGTTGTTGGCATCAACTATCTCCCGCTGACCTTCTATTAGATCATACCCGCCTACACTTCTAATTGAGTTATTAAGAACATAACAATCTAGGTCTCCGTCCTTGTCAAAATCAAAAAAAGCAGCATGAACTGAAAGTCCTGTAACGTCTAAACCGTATTCTTTGGATTGCTCCTTGAACGTAAGGTCTCCGTTATTGATGAATAGTTCGTTGTTTCTATTGCTTCCGCCTGGCTTACCAGACTTACAAACATATAGATCCAAAAAACCATCTCCATTAACATCTGCAAAAGTAGCCCCTGTAGACCATACATTTGCACAAGCAACACCAGCAGTGTTTGTGATTTCCTCAAATTTCCAGTTTCCTTTGTTTAGAAAAAGTTTATTATCAACAATGTTTCCTGTAAAATAAACATCGACTAAACCGTCGTTATTGATGTCACCTATTGCAATTCCAGCACCATTATAAAAATTACGGTAAGTATAGGGATTGAACTCTTCGGTATAGATTAAATCATTAAAAAATTCCATTCCAATTTGTTTGTCTTTAAGCTCAAATTTAGGAGCAGAAGGTTCATTACATCCTGACAGAAATATTGATAGCGTAATGAGACAAAAGAATTTTTTCATTTTGAAAAATAAATAAAATAGGTAGTAAAAAAAGGGGTTATTTCTTTCGAAATAACCCCTTTTTAAATTTTAAACTTATGGATTATTAGTATCCAGGATTCTGTGTTAAACCTGCACCAGCTTGAATTTGATCAAACGGGATTGGGAATAAAGCAGTGTGATCGTCAGCCTCAGTTGGCTTTTCCCACCAAGCACTAGTCCATTGACCGAAACGAATAAGGTCAGTTCTTCTAGAAGTTTCTTGGAACATCTCACGACCTCTTTCCGCTAAGAAATCTGCCGCAGTTAAAGAACTCATTGCAGATACACCTGCTCTAGCTCTAATAGCATTAACATCTGCTAAAGTTGCAGCATCGCTCCAGTTAGAAACTACACGTGCTTTAGCCTCTGCACGAACAAGGTGTACATCTCCTAAACGAATGATTGGAAAATCATTGTTTTGATCAGGACGACCAAATTGTTGGAAGCTAAATTTACCTAAACGAGCACCACCTTCTCTTAAAGCATTAGGCTGAAGTTCGTTAATGTTAGGCGTGTATACTAATGGCGGGTCACCGTCATCAGAAGCGTAATCTAATACTGCAGATCCACCAAAGTCTAACTGTGCTCCAACGATAAAGTTATTTGCACGACGTAAATCTCCAGCCTCGTAAGAGTTATAGAAATCTTCTAATGCAGCATATCCGTTCCACGGTTGATCTTGGAAGTTCCAGGTAAACTGTGAAGCATAATGTAAAGTCATTTTAGCGAAATTCATACCACCGGCAGTAGCTTCATCATAATTAACAGTAAAAATATGCTCTGGATTACCTTGGTTGTTAGGAGCAAAAACTGCTGCATAACCAGTTAAGGTATTTGGATCAGAATCTACAGCAGGACGTTTCCCTAAGTTAGGAACTGAAACGCTAGAGTCAGATAAAGAGTAAGGTCCGTTTGTGATAATATAATCAGCTGCATCATGAGCTTCTTGATATTTTGCAACACCAGTATAAGCTTCAGAATTTAAGTATAATTTAGAAAGGATACCTAAAGCAGCATAACGGTTAATTCTGTATGCATTAGCCTCTAATCCAAGTGGACTTGAAGAAAGGTCCATTGAAGCAGTAATCGCAGATACTCCAAGAGTTGCTAACAATTCTGTTTCAATAAAATTAAATACTTGCTGAGGATTAGATTGCGTAGCCGATTGACCAGGAGTTGTTACAATTTTAACACTTCCAAACATATCTAATAACCTCCAGTAGAAATATGCTCTTAAAGCCTTTAACTGAGCTTTTTGAGAATTATCTAAATCTAGGTTAGCAATTGCATCGTTGATGTTACCAATTGCGCCGTATTGACCGTTCCACGCACTTCCAACCATACCGTTTGTAGGAGAGTAAGTGTGTTGGTGAACCTCTATAAGAACTCCTCCATCATACCAGTCACCACCTTTAGCGGCAATAGCCATTTCATCTGAAGCAATTCCGTTAAGAGAAAAATAGCCAAAGTGATTCGCGGTTCCAGAATTTCTTAATTCTGCGTAAGCACCAGCAAGGGCATCTCCGCCTCCGCTTCCGCTTCCTGCACTAGCAGGAGCATCAACCGATACTGCTGTAGTGATGTCCCCAACTAACTCTTCATCAAGATCTGTACATGAAAAAAGTACAACTGAAGCGATAGTGGCAAGCAACATTGTTTTAAACAAACTTTTCATAATTATTATTTTTTTTTATTAAAATTTAATGTTTACACCCAAAGTAAATGATCTAGAAGCGAAATAACTATTTCTTCTATCCATACCTGGAGACAATACATCTGATCCACCACCATTTTCACCTATATCAACTAAAGCTGGCTCTGGGTCTAGACCTGTATAACTCGTCAAAACGATTGGATTTTGAGCGTTTAATGAAATTTGAATTGAATCGAAAGAATCCGAACCACTCATATCAAAATTACGGGTAACTGTAAGGTTATCTAATTTAAAGAAATCAGCTTTTTCAACATATAATGAACTGAAACGAGCAGTTGTTAAACCGTCTTGAGCTAACTCTGTATTAACGTAGTTGTAAGAACCTTGAGTAGATAATCTTGGCTCATAGAAAGCACGGAATGTGTTTACTAAACTGTGACCAAATGCTCCTCTAAAGAATGCGTTGATTGTCCAGTCGCCAAAAGCGATTTGGTTAGTCCAACCTAATTCAAGATCAGGAATACCATTACCTAGTTCAGTAAAATCAACATTATCATCAAGAGCTTTATCTTGACCAACAATTAACTCACCATCTCCATTAATATCTTGGAAAACAGGATTTCCTCCAGAAACGCTTTCAAATATTGGACCCCAAATTTGACCGATTTCTTCTCCTTTTTTAACACGGATAACAGAAGTAGAATTTTGACCAGGTGCACCTAATTCAGCTCTAACCTCAGCATCTAAAACATAATCTTCAAGAATTGTTTTGTAGTTAGAAAGAACAAGACCTGTAGTGTACATGTCATTAACTTCATAGTTTAAAGCTAATTCAACTCCTTTAGTATTCAATGTACCAGCATTCTCGTAACGACGTCCTGTTGGGTATAACGATACGTCAACATCACGTTCTAATATAAAGTCAGATATATCTCGAGTATACAAGTCTAAAGTTGCATCCCATTTACCTTTACGGTATTCAATACCTAAGTTTGTTTCAGCTTTTTCTTCCCATTTAAGTGTTGGGTTAGCATCACGACTTGGAGAAGATGATCCACCACCTTGACCACCGTCATAAGTAAAGTTTCTGATTTGTTGTGAAAGACCATTTGGTCCAGGTAAAGCACCTGTTACACCATAACCAACACGAACTTTAAATTTGTCAGCACCTGTGTTTAAGTATTTATTTAAATCAACACCTACACCAATAGCAGGGAAAAGACCCCACTGCTCATCAGCTCCTAACTTAGAAGAACCTTCACGACGAATAGAAGCGTTAACAAAAATACCATCATCAATTGTTATGTTAGCACGACCAAAGAATGCAATAATTCTATCATCAGGGCTTACATTCGAATTTGCTCCGATTAAACCAGCGTTTAATAAATCTTGAGAATATTCAATTGCGTTTATATAATCCAAAGAATCATCTGGAAAATCTCCAAGTGAAAGGAAATGATCTTCAAAATTTTGCTGTTGGAAAGAGTAACCTGCAGTTAAAACAACACTAGCAGAACCGAGGTTAAGGTTATAGTTACCATATACTTCAGCTAATTTGAAGCTGTATGTTTGATCATAAAATTCAGCTGAACCTTTTCTTAATGGAGAAGCAGCGTTACCACCTCTTAATAATGTAGTAGGGTTATATAGCTTGTTAGAGTAGTTACTTACTTGATTTGCAAAGTTACCGTTGATACTTAAAGCATCAGTAAATCTGTAATTCAAGTTAACACTATAGTTTACTTCAGTTTTATCCCCTTCGTTAATTTGCTGTTCAGCAATAGAAACAGGATTGTAAGAATCAAATAAACCTAATGTTTCGAAATATCCACCATATTGCTCAGAGGCAAATTGGTAAGGAGAATTAACTCCGTAAACTGGTGCAGTTGGGTTATATAAAACTGCATATTTCATAGACTCACTAGATCCATTGTTTTGCTCTCTTTTAGTTAAAGCAGAGTTGAAATTGATCGTAAGTTTATCGTTAAGTGCTTTTGTAGAGAAATTCAAACGTGTGTTAAATTGTTTGAAGTCAGAGCTAATTAAAACTCCTTCTACATTTCTAAAGTTAGCAGAAACACGATAAGAAGTATCTCCTTGTCCACCAGCAGCAGAAAAGTTATGGATACTTGTCATAGCTTGACGCGTTACCTTGTCAACCCAATCCGTACTACTTCCTAAGTCAGTACCTCCTGCAGCAACAAACTCTGCAGCAGTCATAATGTCTACTGTGTTCATCGCAGAAGTTACACCGAATTGACCGTTATAGTTAAACTGAACTTTACCTTCTTTACCACCTTTAGTGGTAACTAAAATTACCCCTGAAGATCCACGAGAACCATAAATTGAAGCAGCAGAACCGTCTTTAAGGACGTTAATGCTTTCTATATCTGAAGGGTCAACGTTAGCAAGAGATGCTCCAATTACACCATCTATAACAATCAAAGGCTGTGCATTTGATCCAACTGTAGAGATACCTCTTAAGCGGATAGTAGCAGCAGCATTAGGGTTACCCCCTCTGTTGTAAACTTGTAAACCTGCAACCTTACCTTGTAAAAGTTGAGAGGCATCACTAATTGAACCTTGGTTGAAATCTTCAGCGTCTACCTTAACAACAGCAGCTGTAATTTCTTTTTGACGTTGAGAACCATAACCTGTAACAACAACTTCATCAAGTTCATTGTTCGTAGCTAGAGTAATTGTGATTTGATCTTGTCCTGCAACAGCAACTTCTTGCGTTGTAAAACCAACAAATGAAACCTCTAATACAGCATCTGCAGAAGCAGCAATGCTAAAGTTTCCATCAAAATCAGTAGTAACACCGTTTGTTGTTCCTTTAACAACAACGGTTGCCCCAGGTAGGGGACCATCTTCACTCGTGACCGTACCGGATACAGACTGAGCGTACATCCCTAAACCTACAAAAAAAAGTAGGGCAGAAAGAAATGCTTTAAATTGATTTTTTTTCATTCTTAAAAGTTTAAGTTAATTTGATTTGTTTTGTATCATAGACCAAAGTACAATGCATAGCCTAATATATGGTTATTAAATGTTAAAAAAATTAACAGTTAATAACGAAATCGTTTTCGAATTACAAAATTGATCTGTATATTTGGTGATATTTATCATTTTAATGAAAAACTTAACTTTAAAGGACATAGCGGCAGCATTAGATATATCAGTAACAACTGTTTCTAAGGCGCTTCAAAATTACCCAGATGTTAGCGAAAAAACAAAAGAACGCGTTAAAGCTTATGCTGAAAAAGTAAATTTCAAACCGAACTCTTTTGCAGCTTATCTTAGAACCCATGAATCTAAAACGGTTGGAATTGTTATTCCTCGTCTAAATCACTTTTTCTTTAGCAGTATTCTTAGAGGTATTATTTCAGAAGCCGAAAAACATGAATACATGACTTTTATTTTATGTTCCGATGAATCCTATGAATTAGAAAAAACCCAAATTAACAGATTATTAAATAAAAATGTAGATGGAATTTTTCTTTCTATAGCAGATAAAACCCATAATTTAAGTCACATTCAAAACATTATGAACAAAGGAACCAATTTGGTTATTTTCGACAAATATTCAAAACTCACCACTTGTTCAAGTATCGTTATTGATGATCAAAAGGCTTCATATACCGCTGTAGAACACCTAATAAAAAAAGGGAAGAAACGGATTGCACATTTTAGAGGGCCACTACTTCCCCAGAATTCGATTGACCGCTTTTTAGGTTACAGGAAAGCGCTCGAAGATCATGGAATTGAATACAACAAAGACCTTGTTTTTATTTGTGATGAAATTAGTAACAGAGAAGGGTACGATCATATGCAGACAATTTTGGATAAAAAACTGGATGTTGATGCTGTTTTTGCTGTTGCTGACCTTCCGGCTATTGGAGCTATAAAGTGTTTGATAGAAAATAACATTAAAATACCCGAAGAAATTTCTGTTATGGGGTTCAGTAATTGGTCAATCTCATCTCTTATTACTCCCACACTTAGTACAATTGATCAACCAGGAGAACTGATGGGTAGAAAAGCATTTCAAGTTTTTCTTGAAGAGCGGGATGCCAAAAAAAGAAAAGAGCCTCTAGTTTTTAAAAAATATATTATTGAAACTACATTAATTGAAAGAAAATCTACCTAATTTATTTCCTTTAAGAAGTTAATGTTTCTTGACAAGCCTTCAAATTTTGTTCTTTTAACTGCACTGTCTTTAAAAACCTCCTTAAAAGTTTCAAGAGTTAATTCTTTCCAGTCGTTTGAGGTCATTTTAAGCAATTCTGGATGCGGATTAAACAATGGTTCTTCATTAGGTTTAGAGAATTTATTCCAGGGGCATACATCTTGACAAACATCACATCCAAACATCCAATCATCCATCTTTCCTTTAAACTCATTTGGCAGTGCATCTTTAAGTTCTATTGTAAAATAGGATATACACTTACTTCCATCTACCTGATAAGGATTTGTTATGGCCTCGGTTGGACAAGCGTCAATGCAAGCAGTGCAACTGCCGCAATGATCTGTAGCGACATGATCGGTTTCTAATTCGAGATCTAAAATCAATTCCGCAATAAAGAAAAAAGAACCCGCTTGTTTTGAAATTAAATTACTGTTTTTGCCAATCCATCCCAAACCAGATTTTGCAGCCCAAGCTTTATCCATCACGGGAGCAGAGTCTACAAAAACACGACCATCAACCGCTCCTATTTGGTCGTTAATGAGTTCAAGTAATCGCTTGAGTTTTTCTTTGATTACTATATGGTAATCTGTACCATAGGCATATTGAGCTATTTTAGGAGCTTTAGGGTCAATTTGCTTTTCAGGGGAGTAATAGTTTAGCGTAAGAGAAATTACACTCTTTGCGCCTGGCACAAGTAAGGTCGGATTGAGGCGTTTATCGAAATGATTTTCCATATAGCCCATTTTTCCATGCTGCTTGTTGTTAAGCCATTGTTCTAATCTTGGAGCCTCATCCTCTAAAAAACCAGCTTTTGAAATTCCACAGGAAAGAAAACCCAAAGCTAGGGCTTGCTCTTTTATCCATTGTGCATTTTTAATGGCAGAATTATTCATGTTTAAAACAAGCCTTCTTGACTATCTTTAATTCTTCCCAAATGCTTATAAGCCAGAGCTGTTACTTCTCTACCCCTTGGAGTTCTGACAATGAAGCCTTGTTGAATTAAAAAAGGTTCGTATACTTCTTCAATCGTTTCGCCATTCTCAGAAACAGCAGTAGCTAAAGTTGTTATTCCAACAGGACCGCCCTTAAATTTATCTATCAAAGTGGTCAAAATTTTATTGTCCATTTCGTCCAGACCATTAGCATCAACTTGTAATGCTTTTAAAGCATATTGAGTAATTTCTATGTCAATGGTTCCATTTCCTTTTATTTGAGCAAAGTCACGTACTCTTCGCAAAAGTCCATTTGAAATTCTTGGTGTACCCCTACTCCTACCTGCAATTTCGATTGCAGCTTCATCTCCTACAGGGACTTTAAGAATGTCAGCAGAACGCTGTAAAATCGTAGAAAGTAACTCAGTACTGTAATATTGTAGGCGGCTACTGATTCCAAATCTTGCGCGCATAGGTGCAGTTAAAAGACCTGAACGAGTTGTAGCGCCTATTAGTGTAAATGGGTTTAGATTGATTTGTACTGTCCTTGCGTTAGGACCTGTTTCAATCATGATATCAATCTTATAATCTTCCATCGCAGAATATAGATACTCCTCTACAATAGGACTTAATCGATGAATTTCATCTATAAACAAAATATCTCTGGGCTGGAGGTTAGTTAATAAGCCTGCTAAATCTCCTGGTTTGTCTAAAACTGGCCCCGAAGTTGTTTTAATTCCTACTTCAAGTTCATTTGCCAAAATATAGGCTAGTGTAGTTTTTCCAAGCCCTGGAGGTCCATGAAACAGCGTATGATCCAAAGCTTCTTCTCTTTGATTGGCTGCTTGAACAAAAACTTTAAGGTTATCAATGGTTGCTTCTTGCCCGGCAAAGTCATCGAAACTTAGAGGTCTTAATGCTCTATCAATATCTTCCTGTTCCGGTGTAAAATTCTCGTTACTGGGATCTAAATTTTCATTCATCTTAACAAAGATAGTGGAAATACTGAAGTTAAAAGTGCTTAAAACAGGCATAAAAAAAAGAGACGCAATTGCGTCTCTTTTATATTTTATAAAAAGGATTAGTGTTGTAACTCTTCTTCTCCTTCTTTTAAGGGAACAATTTGAGAAACAAAATCCTCTTCTTGTCCAGGTTTTGAATAATCATAAGCCCAACGATGAACTTCTGGAATTGCACCGGGCCAGTTTCCATGCATATGCTCTACAGGGGCAGTCCATTCCATTGTATTGGATCTCCATGGATTTTGTTCTGCTTTCTTTCCGTAAAAAATACTGTGAATAAAATTGTATAAGAAAACCAACTGAGCGGCTCCTGCAATTAATGCGAAAATGGTGATTACTACGTTTATGTCCGCAATATCATCGAAATATGGAAATGCTGTGTTTGTATAGTATCTTCTTGGAAGACCAGCCATACCGATAAAGTGCATTGGGAAAAATACACCATAAGCACAAACTGCAGTTACCCAGAAGTGAACATAACCCATATTCTTGTTCATCATTCTTCCAAACATTTTTGGGAACCAGTGATATACTCCAGCAAAGAGACCATAAAGTGCAGATATACCCATTACCAAATGGAAATGCGCAACTACGAAGTAGGTGTCGTGAACATTAATATCAAGGGTACTGTCTCCTAATATAATTCCTGTTAAACCTCCTGAAATAAATGTGGAAACTAAGCCGATTGAAAACAGCATCGCTGGATTTAATTGGAGGTTTCCTTTCCATAAGGTGGTTATATAATTAAATGCTTTTACCGCAGATGGAATAGCAATTAATAAGGTTGTAAATGTAAATACTGATCCTAGGAATGGATTCATTCCAGAGATAAACATATGGTGACCCCAAACAATGGTAGATAAAAATGCAATTGCAATTATAGAAACTACCATGGCACGATATCCAAAAATGGGTTTTCGTGAATTGGTTGCAATAATTTCTGATGTTATACCAAGTGCTGGTAATAATACAATGTATACTTCAGGGTGACCTAAGAACCAAAATAAATGTTCGTATAAAACTGGTGATCCTCCTTGGTAATGTAACACTTCTCCTTGAATAAAAATGTCCGACAAGAAAAATGAAGTTCCAAAACTACGATCCATAATTAAAAGCAAGGCTGCAGAAAGTAATACCGGGAACGATACAACTCCAATAATAGCAGTTACAAAAAATGCCCATATGGTTAAAGGTAATCTTGACATAGTCATCCCTTTAACACGAAGATTAATAACCGTTACTATATAGTTTAGAGATCCTAGTAAAGAAGAAGCTACAAAAATAGCCATGGAGATTAGCCATAAAGTCATTCCCATGCCAGAACCAGGTTGTGCCTGGGGCAATGCGCTTAGTGGTGGGTAAATTGTCCAACCGGCAGCTGCAGGTCCTGCTTCAACAAACAAGGAAGCAATCATAATGACACTTGATAAAAAGAAGAGCCAAAATGAAATCATGTTCAATAAACCAGATGCCATATCTCGAGCTCCAATTTGTAATGGAATCAAGAGGTTGCTAAAAGTTCCACTTAGTCCTGCGGTTAGAACAAAGAATACCATGATAGTTCCGTGAATCGTAACTAAAGCTAAATATACATTAGGATCCATAACGCCATCTGGCGCCCATTTACCTAATAAAGATTCGAATATTCCAAAAGATTTTTCTGGCCAAGCCAGTTGTAAACGGAACATAAGTGACATTGCAATTCCAATGATTCCCATAAAAAGTCCGGTAATTAAATATTGTTTAGAGATCATTTTATGATCTTGACTAAAGATATATTTAGTTATAAAAGTCTCCTTATGATGCCCGTGATCCTCTTCTTCGTGATTATGCTCTACTGCTGACATATATCTATGCTTTTATTTGGTTAGTTATTGTATTACTTGAGCAAAAGTTTGTTGTTGAATCATCCAAGCTTCATATGCTTCAGGGGTTTCAACAATAATCTTCATTTGCATGTTATAGTGTGATGTACCACAAATTTTGTTACACAGTAAGATGTAATCAAAAATGTAAGGTTCTAAAGCTTCATCACCATCTGCAACCAACTGCTTGCTGTTTTCTGCTCTTATTTTATTTATCTTCTTAACTTTTGCGACTACATCGGGATCAAGGCGCATGTCGTCGGTTGTTGTAATTGGCGTAAATGCGAATTCCGTAATCATTCCTGGAACACAATTCATTTGTGCTCTGAAATGTGGCATATATGCTGAGTGAAGTACGTCTTGAGAACGCATTTTGAATATAACTTCTCTCCCAACAGGCAAATGAAGTTCTTGTGTAACAACATCATCTAATCCATTAGGATCTGTAGCGTCAATTCCAATTACATTTTTCCCATCAAAATCTTGTAAAAAACGAACATTAGCATCTCCTAGAACACCATCTTGTCCAGAATATCGAGCTTTCCAATTAAATTGCTGTGCATATAATTCTACAACCAAGGCTTCTTCATTTTCTTCCACAGTCATTATATCGTTCCAAGTATATAATCCTGAAAGAATTAATCCTGCCAAGGTAATTGCTGGAATAATGGTCCAATATGCTTCTAAGCGATTGTTGTCTGCATAAAACATAGCTCTCTTTCCTGGCTCTCCCCTGTATTTAAAAGAAAAGTAATGTAATAAAGCTTGTGTAATGGTTTGAACAAAAAATATTAATGCAAAAGAAATCCACATTAAGCTATCGTATTCTCCTCCGTGTTCTGAGGCAGCTGCTGGTAATAAAACATCACCCCATGCCCAGAAAGAATAAAGAGTTAAAATATATAGGAATGCTAAGAAAGCAAACATCAATTTTCCTTGCGTATCATTATCGCTGTCGTTGGCTACTTGAGAATTGTTTTTTGAGGTTTGAGACATCTCAAAAATTTTAGCTACCTGCCACAGGGATATAGCAATCAAAACAAGTACCATAAGGGTTAATATTGCCGTCATTTATCTCTTTTATGTTTAATTTTTATTAATAATGAAAACGTTCACTTTCTCCTATGTAAGGATCTCCTTTCGCAAGAAGTGGTGCTTTCGTTAATTCTGTAAATACTGTATATATGAATAATCCTAAGAAGAATAAAAATCCTCCTATTTCAGCTATTCCAATAAACCATTGATCACCTACCGCAGAAGGCATAATCATATTAAAAACATCTAAGTAATGACCTAATACAATTACAATTCCTGCCATTATCATAAAATAATTAGTCCGTTTGTAATCGCTATTCATTAATATCAATAACGGGAAAAGAAAGTTCATTGCAACCATTCCAAAGAATGTAATGTTGTAATCCTCAATTCTAGTGATAAAGTAAGTAACCTCTTCCGGAATGTTTGAATACCAAATTAACATAAATTGAGAAAACCATAAGTAGGTCCAAAATATACTAATTCCAAACATGAATTTTCCAAGATCATGTATGTGACTGTCGTTAACAAACTCTAAATATCCTTGAGATTTCAGGTATATAGTTACAAGGGCTATCGTAGTTATTCCGGTAACAAACATACTTGCAAAAACATACCATCCAAACAACGTACTAAACCAGTGCGGATCTATCGACATAATCCAATCCCAAGACATGATAGATTCTGTTACGATATAAAACACTAGGAAAGCTGCAGATATTCTGAAGTTCTTTTTGTGATTAGAAATGTCCGAAGATTCATCTTGAGCCAAGGAGAATTTTCTTGATAAATAACGATATAAAGACCATCCCGATAAAAAGAAAATTGCTCTTCCTAAAAAGAAAGGAACGTTTAGGTATCCTATTTTTCCTGCGATTAATTTATCATGAGCAACTACTTCAGGATCCATCCAAATAAAGAGGTGGTTAAAGTGCATTCCAGATAGTGCAAGAATTACAATTACTATAATCCCTCCAGGTAAAAGATATCCTGTGATACCTTCCATTACTCTGAATAAAACTGGAGACCATCCTGCTTGTGCTGCTCTTTGGATTGCATAAAAAGCAAGTACTCCAAGAGGAATCATAAAGAAGAAAAAAGCTGCAACATATAGTGCTGCCCATGGCTTGTTCTGTAATTGGTGTAATAAATGTTCATCGTGAGCGCTATCGTGGGCTTCTTCTTCAACATGAGAATCCTTTTCATGAGAGACCTCTGCATGAGTATTTGCTTCATGTGCGTCTTCAGCATGAATTTCTTCAGCATGTTCTTCAACAGCTTCACCGTGACCTTCATCATGGTGTTCTGAGGTAACCATTGCTTTTGCCTCAGCTATATTTTTAGGTGCACCTATGAAACCTAGGACCAATCCTATAAAACCTAGGATCATTAAGGCTCTGGCTATATTTTTGAGTTTATTTGGAAAAGTATACATATATTTTATCGCTATATTATTTGATAAGGTTTCCTCTTAATTCCATTACGTGCTGAGCAATTTGCCAGCGTTCGGTTGCATTTACTTGACTTGCGTGAGAGCCCATTGCATTTTTACCATACATCAATACATGATAAATACTTCCTTGATTGATCTCACGATCAGCGTAACTAGGAATTCCAAGAAACTTTTCTCGAGTCATTAAAATACCTTGTCCGTCTCCTTTCTTACCGTGACATATGGCGCAATAGATTCCGTACAATTCTTTTCCGTTTGCTTTGTGAGCTTCCGTATTCTCAATTGGAGAACTAAGATCTGCTTTTGCAGCTTCGTAACCTTCATTAGTGTCCGGATAATCATAAGGTTGCCATCCTCTAGCAATTGAACCCTCTGCTGGAATTTGAGCTTCAATACCATTTGCAAAAGCATCAGAATCTGCATAGGCTTCATACCCCACAGGAACGTACATGTTTGGAAAGTACTGATAGTTTGGTTTGGATTTATCTTGACAAGAACTTAAACCAAGTAAAAGGACACTGCTAAGTGCTATGTAAAGTATGTTTTTCATTATTCTTCGTGGTTTTGAGGGATGGTAATCTCTATTGCACCAGTCTTTTTTAATAAAGCTGTCAATTCTTTTTCATTTCCGTTTAGCTTAACTTCCATTAGAAATTTATCGTCAGTAGTTAAGGGATTTGGATTTTCTGCTTTCTTAAAAGGCCATAATCTACTTCGCATATAAAAAGTAATTACCATTAAGTGAGCGGCAAAGAAAACTGTCATTTCAAAAATCACAGGAACAAATGCTGGAAGATTTGCCAAAAAGGTAAAACTTGGCTTACCTCCAATGTTTTGGGGCCAGTCTTCGATCATAATGAAATTAATCATTGTGATAGCAACACCCAAACCTATACAGCCATATATAAAAGCCATTATTGCAATTCGTGTCCCTTCTAATCCCATTGCCTTGTCTAGTCCGTGAACTGGAAAAGGTGTGTAGATTTCTTCGATGTGATGCTTATGCTCGCGAATCTCTTTAACTGCATTTAATAGCACGTCATCATCGTCGTAAAGCGCGTGTATAAATTGATTACTCATTTCCGTCTCTTAATTTTTTATAATTTTCGCCCGAAGACTTCAAGATTGTTTTTACTTCTGCTTGTGCTATTACTGGGAACGTTCTAGCGTATAATAAAAATAACACAAAGAAGAATCCAATAGTTCCGATGAAGATTCCTATGTCAACAAAGGTTGGTGAAAACATCGTCCAAGATGAAGGAAGATAATCACGGTGTAATGATGTTACAATAATTACGAAACGCTCAAACCACATTCCGATATTTACAACAATCGATATAATAAAAGAGAACACAATACTGGTTCTTAATTTTTTGAACCACATAAGCTGTGGTGAAAACACATTACAGCTCATCATTGCCCAGTATGCCCACCAATAAGGTCCCGTTGCGCGGTTAAGGAAAGCATATTGTTCGTATTCAACTCCTGAATACCAAGCAATAAAAAGCTCAGTAATATAGGCGACACCTACAATTGAACCTGTAATCATGATTACAATGTTCATTAATTCAATATGTTGAACTGTGATATAATCTTCTAAATGTGAAACTTTACGCATGATAATTAACAGGGTATTTACCATGGCAAAACCTGAGAAAATCGCTCCCGCAACAAAGTAAGGAGGGAAAATTGTAGTGTGCCATCCCGGTATAACAGATGTTGCAAAGTCAAAAGATACAATCGTATGAACCGAAAGTACAAGAGGTGTAGCTAAACCAGCTAACACTAATGATACCTCTTCAAAACGCTGCCAATCTTTTGCTCTTCCCGACCAACCAAAACTCAATAAAGAATAGATTTTCTTTTGGAAAGGGCGAACTGCTCGATCACGAATCATCGCAAAATCAGGGAGTAATCCGGTCCACCAAAATACTAATGATACAGAAAGATATGTTGAAATTGCAAATACATCCCACAATAAAGGAGAGTTGAAGTTTACCCAAAGTGATCCAAAAGAATTCGGAATCGGTAAAACCCAATAGGCTAACCAGGGGCGACCCATGTGAATGATTGGAAATAAACCTGCTTGAATTACAGAGAAGATAGTCATGGCTTCTGCCGAACGGTTAATTGCCATTCTCCATTTCTGACGGAATAATAAAAGTACTGCAGAAATTAAGGTTCCTGCGTGTCCAATTCCTACCCACCAAACAAAGTTTGTGATATCCCAGGCCCAACCTACTGTTTTGTTTAAACCCCAGGTTCCAATACCAGTTGAAATGGTGTATATTATACATCCTACTCCCCACAAAAAAGCGGAAAGTGCAATACCAAAAACAATCCACCATTGCGTGTTTGCTTTTCCTTCAACTGGAGCTGCAACATCTATAGTTACGTCGTGATACGACTTGTTTCCGGTTACTAAGGGTTTTCTAATAGGTGCTTCGTAATGCGAGGCCATACGCTATTGATTTATAATTTTTATATTAAGTATTTCTCACTTTTGTTTGGTACATAACATTAGGTTTTGTCCCAACGCTTTCCAGAAGATGATACATACGATCGTTTTCTTTTAAGTGAGCTATTTCACTTTCTTTGTCATTGATGTCTCCAAAAGTCATTGCGCCGTTGCTACATGCGCTTGAGCAAGCTGTTTGGAATTCACCGTCTTTAATTTGGCGCCCATCTAACTTAGCGTCCAAAATGGTTTTCTGTGTTTTTTGAATACACATAGAACATTTTTCCATTACTCCACGTGAACGAACTACAACATCTGGATTCAATACCATACGTCCCAAATCATTATTCATATGATAATCGAACTCATCGTTTTGGTTGTATAAAAACCAGTTGAAACGACGAACTTTATAAGGACAGTTGTTTGCACAATAACGTGTTCCTACACAACGGTTATATGCCATGTGGTTTTGTCCTTGACGCCCGTGAGATGTTGCCGCTACTGGGCAAACTGTTTCACATGGTGCATGGTTACAATGCTGGCACATTACTGGCTGGAACGTTACTTGTGGATTTTCTGAAGGGTTCTCCATTTCCCCAAAAGTAGTTAACGAGTCTCCGATGCCACTAATGTTATCTTTAGTCTCGTTATCTCCTGCAAAAGTAGTCTCAGAAGAGTAATATCTGTCAATTCGCAACCAGTGCATATCTCTAGATTTTCTTACTTCTGTTTTACCTACAACAGGCACATTATTTTCTGAATGACATGCTATTACACAAGCACCACAACCTGTACATGCATTAAGATCAATAGATAGGTTAAAGTGATGCCCAATGGAACGATCAAAATTTTGCCACATGTCTACACCTTCAGATGTAACTTCTTCTTCCATGTGGTTTTTTGAAACCATAGGAATTGCATTCCAGTATTCTTTATCTTTTGTATTGAAAACTTCTAAGGTCGTTTCCTTTATGATGTCTCCTCTTCCCATAAGGGTGTTATGCAATTGTACACAAGCAAACTCATGAAAACCATCTGCTAAACTGATGCTTACACTTTGAACATCATTAAAGTTATTATAGAATTCAAAAGCATTAACTCCAACTTGCATTTCTTCTTGAAGACCTGCTTTTTCACCATATCCAAGTGCAAGACCAACAGATCCCTTTGCTTGTCCTGGCTGAATAATTACTGGAACCGTAAGCGTTTTTCCTCCAACAGTAACTTTAGCATAACTTCCGTTAAGTGCTCCATTGGCAACGTTTACGTTTTTCAATCCTGCTGCTTCCGCGTCTGCTGCAGCTACAGTTATATAGTTATCCCAAGATACTCTGGTAATAGGATCAGGGAATTCTTGTAACCAAGGGTTGTTGGCTTGTTGTCCATCACCCAATCCTGTTTTAGTATATAAAACTAGTTCAAGACCTTTAGAAGATGCTCCAGCTAGTGCATTGGCTTCTGAGGGTAACGCTTTTCCTTGGAAATAATTTATGTTTGAAACTTCTGATTGGAAGAAACCGTCGTGCAAAACCGTATTCCATGACGATAATCCTTTTACTGAAAGCTTCCAGTTAGTTTGGATTGCATCGTAATATGAATCACTACTTCCTGACCATTCTAAAAGCACATCTTGGAATTGTTTAGTGTCAAATAAAGGACGGATGGTTGGTTGTGCTAATGCAAAACTTCCTGATTTAAATTCATAATCTCCCCATGCTTCAAGATAATGAGGGACAGCCGCAGTATATTGAGATGCTAATGCTGTTTCGTCATCTTTTAAAGTGAATGCAACAGAAAGGTCAAGTTTTTTAAGTCCTGCAGCAAATTCTTTACCATCCGCTAAAGTCAGTACTGGATTAATTCCTGCAGTAATTAAACCTCCAAGTGTTCCGTTTTTAACGGCTGCAATAACAGCTGAAACTTCAGAATCATTTCCTTGACGAGTTAATCTTGGTGTGTTCGCATTCATAACCTCACTTTGAAGGAAATGGTTTATTGCTAAGACTATTTTTTGAGCTCCTACCTCTTGAATGCCAGAAAGTACAACAGCTTTTGATCCAGCAGTTTTAAGTGCTTTTACAGCTTTGTCTAGTTTTGATTTCATTCCTGGCTCTAAAGAACCTGAAATTGTTATTCCAGCAATAGCGGCATATAGATGAGCTAAGATGTTTTTTTGTTGAGATGGTGTTGCAGGAATACGAAAATCTGCTGAAGCACCACTTAACGTCATGTTTGCTTCAAACTGAAAATGTTGAGACATATGTCCTTTTCCATGTCCCTTCTGTGGTACTCTATTCTTAGAATAACCACTATCAAATCCTCCACCTTGCCAGTCTCCTAGAAAATCAGCTCCAACAGATACAATTGCATCTGCTTTACTGAAATCGTAATCTGCTAAAGCACGAACACCATAAGAGTCTTCAAAAGCATCTAATGCTGCTGATTCGGATATGCTGTCGTAAGTAACATGTTTTACATTTGGATAAGCAGTAATAAAATCTGCTACTATTTTTGATGTTGTTGGACTTGCAAAAGTTTGTGTAAGTAATGCTACTTCTTTACCTCCTGCCGCAAGAGCTTTTAATTTAGCGCCTATCTGAAGATTCAAATCTTCCCAAGAAATATCAGTTCCATTTGCTTTAGGTCCTTGCAAACGGTGTTTGTCGTATAAAGACAAAACAGAAGCATGAACTCTAGCATTTGCTCCACCTAGTGTTGGAGCATCGCTGTTGTTTTCAACTTTGATGGGACGACCTTCACGAGTCTTAATAAGAACAGATCCAAAGTCAAAACCATCTCCAATTGCAGTAGCATAATAGTTTGCTACTCCTGGACGGATTTGTTCTGGTTGAACTACATAAGGGACGGATTTAATAACAGGTCCTTCACAAGCTGCAAGGGTTGCAGCAGCTGTGGTGAATCCAACATATTTTAAGAAATCTCTTCTTGATGTACTACTGTCTTCAAGAGTTTCGGAATCTCCTAAAAATTCATTTACTGGAATATGCTCAGCAAATTCTTTTTGCTCGAGTTGCTCAATAATCGGGTTTCCCTCGTTTAATTGATCAGCACTTTTCCAATAGGTTTTATTTTCTGCCATAAGACAATCTTAGATTATTCTTTTTTTAATAGTGACATTTTCCACATTCCAGACCACCCATTTGAGCAGCTGTAAGTTGTTCAACACCGTATTTTTTTGATAATTGTTCATGAATTTTTGCGTAATACTCATTGCCTTTAACCTGAACATTTGTTTCTCTGTGACAGTTAATACACCAGCCCATAGTTAAAGGAGCGTATTGGTACATAACTTCCATTTCTTCAACTGGGCCATGACACTTTTGACAAGCTATTTGACCTACTTCTACGTGTTGTGCGTGATTGAAATAAGCAAAATCAGGTAGGTTGTGTATACGGACCCATTTAACCGGCTCTGTCTCTCCTGTATATTGTTGGTTTTCTTCATCCCATCCAACAGCAGCGTAAAGTTTTTTAATTTCTTTCGTGTAGAAGTCTTTGGTGTAACCGTTTTCTAAATCTTCTTCTCCGTTATATTCTGCAATGTTCTGGTGGCAGTTCATACAAACATTTAAAGAAGGAATTCCAGAATGCTTAGAAACTCTAGCAGAAGAATGGCAGTATTTACATTCTATTTCGTTTGCTCCGGCATGAATTTTATGAGAATAATGAATTGGCTGAACTGGCATATAGCCCTGATCAACTCCTACTTGCATTAAAAAACCAAAGGCAAAGTATGCGCTTGAAAGGAGTAGGAAGATAACCGACATAAAGACTAAGAAGTGGTTCTTAGCAAAAGCATCCCACAATGGTCTTCTAGGTTCTTTAACTTCTTTGGAAACAAGTTCTACTCCACTAGCAGTTGCAATTTTCTGTAAAGTCTTATTAACTAAAAAAAGCATTACAACAAGAATAGAAAACACTAAAGCAAGAGCTCCTAGAATTAAGTCATTAGACACTCCATTTGTTGCAACTTGAGTGGCAGGTGCAGATGAGGGAGGAGGTGGTGGTGGTATAAAATCTGTATATGCAATGATGTTGTCTACATCTTCATTAGACAATTGAGGGAAAGCTGTCATTACACTTTTATTGTATTCTTCAAAAATCTCTATAGCTTGAGCGTCGCCAGACTTAATCATAGCAGAGCTATTTTTTATCCAAGCATACAACCATTCAGATTCATATTTTGAAGAAATTCCTCTTAATGCGGGTCCTACTGCTTTTTTATTCAGTTTGTGACAAGCTGCACAATTTGCGTTAAATAATTTTTTCCCGGCTGATGGGTCACTTTCTTGGGCAAATAGTTGAGGCAAGGATAGCATTGTCACTATGATTACCGCAATGAACTTACTCGTTAAAAGTGCGTAAAGGTTTGGCTTCCTCATACTTATGTGTAAAATTTGATTTTTATCAACTTAATTGTGTCTTTATCCGACTGCAAAAATAAGACATAGACTCGGTATGTTAAAAGGTTATCTCAAGCACTTCTATAATTTATAATGAGTCTAAATAACCTGTTAAGTTTGTTTAACATCTTCCGTTTATTGGTAGATTTTTATTTCTTTGTAAAATGAAAATAAGCAATCAAAGTGTTTTATGCTTTTTACTGTTATGTGGTGGGTTTAGTTTACAGATATTTGGACAAGAAAATAAGGTCCAAATTATTCAGGATTCAACAATTCAAAGGTTAGTTGAGATTAAAAAAATCATTGATTCCGAAGAGTATAACGCTCAATATTATGCTATTCAGCTTTATTATGGAAATTATACTGCAGCAAAAAATATTGTGCAAGATTTTTCTAAGAATTTTGAGGGAATAGAAACCTCTTTTGTCTTTGAAACTCCTAACTATAAAGTTCGTGTTGGGAGATTTAAAGACGTAAACAAAGCAAATATATTTCTGGAAGAGGTTAAAAAAACCTATCCCGGAGCATTTTTACTTGAGCCTAATAACTTATAAGGTTTTCTTTACCGCTACTTCTTGGAAGAATTCTATAACATCTTCTATGCGGATGTCGTTATAGTTTTTAACTTGAAGTCCACAGTCATAACCCTTAGCAACTTCCTTAACGTCATCTTTAAATCGTTTTAAGGAACTAAGTGTACCTGTGTATTGAACAACTCCTTCACGAATAACGCGAATACCTGAGTTACGGAATATTTTACCAGAGGTTACCATACAACCTGCAATGGTTCCAACTTTAGAGATTTTAAAGGTCTCTCTAATTTCAGCATTTCCAGTAATTTCTTCTTTCATTTCAGGAGAAAGCATTCCTTCCATGGCATCTTTTACGTCATTAATAGCGTCGTAAATAATGGAGTATGAACGAATATCAATTTCTTCTTTTTCAGCTAGCATACGAGCATTACCCATAGGTCTAACGTTAAATCCTATAACAATTGCGTCAGATGCAGAGGCTAATAATATATCAGATTCTGTTATTGCTCCAACACCTTTATGAATAATATTAACTTGAATTTCTTCTGTAGATAACTTTTGTAAAGAATCTGTAAGGGCTTCAACAGAACCATCAACATCACCCTTAAGGATCATGTTTAATTCTTTGAAGTCTCCTAGTGCAATTCTTCTTCCAATTTCGTCAAGAGTAATGTGTCTTTGTGTTCGAACGTTTTGCTCACGGAGTAATTGTGTTCTCTTTGCTGCAATTTGTTTCGCTTCACGTTCGTCTTCAAGTACGTTGAAGTTGTCTCCAGCTTGAGGCGCACCGTCTAGTCCTAAAATAGATACGGGAGTAGAAGGAGGAGCAAAATCTATGGTTTTACCTCTTTCATCAAACATAGCTCTTACTTTACCACTGTGCTTTCCAGCAAGTAAATAATCTCCTACCTTTAATGTTCCTGTTTGAACAAGAATCGTAGAAACATATCCACGTCCTTTATCCAAATAAGCTTCAACAACTGTACCTTTTGATTTTCTGTTTGGATTAGCTTTAAGCTCTAATAGCTCTGCTTCCAATAATACTTTTTCTAGTAATTGTTTTACGCCTGTTCCTTTGAGTGCAGAAATGTCTTGCGATTGGATTTTTCCACCCCAATCTTCAACCATAAGATTCATTTGAGCTAGAGCTTCTTTTATCTTTTCTGGATTAGAGGTTTCTTTATCAACTTTGTTAATCGCAAAAATAATAGGAACGCTAGCTGCTTGAGCATGACTTATTGCTTCTTTAGTTTGAGGCATAATGTCATCATCTGCAGCGATTACAATAATAGCTATATCGGTTACTTGAGCGCCTCGAGCACGCATTGCCGTAAAGGCTTCGTGACCTGGTGTATCCAAGAATGTTATTTTTTGCTTGTTTTTGAGAATTACAGAATATGCACCAATATGTTGGGTAATTCCACCTGATTCTCCAGCAATTACATTTTCATTTCTAATGTGATCAAGAAGAGAGGTTTTTCCATGATCTACGTGTCCCATAACGGTAACGATAGGTGCGCGGGCAATAAGATCAACTTCGTTTTCTTCAACTTCTTCTGTAAAACTTTCTTCAAGGTCACTTTTAACAAAGTCCACTTCAAAGCCAAACTCGTCTGCTACAATACTTAATGTTTCCGCATCAAGGCGTTGGTTCATAGTTACCATGATCCCAAGAGACATACAAGCAGAAATGATTTCTGTTCCACTTACCTCCATTAAAGTAGCAACTTCGCCAACTGTAATGAATTCTGTAACCTTAATTATTTTGCTTTCTAGTTCGAGTTGAGCTAATTCTTCTTCCGTTTTTTGACGGTGTTGAACTCGCTTATCTCTTCTATATTTTGCACCTTTAGACTTGTTAGATTTACCTTGAAGTTTTTCTAGGGTTTCTCTAATTTGCTTTTGAACTTCTTCTTCTGTTGGCTCTACTTTAGGGACTGCAGCAGGACGATTAGGTCGATTTCTGTTTTGCCCTCCAGCGCCTCTTTTGCTGTTTTGACTTTTTACTACTCCAGGTTTTGGGCTTGGCGCAGGGTCTTTACTAATTCGTTTACGCTTTTTCTTTCGAGCATCCTCTACGCTCTTTTCTTTTTTGTTAAAAGAATCAAGGTCAATTGTTTGGCCTGTTTTTTTAGGGCCAGAAAGTTTAGCATATTTGGTAGTAATTGATAAGTCAACTGCTGGATCTCCTTCTTCAGGTTTAATTTCTGCGTCTGGATTTGCTGGTGCCGTAGCAGCAACCTCATCTTTTTGCTCAACAACAGGTTTGCTTTTTTCCTTAGACAGATCTGCAGCAGCTACTTTTACTTCTGCTTCTACTTCCTCAGGTTCTGTTTTTTTTGTTTCCTTTTTCTTAGGCTCTGGTTTAGCAACCTTAGGCTCTTCTTTAGTTTTTTCAACTTTAGCTTTAGGTGTTGCTTCAACTGGCTTTTCTTCAACAGCTTTTATTTTTGGTTCCTTAACCGCTTGAGGAGTTACTTTTGGAGTTCCAGGCTTTTCAGAATTTAAATCAATTTTACCTAAAGATTTAGGCTTATTTAGACTTGCAGATGCACGAATGACTTCATTCTTTTCAATACGCTCTTTTTCGTGTTTTTGCTTTTCAAGTTCAAGCTCTTCTTGCCTTAAGCGTTGTGCTTCTTTTTCCTTTCGCTTTTCTTCACTTATTTCGTGAGAAGCATCTTTCTTAGATTTGTCGTTTTGGAATTCATCCAACAACACTTTGTATACCTCCTGAGATATTTTGGTAGTAGGACGTGCCTCTACCTCATGACCTTCTTGAACAAGATGTTCGACAGCTCTATCTAAAGATATATTAAGTTCCCGTAGGACTTTATTTAATCGTATTGTTGGTTGATCAGGCATACTTGTTTTTTCTTCAATTCAAAAATATGGAATTTAACTACTTAAAACTAATCTTCGAATTCCTCTTTTAATATTTTAAACACTTCTAATATGGTTTCTTCTTCCAAGTCAGTTCGTTTGGCTAGATCAGAAACTTCTAATTCTAAGATACTTTTAGCCGTATCTAAACCAACTTTCTTAAATTCATCAATTACCCATGATTCAATTTCATCTGTAAACTCGGTTAGCTCTACATCTTCCTCTGCTCCTTCACGATAAACATCAATTTCATATCCAGTTAATTGGCCTGCAAGGCGAATATTATGCCCTCCTTTACCAATTGCTTTAGACACTTCTTCTGGGTTTAAAAACACCTGAACTCGTTTAGCTTCTTCATTGATTTTTAATGAATTAACTTTAGCTGGAGACAGGGAGCGTGTTATTAAAAGCTGGATGTTATTGGTGTAGTTAATTACATCAATATTCTCGTTTCCTAGTTCACGAACAATTCCATGAATCCTAGATCCTTTCATTCCTACACATGCTCCAACTGGATCAATTCGATCGTCATAAGAGTCTACTGCTACTTTAGCTTTTTCTCCTGGAATTCTAACTGCTTTTTTGATTGTTATTAATCCGTCAAATACTTCTGGGATTTCTTGTTCAAAAAGTTTTTCTAAAAACCTCGGTGATGATCTAGACAAAATGATTCTAGGTTTATTACCTCGAAGCTCTACGGATTCTATAATTCCTCGGATATTATCACCCTTACGGTAAAAATCTGAAGGAATTTGACGATCCTTAGGAAGAATTAATTCGTTCCCGTCATCATCTAAAAGAATTACTTCTCTACTTCTTATGTGGTGAACTTCTGCAGTATATAGTTCTCCTTCAAGCTCTTTAAATTGCTTATAAATATTATTACTGTCGTGTTCGTAAATTTTTGCAATTAAGTTCTGGCGTAAAGATAAAATGGATCTTCTGCCTAAATCAATAAGCTTTACTTCTTCCGAAACGTCTTCACCAACTTCAAAATCTGGCTCAATTTTTTGTGCTAAGGTTAATTCAATTTCTTGGTTGTCGTCTTCTACCTCTCCATCTGCAACTACAATACGATTTCTCCAAATCTCTAGATCTCCTTTGTCAGGATTAATAATAATGTCAAAGTTTTCATCCGACCCGAATTTACGTTTTAGCGTATTTCTAAAAACTTCTTCTAAAATAACCATCAAGGTTACTCTGTCGATTAATTTTTCATCTTTAAACTCAGAAAAGGAATCAATAAGTGCTAAATTTTCCATTTTAGTTAGTGCTAATTTATTTAATAATCACCTTTGCGTTTTTTATTGATGCAAAAGGCAGTGTTTTTATATTTGTTACTGTTACTTTCCCTTTACCTATAGGTTTAGGTTCTCTTGCTTTCCATTCTAAGGTAATTCCTTCTTGGTCTGCTTGAGTTAAATTTCCTGTTAAAACTTCATCTTCCGCTGTTGTAACTTCTAATGATCTCCCCACGTTTTTTTCATATTGTCTTGGCATAGTCAAGGGTGATCCAACACCAACTGAACTTACCTCTAAAGAAAAATCATGTAATTCTCTATCAATATTATGTTCAATTTGACGACTCACCGCAATACAGGCTTCTAAGGTAACTCCTTTGTCACCATCAATTAAAATGCGAATACTGTTGTCTGAACCTATTTTTAATTCAATCAAAAACAGGCTTGGATTCTCATCCAATGCTACCTGTAATAATTCGGCTACTGTACTTTTAAAATTCATTATAAAAAAAAAGGGGACTTATAGTCTCCTCTATGGTATTTGTTCAGAAATTCAGGCAAATATAATTATTTTTTATTAAACTAATTGATTTTTCATTAGTTGATATTATTAGACCCTATAAATTTAATCAACACTACTGATTGCTGTGGTTTCTTAAAGTTACAGCTTCCAGATCTTTCCATCTTAATTAGAGATGAAGAAAATATTAAAAAAAATAGCTTACTTTTATTATGATCAGACATTTTTTATGAAAAAATTTATTTTTGTTATTTGTGCGTTACTAGTTATTCTCGTCCTGTGCATGTCATTTGAAAAAGAAATGCCAGAGTATAATCCTGAGCGAAATTATGTTGATTTAGAAGATGAAATCTTAGAGGCTTTTATTTTGGCCAAAGACAGTGCAACTATTCAACTTCCTGAAGGTCACTTCTTGTTTTCTCAATCGCTGAGTATCGATGGCAAAAAACACATCACAGTAAAAGGTATGGGTATGGATAAAACCATTTTATCTTTTAAAGGGCAAACCAATGGTGCAGAAGGAATATTGGTGACAAACTGCTCTAATTTTACTATTGAAGATTTAACGATAGAAGATGCCGCTGGGGATAATCTAAAAATAAGTGAATCGAAAAATGTAATCATTCGCAACATCCGTTCTGCGTGGACTGGAAAAGTATCTACTCAAAATGGAGCTTATGGAATTTACCCTGTGCTTACTGAAAATCTTGTCATTGAAGACTGTGTAGCAATAGGAGCATCAGACGCTGGAATTTACGTGGGGCAGTCTCAAAATGTAATTATCCGAAATAATAAAGCATTTTATAATGTAGCTGGAATTGAAAGTGAAAACAGTATAGGTGTTGAAATTTACAAAAACGACATTTATCAAAACACCGGTGGGCTTTTGATTTTTAACCTTCCTAAACTAACTCTATATGGCAAAGGTGTAAAGGCTCACGACAACAAAGTATACGACAACAATCTAGAAAATTTTGGTGTAAAAGGGTCTATTGTTAGTGGAGTCCCTAAAGGTACTGGAGTTATTATTATGGCCACTCAAGATGTAGACTTTTATAACAATACTGTTCAAGATCACGTAACGTCAAACCTTTCTGTCGTTAGTTATTTAGTGTTTGCTGCAGAGGATGACCCAGAAGCTGCAATTGATCAGTCCATTCAAGATCGAGGAATTAGAGCTGTAGAAGCTAACTTTGAATCCGACATTGAATACAATGCGTACCCTGGGAATGTTTTTATAAGAGAAAATGCTTTTGAAAATAAATTTAGCTTTCCAACCCTCAGTAATGAATATGGCTGGCTCATGATATTTAAAAATAAAATGGTTATTCCTGATGTTGTTTATGATGGAATCTTACCAGATGGCGCTATAATTCAGGACGAAAACCACAAAATATGTATTGGAGATAATGGAGATTTTAATTTTGTCTTCATGGATGCAGCCAATGACTTTGAAGCTTTCTCCAATAATTTGTCTCCCTTTATTTGTTCACTGGATCTATAATCATGAAGCAGTTTAAGGGAATATGGTTTAGTTTGGTTTTCATTGGCTGTGTCTCCTGTCAAGATACAATTGACAAAAGCTTGGCGCCTAAGGCTACAAAATTCGTCTTCAATAAGCCGTTAATTAAAAAAGAAGTGACAGAAAAAGAAAAGCTATCGGAGTATGGGTTTTTTAAGTTACCACTAGCAAACCTGGACCCCACAGAGCAGGTTGTATTATACAACCTCAACACACCCCTTTTCTCAAATTATGCATTTAAAAAGCGATTTATTTATCTTCCTGGCGATGCAAAAATGCGTTATAAAAACTCGGGGATTATGGAGTTTGAAAATGGAAGTATCCTCATAAAAAATTTTTATTATCCCGAAGACTTTAGAAACCCTGAACAAGAAAAAAAAATCTTGGAAACTCGACTATTGATTAAAAAAAATAATCAATGGAAACCTCTAAATTATATTTGGAACGAGGAACAAACCGAAGCTTCGCTCAACTACATTGGCAAAGTAAAGCTTGTTAATTGGATTGATAAAGAGGGGGAAAAACAAACCGTTTCTTACTCCATTCCAAACTTAAATCAATGTAAGAATTGTCATGCCAGAGGAAAATACGTTGTGCCCATTGGACCCACAGCAGCTCAATGGAATAAAACATACGCCATGAGTTTATCAAATAAGAATCAATTAGATTACTTTCATGAAAAAGGCATTTTAAAAGAACTTGTAGAGCCAAACTCAAGACCTAAATTACCGGGTTGGGACAATGTCTTACTGCCCATTGCTAATCGTGCAAAAGCATATCTTGATTCAAATTGCGCGCACTGTCATAATGCTGAGGGAAGCGCAAAAAATTCAGGCTTGTATTTAAGCTACAATCAGAATGATTCTCGAAAACGAGGAATTTTTAAGCCGCCTATTGCCGCCGGAAAAGGTTCTGGTGATTTTATATACGACATTGTCCCTGGACATCCAGATCAATCCATTCTGATCTACAGAATGAAAAGTAATGACCCTTCTATTCGGATGCCAGAAATTGGCCGCTCTATTGAACATTCTGAAGCTGTTGTTTTGTTAGAACAATATATCGAAGAGCTAGCTCAAAACAACTAAAATATGAGGTCTCCCTATTAAGAATGTTCTCATTTTTGGACTATCTTTGGACATCACTATTAAAAATAAATCTTCCATGCTTCCCCTCGATTTTAAGTCAGGCTTTGTGTTTTCTAAACATAAAAAAAAGGTTCAAACTCCTTTTGAGCGCTTATTTGAAATATTCAAAGAGTTGATTACACATACTTCTGGAGATTTTGATGAGGCAATTGATTGGCTTAGAGAGCTAGACATCGAATATAAATTGACCGATCAAGATTATACTATCGATGATTTTATAGAAGACTTATTAAAGAAATCTTTTGTACAGCCCAAAACTGGTTCTGGCGGCAAAGGAGACGGCATGCAGCTAACTGCTAAAACAGAAAAATTACTTCGTGAGCATGCTTTAAAACAAATATTTGGGAAATTAAAACGCTCGGGGTCTGGAGATCACAAGACCAGAAAACTGGGTCAAGGTGAAGATGGTACGGGCGAATTAAAAGCATATCAATTTGGAGATGGCTTAGAAAAAATAGATGTAACTGAGAGTATTAAAAATGCTCAAATACGATCGGTAGGCGAAGACTTTACTTTGCAAAATCAAGATCTAGTTGTTGAAGATTCGCTACATAAAACACAAATGAGTACTGTTTTAATGATCGACATCAGCCACAGTATGATACTTTATGGAGAAGACCGAATAACTCCTGCCAAAAAAGTAGCTATGGCATTGGCAGAATTAATTACAACCCGTTACCCTAAAGACACTTTAGATATTTTGGTTTTTGGAAACGACGCAACTCCAATTGCTTTAAAAGACATTCCTTATTTAGAGGTTGGACCCTATCACACCAATACGGTTGCTGGGCTCGAGCTCGCAATGGATCTTTTAAGGAGAAAGAAAAATACAAACAAACAGATTTTTATGATTACAGATGGGAAACCTAGTTGTCTAAAAATGCCCGACGGAACCTATTATAAAAACAGTGCCGGACTTGATGAAATGATTGTAGAAAAATGTTACAATATGGCACGTCAAGCTAAAAAACTGCACATCCCTATAACAACTTTTATGATCGCTCAAGATCAGTATCTTCAACATTTTGTTCGGAAATTTACCGAAGCCAATCAAGGCAAAGCATTCTTTACAGGGCTTAAAGGATTGGGTGAAATGATTTTCGAAGATTATGAAAAAAATAGAAAAAAACGCTTAGAATAAATTACTTTTTGAACTACACATAACTATGAAGAGAGAACATGCTACTACCCTTGGGGAATTAAAAAAAACAGATTACAAACCCAGAACCATACAAGAAGAGCTTGCTCATAACTTGAAAGAGTTCTTGCGCACTGGTAAGAAAACTTTTGAAGGTTTAATCGGTTATGAAAATACTGTAATTCCAGATGTTGAACGGGCTATTCTTTCGGGACATAACATTAATCTGTTGGGACTTAGAGGGCAAGCAAAAACCCGTTTAGCGAGACAAATGACTGAGTTGTTAGACGAGTGGATTCCGGTGGTTACTGGATCTGAAATTAATGACGATCCACTAGAGCCTATTAGTCACGAAGCTAAAGAAATCATTGCTAAGCATGGCAATAAAACATCTATCGAATGGCTTCATCGTTCGGATCGTTTTTTTGAAAAACTAGCTACTCCCGATGTTACCGTCGCTGACCTTATTGGGGATGTGGATCCAATAAAGGCTTCGAATCTAAAGCTTTCCTATGCGGACGAGCGTGTAATTCATTTCGGAATGATTCCGAGGGCACACCGTTGTATTTTTGTATTGAATGAATTACCCGATTTACAAGCTCGTATTCAAGTTGCTTTGTTTTCTATTTTACAAGAAAAAGAAATTCAAATAAGAGGGTTTAAATTGAGATTACCGATAGCCGCTCAATTAATTTTTACAGCAAATCCAGAAGACTACACCAACAGGGGAAGCATTGTAACTCCACTAAAGGATAGGATTGGGTCTCAAATACTAACACATTATCCACACAATCGAGATATTGCCAAAGCAATTACAAAACAAGAAGCCGTTCTTACTGAAGAGCAAGCTACACAAATACATGTTCCTGAACTTGCACGAGACATTCTCGAACAAGTTGGCTTTGAAGCTAGAAAAAGTGAATTTGTTGATTCTAAAAGTGGGGTAAGTGCTCGAATGAGTATTACCGCCTTCGAAAATTTAATAAGTACAGCTGAACGAAGAATATTAATTTCTGGCGATACATCTACAAGTCTTAGGATGTCAGATTTTATGGGGGTAATTACTGCTATTAATGGTAAAATAGAATTGGTATACGAAGGGGAACAAGAAGGTGCGGAGCAAATTTCTTATCACCTAATTTCAGAATCCATTAAAACACTTTTCATCGATTATTTTCCTAAAATAGAAAAGCTTCAAAAAGAAGATGAAGTAGGACCTTATGATACAATTTTAGAATGGTTTTTTAAAGACAATGAACTCTTCTTAGAAGATTCACTTGATGATCGATCTTATCAAGATTCGCTGTCTCTTATTCCCGGTATAAATGAAGTATTAGACAAGCACCTAAAAACAAGCGACAAAAAAGATCGTTACTTCATGATGGAGTTTTTACTTTGGGGATTAGAGGCTAATAAAAAACTAAATAAATACCGAACCCTAGAGGGTTTTCAATTTAAAGACTCCTTGGGGAGTTATATCAGTGGTCTATAAAAGCTTTTGACGCATTATCTCAATAGTAGTAACATTTAAAATTTTTAGTGTGTGATCCCGAACACCTTCAAAACAGGTTTGATTTGACAGGTTTTTTCATCACATTCTTCGCAGTTTGCATAGTAATTTTGAGATACACAGTGAAGTATATCAATAGGCCCATCATAATGGCTGCCCCTTCTAATAGAAAAAATACATTAGAATTTGTAGCCGATAAAAGTAATTTTCTGTTGATTAATAGAAATTTTTCTTCTTATTTTTTAAAAGGAAAGCATGTTGTAATTGCGACTACCGATGACCCAGTGGTAAATGAAAAATACATTATTTTTGTAAAAAAAAGAGAATATTAGTTAATGTAGCGGATACTCCCGACCTTTGTGACTTCTATATAGGAGGAATCGTTACCAAGGGGAATTTAAAGATTGGCATTTCAACTAATGGAAATTCGCCGACCTTAGCCAAAAGAATTCGGCAATTTTTAGAAGAATTGTTACCCGAGGAAATCAATGATTTGATTAATACATTGCAGAACTATAGAAAAACTTTAGATGGAAATTTTGAATTTAAAGTAAACGAAATGAATAAAATGACTAAATCGATTTTAGAAAAATGATACAAACAGATATACTCATAATTGGAGCAGGACCTGTTGGTCTGTTTACTGTTTTTGAAGCTGGCTTAATGAAGCTAAGATGCCATATAATTGATGCTATTCCACAAGCTGGAGGGCAACTCACAGAAATTTATCCTAAAAAACCGATCTATGACATTCCTGGTTTTCCAACGGTTTTGGCAGGAGAGCTGGTCGAAAATTTACTGGAACAAGCTGCACCATTTAAACCTGGTTTTACATTAGGTGAGCGAGCAGAGGCAATTGACAAACAAAAAGACGGGAGTTTTATTGTTACAACAAGCGAAGGAACTAAGCACAAATCCCCTGTTGTAATGATTGCAGGTGGACTGGGTAGCTTCGAGCCCCGAAAGCCAAAGATTGAAAACTTACAACAGTTTGAGAAAAAAGGTGTTGAATATATGGTTCGTGAACCGGAATCATTCTTAGGGAAAAAAATATTCATTTCAGGGGGTGGAGATTCCGCTTTGGATTGGGCAATATATTTTGCGGAAAATCATGATGTTCCGGTTGGGTTGGTACACCGAACGGATATGTTTAGAGGGCATAAAGATTCTGTAGAAAAAATTTACAAACTGCAAAAACAAGGCAGAATAGAACTCTATACACATGCCGAAGTTCTTGGTTTGTCCGGGTCAGACAAGCTAGACCAGATTGAGTTAAAACAAAAAGATAAAGACCTAATAAAAAAAGATGTTAATTATTGGCTTCCCTTGTTTGGTTTATCTCCAAAACTTGGACCAATTGCAGATTGGGGCCTTCAAATTGAAAAGAATGCAATCAAGGTAGACAATACGCTTGACTACCAAACAAACATTCCGGGGGTTTTTGCCATTGGTGACGTAAACACTTATCCAGGAAAGCTTAAATTAATACTGTGTGGCTTTCATGAAGCAACCCTTGCAGTTCAAACGGCTTATAAAATTATAAATCCAGACAAAAGGTTTACAATGAAATATACAACTGTTCAGGGTATTCAAGGTTTTGATAATGAATAAGCTAGTAAACAACATCTTTTATTTTTTTAGAAAGAATTTTAACATACTTTTTAGAAAATATTACAAAGGTCTTAACAGCTATATGGTAAATATCTAGATACATTTACTTAATAGTTTTCATATATTAGTTTATAATTTTTTTAAATACTCCTCAATACTCTCCGTGTTGGGGAGTATTGATTTTATACCTTTAACCCAATGAAAAAAAAGAAAGACAAAATCTTGAGTATTGACCTTCATGGTATTCGACATAAGCAAGCGCTTGAGTTAGTTCATTCGACGTTAAAAGATTGTGTTTCTGCAGGAAATTTTTCTCTAACAATAATTACAGGTAACTCAAAGGTACTTCAAGATCGTATTTTTAATGAATGTCTTGAATCAACCAATTTCACCTACTTCATTCCTTCTTGGAATATGGGTCAAATTATTGTTGAGTATGTTCAGCTATAATGTGCTTATATTCTTTCTAAGCTTTACTTAGTAATCTTAATCCAACAATCCCTATTTTAGTTAGCGCTGCTGTTAAAAGTCCGAAAGTAGAGGTTAATAAAGCTACCTTAAGGCCTCCTGAAAAACAGCAGGATCAACATTTCCCATTGCTTCTAGAGCGTCAAAAGTTGTTATTAAACCTAACATAGACCCTAAAAACTGGAGTATTAAGCTAAGATAACTAAAGTCCTTTGCTAGCTCGATCATCTTTTCAGTATGACTATTATCTGTACCGGCTTTAAAAAAACCTTTAACTACAAAAAAATAGAAAGTAAAAAACTTGTAAGAATAAGAGACATGAATAGGGTCACTCCGTCTTCAAATATATTAACTAAAGTTGTCGTTAGAATTGTAATGATAATTTATTTTTAAATTATAAAATGTTATGTTTAACTAGATATAATATTTAGAAGAAGCTAAATGACCTTAGTTTTGAAGCTAAGGCTATACCTGTTTGAAATACAAAAAATATGAGCTCTATAAAATATTTTATTGTCAAAAAAACGATTTTCATTTTTAAAAAGAATACTTTGGGTTATCATACTCGGATCAACTTCTCTAGTTGCTCAAGTGGAATCATTTTATAAAATGGTAGATCATTTAACTTCAAAATCTGTACCCAGGATTAATTCAGAAGAACTTATTTCTAAAAACAAGTTTAGCTATTTGGGTATGATAGGTTCAGCTATAAAAGGAAAGAAATTTAGAGATAGATTTATTAATAAAGGATATCAGCAGGAAGTGGTCGATAAATTCACATGTCCAATTGGAGAGAAACAAAAATTCTTAAAATCACCTACATCGATTGCTGTCACTATCGAACATGATTTCAATAAATTTTTTGAAGATATAATCATTGAGTTTTGATATAATCTATTTAAATTCTTAACAATCTAATCTAAAACTTGTATTATTTACAAAATAACCGTTTTTGTTGAAGAATCATGGTTCTTAATTATGCTCTTAAATTAAAAGTTTGATGATAATTAATAATTACTTCGTAGAATAATTTTATGTTTCAAAATATATCAGAGCTTTATAAATTTTATTGTACTTTCATAGAAACTAGATTATTATGAATGAAATTGCTATTGTTGTTATTTCTATCGTTGTTCTAATTGTTGGAGTAATTGTGTATGGTGTAGTTAGTACAACCATGGGTTCTGAAGAGGATGTTAATGAAAATTACATTCCAGATAGATTTGAACGAATGGTTGGAAAAAACCCTAAGAAAAAAGAGGAGAAGTGATTTTCTGAAAATCAAAATTCCAATAATAATTTGTTAATTTGAACTTACTTTATGAGTTCTAAATTGACAAAAATCAGTATGTTCATTTATTTTGTTTTTTACATAAAAAACCTGAATAACAGGCTTTTTTAATTGTTAGAAAATTTAAAAAATTTAAGCTCGATTTTCCTTTTTTATTAAGTTCAAGGCAGAGCCTTCTCTAAACCATTCAATTTGTTGATCGTTATAGGTGTGGTTTGCTAAAATTATATCCTTAGAACCATCTGTATGCACAACCTCAACAGTAATTTGTTTTCCTGGATTAAAATCTTTTAAATCAGTAAAGTTGAATGTATCATCTTCTTGAATTAAATCATAATCTGCTTCGTTAGCAAAAGTAATTCCCAACATCCCTTGCTTCTTAAGGTTTGTTTCGTGGATACGTGCAAAGGACTTAACCAAAACTACTTTAACACCTAAGAAGCGAGGCTCCATAGCTGCATGTTCACGTGAAGAACCTTCTCCATAGTTGTGATCACCTATAACTACTGTTTCTAGACCCGAGGCTTTATATTGACGCTGAACGTCTGGTACTCCACCATATTCACCTGTCAATTGGTTTTTAACAAAATTTGTCTTTTGGTTGTAGGCATTAATCGCTCCTATAAGACAGTTATTAGAAATATTATCTAAATGTCCACGGAAACGTAACCAAGGTCCTGCCATTGATATATGGTCGGTAGTACATTTGCCATGTGCTTTAATTAATAATTTGGCACCCATTAGGTTTTTATTATCCCAAGGCTTAAAAGGTGTAAGTAACTGTAAACGTTCCGAAGATTCGCTAACGGATACATTCACAGTAGAGCCATCTTCTTGAGGGGCTAAATACCCATTATCCTTCACGTCAAATCCTAATGGAGGTAATTCCATTCCTGTTGGTGGATCTAACTTTACTTCTTCTCCGTCCTGGTTTATCAAAGTATCGTTAACTGGATCAAAATCTAAACGACCCGAAATTGCAACTGCTGCGACCATTTCTGGAGAGGCAACAAATGCATGGGTATTTGGGTTTCCATCAGCACGTTTAGAAAAGTTTCTATTAAACGAATGAATAATTGAGTTTTTTTCTTGTTTATCTGCTCCTTCTCGAGCCCATTGACCTATGCAGGGTCCACAAGCGTTTGTAAATATTTTTGCGTTTAATTCTTCAAAAGGGACTAAAAGTCCATCACGTTCTGCTGTAAAGCGAACTTGCTCAGAACCTGGGTTAATTCCAAATTCTGCTTTTGTAGTTAATTTTTTATCAACAGCTTGTTTCGCAATTGATGCAGCTCGAGCTAAATCTTCGTAAGAAGAGTTTGTACACGAGCCTATTAATCCCCACTCTACCTGTAAAGGCCACTCGTTTGCTTTTGCTACTTTACTCATCTCAGATACAGGAGTAGCTAGGTCTGGCGTAAAAGGCCCATTAATATGCGGGCGAAGGGTGTTTAAATCCAATTCTATTACTTGGTCAAAATAAAGTTCTGGATTAGCGTATACTTCTGAATCTGCTGTTAGATGTTCACGAACTTCATTGGCTGCATCTGCAACATCGTCTCGATCTGTTGAGCGTAAATAGCGCTCCATAGATTCGTCGTAACCAAATGTTGACGTGGTTGCTCCAACCTCGGCTCCCATATTACAAATAGTACCTTTTCCTGTACAAGACATGGATTCGGCACCAGATCCAAAATATTCTATAATTGCTCCTGTTCCACCCTTAACAGTAAGAATTCCAGCTACTTTTAAAATCACATCTTTAGGTGCAGTCCAACCGTTAAGTTTACCTGTTAATTTTACACCTATAAGTTTTGGGAATTTCAATTCCCAAGGCATATCTGCCATAACATCTACTGCATCTGCTCCACCAACTCCAATGGCAAGCATTCCTAGGCCTCCTGCGTTTACAGTATGTGAATCTGTTCCAATCATCATTCCGCCTGGAAAAGCATAATTTTCTAAAACTACTTGGTGAATAATTCCAGCACCCGGTTTCCAAAAACCAATGCCGTATTTGTTTGATACAGATTCCAGAAAATCAAATACCTCTGCAGAAGAATTATTTGCAGATTTTAAATCTACTGTAGCTCCTGATTTTGCCTGAATTAAATGGTCACAATGAACAGTTGTTGGAACAGCAACCTGTGCTTTTCCAGCTTGCATGAATTGCAACAGAGCCATCTGAGCTGTTGCATCTTGACAAGCAATTCTATCGGGCGCAAAGTCCACATAATCAGCTCCTCTATTAAAAGAACGATCCGATTGATTCCAAAGATGAGAATAAAGGATTTTTTCTGATGCAGTCAAAGGCTTTCCTGTTAACTGACGTGCTTTCTTTACGCTTTCGCTTAATCCAGCATATACTTGCTTTATCATCTCAATGTCAAATGCCATAGTGCTTTATTTAATTTTGCGTAAAACTACAAAATTAAGACAACAGATTTAAATCTAAATTAGAATTAATTCTTTTCAAATTCTTAAAAGAACAGACTCCAAGAGCAATGAATTTTAATGAGGATTTGGTAAAGATGCGAAAATATGGAAATAGAATTCTATAAAAAACAAAAAGCCCTCATAAAAATGAGGGCTTCGTTGGCCTACTAGGGCTCGAACCTAGACTCTTCTGGACCAAAACCAGACGTGTTGCCAGTTACACCATAGGCCATTGGAGGTGCAAATTTAATAGAAATATTTGCTCCTACAAGTCATTTCTAAAAAATAATTAAATCTTAAGAAATAAAAGTTTCGATTCTGTTAAATTTGATTATGTTAGTTCAAATATTCTTACATTCGTTTTCATAAAAATAGATCTATGGACGCCAGTCAATTCAAATTTTGGAATCGTACTCTTGGATGGAGTGTTTTTGCTATAGCATTGCTGACTTTTGGGCTTACAGTCGAGCCTACCGCTAGCTTTTGGGATGCAAGCGAATATATTGCTACCTCTGCAAAATTACAGGTTGGACATCCTCCTGGAGCACCTTTTTATCAAATGATGGGAGCCTTTTTCGCTCTATTTGCAAATGGTCCTGAGCAAATTGCTTTGATGATTAATCTGATGTCCGTTTTTTCTAGTGCCTTCACAATTCTATTTTTATTTTGGACTTTAACTCTTTTACTAAAAAAATTACCTGCATTTACTACTCTTGAAACCAAAAACGATGCATTTGGGTTTTTTGGAAGTGCTACAATTGGTGCACTGGCCTTCTGTTTTTCTGATAGCTTCTGGTTCAATGCTGTTGAAGCAGAGGTTTATGCAATGGCAACCTGTATACTTTCCTTATTATTCTGGCTCAGTCTGCGATGGGAACAAGAAATGAATACCCCTAGAGGAGATCGTTGGTTGTTGCTTATTGCATTTGTAATTGGTCTTTCTTTTGGGGTTCACTTTATGGGACTCCTAACAATTCCTGCAATTGGAATGCTTTACTATTTCAAGAACTATGAGACCGTAACTTTTAAAGGATTTATTCTAGCAAATGTTATTTCTGTAGCTATTTTGCTTTTTATTTTCAAACTATTACTCCCACTAACATTAGCTTTATTTGGTAAAATGGAGGTCTATTTTGTTAACGACTTTAATTTACCTTTCAATAGTGGAACTATAATAACGGCTATCCTACTCATTTTATTTTTTGTTTACTCTTTACGATTTACACGCGAAAAAAAATATGTGAATCTAAACACAGGAATACTATGCATTCTTTTTGTGTTTCTTGGGTTTTCTTCATGGGTAATGCTACCGATTAGAGCAAATGCAAATACTGTTATTAATGAAAATTCTCCCTCGGATGCTAGGCAATTATTAGCCTATTACAACTTAGAGCAGTACCCCGAGACTAAACTATTCTATGGCAAGATGTTTTCGGACATGTATGCCGGGCAAGACGAGCAAGAGCCCTATATTGATGATAAACCTAAATATGAGCGTGATGAAAATACTGGTCGCTACATAATCGTTAATAATTGGGAAGGCTCTAGAATTAATGCCAATTCAAATCACAAAGGGTTACTGCCCAGACTTCACAGCTCAGAACATGCTGCCAACTACATGAATTTTACCGAGGCTTTGAATTTTGAAATAAAGTCTGAGTATCGAAGAAGTACAGAGCTGAAAAATGATGTAGATGCTTTTAGAAGAGAAGTCTCAGAAGGTGGAGTTTCTGGAGAAGACTACCATGCTTTTTTTAAGAAAATGGCACCTTATTTAACAATTGAAAAGCCTACTTTTTTGAGTAATATGAGGTATTTGTTTGAATACCAAATTGGGTATATGTATGTGCGTTATTTTATGTGGAATTTTACTGGGCGTCAAAATGATGTTCAGGGAAGATATGATATCCTCAATGGAAATTGGATTAGCGGAATTCCTTTTATTGATTCAATTCGTTTAGGAAATCAAAGTGAATTAAGTGATGATATTTTAAATAACAAAGCCCGTAATAAGTACTTTTTCTTGCCTTTATTCCTAGGTTTAATTGGCTTGTTCTTTTTATATGGTGAAGACAAAAAGAAGTTTTGGGTACTGATGTTGTTCTTCCTTTTTACAGGATTGGCACTCAAAATATACCTCAACGAAAGACCTTTTGAACCAAGAGAGCGGGATTATGCGCTTGTAGGATCGTTTTATGTGTTTGCAATATGGATTGGAATGGGAGCTTTTGCTTTGATTCAGAATATAAAAAATAGGGTTTCAAACAAATTGGCAGTTCCAGCATCAGTACTTCTATTGTTATTGGCAGTGCCTGTGTTAATGGGGGTTCAAAATTGGGACGATCATGATCGATCGGGTCGCTATACAGCGCAATCCATTTCTAAGTCCTATCTGACTTCTATTCAAGAGGACGTTGGTGCTATTATTTTTACAATTGGAGACAACGACACATTTGCTCTTTGGTATGCTCAGGATATTGAAGAATACCGTCAGGATGTTCGCCCAATTAATACCAGCTTAATCGCTACAGATTGGTATATCGATCAAATGAAACGTAAAACCTATACCAGTGAGGCTATTGACATACAGCTGGAGCATTCTCAATATGCTTACGGAGTTCGTGATTATATTAAACATGAATCTCTTATTGATAGCACGCGTTTGGATATAAAAGAATTTATAAATTGGATTGCACGAGATGATTCTAGAAACAAGTACAAACAGATTATACAGAAATCTGGAGGTGATCCAAACTTGTACCCAAAGGGAACTCAAGAAATGGTTTTTTACCCTACAAATAAAATTCGTGTAAATGTTAATGTAGAAAATGTAATTAACAGTGGCTTAGTCAAAGAAAAAGATCGTGATTTAATCGTTCCTTTCATTGATATTGATTTGCCTAAAAGTGGGTTATATAAAAATCAGTTAATAATGTTGGATATTCTTGCCAACAACGACTGGAAAAGGCCTCTTTATTTTACAGGAGGTAGCTTCGAAGACTCTGAATATCTCTGGATGAAAGAATACCTGCAACTAGAAGGCTTAGTCTACAAGCTTGTTCCTATAAAAACTCCGAAAAATAAGAATAACCCATATCTCTTGGGAAGAGTAGATGCTGATCTGATGTATGAAATTGTTAAAAAATGGAAATGGGGGAATTCAGATAGCCCAGAAATATATCACGACCCTGAAACACGAAAAAATAGTATTTCTTACCGTAGTAATATGGCACGCTTGGCAGAACTGCTTATTAATGAAGGGAAATTAGAAAAAGCAAAAGAAATTATCGACCTCAGCCTGGAGAAAATGCCTGTAGATTATTTCGGTTACTATAGTCTTTTAACCCCATTTATTGAAGGATATTATAGGGTTGAAGCTACTGCAGATGCTCAAAATCTTTTTGAGCAAATTGCAGAAAAACACCGCGATCAATTGGAGTATTATGAAAGTCTTTCCTTAAATCTTCAATACGACTTAGGAGAAGATATATTAACGGAGATTGAACGGTATAGAACGTTGATTGAAGTAATTATCGATAATAAGGATGTGGAGTTTATGGCTTCTAAGATTGTTGCTTTTCAACAAGAGACTGCTCCTTTTGAATTTATCTACGGATCATATGATTTCTTTACTTCTCAAGAAGATTTTATTGAAGGCCTTTATCTAGGTAGTGATAGTCTAAATGCTCGCTCTTTAATAGAAAATATTGCAGCTGTTTATGAAAAACGCTTATCTCAGTTGAGCGATATGTCTCCCGAGGAACAAAATGTTTATGAAAATATTATAATGAATGAGGTAAATGGATACAGAAGACTAATGCTTTATGTTAGTCTTCATGAAGAAGATGCTTATAAGGTTAAAATGGAAAAAAGAATATTCCAAGCTATTAAGTCATTAGCTATGTTTGACACTATGTTCGAGGATTAGTAGATCTTAATCTACATAGTCATTCATCATGCTAATCAAAGTGTTTGCATTTTGCTCACCACTTTGTCTCCAAACCATTTCTCCGTCTTTATAGATCATAAGAGTAGGGATGGCCTTAACCCGAAGTGCATCGGTTAGCTTAGTGTTTTTTGTAGTTTCGATCTTAATTACTTTTCCTTGATCTCCAATAGCTGCAGCTACATCACGAAGTGTAGGATGAAACTCGTCGGAAGGTTTTAAGTCTTCTTGAAAGAAAACAAGAAGCAGTGGGTGCTTATCGTCTATTAATTGACCAAATTTTGACACGGTAATAGTGTTTAAAAAGTTTTATGCAATTTATGGTTTTTTTATTAAACTACTTTATCAGAGCATTTTAAGGTAATTACGGTTATTTCAGGCCAAATCCCGACTCTTCCCGGGTAGGCTAAAAAACCAAAACCACGGTTTACATTGAGGTATTGTTTGGCTTGATTATAAACGCCTGCCCATTGCTTATACCTCCATTTTACTGGACTCCACTTGAACCAGCCGGGTATCTCAATTCCAAATTGCATACCGTGAGTATGACCACTTAAGGTGATTTCAAATGGGAAAGGATGCTCGATTACCTCTGCCTCCCAATGAGAAGGGTCGTGTGACATTAAAATCTTAAAATCAGTTTCCTTAACCTCAGAAACCGCAAGATTGAGGTCTCCTGACTTTTTAAAGCCACCTTTTCCCCAATTTTCAACCCCTATTAATGCAATTCGTTCTCCGTCTTTTTCAAGATATTCTGAGTCATTAAGCAGCATCTTAAAACCCATTTTTTCTTGGGCGTTAATTAAATCAGAAAAATTTTTCTTTTTATCTTCTTCTGTTTCCCATTGAACATAATCTCCATAATCGTGGTTACCCAAGACAGAGTATTTTCCATGTGTTGCTTTTAGTGAAGTTAATAAATCCATCCAAGGATAAACCTCAGAAGCTTTATTGTTTACCATGTCACCTGTAAAAAGGATTACGTCTGATTGCTGCTCATTAATCAAATCAATTCCATAAGATACTTTTTCTCTGTTGTCAAAGCTACCGCTATGAATGTCTGAAATCTGAGTTAGAGTAAATCCGTCAAATGCCTTAGGTAAGTTGTCAAATTCTAACGTATATTTTAAAACTTTATAATTATACTTGCCCTTATACATGCCAAATAAAAGGGATGCTAAAGGAACAGCAGCAATACCTAATGCTATTTGTGAAATGAATTTTCTTCGGTCAGGAAAATAATTTCTGCCTGATTCTCCTTGAGTGAAAAAACGATATATTGCCTGCGGAATTCTAACAACATCTTCAAAGAATAGGAAAAGAACAACCAAGGTTTGAAAAATGAAAAGAGAAAGAAAAAGTCCTAAAGCCAAACTCATTCCGGGATTGAAAGTATCATCCCTACTATAAGAAATGCTTTGATATGTAAAATTACCCATAACAAGCACTACAATAACCCAATACAAAATCAAAATACTGCGTTGTTGAGTGAGTGTTTTGATTGCTTGAAAAGCATAGGTTCCAAATAAAGAAAAAAAAAGAAAAATTATAATCCAGCGAAGCATATTAAGAATTGAGTTGAAAGGTTATTTTATTTTTTTAGAAAGCTCCATAGCCTTTCCGTCCGAAAGGCTAGCAACGTAACAAGTGGCATTGAGTAGCGTCGAATATAAGGTTCTTGAAACAAAAGGAGTGCCTGCCGGAACCAAACGCAATATAAGTTGATCATAAGCGTCTGCTATGCCTTTAAACTCATGAACAGCTGCAGTGGTAAACGCTTCTAGTAAGGTAGTAATTACTTTATATCCCACAATTTCTTTTTGAAGAACCTCTGGGGAGTGATATACTTTTTCAATACTTAAAGAGATAATATCGTCGATTTGCGCTACATATTTACTTTTATCCAATAAGGCAAAGGGGAAACTACCCGAAAGGATAGCTTCTTCATTTTCAATGAATATTGCAACAGCATCCTGAATAAGACTATTAATTGCTAGTGCTCTGAGATAGCTCATCCTTTGAGGGGTATGTTTTAAGGAAGCATAAGTTTTTTTATCTATGGCATCTTTTACAAGGTTAATTAGATACTCTAATGCATACGATTCAGAAATCCAGCCTAAATTAATTCCATCTTCAAAATCAATTATAGTATAACAAATATCGTCAGCTGCTTCTACCAAGTAAGCCAATGGATGCCTATAAAAAGTATCTCCTTTTTTATGTAACCCTAAGTCTTTTGCAAGTGTATTAAACCCAGATTCTTCGGTTTGAAAGAACCCGAATTTTTTGTCAGCAACGTGTTTTGTTGGTTTATGAGGTAATGATGCCTTTGGATATTTCATATAGGCTCCTAAGGTAGCTGCGCTAAGTCTTAAACCCCCTGGCGCTCCATCCATCGATTGAGAAACAATTTTAAAACCATTTGCATTTCCTTCGAACATACACAAGTCTTGATATTGGAGTGCACTCAATTCCGGTTTATGTATCGCACCTGGTCCATCAGAAAAAAAATGTCCTATGGCTTTTTCGCCACTATGCCCAAAAGGTGGATTTCCAATGTCATGAGCAAGCGCTGCTGCAGCTACAATAGCTCCAAAATCATTGGATTGATATCCATGAATTTCCGACAAGTAAGGATGCTTTTCAAGAATTGCCTTTCCTGCTAATCTTCCGATACTTCTAGCTACTACTGATACCTCGAGGCTGTGAGTAAGTCGTGTGTGAACAAAGTCTGTTTTGGAAAAAGGGATCACTTGGGTCTTATCCTGTAAGCTCCTAAAGGCTGCTGAAAAAACAATGCGATCATAATCTACTTCAAATCCCAGACGGGTTTCGTCCTGCTCCTTTCTCAGTCTTTTGGTTTTATCTCCTTGTCTCTGCAAGGATAAAAGCTGCTCCCAATTCATAAATTCATTTTATGTAAAAATAAGAAGATTTAAGGAGTAATTAAATTAAAGTTTAATTGCTTTTGAAAATAAATTATTAACAGTTTAGTCACATTTTGATAACCTTGTATTAACATGAAAGTTCTGAAGTTGAAATATGTTTGTGGAGCAATTAAAAATTAAATTATTCTTATGAAAAATTCAACAAATAAATCTAGCCTTTTAACTTTAATGATGTTTAGTTTTTCGCTGATTTCTTGTAGTTCTGATCCAGAAACTATTATTGAAACTGTGACCATAACAGAAACTGTAACTGTAACAACAGTTATTCCAACTCCAGACACAGAAACTGTTGGTTCAGGAGGTATTACTTTTATTGATGACTCTCAAACTTGGTCAAGTGATCGTGTATGGATTATGAATGGAAAAATTGTAGTACGTTCAGGGGGATCTTTAACGATAGAATCGGGGACAATTGTTAAGGCTCAAAACGGTCAGGGAGTAAATGCTACTGCTTTAGTTATAGCCGCAGGAGCTACAATTAATGCTGTTGGAACTTCTGATGCTCCAATTATATTTACTGACATCGAAGACAGCATTTCTTATGGTGATGGTGTTATTAGCCCAAATCGTGAACCAACCGATACAGGAAAATGGGGTGGAGTTATCGTCTTGGGAAATGCAATTGTTGGCGAAGACGGTGGTTCTGATGATATTGAAGGAATTGCTGAAGGTTTTGACTGGACAACTTACGGAGGAGATAATGACTCGGATTCTTCTGGCTCTATATCTTACGTGTCTATTCGTCACAGTGGAACACAGTTAGCTGGAGGCGATGAGATTCAGGGTCTTACTTTAGGGGGAGTTGGTTCTGGAACTGAACTTAATAATATCGAGGTAGTAGGAAGTAATGATGATGGAATTGAAATTTTTGGGGGTGCAGCTGTACTTACCAACATATTAATTTTAAACCAGAGAGATGATGCTATCGATTTAGATGAAGGATATAGAGGGTCTATTACTAATGTCTTGATTCAGATGCGTTCAAATTCTGATAACCCTTTTGAAATCGATGGAACTGAAGACAGTACAGGAGTAATTGGAGGGTCATTTACAGTTAATAATGTAACTATTTACGGAAATGCTTCGCCTGAATCCGGAAAGAATAATTTAGGGGACTGGAAAAGTGATGCTACTGGTTTAACTAATAATGTTGTGTATAAGAATGTTGATGATCTTACTATCAAGGGAATCGATGCTGATACTTACAGCGGTATTGCTACTGAAAAAAGCTCAGACAATCTTAACTTCAATAACTTTTATTTTATGTCCGCAAAGTCAACTTTAGATGAAATATTTGCTAAAACAACAGTGACTGATTACGCTGACTGGGCTAAAGTATCAACTTCACAGGTTGAAACTACAGGTGCAGATGAATCTTTGTTTCCTTGGACTCTTTGGAGTGCTTTACAAAATTAATGAATCAATAAAACATAATTCTTTATTAAAGTCTCCCCAAATCATATGATTTGGGGAGACCCATTTATATTTATTACATGAAAAAAACACTCTCAATACTTCTAATTTTAATTACAACTCTTAGTTTTTCACAAACAATAATTACGGGTAAGATAATAGATACTGAATTTAATGATGTACTTCCTTTTGCAAATATTATTCTAAAAAAGAACTCTGATGATAGTTTCATTCAAGGATTAATTTCTGATTTTGACGGAAAATTTCGATTCGATGTAATTAATGGAGAATATTCATTAGAAATTTCTTTTGTAGGTTATGAAACAAAAAAAATAACAGGAATTCAAATTACAGATGTTAAAGAATATGTAGTAGATATATATTTAAGCCCTTTGGCGAATTCACTTGAAGAAGTTATAGTAACTACTTCACAACGGAAAAATTCTGAAGTTGCAGTTTTATTAATTCAAAAGAAATCAATTAATTTAATTGATGGACTATCCTCACAATCAATAAAAAGGACAGGAGACAATAATTTAGCTTCTGCAATAAAGCGAGTGCCTGGAGTATCGGTTCAGGATGGAAAATTTGTATACGTTAGAGGATTAGGTGATAGATATTCGAAAACACTTTTGGGAGGGCTTGAAATCCCGGGTTTAGATCCTGACAAAAACACTTTGCAATTAGATGTATTTCCAACCAACATTCTAGATAACATTATCATTAATAAGTCTGCAAGTGCGGATTTAAATGCGGATTTCAGTGGGGGAATTGTAAACATAATTCTAAAAGATTTCTCAAACTTGCCTCAATACAGTTTTTCCGTGTCTGGAAGCTACAATCCAGAAATGAATTTTGTTAATCAAGCAATCAGAAATAATCAAAACGGGGTTAATTTCTTGGGATTCAACAACGGATACTTCGATCGACCTATTGGAGCGCAACAAGTAATTCCTCTTCCAGAACAAAATGCTTTGGGAAACTCAGGAGTGCTTAACAAAATCACAAGTTTATTTGAACAACAAATGGCTGTTAATAGATACCGAAGTGGAGGTGATTTTAGTGTTGGAGCTACAGCGTCTAATCAGTTTAGAATGAAAAATGAAACAACAATTGGATATATTGCTGCTTTTGGGTTTCGATCTGACACAGACTACTTTGAAGACTATCAAACAGGAACTATTGCAAAAGAAACTTCTGGCATAGAAAATAATACTTCTCAAAGAGGAGAGTTGGGAGTTATAAAAAAACTAGCCAGTGCGCTTATTGGAATATCCTTCAAAACTAAAAACTCCAAGTACAATCTAAATTTATTAAATTTAAGAAGTGCAGAATCAAATGCTATTTTTGCCCAATATGCAGATTACTTAGAAAATCCCTACACCGGGGTAGCAAATATTTTAACATACACAGAGCGAAATATTGTTTCTATTCCTTTTAGTGCAAAGCATATCTTAAGAGAAGGAAAATCTATTATTGAATGGAAAGTGGCGCCTTCTTTTGCTGAAGTTTTTGATAAAGATTTCAAGAAGACCGTTTTTGAAACAGATTCAAACCTTTCTTATTTTACAATTTCTCCCTCTACAACACAACTACCACAAAGACTTTGGAGAACATTAAAAGAGGATGCTATCGCAAGTAAGATTCTGTATACTCATAAAATAGAGGAGGGAAAGATTAAAGGAAAAATAAAAACTGGAGTTGCTTTTTCTTCAAAAAACAGAAGTTTTAGAACATCTAATTACGCTATAGATTTTATTGGACGAAGTGATGAATTATTAGGTAACCCTGATAATCTTTTGGATCCTTCTAATCTTTGGACTGCACAAAATAATAGAGGTTCTCATGTTATAGGAAGTTATCAAAGAACAAATCAGTATGATGCCGAAAGTAAAAACATTGCTGGATTTCTTTCAGCAGAATTAAAACTCTCCAAAAAATGGAAATCAACTCTTGGCATACGATTTGAAAACTACAACATGACTTATACTGGAGAAACAATAGATCAAATAGTTTATGATAATTCTAAATTAATTGATGTTAAAGATTTTTTTCCTTCAATTAATATTATTAATTCTCTAAATGAACAGACTAATCTTCGTTTATCATATTCCAGAACTACTGCCCGTCCTAGTTTTAAAGAGAACTCATCGGCTCAAGTTTTTGATCCCATTACAGAAAGATACTTCATTGGCAATCCTGAACTAAAACCAAGCTATATTAATAATTTAGATTTAAGGTTTGAAAAATATGGTGAAGGAAATCAGTTTTATGCTCTGAGTGGGTTTTACAAAAACTTTAATGATCCAATAGAGATAGTTGCATTAGGGTTAAATTCTCCAAATCAGCTAATTGGAAGAAATAACACTCGAGCAACAGTAGTTGGATTGGAATTAGAATACCGGAAAAATGTTTTGGAAACTGACACAAAAAAGTTCTCAATTAATATAAACACTTCTTTAATTTACTCCCAACAGAAAATGAGTGATTCGGAATATCAGGGTAGAGTTTTAACTGAACCCAATCGTTTAATTAGTAAAAACAGAGAGCTTCAAGGGCAGTCTCCATTCATACTAAACGCTGGATTAACTTATTCTAAAATTAATAAAAATATAGAATATGGATTGTTTTACAATGTTCAAGGAAAAACTCTTGAGGTTGTTGGAGTTGGAAACATTCCTGATGTTTACACGGACCCCTTTAATAACTTAGACATTGTCATAACCAAAAAATTGGGAGAAACCCAAAATCAAACCATAACATTCAAGATTCAGAATATTCTTGGAGATTATAAAGAGAGTTATTACGATTACTATGGTGAGGAGCAAAGATTGTTTTCTCTATTTAAAGTTGGTAGATCCATTAGTTTAGGTTACAGTATGAAATTCTAGATGTTTAGAAAAAAATAATATCATAACATTAAGTTAACATTAAAGTAATGATTAATTAACAATTTCGCGTTAATTAATTAAAAATCCTATATGTGGTATTTTAAAAAAGTCTCTTTGATATTAATTTTATCGATATCATGTGCATTTGCACAGGAAGTAACTACTTCTAAGTTTGGTAAAGGATTGCTTGATATCACAGGTAAAGACAGTACATTTTATATGAATTTTAGTGCCCGAATGCAATACCTTAGCTCTACTAGTTGGAATGAAGGCGACTTTGAAGGTCGAGAATCTAACTTTTTGGTTAGACGTGCACGTCTAAAATTCAGTGGTTTTGCATACAATCCAAAACTTACTTATAAATTAGAGTTAGGGTTATCTAATAGAGACATATCGGGAGCTTCTGCTTTTACGAGTAATGCTCCTCGTTATATTCTTGATGCTTATGTGCGTTGGAATTTTTATAAGAATTTTATTCTTCAAGCAGGTCAAGGAAAACTACCTGGTAATATTGAGCGTGTAATTTCTTCTGGTAATTTAGCATTGGTTGATCGATCTTTATTAAACAGCAAGTTTAATATTGACCGTGATTTGGGAATTCAGTTTCGTCATCATTTCAAACTTTCAGAAAACTTTATTGTAAAAGAGATTTTTGCTGTTTCTCAAGGTGAAGGAAGAAACATAACCAAAGGAAATTTAGGGGGCCACCAATACACAAGTCGTATAGAAGTTCTTCCTTTTGGAAATTTCAAAAGTAAAGGTGATTATAAAGGAGCAGATTTAGATCGCGAACAAAAACCTAAACTTTTAGTTGGAGTTGTCTATGATGTAAATAATGATGCAGTAAAAACTAGAAGTAATATGGGTTCTTATCTCGAAACTAAAGAAGGTTTATATCAAACTGATATTAACACGCTATTTTTTGACACACACTTTAAGTACAAAGGGTTTTCGTTAATGGCAGAATATGCAGATCGTGATGCAGATGAGCCAGTTGCAAGAAATGAGGACAATAGCCTCACAGGTGATGTAGTTAATATTGGAAATGCTACAAACATTCAAATGGGATATGTAATGCCTTCAAATTTAGCAATTACAGGCCGTTATACTAATATTAACTTTGACTCTATAGTTTCTTCAAATAATAAGATTACACAATATACATTAGGTTTATCTAAGTATGTCGCAAAGCATAAATTAAAAGTACAAACAGACATAACATACGAAGATTCAGTATCTTCAACAAACAAAATCGTATACCGTTTACAATTTGACATTCACTTCTAAAAAATAAAAAAATGGATAATATTTATTTCATACTAGTTTCGATTCTTGCAGTTTTAGCAATCGGTGATCTTATTGTCGGAGTTAGTAATGATGCTGTCAATTTTTTGAATTCTGCAGTAGGGTCTAAAGCAATTCCCTTTAAAACCATTATGATTTTGGCTTCTTTAGGGGTTGCCTGTGGAGCATTATTTTCCAGTGGATTGATGGAGGTTGCTCGAAAAGGAATTTTTAATCCTGGAGAATTTTACTTCGATGAAATTATTTTGATTTTCACGGCAGTAATGTTAACTGATATTCTGCTTTTAGACTTTTTCAACACACTCGGCATGCCAACCTCAACAACGGTTTCTATCGTTTTTACTTTATTGGGGGCAGCTGTATTTATGTCTATTATTAAAATAAGTGAAACCACCGGAGATTTTAGTGAAATAGTTAATTATATAAATACAGCTAAGGCAATACAGATCATTTCAGGTATTTTACTCTCCGTAGTTGTTGCGCTTACTGTAGGTGCAATCGTTCAATGGTTTTCTAGACTATTCCTAACCTATAAGTTTGAGGGAAAAGCAATATGGGTAAGTGCACTTTTTGGAGGTATTGCACTTTCTGCAATTACTTATTTCATTTTAATGAAAGGTATTAAAGGAACTCCTTTTGCAAACATAAAATATGATTTATTAGGAGGTGTGAAAATCAAAGACTTATTAGAACAAGAAGTTTTTAAAGTAGTTCTAGCAAATTTCTTAGTTTGGATTGGAGTTTCATTTGTGTTAATAAAGTTCTTGAAAGCAAACATATATAAAATTATTATTGGAATTGGAACATTTGCACTTGCATTGGCATTTGCCGGGAACGACCTGGTTAATTTCATTGGTGTTCCAATTGCAGCATATCAGTCATACGAAGCTTGGGTTATCTCTGGGGTTACTGCCACTGAATTCAGCATGGGGGTACTTTCTTCTAAAGTGGCTACACCTACAGTTTTATTGGTGATTTCTGGAGGAATTATGGTTCTAACTTTATGGATATCCACCAAAGCAAAAAAGGTAATGAAAACAGAGCTAGATTTGTCTGATCAGAATTCTATTAAGGAACGCTTTCAGCCCAATTTTATTTCCAAAGGAATTGTAAAATCATTTCAATTAGTAGGTAGTGGTTTTAATGCATTACTTCCCTCTTCTCTAAAAGAAAAGATAGAAATTCAATTTTCAGATGCTGATCTTGTATTAAAAAATCAAAACGACAAAGATGCTCCTTCTTTTGACATGTTACGTGCATGTATCAACCTGGTTGTTGCTTCTATTTTAATATCTATTGCAACTTCTTATAAACTTCCTTTATCTACTACTTATGTGACCTTTATGGTTGCTATGGGTACATCACTTGCAGACAGGGCTTGGAAGAGAGACAGTGCGGTTTATCGTGTTGCCGGGGTTCTTAGTGTTATTGGAGGTTGGTTTTTAACCGCTTTCGCTGCCTTTATTGTGTCTGGAATTATAGTCACTATAATTTACTTAGGAGGCCCTCAAGCAATTGCAATTATTCTTTTTATAATCTTATTAATAATAGGTAAAAACTATTTGAAGCACAAAAACGAAAATTCGGATCTTATTGATCTAGATGGCTTAGTAAAATCAGAAAGCAACTCCATTAAAGGTGTGATGGACGAGAGTACTAAAAATGTGATTAAAGTATTTAAACGTGTGGATAAAATTTACGCGATTCTTTCAGAAGGTCTTGCAAAGCATGACAAGAAAATCCTTAAAAAGGCAAGAAAAAATATCAATCGTTTGACCGAAGATGTTGAAAACCTTAGAGAAAATATTTTTTACTTCATTAAGAATTTAGAAGAATCTAGTTTGTCTGCAAGTAACTTCTATATTGTAATTCTAAGCCTTATTCAAGACATAACAGATGATCTAGAATATATTGTAAAGAAGAGTTATAAACACGTAAATAACGATCACTCGAAGTTAAAATTAAGTCAAGTTCGTGATTTACAAAATGTTTATGAACTAACAGAAGCTGTGTTTCATGAGGCTATGGAGGCATACAACAACAACTCTGAAGCTAAGATTAATCTAGTTTTAGAAAATCGTGAGGATATCTTAAAACAACTTGACGAGAAAATTAACAATCAAATTGCACTTACACGAAATGAGGAAACCAGTCCAAAAAACACAACATTGTATTTTAATATTCTTTTAAAGTCTAAAGATTTATACCTCCATAAATTAAGTATCATGGAAACATTTTTAGACAATATTCGCAAGATTGAATCCTAGATTTAGAAACTGTCTTAAATCAAAAAACTCCTTGTAATAATTTACATGGAGTTTTTTTTTAAAAAATCTAAAAAAATATTATGACCCACACATCAAGCAATCGTCTCCTTCATTCTCTTTAGATTGCTGTAACATTGCTTTTAATTCTGCAGGAGTTAAGGGTTCTACAGGAATAGGTGCAGGTGTGCCTTTATTTGCCTTAGCTTTTGCTGCCTTTGGAGCGTCTCCAACTTCAGCAGCAACCAATGCAGGTTTTTCTTCTTTTTTGACTTCGTTTGTCAACGTAAATTTAATTGCATCAACGGCAGACTTTGTTCTTAAGTAATACATTCCTGTCTTAAGACCTGACTTCCATGCGTAGAAATGCATTGAAGTTAATTTAGGCATGGTTGCACCCTCCATAAAGAGGTTCAGCGATTGGGATTGATCAATAAAGTATCCGCGTTGACGTGACATGTCGATGATGTCTTTCATGCTCATTTCCCAAACAGTTTTATAGAGTTCTTTAAGGTCGGCTGGAATACCTTCTATTTTCTGAACAGATCCATTAGCACGCATCAATTCTTGTTTCATGTCTTCAGTCCATATGCCGAGTTCCACAAGATCTTCTAATAGATGTTTGTTTACAACAATAAATTCTCCAGACAATACGCGTCGCGTATAAATATTAGAAGTATAAGGTTCAAAACATTCATTGTTTCCAAGAATTTGTGACGTTGATGCCGTTGGCATTGGAGCAACTAATAACGAGTTACGAACACCGTGCTTTTTTACTTGTTTTCTTAAAGAAGCCCAATCCCAGCGACCGCTAAGTTCTTCGTCTTTAATGCCCCACATGTTGTGCTGAAATTCTCCTTTAGACATTGGAGAACCTTTGTATGATTGATAAGGTCCTTCTTTTTCTGCTTCTTCCATTGAGGCAGTTACAGCTGCAAAATAAAGCGTTTCGAAAATGTCTTGATTCAATTGCTTTGCCTTATCTGAAGTAAAAGGCAAGCGAAGCATTATAAACGCATCTGCAAGACCTTGAACTCCTAATCCAACAGGACGGTGACGCATATTTGAATTTTCTGCTTCAGGAACTGGGTAGTAATTTCTATCAATTACACGGTTTAAGTTTACAGTAACTTGTTTTGTTACTCTAAATAATTCTTCGTGATCAAATTCACCATTTTTAATAAACATCGGCAAAGCAATAGAAGCTAGATTACAAACAGCAACTTCATCTGGAGCTGTGTATTCCATAATTTCTGTACAAAGGTTTGAAGAACGAATAGTTCCCAAATTTTTCTGATTTGATTTGCGGTTGGCTGCATCCTTATAAAGCATATATGGAGTTCCTGTCTCGATCTGAGATTCTAGAATTTTTTCCCAAAGCTCACGTGCCCGGATGGTTTTTCTTCCCTTACCTGCTTCTTCGTACTTAATGTATAGCGCATCAAATTCTTCACTATGACAGTTAAATAAATCTGGACATTCATTTGGACACATAAGGGTCCAGGTACTATCCTGTTCTACCCTTTTCATAAATAAATCTGGTGTCCACATCGCAAAGAAAAGATCACGAGCACGCATCTCTTCTTTTCCGTGGTTTTTCTTAAGGTCTAAGAAATCAAAAATATCCGCATGCCAAGGTTCAATGTAAATCGCAAAAGACCCTTTTCGCTTTCCTCCTCCTTGATCTACATATCGAGCTGTATCGTTAAATACGCGTAACATTGGAACAATTCCGTTAGAAGTTCCGTTAGTTCCAGCAATATAAGATCCGGTAGCACGAACGTTATGGATAGATAACCCAATACCTCCTGCTGACTGAGAGATTTTAGCGGTTTGCTTCAATGTGTCGTATATACCATCGATACTGTCGTCCTTCATGGTTAAAAGAAAGCAAGAAGACATCTGTGGTTTTGGAGTACCTGAATTGAATAAAGTTGGTGTAGCATGTGTAAAGAAACGCTTAGACATCATCTCATAGGTCTCTATTGCTGCATCTAAGTCATCGATGTGAATTCCGATAGAAACACGCATAAGCATGTGCTGAGGGCGTTCTGCTATCGCACCATTTAATTTTAGAAGGTAAGAGCGTTCTAGGGTTTTGAAACCAAAGAAGTCATATCCAAAGTCACGGTTATAAATTAAACTTGAATCTAATTTTTCGGCGTTATCTTGAATCACTTTGAAAACCTCATCAGATAATAATGGTGCTTTTTTGCCTGTTCTGGGATTTACATATTCGTATAAATCCTTCATGGTTTCAGAAAATGATTTTTTCGTGTTTTTATGTAAGTTAGAAACAGAAATACGTGCTGCCAATTTAGCATAATCAGGATGTGATGTAGTCATTGTAGCGGCTACTTCCGAAGCTAAGTTGTCTAGTTCTGAAGTAGTAACTCCATCATATAGTCCTTCAATTACTCGCATTGCAACACGAACTGGATCAACTAATGGGTTTAACTCATAACAAAGTTTCTTTACCCTAGAGGTAATTTTGTCGAACATTATTGGCTCTCTGTGACCGTCTCTTTTTACTACAAACATGATTGTATAGCTATTATTTTAATTTTATATAGTAAGGCCTTATGAAGGACCCTTGAAAATGTTGTTTTGCTTTTTTATGAAAAACAAAAAATAGATGAAGTGCTTCTACTCCTAGAAATCAGCATCAAAACTAATCTGAGTTTCTTTGTCATCTGTTATAAGCACTCCTGCTTTTTGATACTCAGAAACACGCTTTTCAAAGAAGTTAGTTTTTCCTTGAAGAGAAATCATGTCCATAAAATCAAATGGATTGGTAACGTTAAATTGTTTTTCACACTCTAATTCTTGGAGCAAGCGATCGGTAACGAACTCTAAATACTGAGTCATCAATTTTGCATTCATTCCAATTAAACTAACGGGAAGAGATTCTGTTACAAACTCTCTTTCAATATTTAAAGCGTCTAAAATGATTTCTTGAATGCGTTCCTTAGGTACTTTATTTACCAGGTGATTGTTGTGAAGGTGAACTGCAAAGTCACAGTGAACTCCTTCGTCTCTCGAGATGAGCTCATTCGAGAAAGTAAGTCCTGGCATAAGACCTCTTTTCTTTAACCAATAGATTGAACAAAAAGCACCAGAGAAGAAAATACCTTCAACTGCTGCAAATGCTATTAAACGTTCTGCAAAAGAATCAGAATCTATCCATTTCAATGCCCATTTGGCTTTCTTTTGGATGGCAGGAAAAACATCAATAGCCTGAAACAATTGATTTTTTTCGTCCTCATCCTTTACATAGGTGTCAATTAATAAAGAATAGGTTTCTGAATGAATATTCTCCATCATTATCTGAAAACCATAAAAGAATTTAGCCTCAGAGTATTGTACTTCGTTGACAAAATTTTCAGCTAAATTTTCATTTACAATTCCATCTGATGCCGCAAAAAATGCCAAAATATGCTTAATAAAGTATTGCTCATCTTTGCTTAATTTGTTGTTCCAGTCAGATAAATCTTGGTGTAAATCAATTTCTTCAGCCGTCCAAAAGCTAGCTTCCATCTTCTTATACCACTCCCAAATATCATGATGTTCAATAGGGAAAATTACAAATCGGTTTTTATTTTCTTGAAGAATGGGTTCTACTGCTTTTGTCATGTCGTCATTAATGAAATTAGTACTGATTGTTTTTGTCTCATACAAAGATTCAAAATTGTTACCATAAATGAAAGCCATAATTATTCACAATGTAGCTTAGTTTTTAACAAAAAAGACAAAAAAAGACAAAAGAAGGAAAAAGACTGTTTTTTCAATACACTGAAAGACAGTCTATTGTGGCCAAAAAACTGAGGCAGCCCTTATAAACATTGAATTACTCAGAAAGGTGCTTTTGAGCAACTCGATCCAATTCGTTATACCAAGGGGTACCAAATTTTCTTATTAGTGCATCTTTCACAAACTTATAAACGGGAACTTTGAGTTGAGCTCCTAAGGAACAAGCTGTTTCACAAATTTGCCAATGGTGGTAATTAATTGCTGTAAATTCTGAGTATTCTTGAACTCGAATCGGATAGAGGTGACAAGAGATTGGTTTCTTCCAATCTAGTTTTCCATCCTTATGAGCATTTTCAATTCCACATTGGGCAACTCCTTGATTGGTAAAAACGGCATAAGCACATTCTTTACCATTAACTAAAGGTGTTTCGAATTCGCCATCAGAAGTTTCAATAAATTTTCCTTGCTTTTTAATTGCCACTTTTCCAGACTCGTTTAGATAAGGAGCAATTGCGGAATAATTTTTTTCTAAGATTTTCAGTTCCTTTTCCTCTAAAGGTGCGCCCGCCTCTCCCTCTACACAACAAGCACCTTTACATTGGGTGATGTTGCACACAAAATCAAGGTCCAATAAATCTTCTGAAACTAAGGTGTTTCCTATGTTTAGCATGATTCAAATATACGAAGGATCTGAATAAAAAAGAAGCAGGTTGAGGGCTAATTATTATTAAAATAAAGTACTTTTGCAAAAAAATATCATGAAAATAAATCCTAAAGAAATTATCACTGCCGGGATGATCCTTTTTGCTGTGATCGACATCGTTGGAAGCATACCTATTATTATTTCACTTAGAAAAAAATCTGGACATATTCAGTCTGGAAAAGCTTCTGTTGTTTCTTGTTTAATTATGATTGGGTTTTTGTTTTTAGGAGAAGAAATTCTAAATCTAATCGGTATCGACATCAACTCTTTTGCTGTTGCAGGGGCCTTTATTATTTTCTTTATGGCAATAGAGATGGTTCTGGGGATTGATCTTTACAAACAAGATGATAGCCCAGCTACAACATCCATAGTTCCCCTTGCTTTTCCCCTGATAGCTGGAGCAGGAACAATGACAACGTTGCTTTCTTTACGTGCCGAATTTGAAGTAATTAATATCATCATCGCAATCGTGATTAATATTATTTTTGTTTATGCTATTTTAAAATCATCTAAAAAAATAGAAGCTATTTTGGGTTCTTCAGGAATAAGTATTATTCGTAAGGTTTTTGGAGTTATACTTTTAGCGATTGCTGTAAAGTTATTTGCAACAAACATCAGTCAAATGATAAGATAAAAAGTGATTTGCTTTTTCCATCACATATAGATGCTTAAATTTACAGAAAGAAAAACCTTTTGATTCAATTGTATGAAAATTTTTATAAAAGTACTCATGATTTTGGCCCTATTAATGGCAGTTTTCAATGCGACAAAAATAGATTACGATGCTCCGCTTCAAGGGGATAGTAGTGTAGCTGTTATTGGTGTCTTAGCGTCAACTTGTGCGTTTTTACTTCTATTTATTTTACTTCTCTCGAAGAAAATAGCTGAAAAGGTCAATAAATAGAAGTATTAATCGAGTAAATCTTCTTCCAAAAGTGTTTTTACTTTTGTAATAAAGGGGTCTTGTTTATGGGTGATTTCTAAAAAAGCTTCTTGCCCATATAACTGAAAGGCTATAAATGCCTTAATTGAGTTTTCTATTAAGGCTACGTTTTCCATGCCTATTGGAACTCCTTGATCAGCAAAATAAGCTTTGAATGATTCTAAAAGGATTTCTTTATTGGGTAAAGGTTTTTCGATTAGTTCTTCTAAAGAATTAAAAACATAAAACTTTCGATTTTTATCTATTTCTAAAAACACGAATCTGTTGACAAGGTTAGATCCTAATACATAATTATCCCACTCTTGGTCTAAATTTAGGGTTCCTCCCACATATTTGTCTGGAATTATTCCTCCACCTCCATAAACAGTTCTGCCTCCTGGTGTTGAGAATTTTAAAGAGTCATTTACAGGTACGCTGTCTCTTTCTTGGATTTCACCCGTTTGATATCGAGCCTCTATTTCGTTGTAATAGGAGTCTTTTCCGTCTTCGTACGGACGCTGAATTGAACGCCCTGTAGGGGTATAATAACGAGCTGTTGTTAGCCGTATTGCATCACCCGCACCTAGAGGCATTTGTTGTTGCACCAACCCTTTTCCAAAAGAGCGTTGCCCAACAATCCAGCCGCGATCGTTATCCTGAAGAGCACCTGCCACAACCTCACTAGCAGAGGCTGACTGTCCATTGATTAAAACATATACTTGTCCTTTTTCGAAAAGTCCAAATTCTGTAGCAACTGCAATTTTTTTCTTTCCCTGATTACTTTGAGTAATAACAATTACATCATCTTTAGGTAAAAATGCATCTGAAATTTCTTCTGCTATGTGAAGATAACCTCCTGGATTGTCTCGAAGATCAAGCACCAATTGGTCTGCACCCTGTTCCTTTAGATTGGTTAATAGTTTCCTAAACTCATTCCCAGTTGATTGAGCAAAACGATTGATCTGAATAAAACCAACTCCTTCTGATAGCATATACCCATGAACGGATTGGATTGGAACTTCTCCTCGTTCAAGTGTTAAACTAAGTAATTGATTTGTAGTTTTTCTATATACCTTTAATGCGACCTCCGTATTTGGCTTTCCTTTTAGAGATCTAATAACGGAAGCACTGCTTCTGTTTTTTCCGAATAATGTGTCTTTTCCAGAAATTAAAATTCGATCTCCAGGAAGAATACCTGCGGCTTTACTTGGCCCATTATCTAAAACACGAACTACGCTAACCGTATCTTGTTCCATAAAAAAACTAACCCCAATACCCACAAATGAGCCTTGCATGTTTTCTGCAATTTGCTGCATTTCTTCTTTTGGAATATACACAGAATGTGGATCAAGTTGTTCCACCACATCCTCAATGATTGTGTTTACAAGGCTGTCCGTATCAATGTCGTCAACATAATTCGTCTCAATGTATTTAATAAACTGTTTTAGCTTTTGACTGCTGCTGATTTCTATATTAGTAGCGTTGAATATAATATGTTGATTGCTTCCAAAAGTGAAACCCAATAGAACAGATAGAATAATAATAATCCATAAATAGAGATTGTTGCTTTTCATTGAGTGTTTTATTTATGTAAATGGGTTAACTCTATTCCGGCTTTTTCTAAAAATTCAATTCCAGAAGTATCTTTATACGCAGTAGCATAAACTACTCTTGTGATTCCAGATTGGTGGATTAATTTAGAGCACTCTTTACAAGGAGAAAGGGTGATATAGAGGGTTGCCCCTTTACAAGACTGAGTTGAAGCTGCAACTTTAAGTATGGCATTTGCTTCGGCGTGAAGAACATACCACTTGGTATAATGCTCTTCGTCTTCACATACGTTTTCGAAACCAGAGGGAGTTCCGTTATAACCATCCGATATAATCATGCGACCTTTTACAATTAAAGCGCCTACTTTTTTACGTTCACAATAAGAAAGTTCTCCCCAAGTTGCTGCCATTTGCAGATATGCCTGATCATATTTTGTTTGTTTGTTCATTATTTACGAAGATACGTGAAATCAGACGTTGAATATAATTTTTATATTTGATAAATGAAAGTCCCTCTTTTAGACTCATAAATAATTCTCAAAAACGGTCTAATTATTTTATCCCAAAAGGCTATTGAAAAGCAAATATGATGTTTGTCATAGAATCATTAAAGAAGAATGGAATCGAATTAAGTCAACCCTTTGTCTTGAATTCTAATTTTTAATAAAAGACTTGATGAATATGTTTTTAAGGCTAAATATAAATGCGCTTGTTCCGCTCATATTATTTTTAGGTCTTTTCCCCTTTCCTAAACGGTGAATTTGTAACTCATACCAGGGCAATTCCACCCCTCCTGTTTTATCTATAAATGCGATCCCTGATTTTGGTATTATAATTTCAAACGTAGTTCTTTTGCCTGTAAAAATATCTTGGGCTATTTCAGGATAAATACAAAAAGGTCGGGCTAAACCAACAACATCTAATTTACCATCGGTTAAAGCTTTTTCCATCAATGCGGCGGTTCTGAAACCTCCAGTGAGCATCAAGGGTTTTTGAGTTAGCTTTCTTACTTTTTCGATATAATCTAAAAAATATGCTTCTCTTTCCTGGGTACTTTTCTTTTGCTTATGACCAACCATCGCGGGTTTTTCATAAGTTCCACCTGAAATTTCGATCAGGTCAATTCCTTCTTTTGAAAGTAACTGAACCACTTCCATAGACTCTTCTTCTGAAAAACCTCCACGCTGAAAATCGGCAGAATTTATTTTAATCCCAATGGGGTAATCTGTACCTACTCGTGCTCGTATTTCTCTATATATTTCAACAACAAAACGAGCTCTATTTTCTAAAGAACCGCCCCATTTGTCTTGACGAATATTACTTAAAGGAGACAGAAACTGACTAACCAAATACCCATGTGCTCCATGAATTTGACAACCCGAAAAGCCAGCGTCTTGCAATATTTTAGCCGTATTTCCAAAGCGCTTTATTATATCCCAAATCTCTTCTTCCATTAAAGGAGTTGGCTCCATGAACATAGAGGTTAGACCTCCCATTTTTAAGGAGATTGCAGAAGGTGCAACAACTTTTTTGTTAATGGATGCAAAAGCTTGTCGTCCAGGATGGTTTATTTGTGGCCAAATATGAGTCCCCGTACCTTCAACTGTTTTTGCCCAAACTTGGAGAAGTTCAAAATTAGATCGATCCTCAACTACAACATTACGAGACTCCCCTATAGCGCGCGAATCAATCATAACATTCCCTGTTATTAAAAGACCTGCTTCGCCCTTAGCCCAAACTTCGTAGGCTTTAATTAAGTTTTTTGTTGGGGCATTTTTAAACGTTCCCATATTTTCACTCATTGCAGACTTGGCAATTCTATTTTGTAGAACAGAACCATTTGGTAGTGTGTAAGGAGATTTTAAAAGCTTCATAAATTAAATTTAGTTATGCCAATACTATAAAGGGTTTTTCTCGACCATCATTAAAATAGCCTGTGAAAGAATCATTGCACCTATTATCAAGTCCCATTTAGACTTGTTTGTTTTTAAAACATTTAAAGCGAAAAAACTGATGATTAAAACTCCTAAAACGATCGCTATTTGAGCTGCTTCTACGCCAAGAGCGAAAGAAAATAACTGATACAAAGCCTCATCTTCAGAAGCAATAAGCGAAAAGTATCGTCCAAATCCAAATCCATGTATTAGCCCAAAAACTAAAGTTATTATAGGGATAAAAATAGTTTTATGATTAATTTCTTGAGTAATTAACAACGGAATACAACTTAGAGTTATGGTAACTGGAATAAGAAATTCTATCCATTCAGTGGGTAAACTTAATTCAAAATAATAATTTCCAAAAAGAGAAAGCGTGTGTCCTAAGGTAAAAATAGAAACCCACAAAAGAAGTTTTTTAAATTCACGAAAGCCAAATGGAATTGCTAAGGCAATTATGAAATAAAAATGATCTAAACCTTGAAAGTCAAGTACGTGTTTAAATCCTAGTTGAGCATAAAACCAAATTGTTTCCATAATTCTACTTTTTTATAATCCGCGGTCATTTTGAATTTTCTCGTAAGCTGCTTGAATTTGTTGAAATTTTTCTTTTGCGCCTTTTTGCATTGCAGGTTCAGCACTACTTAGTTTATCGGGATGATACTTTTTAGCCATTGTACGGTACGCTTTTTTAATCTCAGCATTTGTTGCACTCGAGTCTATTTCAAGAATTTTATATGCATTATCTGCTTGTTGAACAAACATCGCTTTTATGCTTTCAAAATTAGAATGCCTAATTCCCAAAGATGCTGCTATTTGGTCTATTTTTTTAATTTCTGAAAGCGAAATACTTCCATCTGCATTTGCAATTCCAAATAAAAAATGAATAATTTGTAATCGGGTGTTATAGGGAACCCTATTGACAAATAAATGGGCGATTTCGACCAAGTTTTGGGTTTCTTTTTTTATTTCAGAATTGAATCTAGAAAAAATAGTTGAAGCATAGTCAGCACCATAATTTGAAATGAAATAATTACGCACAAAACGCAGTTCTTTTTCTTCTACTTTTCCGTCAGCTTTAATAACCAATGCGGCTAAGGCCAGTAAGTTTAATTCAAATTGACTGGACCCCATAGAGCGAAAACTCCCAGTTGCATATGACTTTCGAGAGCTTGTTTTTATTAACCTCTCTACTGCACTACCAATAAAATACCCTAAAATTGCACCACCAAAACGGAGGTATGTATATCCCAGAATAGCGCCAATCCATTTTATCATATAAAAAATTTGAACCAAAGATAGTTTTTACTTTAAAAAATAAAGTGAACATTATCTTAAAATCAATGAAAATGAAAGAAACTTTTTATCTTTGTATAAATTAAAAAAACAGTCTATGTATCCAGCAGAATTTGTACAACCCATGCGTGATGAATTAACCGCATTAGGATTTAAACAATTAAGTGAAGTGGCTCAAGTCGAGGAAGCAATTAATGCAGAAGGAACTACTCTAGTTGTAGTTAATTCAGTTTGTGGTTGTGCTGCAGCGAATGCAAGACCTGGAGTTCGTATTTCATTAGCCAATGAAAAAAGCCCGAGTAATTTAGTTACTGTTTTTGCTGGCGTTGATTTTGAAGCAACGGATCGCGCTCGAGAAATGATGGTTCCTTTCCCTCCTTCGTCTCCTAGTATGGCACTATTTAGAAATGGTGAATTGGTTCACATGTTAGAGCGTCATCATATCGAAGGTCGACCTGCCGAGATGATTGCAGAAAACTTAAAGCAAGCATACGAAGAGTTTTGTTAATCTTCTTTTAAAGGCTTGTTTCTATGATCTAAACTCGTTGTCATAATGTATAAATTTATTGCAAGCATTTTCTCCGTTATTTTTTATCTTGGGTTTGGTTTCTTTTTGTTTTTATTCCACGGAATTCAAGTAGTTCTTAGGAACTTTTTTGGCTACCAAGCCCATAAAGTTTCTGTTGATGTTCTCAATTTTTTCTTGGTGCAATGCTATTCCCTTTTGGGAGCTCGAGTTCAATTTATCAACACCTTTGAACTACCTACTAATCGCCCATTAATTATTGTTGCAAACCACCAAAATACTTTTGATATTCCTCCTTTAATCTGGTATTTAAGAAAGCATCATTTAAAATTTGTAAGTAAAAAAGAACTTGGAAAAGGAATTCCTAGTGTTTCTTATCATCTACGAAATGGTGGGTCAGCTTTAATTGACCGGAAAGAACCTAAACAAGCAGTTGCAGAAATTAATCGCCACGCCGATCTTTTATTTAAAAATAACTGGTCTACTCTTATTTTTCCTGAGGGAACTAGATCTAAAACTGGGGTCCCGAAGAAGTTTAAATCAAGAGGCGTTAAAGCCTTAATTGAAAAAATTCCTAATGTTTTAATTGTTCCTATTACAATCAATAATTCCTATAAATTTAATCGTTGGGGGAATTTTCCTTTACCGCTAGGAGTTAGATTAAAGTTTTATGTACACGCTCCAATAGAACCTTCTGAAGATCTTTCGTCAGAGTTCTTTGATCAGATTGAGAAAACTATAACCGACGCTATAGTTTTGGATTAATTTCCTGTAAAATTTGCTTTTCTTTTTTCTAAAAAAGCCACTGTTCCTTCCTTAAAATCTTCCGAGCCAAAGCAAGTGCCAAAAGCATTGATTTCAATATCATAACCGTTCTGATTTTCATCATAGGCTGCATTAACTGCTTGAATAGCTTGATTTATAGCAAAAGGAGAGTTGTTTAATATTTTTTGTGCTACAGATGCTGCAGTAGACAATAATTCTTCTTGGGGAACAGCTTGGGTAATTAGACCAAATTCTAAAGCCTGATCTGCAGTAATCATTTGACAAGTAAGAATCAATTCCATGGCCCTCCCTTTCCCTATAATATGAGCAAGGCGTTGTGTTCCTCCATATCCTGGAATTACCCCTAAAGAAGTTTCAGGTAAACCCATTCGAGCATTATTAGATGCTATTCTGATATGGCAAGACATTGCCAATTCAAGTCCACCACCTAGCGCAAATCCGTTTATAGCAGCGATTACAGGTTTGTTCATTTGCTCTATATAAGCAAAAACCTGGTCTTGACCAGTTTGAGAAAGTGCTTTCCCTTGATTGGGGCTGAATTTTGAAAACTCCGAAATGTCTGCGCCCGCAACAAAAGCTTTTTCTCCGCTTCCTGTCAATACAATTACGCGTACACTTACGTCATTTCTTAGTTCTGAAAAAACTTGATGAAGATCCTCTAAAACTTCTTTATTGAGTGCATTTAACTTGGTAGGTCTATCAATTTGTACCCATGCAACTTGGTCGTGTATTCTTAGTTGAAGATTGGCTTTGTTCATTTTTGTTTCTTTAGTTGGATAGTGAATATTGTACCTTTATTTTCCTCAGTTTCATAAGTTATAGTTCCCTCTAAAGAATTTATGCTGTTTTTTACAATTGCCAAGCCAAGACCCATGCCTCCTGTTTTAGTGGTGAATTTGGGTTCAAATATTTTAGTAATATTCTCTTCCGATATTCCAGAACCATTGTCTTGAATTTCTATCTTAAGGAATTCCGTATGCTTTTCAATATGTACCCGAATAATCGGCTCACGATCTTGTGGAACTGCCTGAATTGCATTTTGGAGTAAGTTAGTCATAATTCGTATCCACTGTGTTCGATCTATATTCCAAATAATTTCTTTTTCTGAGCTACTGAATTGAATTATTTTAGGCTCAAAAATATCAATCGATAAGCCTGTTATTTCTACAACATCTTCTGCTTCAATTTTAAGTTTGGGTAAGGTGGCAAAATTAGAAAAAGCAGTAGCGACCTCACTCATCGTATCAATTTGTTCGATCATTATTTTTGAAAAGTCTATTACTTTTTGATTAATTTTCGGGTCATTTGGATCAAATCGCTGTTGAAAGCTTTGAATGGTTAAGCGCATGGGAGTCAATGGGTTTTTAATTTCATGTGCAACCTGCTTTGCCATTTCTTGCCATGCTTGCTCTCGTTCAGAACGAGCTAATTTGGCTATACTTTCCTCCAGAGCATCAAGCATACTGTTATATGAATTAACTAGACTGTCTACTTCTTTACTTGCATTAGAAATATATATTTTTTCGTTTCCTTTTAACAAGCCTGTTCTGTCGATTCGCGCACGAATGGTTTCCAAAGGACGTGTCATATAGCTCGATATAAAATAAGCAATGATAATTGCTACAATTAACATGAAAAAGTAAATTTGAAATAGTCTAATCAAAAAGGTATTGAGCTCTGTAGAGCTAAAAGAGACATCTTCAAAATATGGGAAATAAAGAATTGCATAAGGCTGTCCTTGGTCATCAAACAAAACGCTATACGAGGACTGAAATCTTCCTCGTTCTTCCTCGTTTTGTACTACTATTCTTTTTCGATTACTTTCCAATAACTTATCCCTAATGTTCGAGTCCAGCTTTTGGTCCTGGTCAAAGTTTTTGGACTTTACGTAGGAATAAAAATAAGGTGTACCCTCCATATTAAAAAGCGCATATTCTACCTTATGAATTAAAGCAATGGACTCAAAGGTTTCATAAAAACTGGGTTGGTTTTCTTCAATCGAATTGAACGCATTTTCGCGATCAAGTATATAGGATAAATGATTTTTAACCTGAGTTTCTTTTCGCTCAAGACGCCTTAAATTATAATCATCGGATTGAGAGTAGTACTGATAAAAAGTGGCTCCGAGAATTAATATTGAAGTCATTACAACCAAAAGAATCATAGAGTAAAAAACACGAAATCTAAGAGAAAATTTACGATTAGCCATTACTCATCATCTTTTCTTAAACGTTTATAAATTCGGATTCCTAGCATTAATAAGACTACTAATCCCAGGATTGACAAGACTCCAAAAATCCAATGGAAACTACTTTTTAGAAGTACTAAAAAGATAATCGAAAAAAGGATGATTGTTGCTCCTTCGTTCCAAATTCGCATAAAAAAAGAGGTGAATCTGAACTGGTCTTGCTGTAGTTCTTTAAAAATTCGATGTGTTTTATAATGATACAAAAACAAAAGCCCTACGAAGAATAGTTTTACCAACATCCATTCTTCTTCTAATAAAACAGGCCTGAGAAACAACAAAATAAAGGCAAAAAAAGTTGCTAAAATTGCTGAGGGCCATGTGATAATATACCACAGGCGTTTTGCCATTAACTTCAATTGCTTGCTTAATATGTCGCGCTCAACATCTATTTTTTCTTGTGCTTCGATGTGATAGATGAAAATTCGAGGAATATAGAATAGGCCCGCAAACCAAGTGATTACAAAAATTAGATGAAGGGATTTTATGTAGTTATAATATTCTTGCAAAATGACTTTTTTATAAGTTCTAAAGTACAAAAAGAAAGCCAAATCTAGGCTGCCTCTAACTATTGTATCGTTTCAATTCTTTTCTCAAGAAAAATGCAGTAACTATTGTAGAAATAACTTCTGCAATCGGGAATGACATCCAAATACCTAACTCTCCCCAATATTTAGGTAATATTAATATCAACGGAATAAAAAAGAATCCTTGCCTGGTAAGGGTTAATAAAAGGGCTGGAACTGCTTTTCCTATCGCTTGAAAATATGCGGAACCTATTAATTGAATTCCAATGATTGGAGTTGATAGAAACACCCATTTAAGCACATCTTTTGTTTTTTCAATAACTGCTTGGTCTTTTGTAAAAGCACTCGCTATAGTCTCGGAAAAAAGAATAATCATTAGGAAAACAAAAGTTGCTAAAAGCGTAGCATAAATTAATGATTTCCGAATAACTTCAAGTACACGCTCTTTTTTATTTGCGCCATAATTAAATCCTGCAATCGGAACAAAACCTTGCGTAATTCCTAGAATCGGGAAGAGTGCAAACATTAGCATTCTGCTGATAATTGCATAAACAGCAACAGTGGATTCTCCAGACAATTCGTATAGAATATTATTAACCATAAGAACTGTAACACTCACTACTGCTTGTCTTGCAAGAGTAACAAATCCTAGGGATCCTATTTCTTTTACAATAGATAAATCAAAAAATAAATCCGACACCCTTAATAGTAAATCTGACTTTCCAGATAAGAAAAAATATAAAATGTAGGAAGTACATATTCCGTAAGATAAGGTTGTAGCCCATGCAGCGCCTTCCATGCCCCAATCGAAAACATAAATAAATAGATAGTCTAAAATCAAATTAGATAACGAAGGAAGCATCATAGCATACATTGCATATTTTGGCTTCCCTTCAGAACGGATAACATTGTTTCCCATCATAGCAAGTCCCAAAATTGGAACCCCATACAAAACAACGGTATAGTAAACTTTAGCAGGTTCATAAAGAGCTCCTTTTCCTCCAAATGCAGGAATAATAGACTCCATAAAAACCAACCCTAAAGTCATAAAACTTAGAGTGAAAAGTAAGGTTAATGTAAGTTGGTTTCCAAAAGTTTTATTTGCTTTTGTTTTATCATTACTTCCTAGGGCTCTTGAGATTATCGAACCTCCTCCCATTCCAATAGACATTCCTAGGGCTGCAATAAAAAAGGAGACCGGGAGTACTACATTAATTGCGGCAATGGCATTTGTTCCTATCCATTGACCTACAAAAATAGTGTCTATTAGAATATTAAGGGACATGACCAAGATCCCAATAGAAGCTGGAACTGATTGCCTAAAGAGGAGTTTCCCGATGGGGTCTGTTCCCATTTGAACAGCTTTTTGAGTCATTGTTTTTATGTTTCAGATAAGGCCCATTCGTCAATCCATCGGCTCATTACATTAACCCATTCTTCTCTATCGTTTATACAAGGAAGTACCTGTAAATGTTGACCGCCTTTTTCTTCAAAGTCTTCTGCTGCTTCCATTCCAATTTCTTCTAATGTTTCTAAGCAATCGGATACAAACGCAGGGGTAGCAATGGCCAATTGTTTTGTTCCGTTCTTAGCGAAATTAGCGACAGTTCTATCGGTATAAGGCTGTAGCCAGGGATCAACTCCTAAACGGGATTGGAAAGAAGTAGAAAAAGTTCCTTCTTTTAATTCTAAATATTCTGACACTAGTCGCGTTGTTTCAAAGCATTGATGACGATAACAAAACTCGTGTGCTTTGGAAGCAGTAACGCAGCATTCACCGTTTATTTTACAGTGGGATTTAGTAATATCTGACTTGCGTATATGACGTTCCGGAACACCATGATAAGAAAACAATAAATGTTCCCAATTTTTTCCTTGCAGTCCTTCGGCAATTGAATTTGATAGCACACGAATGTAATCCGGATGATTATAAAATGCAGGTAATGATGTGAAAATTATATTTGGAAAAAACTCATCTCGTAGTTTTTCAGCAAGAACCAAAATGGTCTCTGTAGTAGCCATGGCAAATTGTGGATAAAGAGGGATAATGAAAATGTCATCTACCCCTTGATCAGCTAATTCTTGGAGGCCTTTTTTAATGGACATAGATCCATATCTCATAGCCAAACTGACTGGTGTTGAAACTTTTTCTGAGACCTTCCCTTTAAGACGCTCAGAAAGCACAATTAATGGAGATCCTTCTTTCCACCAGATTTTTTTATAAGCTCTTGCAGACTGCTTGGGTCTTGTGTTTAAAATTATACCTTTTACTAAAATGGTTCGGAAAATTTTAGGTAAGTCTACAACCCGTTCGTCCATTAAAAATTCACCTAAATATCTTTTTACATCCTTAGGACTTGGACTTTCTGGTGACCCTAAATTTACTAACAATACTCCTTTCATAAGCTTTCTTTCATTACAGCATGATACTTCTGCTATTTCATAATCTTACTGCGAAGATAATGACATTAAGTATTTTTTTGGAGTAGTTCCATATTTCTTTTTGAAAGCCGCTATAAAATGACTTGAAGTGCTGTAGCCAATTTTCAAGCCTACCTCATTTACGTTGTAATTATTTGAGGCCAACATACTTCTTGCTTCTTCCATCTTGTGATCTAATAGATAGCCAAAAACAGTATCGCCGTATAACTGCTTGAAGCCTTCCTTTAGTTTATTTAAACTTAAACCAATTTCTTCTGAAAGCTCATGCAATGATGGCGGTTCAGATATGTTTCTAAGTATTATGTCTTTTGCCAATCTAATTTTACGAACATTATCCTCGTCAATTAAAAAAGGGCATTGCTCAATGTCAGTATCTTCGTTTTTATTAAAATACAGACTCAACAATTCATAAACCTTACCTTTTAAATAAAGTGCTTTCATACTCTCATGAATATTGGAGCTTAGGATTTGACTTAATACAACTGCCATACTTGGGTTAATTACACCATTGTCATAATATTTTTTAGTGCTGTTTTCTGGACTCAAAAAATGTATGTGGTCTGCATCTAAAGAAAATAAACTGTGAAATTTTTTAATAGAAATTATCACGCCAATAATCCAAGTGTTAGGCTGAAGTCTAAGGTCTATGGGTAAATCTCGCTGAGGGTTATAAAGTAAAATAGAATGTTCTTCTTTTACATTAAAAACATAGTTGCCATCATTAAAAACAAAATCACCTTGCCCTTTAACACAAAAGTGGAATTGAATAAAACTTGAGTTAATTTCTCTAACTTCAGTAGCAACCTCGGTTGTATCGTTTTGAAATCGTAGTACGTAAAAGCCATCTTCTATCGTTATCCTAGAGCCCATACTTTCATCGTTATTTTTTAACATAAATTATAGTCATTAATTTAGATTCACTCTAAACAACACAAGAGAACAAGGGATACTAAGACCTTGTTTCATTGAAATAAAGTGATATTAATACAAAAATAAACGCTTTCCGTTATTAATAATGCTTTTAGCGTTACTTTTTTTAATACTAGCCTCTTATTTTTGTCTTCGATTAGTAAAACAATGGAAGTTTCGAAGAATAAGAAACATTTTTACGCCATAGGAGTTAGCTATAAAAATGCTGACCTTAAAACAAGAGGGCATTTCAGCTTGAACTCGACTCAAAAAGACGCCCTATCGATAGAGGCACAGAGAGAAGGTATAGAAGAAATTCTTGTCAATTCTACCTGTAATAGAACCGAATTATATGCGTATGTAAATCATCCCATTCAGCTAATTAATTTATTATGCAAACACTCACAAGGAAGCTTAGCCGTTTTTAACGAATTTGGGTATACCCTTAAAGATAGTGTTGCTATTCATCATATTTTTAAAGTCGGAACAGGATTGGATAGTCAAATTCTTGGTGACTTTGAAATCATTGGTCAGCTAAAACAAGGGTTTTTTAGGTCCAAAAAACTTGGGATGATTCAAGGGTTTATGGAGCGTCTAGTCAACGCCGTTATTCAGGCTAGTAAACGCATAAAAACAGAAACTAAAATTTCGAGTGGTGCTACTTCTGTAGCTTTTGCATCAGTGCAGTATATCATAAAAGAAATAGAAAATATTTCTAAAAAAAATATATTGCTTTTTGGGACAGGTAAAATAGGAAGAAATACCTGTGAGAATTTAATCAAACATACCGAAAACGATCATATCGTTTTGATTAATCGAACCCATGAAAAGGCTAAAAATATTGCAGGTAAATTCAATGTTCTCGTTAAAGAATATGGTGATTTACCAACAGAAATAAGAAAGACAGATGTGTTGATTGTAGCTACGGGAGCTCAACAACCTACGGTATCTAAGGATATCATTCATAAAGATTCGCCCCTACTAATTTTAGATTTATCGATTCCTAGTAATGTGAATTCAAATGTTGAGGAACTTGAGCATGTAACACTGATAAATTTAGACACCTTGTCCCAAATTACAAATAAAACATTAGAGGATCGTAGGCAATACATACCTAGGGCAGATGAAATTTTAGAAGAAGTCAAGAGTGAGTTTGTACAATGGCTAGAACATCGCCAATATGCTCCAGCACTTCGAGCGCTGAAAAGCAAACTTAAAGCTCAGCAGGCTTCTGAAATAAAGGATAAAGAGAAAAAAGCTACATTAAATCCAGAAGCAGTAGTTGTTTCTGATCAGATGATTCAAAAGATAACAGGTCAACTTGCCAACTACCTCAAAGAAAATCCTAATAAGGCAGACATCGCACTTGAGGTTATAACAGGCGTTTTTAAATTGGACATAAAAAGTCATGAATAAGATAATCCGAATAGGAACCAGAGCAAGCGCTTTGGCGCTTTGGCAAGCAAATACTTTGCAAGACTTATTGAATGCGAAAGAAATAAAAACAGAGCTTATTCTAATTAAAAGTACCGGTGATTTAGACTTGAGTCAGCCGCTTTATGAAATGGGAACTACAGGTATTTTCACAAAAACCCTTGACACTGCCTTATTAAATAACAAAATTGATATTGCAATTCACAGCATGAAAGATGTACCTACACTTTTGGCAAAAGGGATTCAACAGGGAGCCGTTTTGGAACGGGGTCCTGTATTTGATGTTTTGGTGAAAAAGACATCTGATTCTTTGAAAAATGACTCAACAATAGCAACGGGAAGTTTGAGAAGAAAAGCGCAATGGCTGGCACACAATCCGGACCACAATATTGTTCCGCTTCGTGGGAATATTCAAACCCGTTTAAATAAATTAGAAGAAAGCGCTTGGTATGGGGCAATTTTCGCAGAAGCTGCTTTAGTTAGATTAGAAACAGAACAAAAACAAATCGAGGTTTTGGATTGGATGATCCCAGCGCCAGCGCAAGGAGCGCTCATGGTTGTATGTAAGTCTAAAGACAAAGAAATATTTGCTCTTTTACAAAGTCTTAATAACGTAGAGGCAGCATTGTGCACTCAAATTGAAAGAGATTTTTTACGAACATTAGAAGGGGGTTGTACTGCACCTATTGGAGCATTGGTAAAAGTAGATGGAGAAAATATTCACTTTAAGGGTGGCGTTTTTTCCCTAGATGGTAAAAGAAAATTTATTGCTTCTGAAACATTCAAGATTGCATCGGCTAAAAACTTAGGAGTAAAAATTGCAAAAACCTTACTTCTAGAAGGGGCATCCACTTTGCTTGAAGAATTTAAACCTTCGGAATGAAAAATTCACTAAAAATTTTTTCGACAAAGACGTTAACCGCAATTCAAAAAAGCGAAATTATCAATTTTGGATGTAGTTATAGTGAACGGAATTTCATAGAAACTCAAACACTTCCTTTTTCATACACTGATAAAAACTATACACTTCTTTTTTCAAGCCAAAATGCAGTTAAATCTGTTTTTGGAAAACCTGAGTTTAATACACTTTTAAAAAATAAAACTTGCTACTGTGTGGGCGAAAAGACCAAACGTCTATTAATCGATAAAGGGTTAAAAGTGCCTCATTTTGAAGAAAATTCATCTAATTTGGCTAATTTTATAGTAAAAAGTGACAGAAATGCTCATTTTCTATTTTTTTGTGGAAACGAAAGAAGAGCTGATTTGGAAACCCAGTTAAAAAAAAATAAAATCAATATTGATGTAATTGAAGTATACAAAACCTTGTTAAAACCCAAGGCTGTAGAACTCTTTGATGCGGTTCTTTTTTATAGTCCAAGCGGCGTTAAAAGTTTTCTAAAAGACAACAAAGTTGATGAAAGCATTTGTATTTGCATAGGTCCAACAACCGCTGAAGCCCTCCCGATTCCAAAGGAAAACATTATTATTGCTTCCAAGCCCTCCGTCGAACATATGATTTACAAACTAAAAAAGCTACACTCGCATGATTAAAAATGATTTATTCTTAAAAGCTCTAGCAGGAGAAACCGTTTCACGTCCACCCGTTTGGATGATGCGTCAAGCTGGAAGATATTTGCCAGATTTCATGAAGCTAAAGGCTAAATATGATTTCTTTACACGATGCCAAACACCAGAGTTAGCAACAGAAATTACAATAATGCCAATTAGACAAATAGGGCCTGATGCTGCAATTTTATTTAGTGATATTCTTGTGGTTTTACAGGCTATGAATATTGAAGTCGAAATGAAACCCAATTTAGGCCCATGGATACCTTCACCCATTCAAAGTAGAGCTGCATTGGACAAGGTTATAATTCCTTATGCAGAAGATGCTTTAGGCTATGTAATCGATGCAGTTAAAATGACAAAACAGGAACTCAACAATGAAGTTCCGCTAATTGGATTTGCTGGATCTCCCTGGACACTTTTGTGCTACTCGGTTCAAGGGCAAGGATCTAAAACGTTTGATAAAGCAAAAGAGTTTTGTTTTAAAGAGCCTGAAATGGCTCACGAGTTACTTCAAAAAATTACGGATACAACCATTGATTATTTGAAAGCCAAAGCTGCTGCAGGTGTGGATGCCCTTCAAATCTTTGATTCTTGGGGCGGACTTTTATCACCCGAAGATTACAATATTTTTTCCTGGCCCTATATTCAGCAAATTGTAACTGCTGTAAAAGATTTATGTCCTGTTATAGTTTTTGGAAAAGGATGTTGGTTTGCCCTCAACGATATGTCAAAATCTGGTGCTAGTGCACTTGGAGTAGACTGGACTTGTTCTGCCCGTAATGCACGATATCTATCTGGCGGAAACATTACATTACAAGGAAATTATGATCCACATCAATTGATGTCTCCAATTCCTAAAATTAAAAGTGATGTTAAAAAAATGATTGATGCTTTTGGCAAAGATCGTTATATCGTAAATCTTGGCCATGGAATTTTACCCAATATACCTGTTGATCATGCACAAGCTTTTGTCGATGCAGTAAAAGAATATGGTAGCTAAAAAATTATGAAAGACTCATTTTACAAATACATCTGTGAACTTCAAGACACAATAGCTGCTGCATTAGAATTAGCCGATGGAGTTGCGACGTTTAAAGAAGATCTCTGGAAACGCCCAGAAGGAGGGGGAGGAAGAACCCGTGTTCTTGAAGGTGGAGCTGTATTTGAAAAAGGTGGAGTTAATATTTCTGGGGTACACGGAACACTTCCAAAAAGTATGCTAGCTCACTTGAATGTAAGCGAAGCCTCTTTTTATGCTTGTGGGCTTAGTTTGGTATTGCACCCTAAAAACCCCATGGCGCCAACGGTTCATGCAAATTGGAGGTATTTTGAAATGTATGATCTTAATGGTAAAATCGTTGACCAGTGGTTTGGTGGTGGACTAGATCTTACACCATATTATCTGTTTGAAGAAGATGCCGTACATTTTCATCAAATATGTAAAAATGTATGTGACCAAAATGACCCTAAATTCTATCCAGAATATAAAAAGAAATGCGATTCTTATTTTTGGAATTCCCATAGAAATGAAGCAAGAGGTGTGGGCGGTTTATTTTTTGATTATTTAAAACCAAGTTCCGAAAAATCACTAAAGCAATGGTATACTTTTGTGACTGATGTAGCAAATAATTTTCTGGAAGCATACCTTCCTGTTTTAAACAAAAGAAAAGATTTGCCATATACTCCTGAACAAAAAAAATGGCAAGAAATAAGAAGAGGACGCTATGTTGAATTTAATTTAGTTCATGATAAAGGCACACTTTTTGGGTTAAAAACAAATGGTAGAATTGAAAGTATTCTAATGAGTCTTCCTCCCACAGTTCAATGGCATTATGATTATCATCCAAAAATAAAATCGAGAGAAGAAGAGCTCATGAAGGTTATAAAAAAACCTAGAAATTGGGTTTGATAAATCAAAGTTGATAGCTTTTCACTAAATTAACCTCTAGAAACATGAAAGCCTTATGAATACACTTTCCATTTTAATTGTTTTACCTCTACTAGTCGTTTTCTCATATATTTTTGATGCAATTGCTAGAAGAACAAAGTTTCCATCGGTTATTTTATTAATGTTTACAGGTGTTATTATCCGGACAGTTATCAATTTTTATGGCTTTACAGACTACGCCTTCTTAGATCAATTAATACCTGTATTAGGGACTGTAGGGCTAATTCTTATAGTTTTGGAAGGCGCGCTAGAACTAAAGATAGAAAAAGAGAAATTACCTGTAATTTTAAAAGGGTTCTTTGCCGCGGCATTCATTTTGATTCTCAACATAATTATAGTGAGTTGGGCATTTGAATATTTTCTTAATATAGAACACAAGGCTGCTGTAATCTTTTCTATTCCCTTAGCAATAATTAGTAGTGCAGTTGCAATTCCATCTGCTGCTGGCTTATTAAATCAGCAAAAAGAATTTGTTGTTTTTGAGTCTACTTTTTCAGACATCTTGGGAATTATGATATTCAACTATGCTATAAGGCAGTTTGAATCTAATGAGGCTTTAATAAGCTCTGAATCTATAGTCTTGCTTGGATTACAAATTATTGGAGTAATCGTGGTCTCATTGATGATCACCTACCTTCTGTTTCAACTCATTCAAAAAATTGATCACCACGTTAAGTTTTTCCTTATACTGGCTCTGCTTGTTCTTGTATATGCATTCGGGAAAATTTTCCACTTACCTGCTTTAGTAACCATCTTCATCTTCGGTTTGTTTTTAAGTAATGTTAAGGCATTGCTCCCTTCATTTATGCAGCGATATTTAGATTTAGAGCAATCTGAAAAAGGACTTCATGAATTTCATATTCTTACAGCTGAATCAGCTTTTTTAGTCAAAACCTTCTTTTTTCTATTCTTTGGATTCTCGATCAGTTTAAATGAATTTACTTCAGAAACTCCTATTATATATGGAATCTTAATATTTGGAGTTATGTTTCTGGTTCGATATTTTTATTTTACGGCAACCACATTTAAAATAAAACCTTCTGCCTTAGTATATATGTCTCCTAGAGGGTTAATCAGTATTTTACTTTTTCTTCAAATCAAGGAAATTTCATTTATAGACAGCTCCAATTCTATTATTAATGAACAGGTTTTACTGGTTGTAATATTATCATCTATGTTGATTATGACATTAGGAACTATGAAAAAACCTCAGCAAGATGATACTGAATTAGACTCGGAGAGTATTCTCTTAGAAACAGATGAAAACTCATCAGACACATTCTTAGAAGAAGGTTCTGATGATCAAGAAGACCTTACTTAAAATCACCCTTATGTATCCATTAAAAAGAAACAGACGACTACGCAGTTCAGAATCTATTAGAGCTTTGGTTCGCGAAAACTCGCTTACTCCAAACGATTTTATTGTCCCTCTGTTTGCAGTTGAAGGTCTAAATGTAAAAGAAGAAATTACATCAATGCCTGACTATTACAGAATGAGTTTAGATCATTTAAAAAAAGAGGTTCGAGAGTTATGGTCAATGGGAATAAAAGCGGTTTTGGTATTTGTTAAAGTCCCCGAAAAATTAAAAGACAATAAAGGAACCGAGGCCCTTAATCCAAATGGTTTAATGCAAAGAGCAGTTGCCTTGATTAAAGAAACTGTCCCTGAAATTATAGTTATGACTGATGTTGCCTTAGACCCATATTCGTCTTTTGGGCATGATGGTATTGTCGAAAAAGGAATAATTATTAATGATGCAACAGTCGAGGTATTGGCACAAATGTCCTTATCACATGCAAATGCTGGAGCCGATTTTGTAGCTCCAAGTGACATGATGGATGGTCGTGTTTTGGCAATTCGTTCGCTCCTTGAAAAGGAGCAATTTCATGATACAGGGATTATGAGTTATAGCGCTAAATATGCATCTGGATTTTATGGGCCATTTCGCTCTGCTTTAGATTCCGCTCCAGGTTTTGGTGATAAAAAAACATACCAAATGGATTTCCATAACCGTAATGAAGCGCTCTTAGAAACCGAATTGGATATTGAAGAAGGAGCTGATATTGTGATGGTAAAACCAGGTTTAGCCTATTTAGATATTATACGAGACCTTAGTTATCATATAGAAGTTCCCATTGCAGCTTATCAAGTTAGTGGTGAATATGCCATGCTTAAAGCCGCGGCTCAAAAAGGGTGGATCGATTATGATGCTATAATGTATGAACAGCTTGTCGCTTTTAAAAGAGCAGGTGCTTCTTTAATTGCAACTTATTGTGCTAAAGATGCTGTTCGGGTTTTAGGTTAACCTTTCTATCGACATATTGCTTCTAAATAATCATCCATACTTTCGTTCAGGAGAAAATGCATTTATATTCATGGAGGCCTTTTTGTCTGAAATTAGTTCAGAAACCAGCTTTCCAGTCCCTGGTCCTAAGCTCCAGCCCATCATAGCATGACCCGTTGCCATTACAAGATTTTCACAAGAAGAATGTCGCCCAATAAAAGGTAATCCATCTGGAGACAAGGGTCGAAGACCGCATTTTGCTTGTTCTAAATCTTCTTGAGGCAATTGAACTCCTTCATAATAATTACTGGCAGCGCCAGCAATTGCTTCCACTCGATTCATACGAATTGTATTATTAATGCCGGCTATTTCCATAGTTCCAGAAAAACGTGTGAACCCCTGCATTGGTGTTACTGCAACTTTTGACTCCATCAATATAGCGGGCATGGTAATCCCTATAGGTGTTTTTACATTTATTCGATACCCTTTTCCCGCCTGAACAGATAAGGATATTTTTAGAGACTTTAAAAGCTTTTCAGTCCAAGATCCTGCTGCAAAAACAACCTCTTCTGCCTCAAAAATTCCCTGACTGGTAATTACATTTTTAATTTTTTTATCTACCAAATCAAATGCATTCACTTCAGTCTCTGTATAAATTTTAACTCCATTTGAAATTAGATTGTCCCGTAATTCGTTCATGAAAACTCCGGGAGTTGTATGAGCATCACAGCGGTAATGGTATGCTCCTTCAATATTCATTTTTACGCCGGGCTGAAGTTCGTTTACTTCATTGGCTCCCAATAAAGAAACGTCTAAACCTAAATCTTGAGCAGCTTTCATTACAGGAAACTCCTCTTTTTCTGCCTTTGACGTCTGAAATGCCATTAAAACACCTCGATCTTCTAAATGAAAATCCATAGATTCATGCATTTCATGATATAGCCCTTTGCTTAGTGTATTTATGTCTTTTATTACATACAAAGACCTTTGAACGTGTGCTTTGGAGCATGACCTCATAAACTTCCATCCCCAGGAAATTAAATCAGCATCCATTCGAGGTTTTATATAAAATGGACTAGAGGAATTAAACATCCACTTTAATCCTTTATAAATCATTCCGGGAGCAGCAAGTGGGATAATGTGACTTGGAGTCAAATAACCTGCATTAACAAAAGAAGCTCCCTCAGAAAGGGTTCCTTTATCCAAAACTATAACGTCATGTCCTTCTGCTCTCAAATAAAAGGCTGATGACAAACCAACAATTCCTCCTCCAATAACAACTACCTTTTTTTTCATTTATTTAAATAATTTGAAATCCTTCTGCATATTCATAATTAGAATCTATCAATATTGTATTGTACCCCGTAATTTGGGCACTCCCTTCTATACTCGGTAAAATTGCTGGGAACAAACCAACAGTAGTCTTTTGTTCAATAGTTCCTATAAACTTAGAACCAATGATGCTCTCATGAATAAAAGCAGTTCCTAACTCTAGTTTATTTTTAGAAAACCATTGCGCCATGCGTGCAGAAGTTCCTGTTCCGCAGGGAGATCTATCTATAGCTTTATTTCCATAAAAAACTGCATTTCGTGCAGTAGCCTTTTTGTCAATAGTTTTTCCTGCCCATAAAACATGACTACAGCCTTTAATATTAGAATCCTCGGGGTGAATAAACTCCTGTAATTCATTGACTAATTTCCTTAGCGGAATACTCAAATTAATTAAATTTCCAGCGGTATACGCTTCAATTCCTTTGAAGTTTTTCTGGGTATCAACAATGGCATAAAAATTACCTCCATAAGCCACATCAACTTTTAAATTTCCTAATACTGGATGTTCCACCTCAAGATCATTAGCATATAAAAAAGAAGCAATGTTGGTGAATTTAACTGCAGTTACTTTTTCCGCTTCTTGGGTATAAGAAGCAATTATTAAACCTGCTGGAGTTTCGACGCGCAGAGTACCTTTTTGCTTAGGTGAAATTAATTTTTCTTCAATCAAAATGGTAATTGTTCCAATAAGTCCATGACCGCACATCGGTAAACATCCACTGGTTTCAATAAACAATACGGAAACATCATTAGCTGTATCTATGGGTGGAAAGAAAAAACTTCCGCTCATCATGTCATGCCCTCGGGGTTCGAACATTAATCCTTTTCTAATCCAGTCGAATTCTTTTATAAAATGAAGTCGCTTTTCCATCATCGATTTGCCAAATAAATTGGGAGCGGGAGATGTTACAAGCCTTACTGGATTACCTGCCGTGTTTCCATCAATACAACTGAATTTTGTTATTCTACTCATTTAATGTCTGCTTGATATAGGCCATTACTTCTTCCTCCATTAACGGAAGTGTAAGTGTCCCTTTTTGTAAAATAATGTTGTGAAATTCTCGAATATCAAAGTTTTCGCCTAACGCTGTTTCTGCTCTTTCTCTAAGTTCAGAAATTTTTAATTCACCAACTTTATAGGCAAGCGCTTGCCCTGGCCATGAAATATAACGGTCAACTTCTGTGTTAATTTCATGAAAGGAAAGTGCTGTGTTTTTAGTCATAAATTCTACTGCTTGTTCTTTAGTCCACCCAAAAGAATGAATCCCGGTATCTACCACCAAACGGCAAGCCCTCCACATAGAATAGGTCAATTGTCCAAAACGTTCGTAAGGAGTGGTATAAATGCCCATTTCTGCAGCAAGTGCTTCTGTATATAAACCCCATCCTTCTCCGTATGCAGATAAATATAGGGATCTTCTAAAACTTGGTATTTCATTGGGCAGCTCTGAATTTAAAGCCATTTGTAAGTGGTGACCGGGAACCGCTTCGTGTGCTGTAAGCGCAGGAAGAACATATAATGGTCGGCTGGATAAGTTGTATGTGTTTACCCAATAATATCCTGGGTTTGTGCTTTTAGGGGAAGTTGGAATATATCGCCCACCCGTATATTTTGGAGCAATTGCATCGGGAACTGGTGCAACACCGTAAGGAGTTCGAGGTAGGGTTTTAAAGAATTTTGGCAACTGCTCATCTAAGCGTTTTGATATGTCCCTTGCACGCATCAAAAGTTCATTACCTGTTTTAGCATAAAACTGTTTGTCTGATCTTAAAAAAGCAAAAAAATCTTCAAAACTTCCCTGGAATTCGACCTCCTTGATGATTGATTCCATGGCTTTTCTGACCTTAGCAACCTCTTTTAAACCGAGCTCATGGACTTCTTCTGCTGACATTTCTAAAGTAGTATAATAGGCTATTCTGTCTTGATAAAATACTGCTCCATTGGGAGTCTGACTTACTCCAATAGCCTTTCTTGTTTTGGGATAATACTCGGACTCAAAAAAATCTTTTATCTTTTGAAAGGAGGGTATTACGTTCTTCTCAATGGAAGCATGAGCTGCAATCAAAAGGGAGTCTTTTTCTTTTTCAGAAAGTTGCGCTGGAAGGTTTTTAAAAGGCGAAAAATAGAAGTTATCTTCTACTATTTTTGTAATGTGTTTTTCGTAAGTACTCTCATATCCTTCGAAAATCACTATGGGTTGGGAGACACCTGCTTCTAATCCTTTTCTTAACAAAATAATATTTTGATCTACAAATAAAGGAATCGATTGAAGCATCTTCAAGTAATCTTTGCTCTGCTTCATTGATGTTAAAGGTCGGACGCGATACACTAAACTGTTATGAAATCCTGCATCAGACAACAATGGGTTGAGGTGTGTTTTAAACTCAAAATTAGCTCGGTGATCTTCTACTAGGAATTTTAAAAGTTTCCATGAAATCCGATCTTCTTTAGAAAGGTTTGAAGATTGAATTCGATAGATTTCCTCAAGTAAGTTACCATAGAAATCATAATCGGCTTGATAACGGTCTTCCGTATGATTCCCTAAAGGAAAATCTTTAGCATCATAAGGGTGATACCCTTCGTAATTATTAATACTTTCTTGAAGCATGCTTTTATCTTCTTCAATCGAAGAACACCCAAAACTAAATAATAAGAAAATAAAACTGTAATAGACCCTTTTCATAAGCTTGACTGAGTTAATTGATTATTCAGAGTACGAAAAATATTGAGTGGATTTTCGTTTTTCAAAGCGTCAGGAAGTAGTTCATGTGGGCAATCTTGAAGGCAAATTGGTCTTAGCCAGCGTTCTATTGATGAAGTTCCCACGGAGGTAAATCGGCTATCTGTAGAAGCCGGAAATGGACCGCCATGATTCATTGAAGGAGTTACGGACACACCAGTTGGCACTCCCTCGAAGAGCAAGCGTCCCACTTTTTGTTGAACTGCGGCAACCAGTTGTCTGTTATCTTTAAGCTCTGATGAGGTGCCTAAAATTGTTGCTGTTAGTTGCCCGGGTAGGGCTTCTGAGATAGCGGTTAATTCAGTGTTGTTCGAACAAATAACAACCAAACTAAAGGGACCAAAAACTTCTTCTAAAAGTGCTGCATTCTTCAAAATATCTTCAGCTAAAACAACACCCATAGCCGGACTATTTGCGTCTAGGTTTGATCTGTGAATAGAAGCTCCTTGGTTCTTCATGTGCTGAAGTTGAGACTCATAGTTTTTACTAATGTTGGGATGTACCATACACGAAATTTCACCGTTAAGAATCTCTGATTTAAGCTCCTCTACAAAGGTATCTGTGTTGATTCCGCTAACCACTATTAATCCAGGGTTGGTGCAAAATTGCCCAGTTCCCATTTTAACAGATCCAGCTATTTGGGTAGGTAAATTAGAATCTGAAGCTAACCTATTTGGTAAAATAAAAATTGGGTTTACACTTCCCATTTCTGCAAAAACAGGTATGGGTTCTTTTCTTTTTTGAGCTATATCGTATAGGGCTTTCCCAGCTTTGTAACTTCCGGTAAAACCAACCCCTTTTACTTTTGAGTGTTCTACTAAGCGTTGACCAACTCCAATCGATTCTCCATGCAAGTGGGCAAAAATTCCGGCGGGTAATCCTCTTTTGTTAATTGCACTTTGGATAGCTTGAGCAACCAACTCGCTTGTGCCTGCGTGATATGGATGACCTTTAAGAATTACTGGACATCCAGCTGCTAAAGCAGATATAGTGTCTCCTCCAGCAGTCGAAAATGCCAAAGGAAAGTTACTGGCTCCAAAAACTACAATTGGACCAATAGGGTGTTTCATTTTTCGTAAGTCGGGAACTCCCGCTTTGCCAACATCCAAAATTGCATCAACATAAGAACCTTCAATTAATAAGTCTACAAAGCTTTGAATTTGACCTAAAGTTCTAGAAAACTCGCCTACGGCTCTTCCCTCGGGATAACCTGACTCTAACTTATACTGTTCGATAATAGAAGTCTTGGTGTTTTCTAGTTCTGCTTTTATTTCCATTAAAAAAGCTGCTCGGATAGTTGAAGTAGTAGCTGCGTAATCCGAAAAAACTTGGGATGCTATTTCGCAACTGTACTCAATTTCCTCCAAAGTTGCATTGTCATACTTTTGGGGTAACTGGCTGCTTTTATTAGCATCGTAAGTAAAAAATGAAGTGGTATTTACTGCATGAGTTTTTTTACCGTTAATTACGCTTTTCCCTTCAATCATAGATGTGTTTTATAGTTTCCTAAATTTGGACGTGTTGCCAAAGATTCGTCAATTATTTTCTGTACTCGAATACGTTCTCCTCCTTTTAATATAATTCTAGGTTTTCGAACGTGACCAGTTCCAATTCCAGTTGCAATTTCACATTGCTTTATGTTTTGAACAAGCTGAGGGGATATATCCAATTCTAAAAGAGGTAAAAACCAACGATAAATAGCTAATGCTTCGTCTATTTTACCTGCCTTTGTGTAAGCAAATACGGCAACGGTTTCTCTTGGAAAAGCATCAACTAGTCCTGCAACCCATCCGTGAGCACCCATAATCAGGCTTTCCATGGCCAAGGTGTCAACCCCACATAAAATTTGAAATCGGGTTCCAAAACGATTAATCATTCGAGTAACGTTAGAAATGTCTCTCGTTGATTCTTTTACTGCCTGTATATTTTTATACTGTTGTAATTCATCAAACATCTCTAGAGTAACTTCAATTTTGTAATCTACAGGATTGTTATAGATCATAATGGGAAGCTTTGTTGACTGAGCAATTGCTGCGAAATATTGCACCGTTTCATCATCTGTTGCTTTGTATCGCATCGGAGGGAGCAACATTAAGCCATCGGCTCCATTAGCCTCTGCTGCTTGTACGGCTTCAATGGCATCCCGAGTAGATTGTTCTGCGATATTGATAATCACTGGAATCCTTCCTGAAATAATTTCTTGAGCTTTTTTTAGTAAGTTAACTTTCTCTGCTGCTGTTAGTGTGCTTGCTTCTCCTAAAGTTCCTCCTAAAACAATTCCATGAACACCAGCTTCAATTTGTTCAACTAAATTTAATTCGAAAGCGTTAAGGTTTAGTTGTTCATGCTCATCAAATTGTGTGGTTAATGCGGGCATAACTCCCTGCCATTTAAAATTAATCATACTTTATTGGTGTGTTTTTTATTTAATCACTTCTAATTTCTTTTTTGTGCTAAAGCTCTTTATTTCAAGTTATAATAATTCGTTAAGTAATATTATAATATTTTAAATCGGCAGCAAATTTTAAAGACAAAAAATTTATGCGATGTTTATACTATTATTTCATGTCATTGTATTTTATTAATACATTAGCTTCACATCATTTAACAAAATTAAGCTAGATGCAAACCGTTTATTTCAAAAGCAAACTCGGGGCTATTAAAATTTCGGGAGACCTAAATGGTTTAGAATCTATTAGGATAGATGAAGGAACATTTCAAAAAATAAAATCTATTCCTACGTGTTTTGAAAATTGCATCCTAGAAATTAAAGAATACTTAGATGGTAAACGAAAAGAATTTACCTTTTCTATAAAACCAAAAGGAACAGAATTTCAAACTAAAGTTTGGAGTATTCTCACAAAAATACCTTTTGGAAAAACACTTTCTTACCTAGAAATAGTAACCATTTATGGCAATAAAAAAGCAGTTAGAGCTGTAGCGTCAGCTATCGGAAAAAACCCTATCTTAGTTGCAATTCCACATCATCGAGTCATTGGAAGCAATGGAAGTTTAGTCGGCTTTGCCGCAGGATTAGAAAAAAAATGGCTCTTGGAAAACGAAGGTTTCTCCTTTCAAAAGGAAATTCTTTTTTAAAATTTAAAACAAACTCTGCATTATGAAAAAAGTAGTTAAACTTATTTCAAGCATTTTAGTTCTATCGTTTGCTCTTCTATATATTACTAATAACATGTATATAATTCCCGGGCTTCTTAAAATTTATGGAACGGGTCATGACACTGCTTTTTTAGAAGATTATGAGGTTTTCGATAACCGAACAGTAGAAGCTGCCGAGCAACCACAAGAATGGCCAATTCATGAAAAATATAACAGCATAGAACCAACTGATCGATTGATGAAAGCACATGAAGAATATAAAAGTGTAGCATACTTGATCATAAAAAACGATAGTATTTTTCATGAACAATATTATGATGGATACTCGGATACATCGAAAAGTAATTCTTTTTCTATGGCAAAAAGCATGGTTACCGGGATGTTAGGAAAAGCTATTGAAGAAGGTAAAATTAAAAGTATTGATCAAAAAGTAGGAGACTTTTTTGAGGAATTTAAAAAAGGGAATGGAGCAACGCTGACTGTTGGTGATTTAGCCAGTATGGCATCGGGGCTTGATTGGGTTGAAGAATATTACAATCCATTAAACATTACCACCAAATCATATTTTACAGATGACCTGCAAAGTCTTTTACGCAATCGGAAAATAACGGGGACTCCGGGTCAAGAATACATCTATTTGAGTGGAAATACGCAACTATTAGGAATGATTATTAGTAAAGCCGTTGGAAAGAACCTAAGTACTTATTTTTCTGAAAATTTTTGGAAACCCATGGGAGCTAAAGAAGATGCATTGTGGCAAATTGATAGCGAATCGAAAGGAATGGAAAAAACCTTTTGTTGTTTTGCAACAAATGCGAAAGATTTTGCACGCTTTGGTAAACTATATAAAGATCACGGAAAATGGAACGGAAAACAACTAATTGATTCTAACTATGTAGCTCTCAGTGTTCGGCCAAGATTTGAAAAAAGTCCAGAATATGGATACGGATGGTGGTTATCTAAAATTGATGGGAAATCTATTTTTGCAATGCGAGGTCATTTAGGTCAATATGTTATTGTAATCCCAGAGGACAATCTTATTGTTGTTCGTTTAGGACATCTTACCCAAAAAGTAGATGGCGGTGCTTTTCCAAAAGTATTCCATTTGTATGTTGAAGAAGCCTACAAAATGTTAGAAAATGCTGCAAAAAGTTAATTTAGCAAAAATTCTGTTTTTAGATATTGAAACGGTTCCTGAAGAGGAAAATTTTGATCAATTATCTACATACAAAAAAGAACTTTGGGCGCAGAAAACTGCTTACCAAAGAGGACCTGAAGATTCTCCGGAAGACTTTTATAAACGTGCAGGAATATGGGCTGAATTTGGTAAAATTGTATGTATTTCAGTGGGCTATTTTGTTATTCAAAAGGAGGAACGCAACTTTAGAATAAAAACTTTTTTTGGAGATGAAAAAGAACTGCTTTTTGAATTTAAAGAGCTGCTAGACAAACATTTTAACCTTAAAACACATCTGCTTTGTGCGCATAATGGAAAAGAATTTGATTTCCCTTATATAGCCAGACGCATGATTATAAATGGTGTCAGTTTGCCCAAAAGTTTGAATTTATTTGGGAAAAAACCTTGGGAAGTTCAACACATAGACACCATGAACCTTTGGCGTTTTGGAGATTTCAAAAACTACACTTCACTCAAATTATTAGGAGAAGTTTTGGGAATTCCTTCTCCTAAAGATGACATCGATGGAAGTCAAGTTGCTCAAGTGTTTTATAAAGAAAAAAACATCAATAGAATTGTTAACTATTGTGAAAAGGATGTACTAACTATTGCTCAGGTTGTATTAAGATTTAGAAACGAACCCCTGCTTGACTCTGAAGAAATTGTATGGCCAAAATAAAAGCACCTAACATAATCGAAGTAACCGACTTTTCGCTTTCAATAAGTGAAAAATCTATTTTAAAAAACATCTCATTTGAGATTGCTTCAAATCAAATTGTAGCTATGGTAGGTGAGTCAGGAAGTGGAAAGTCCTTGACAGCACTATCCCTTTTAGGGCTATTGCCCAAAGAAAAAACCACTATAGATTCAGGGTCTATCAGATTTGGAGATACAGCCTTATTGGACTTAGATGAAAATGAATGGCAGCTGCTTCGAGGAAATAAAATAAGTATGGTTTTTCAAGAACCACAATCATCCTTAAACCCGAGCATGCGATGTGGTATCCAAGTGGACGAAATTATACAACAACATTTTAAAAATACTTTTTCAAGTTCAGAGCGCAAAACAAAAGTTTTGGAGGCCTTTGACCGCGTTAAACTCCCAGATCCTAAACGAATATATAATGCATATCCACATGAAATAAGTGGAGGCCAAAAACAACGGGTAATGATTGCTATGGCACTAATGAACAAACCTGCATTATTAATTGCCGATGAACCTACAACAGCACTTGATGTTCAAGTTCAAAAAGAAATAATAGACCTCCTAAAAGAATTACAAAAGCAGTATCAAATGAGTGTATTATTTATTTCGCATGACCTGTCCTTGGTTTCTCAACTAGCAGATAAAATAATTGTTCTTTATCAGGGGGAAGTAGTCGAAATTGGAACGCCAAAAGAAATTTTTACTAATCCAAAAAAACAATATACCAAAGCATTAATTCAAGCACGTCCAAAGCCAAATCAGCGTTTAAAAAAATTACCTACTATTGAGGACTACGATCTTAATTCATCAGAGGGCGCTTTAGTTGACCCCAGAGAAAGAAGTATTCGTTTAGAAAAAATATACGCACAAAAGCCTTTGCTATCCGTTCGGAATTTGACCAAAACGTACTCTACTTCTAAAGGTATCTTTGGAAAGAGCGAAAAGTTAACCGCTGTTGCTGATCTATCTTTTGATTTATATCCAGGCGAAACCCTCGGTTTAGTTGGAGCTTCGGGGTGTGGGAAATCTACATTGGGAAGACTTATTGTCTACTTAGACAAACCTACATCAGGTCAAATTGAATACAATGGAGAATCATTAGAAAGTTTAAATTCAAAACAAATACAGGCTTTAAGGACCGATGTGCAATTTATTTTTCAAGATCCATATGCAGCCTTACATCCTCAAAAAAGAATTGGAAAGGCTATCCTAGAGCCACTTCAAGCTCACAAACTTTTACCACAAACGGAGCAAAAAAAAAGAGTGATTTTTTTGCTAAAACAAGTTGGTCTTGAACCCTTTTTCTATGAAAGATATCCACATGAATTGTCTGGAGGGCAAAGACAACGGGTTGTTATTGCAAGGGCCCTTGCGGTAGAACCTAAAATTTTGATTTGCGATGAATCGGTTGCTGCACTCGATATTTCTGTTCAAGCTCAGGTTCTTAATTTATTAAATGATCTGCAAGAAAAATTTAACCTCTCATATCTCTTTATCTCCCACGATTTGTCTGTAGTACAATTCATTTCCGATAAAATAATGGTCATGGACCATGGAATGTTAGTAGAATATAAAGAGGCAGATGAACTATACAGAAATCCTGAGCAGGATGCTACAAAAAACCTAATCGCTGCCATTCCTAAAATTTGTTTCTAAACTAGGGTGCAGGGTTTGGGATCTGACTATGCACCGCCTCAATTTCTTTCAATAATTCTTTGGAAAGTGAAAGTTCTATACTTCCAATGTTTTCTTGAAGTTGATCTAGATTAGTAGCTCCTATAATATTTGAAGTTAAAAATGGTTGTTGATTTACGAAAGCTAATGCCATTTGGGTTAGGCTTATTCCATGATTTTGTGCAATTTGATAGTAGCGTTCGGTAGCTTCAATAGATTGATCGCTGTTGTAGCGAGCCATATTAGGAAATACTGTTAGTCGAGCTTTATCAAGATTATGACCTCCTCTGTATTTTCCTGTTAAGCGTCCAAAACCTAAGGGAGAATAGGCGAGTAAACCTACGTTCTCTCTGAGACAAATTTCTGAGTTTCCGATTTCAAAAACACGAGTAAGAAGTGAATATGGATTTTGAATAGTAATGGTTTTAGGTAAGCCTTTTTTAGAGAGTTCTAAGTAGCGCATTAAGCCCCATGGTGCTTCGTTTGAAATCCCAATTTTTCTAATTTTACCCGCTTTTATTAATTCATCTAAAGTCTCAAGTGCTTCTTCAAAATTCTCAACCCATGGGTCTTTTGGGTTATGAAAATAACCTCTTTGTCCAAAAAAATTAGTCATTCTTTCTGGCCAGTGTAGTTGGTATAAATCAACATAATCTGTTTGTAATCGCTTTAAAGAATTATCTAAAGCCTCCGTGATGTTTTTTTTGTTGAAGCTAATGTTGTCGCGGATATGAGCTGTATAAGCTCCAGGCCCAGCTGCTTTAGTAGCTAAAATAATCTTAGATCTATTTCCTGTTTTATGGAACCAATTTCCCATAATTCGTTCCGTTTCTCCTTGTGTTTTTGGGTTTGCAGGGACTGGATATAATTCTGCGGTGTCAAAAAAATTAACTCCCTTTTCTAGAGCTAAATCCATCTGATCAAAGCCTTCTGATTCTGTATTTTGGTTACCAAAAGTCATAGTGCCCAGACAAATTTTACTGACCTTAATATCAGTACCCGCTAATGTTGTGTATTTCATATTTAGTCTAAGTCTTGAAGAAGCTTTCCTATTTCATCCAGTTTTGGAGCTAGAATAACTTCTATACGTCTATTTTTTGATTTGTTCGTTGCAGATGAATTTGGAACTAAAGGGCTAAACTCCCCTTTTCCTGCTGCTGTAATATTATCGGGCAATACCCTTTTGTTTTTTAATAAAAGATCAACAATAGCAGTTGCTCTTTTGACAGAAAGATCCCAGTTCCCAGATAATTTTGAGTCGCCTAAATAAGGTTCATTATCAGTGTGACCTTCTATTAAAATTGCAATGTCTTTATTTTGCTCTAAGACGATTCCAAGTTGCTTGATTGCTTTTTTCCCTTCAGATCCTACTGCCCAACTTCCTGATTTGAAAAGCAATTTATTTTCCATTGACACGTATACTTTTCCATTGCGTTGCTCTACCGTTAAACCTTTACCGTCGAAACTTAAAAGAGCTTTGCTTAACGAAGATTTTAATTCTGAAAGGAGCGCTTCTTTGTTTTCAATAATTCGTTCCAATTCATCTACACGTGCTATCCTAGAGGAAAGCTCGTTTTGAAGAGAATCTAAATCAGCACGTTCATCTAAAAGTTCCGACTCTTTTTGTTGAATTTCATCCAATAAGCCTCTGTTTTCTTCTATACTCTCTTGCAAAGCAGCATTACTATTTTGCTCTAATGCAGCATAAGAAGCTTGAAGTATTTCAAGATTTTTACCATTTAAATCTGACTTCAATTCAAGTTGTTCAAATTGGGTCATTAAATCACCATAATGATATCGTAGCGAATCGAAACGTATCGTATGAGCGGTATTTTCTTTTTCTAAAGCAGCATAATCTATTTTAAGCTGTGCATAGTTTCCTTCAATTTCTCCAAACATTTTGGAAGAAACACAGCTAGCTAAACAAACCGTTGTTAGAGTTAGTAATAGAATCTTTCTCATGGTGTTATTTTTAAATTTCATTTAAATCTAATTCAACTGCAACGGGACAATGGTCAGAATGATGTGCTTCTGACAAGATGTAAGCCCGAGTTATTTTGTTTTGTAATGGAGCACTAACCAGTGCATAATCTAGTCGCCAACCTTTGTTGTTTGCACGAGAATTTGCACGATAACTCCACCAGCTGTATTGATGAGGTTCTTGGTTTAATTCGCGAAAAGAGTCAACAAATCCTTGATTAACTAATTGATCCATCCATGCCCGTTCTTCGGGTAAAAATCCAGAGACATTTTTGTTTCTAACTGGATCGTGAATATCAATCGCTTTATGACAAATATTGTAATCTCCACATACGACTAAGTTTGGAATTTGCTTTTGTAAATCTGCTAAATAGGCTCTAAACTGATCCATAAATTCAAACTTGTACTCTAATCGGGCTGGATTAGTTCCTGAGGGTAGATACATACTAATTACTGAGCAGTCATCGAAATCGGCGCGGATTATACGCCCCTCAAAATCCATTTGTTCTATTCCTGTTCCAAACTCGATATGATTTGGCTTTTGCTTACAGATAAGAGCAACTCCACTGTATCCTTTTTTTTGAGCAGAAAACCAGTAATGATGGTATCCTAGTTTTTCGATTGCTTCAACATCTACTTGCTTTTTTTGAGCTTTGGTTTCTTGAAGGCAAAGCACATCGGGTTGAGATGATGATAACCAGCCTATAAAATCTTTTTTAAAAGCTGCCCGAATGCCGTTAACGTTGTAAGAAATGATTTTCATTAGGATACTAAATTAATGATATACTTTTATATATTTGAATTCCAAACCAAATCTTTTTTATTTATGAAAATCAAAACTACTCGCATAAATTTAATCTCCATTTTTCTTCTACTTTTATTTATTTTTAAAGGATATTCTCAAGAAGTTGAAGAAAAAATCTACCACCATGAGATCCGAGTAGACCTCTTTCAGCTTATAGTTTTAACAGGAATTGAATTAACCTATGAGCATTTTATTGATCCACAATCAAGTTGGGGAGTAACCGCTTTCTTTAATTTTGATAAAGGTAAAGGCTACCCTCGGATCAATTTTGCTATTGGAAAACGGTTTTAAATATTCTTCAACCAGTTTTTAATATCCAATTTCTCGTTCAGAATTCCACCAACAGCATCGAGAGCAATTCGTTCTTGTTTCATGCTATCACGATCTCTAATGGTTACGGTTCGATCTTCTAGGGTCTGGTGATCAATGGTAATACAATACGGAGTTCCTAATGCGTCTTGACGGCGGTAACGTCTTCCAACTGCATCCTTTTCATCGTAAGCGACTGCATGGTTCCATTTCAAATCATCCATTAATTGTTTTGCTAATTCAGGAAGCCCATCTTTTTTAACCAACGGGAGGATTGCTACTTTGGTTGGTGCAAGGATTGCTGGTAGTTTAAGGAGGGTTCTTGTACTTCCATCTTCAAGAGTTTCTTCGCGGAGTGCCCAAGAAAATACTGCTAAAAACATACGATCTAGTCCGACTGAAGTTTCTACTACATAAGGAACATAATTTTCGTTGAGTTCTGGATCAAAATACTGAAGTTTTTTTCCGGAAAACTCTTCATGACTCTTAAGATCAAAATCTGTCCTCGAGTGAATTCCTTCTAATTCTTTGAATCCAAAAGGAAATTTAAATTCAATATCTGCTGCTGCATCTGCATAATGCGCTAATTTTTCGTGGTCATGAAAACGGTAATTTTCTGCTCCCATACCTAATGAAAGGTGCCAGTTAAGTCGAGTTTGTTTCCATTGATCATACCATTCTTTTTGAGTTCCTGGAGGAATGAAAAATTGCATTTCCATTTGCTCAAATTCTCGCATTCGGAAGATGAATTGACGGGCGACTATTTCGTTTCTAAACGCTTTTCCTGTTTGAGCAATCCCAAAAGGAATTTTCATACGTCCTGTTTTTTGAACATTCAAAAAGTTAACAAAAATACCTTGTGCGGTTTCTGGACGCAAGTATAGATCCATAGCAGACTCTGCAGAAGCTCCTAATTTTGTTCCGAACATGAGGTTAAATTGCTTTACATCAGTCCAATTTCTAGATCCAGATTCTGGACAAGCTATTTCAAGTTCTTCAATAAGGTTTCTTACATCTACCAGATCTTCTTTTTCGAGCGATTGACCAAGTCGTTTTAGAATTGTGTTTATTTTTTCTTGATACCCAACTACGCGAGGGTTTGTTGTTTTAAATTCTTCTGGATTAAAAGCTTCTCCAAAACGCTTTGCTGCCTTGGTGATTTCTTTATCCATTTTGTTTTCAATCTTAGCGCAATAGTCTTCGACCAATACATCTGCTCTATATCTTTTTTTGGAATCTTTATTATCTATCAACGGATCGTTGAATGCGTCTACATGCCCAGAAGCCTTCCAAGTGGTTGGGTGCATGAAAATAGAAGCGTCTATTCCTACAATGTTACTGTGAAGCTGTACCATGGATTTCCACCAATAATCTCGGATGTTCTTTTTTAGAGCAACACCGTTTTGAGCATAGTCGTATACAGCGCTTAGGCCATCGTATATTTCACTAGAAGGGAATACAAATCCGTATTCTTTTGCGTGTGAAATGAATTTTTTTAAATCTGTCATGGAACAAAAATAATCCTTTTTCGTATTTTACGTAGACCAAATCTTATTTTACATGAAAAACTTCGCAAAAGAATGTTTCGGCGACCTCATAAATCTGTTTTCCCCTACTATATGTCTGGGTTGTAAGTCGCCTTTGATATCCAATGAAAAAAGCATTTGTGTGCATTGTGAAATACAGCTTCCTTTTACTTATTTTCATTTAGACAAAAACAATGAAATGATCCAAAAACTCTCTGATGTCCTTAAAATTCATACAGTAACTTCTCTTTGTTACTTTTAAAAAGACAGCATCCTAGAGAGCCTTATTTATCACTTAAAATATGGCAGTCAACAAAAACTAGGAGAATATTTTGGGGAACTGATTATAGATTTGATAAAGTCTAAAGAACTGTTTAAAAATATTGAAGCGGTAATTCCCGTCCCTTTAAATTCTAAAAGAAAAAGAAAACGAGGATATAATCAAGTTACAGTTTTTGAAAAAAAATTGCTAATTATTTGGGAGTTCCCTTTGATGAGGGGTACCTTTTACAAACTCAAAACACCAAACAATTAGCAAAAACATCTTCAAAGGATCGAAGTTTAATTTTGAAAAATGCCTTCCAAATAAAAACAAAAAACACAAGTCCCAAACATTGGCTTTTAGTCGATGATGTTATTACAACAGGTGCTACACTAGAGGCTTGTGGAAGTCTTTTGCTTGAAAACCCAGAAAATAGGTTGAGCATTGCGACTTTTGGGTATAGGATTTGACTGATTAATCCGTTAATTTGCATTTAAAATAACTTTCATGCAGAAACATTTTGTTTATATATTAGGAATCCTTCTTGCACTTTCTGTTTCCCAATGTGCCAAAAGGGGTATTCCAACTGGTGGAAGTAAAGACAGTATTCCTCCTGTTCTGATCAAAGCAAACCCTCCTTTAAACTCAACCATGTTTGATAGGGATAAAATAACTTTAGAGTTTGATGAATATGTTAAACTTAAGGACATTACTAAACAACTTATAACGTCACCTCCTCTTGAGCCGAGTCAATATAAAATTTCACCCGAATCGACAGTCAGTAAAAAAGTTGAAATTGAATTTCTAGATTCTCTAAAACCAAACATTACTTACACTTTTAATTTTGGCTCAGCAATCGAAGATTTTAACGAAAATAATCCCCTTACTTTTTTTAGTTATACTTTTTCTACAGGCGCTGTAATTGACTCTCTTTATCTGGAAGGAACTGTAAAAGACGCTTATGAAAAAGAAACAGAACCTTTTATTTCTGTGCATTTATATCCCATAGATTCAACTTACAACGACTCTACAATCTTCACCAAGAAGCCCTTTTATGTTTCAAACACCCTTGATAGTGTTTATTTCAAATTGCAAAACATAAGTGCTGGTACTTATGAAATGATTGCAATAAAAGATGTGGCTGAAAATTACTTTTTTGATCAAAACATTGATAAAATTGGGTTTTTTGATAAGCCTGTTGAACTTCCAATAGACACCCTTAAATTCCCAGTATTATTCAAAGAGATTCCAAACTTTGATTGGTCAAGACCAAATTATATAAACGACCATCATATTGTTTTCGGATATTATGGCGAAGTAACAGGAAAAGAAATAGAACTCGTTTCTGAAATGCCTGAAGATTTTAAATATTTAATTACTAAACATACCCAAAAAGACAGTTTGGATTTTTGGTTTTCTGGAGTTAAAACCATTGACTCCCTCGTGTTCAATTTAAGTGGAAAAGATTCTATTCAACAAAGAATAGTAAAACCCGCTCGTCCAAAACTAGACTCTTTGGAATTTAGTTTTTCGCATTCTGGAAGAATTGATTTCTTAGATACCCTTGCTCTAAAAGCTACACTTCCGATTGTCAAAATAAATCAGGAATTTATGGAAATTAGAGACGTTGATTCGCTTGAGATTCCTTTTACTTCCTCAATAAATGGAGATAAAAATAAAATAGTCTTTGACTTCAAAAAAACACCTAATGACATCTATACTGTTAGAATATTACCAAATGCCGCAATAGATTTTTGGGGAGCTACAAACGACACTTTAGTGACTACTTTAAAAACTAGAAAAATAGAAGATTACGGAATAATCATTTTAACTGTAGAAACAGAAAAGCCTTACGACTATTTTATTGAATTGTTAAACTCTAAAGGACAGACCGTAAGGAAATTTTTAAAAAATGAAATTAATCGATATACTTTTGATTACTTAAATCCTGGGGTTTATGGCGTGCGTTTGGTTAAAGATAAAAACTTAAACAATAAGTGGGATACTGGTAATTATTTAAAAAAAATCCAGCCAGAAGAAGTCGTCTATATGGAAGGTGAAATATCACTTCGTGCCAATTGGGATCAGAATGAAACGTTTATTGTAAAAGAAACGAATCGCGATCGCTAAGAAAATTCAGTTGAGTTCTTATTATATCTTGATCTTTTTTGTTTAAAGTTGTTTCTGTAATTCCTTCTGTTTTTCCTGCCAAACCTTTTGTAGCTCCCAAACAATCATAGACCGCAGAGTGCCCAGGATATTGATTATTTTTAGCATCTTCTCCTACTCTATTTACGCCAACCGCATAACTCATATTCTCAATAGCTCTAGCTTGTAAAAGTGTATCCCAAGCATGAATCCTTGGAGCAGGCCAATTAGCAACATATACTAATAAATCGTAGTCTTTTGTATTTCTAGCCCAAACTGGAAATCGCAAATCATAACATACTCTTAAGCATACGTTCCAGCCTTTAAATTGAATTATCCCATCCAAATCACCTTCTTGATAAACCTGGTCTTCTCCTGCTAGCGTAAAAAGGTGTTTTTTATTATAATAATGAATTGAGCCGTCAGTATTTACCCAAACAAAACGATTATAAAATTTACCTTCTTCCTCAATAACTAAACTTCCTGCAACCGCAGAGTCTAATTTAATTGACCAGTTCTTCATCCATTCAACTGTAGTTCCCAACATAGATTCGGCAACACGTTCTGGATTCATAGTAAAGCCTGAGCTGAACATTTCGGGTAAAAAAACAATATCCGCCTCTTTAGAAACGGCTTTTAAAAACGATTCTATATGCTCTCGATTTACTTTAGGTTGTTCCCATACTAGATTGGTTTGAATTAAAGCAACATTCAATTCATTTTTCATTTTTAGAATTTTAATTAAAAATACATAAAATTGATGCTCTTTTACGGTTATATAATCCAAGCTGAAACTTTTTATTTTATCTTTAAAGCAAAAGACCTAACAAATTATACTATGGAAAAAAAATATATTGTTGCATTTGACCAAGGAACAACCAGTACTAGAGCTATTGTTTTTGATAAAAAAGGAAGCATTGTTTCCATTTCTCAAAAAGAATTACAACAATATTATCCACAGTCGGGTTGGGTAGAACATGATGCTACTGCCATATTCAATGATCAATTAGAGGCCTTCGAAAAAGTAATGGCTGAAACTGGAATTGACCCTAAGGAAATAGCCTCTATTGGAATTACAAATCAGCGGGAAACTACTGTTGTTTGGGATAAAAAAACAGGCGAACCCATTCACAAAGCCATTGTTTGGCTGGACAAAAGAACTACACCGATTTGTGATCAACTAAAAGCAGATGGGCTAGAATCTTATGTAAATGAAAATACGGGCTTGGTGATCGATTCTTATTTTTCGGGAACTAAACTTAAATGGATTTTGGATGAAGTTCCAGGTGCAAGAGAACGTGCAGAAGCTGGAGAATTACTTTTTGGAACCATTGACTCTTGGTTAATTCATAAGCTTACTAAAGGAAAAAATCATCTTACAGACCATACCAACGCTTCGCGTACTATGATCTATAATATAAAAACATTGTCGTGGGATGAAAAAATTCTGAAAGCAATGAATATTCCAAGTTCTATGCTTCCAAGGGTTCAAGAGTCTTCGTCCGACTTTGGAGCAATTGATTTTAAAGGAGTTCAAATTCCTATTTATGGAGTTGCTGGAGATCAGCAAGCTGCATTATTTGGACAAGGTGGACACAAACCTGGAATGGCAAAAAACACCTACGGCACAGGATGTTTTCTTTTGCTTAATACGGGAACCGAGCACCTTGTTTCTAAAAACGGATTGCTTACAACCTTAGCTTGTAGTGTTGAAAACGAAAAACCAAGTTATGCTCTTGAAGGAAGTATTTTTATTGGAGGTGCATCCATTCAATGGCTTCGAGATCAATTGAACTTAATAACCCATGCAGCAGAAACCGAAGCAATTTGTGAGTCCATTCCACCACTCGAAGATCTGTATGTCATTCCCGCGTTTGCTGGCTTAGGAGCGCCGTATTGGGATGCTAAAGCAAAAGGATCTATACACGGAATAACATTAGATATTGGCAAAAAAGAACTTACGAAAGCAACTGTAGAGGCCATGGCTTTTCAGACCAAAGATGTTATAAATGCTATGCTTGAGGATAGTGGCTCTTCTATTATTTCACTAAAAGTAGATGGAGGTGCTTCTGCCAATAATTACCTGATGCAATTCCAGTCCGATATTTTGAACGTAGAAGTTGATCGTCCAAAGATGCTTGAAGTTACCGCCTTGGGAGCTGCCTTTTTAGCGGGAATTAAAGCCGGAGTTTGGACCCTCGATTCGATCGAAGAAGTTCGAGAACGAGAAACTCTTTTTAGTCCAATTATGGAGCAAGGCAACCGAAACAAAAAATACAACGGCTGGCTGGATGCTGTTGAACGAACGAAATCAAATTAATTTATTTCTAAAAGATTATCGGTTATGAAAATCAATCTCTTTCTTTTATTACTAATTGGTGGAAGCTATTTTAGTCAAGCGCAAGATTATTATTACCCGGAAAGAAATGAAAACTGGAAAGAAAAACCTCCAGAATCTTTTGATTTAAAACCAAAACAAATACAAGAAGCTGTTGATTTTGCATTAGCCAATGAATACAGTGGCGGAAGAGATCTCCGTGTTGCTATTTTAAAAGGCTTTGCAAGAGAACCCTATCACCAAATTTTAGGCCCAACAAAAAAGCATGGCGGCCCAGCAGGAATGATTCTTAAAAATGGATATGTAATCGCCGAATGGGGAGACACAAAAAGGGTCGACATGACTTTTAGTGTTACCAAAAGCTATTTATCGACTCTAGCGGGTGTAGCCTTAGACAAAGGTTTAATTGCTTCTACAGACAATCTTTTAACCGACTACGTTTGGGATACTACTTTTGATGGTGAGCATAATAAAAAAATTACTTGGGACCATTTACTAACCCAATCTTCCGATTGGTCAGGAAGTATTTGGGGACTTCATGATTGGGCAGATCGCCCACCTAAAGAAGGTGCAATTGATGACTGGAAAAATCGAGCACTCAATGAACCTGGAGCTTATTTTAAATACAATGATGTGCGTGTAAACGTACTCTCCTATTCCTTGTTAAATGTTTGGAGAAAACCTCTTCCACAAGTCCTTAAAGCAGAAATAATGGATCCAATTGGAGCCTCTTCAACTTGGCGTTGGTTCGGTTACAGAAACTCTTGGACACCGATTGATGGCGTTCAAGTAGAATCAGTTTCTGGTGGTGGGCATTCAGGAGGTGGTTTATTTATCAGCACCGAAGATCATGCTCGTTTTGGAATGCTCTTTTTATCAAAAGGTTCTTGGGATGGTAAACAGCTTTTAAGTGAAAGCTGGATTGAAAAAGCGACAACTGCTTCTGCTGCAAATCAAAATTACGGATACCTATGGTGGCTAAATAAAAAAGGGCAACGCTATTGGGAAGGAGCTGCCGAAAACATTTACTACGCTGCTGGTTTTGGTGGAAATTTTATTGTCGTTATTCCAGATCAAGATGTGGTGGTGGTTACGCGCTGGTTAGAACCTTCAAAAGTTACCAGTTTTATGGAGAAAGTGTTGAAGGCTATTGAATAGCTTTGCTGGAAGTACGCAGCTGATCAACCTCTTTAAATCCGCTGTCATAATCCGTTCTTAGGGTTCCCATCCATCGGTCCCAAAACAAAAAATAAAGTCCTAAATTTCCATTAAATTGAGCATGATGCGCATTATGAGAAACGGAAGTGTTCAGCCATTTGCCAATCCTGTTTTTATTAAATCCCTTCGGGAAAATTTCGTATCCCAAATGTCCGTATACATTATAAACTGTCATGAATATTAAAAATGCAAACACGGCCGAAAAATGATGTGGAATAAGAAAAATAATTGGGAAAATTATCCCTGCTTCGACCACTCCTTCTAGAGGATGAAAAGCAAATGCTGCCCAAGGAGATGGGTTGGTTGATTGGTGGTGTACTTTATGAAACGAGCGGTAAATTTTTGGATGGTGCATGGCGCGATGTGTCCAATAAAAATAAGTGTCGTGGAGAAAAATCATGAGTATTACACTCAAAAACCAATAGGCTGTTCCGTATTCAGCAATCGAATCATATCTTAGGCTCCATTGAGCAATTGGAGATTTATGGGCAACCAAACCAACAAGCATAAAAATAAAGAGACTCAAAATAGAGTAACCAATTTCTCGGTTATAATCTTTGTTCTTAGGAAAGCGGTTTTGAATTTTTTTAGACTGCCATTTCTTTTTAAATAAAACATAAAAAATGAGAAATAAAATTCCAGCTATAACGAAATAACGCAGATAGGTAATTGTTAAAATTACTCCTATTCTTTCTATTAGTGATTGTTCCATCTCTTATGTTTAAGACAAAATCTCATCCTTATACTTAATAGTATTTTGGGACGGGGTTTAAATATTATCAGACATTAGCGTCTTGTTTTTATCCTTTAACGGTTGCAAAAAGGTATTCTCTATTCATACGTGCAATGTTCTCTAAAGAAATTCCTTTAGGACATTCAACTTCACAAGCTCCGGTGTTGGTACAGTTCCCAAAACCTTCGTCGTCCATTTGTTTTACCATATTTAATACACGATCTGTTGCTTCAACTTTTCCTTGTGGAAGAAGTGCATACTGCGAAACTTTAGCCGAAACAAACAGCATTGCAGAAGCATTTTTACAGCTTGCAACACAAGCTCCACAACCAATACAAGTAGCTGCATCGAATGCTTTATCAGCATCGTGCTTATCAATTGGAATGTTGTTTGCATCTTGGGTGTTTCCGGAAGTGTTTACACTTACAAAACCACCTGCATGTTGAATTCTATCGAAAGCCGAACGGTCAACCGCAAGGTCTTTTACAACTGGAAATGCATTAGCTCTAAACGGTTCAATCGTAATTGTTTCTCCGTCTTTAAACTTTCGCATGTGCAACTGGCAAGTTGTAACAAAACGATCAGGGCCGTGTGCTTCTCCGTTGATATACATCGAACACATTCCACAAATTCCTTCGCGACAGTCATGATCAAAAGCGACTGGATCAATCCCTTTGTTGATGAGTTGTTCGTTTAAAACGTCCATCATCTCTAAAAAGGACATGTCGGGAGAAACATTTTCAATCGGATAGGTTACCATCTTTCCTTTTGTAGTTGCGTTTGCTTGTCTCCAAATTTTTAAGGTCAAATTCATCATCATCTTATTTATATGAACGTGTTTTTACTTCAATTTCTTCGTACTTCAACTCTTCTTTACACAAAATTGCATCTGCAGGTTCTCCTTTGTATTCCCAGGCAGAAACGAATGTAAAGTTTTCATCATCACGCATGGCTTCTCCTTCTGGAGTTTGCGATTCTTCTCGGAAATGTCCTCCACAAGATTCGGTGCGATTCAAAGCGTCTTTTGCAAATAATTCTCCTAATTCAAGGAAATCTGCTACACGACCTGCTTTAGCTAATTGCTCGTTAAACTCTGAATCGGTTCCGGGTACATTTACGTTTTTATAGAAATCTTCTCTTAATGCTTTAATGTCTACCATTGCTTCTTTTAGACCTTCAGCGTTACGTGACATTCCGCATTTATCCCACATTATTTTACCTAACTTCTTGTGGTAATAATCAACGGAGTGCTCTCCTTTGCTATTAAGAAATAAATTAATTTTATCTACAACTGCTTTTTCAGCAGCATCAAATTCTGGAGTATTGGTTGCTATTGACCCCGTACGAATGTCGTCTGCTAAATAGTCTCCGATTGTATAGGGTAAAACAAAATAACCATCTGCTAAACCTTGCATTAGTGCAGATGCTCCTAGTCGGTTAGCACCATGATCAGAGAAGTTTGCTTCTCCAATGGCGTAGCATCCAGGGATAGAGGTCATTAAGTTATAATCTACCCAAACACCACCCATGGTATAATGTACTGCAGGGTAAATCATCATTGGTGTTTCGTAAGGGTTTTGATCTACGATTTTTTCGTACATCTGGAATAAGTTTCCATACTTAGAACGAACAACATCTTGTCCTAATTTTTTAACAAGAACTGCATCATTTTCATCCAGTCCTTTTACATGCGCTTGTTCTTTTCCGTATCGTATAATTGCGGCAGCGAAGTCTAAATAAACAGCTTCACCAGTTGCATTTACACCATAACCTGCATCACATCGTTCTTTTGCTGCTCGAGAAGCAACATCACGAGGTACTAAATTTCCAAAAGCAGGATAACGTCGCTCTAGATAGTAATCGCGGTCTTCTTCTTTGAGTTGTGTTGGGCTTAATTTTCCGTCTCGGATTGCCTTAACATCATCTATGTTTTTAGGTACCCAAATACGTCCATCATTTCTAAGAGATTCAGACATCAAAGTTAACTTGGACTGGTGATCTCCAGAAACGGGAATACAAGTTGGGTGAATTTGTGTGAAACAAGGGTTTGCAAAATGGGCTCCTTTTTGGTGGATTTTCCATCCAGCAGAAACATTACTCCCCATAGCGTTTGTTGAAAGAAAAAATACATTTCCATAACCTCCAGATGCTACAACTACTGCGTGTGCTCCGTGGCGTTCTACTTTCCCTGTTACTAGGTTACGAGCTATTATACCCCGAGCTTTTCCATCTACCAAAACTAAATCCATCATTTCATGACGGTTGTACATTTTGATTTTTCCACGACCAATTTGGCGGTTCATAGCAGAATATGCTCCTAATAATAATTGTTGTCCTGTCTGTCCTTTTGCGTAAAAAGTACGAGACACTAAAACTCCTCCAAAAGATCGGTTATCTAATAACCCCCCATAATCACGAGCAAAAGGAACTCCTTGAGCTACACATTGATCAATAATGTTCGTAGAAACCTCAGCTAAACGATGAACGTTTGCCTCTCTTGAACGGTAATCTCCCCCTTTGATGGTGTCATAAAAAAGTCGGTAGGTTGAATCTCCGTCACCTTGATAATTTTTTGCCGCATTGATTCCTCCTTGTGCGGCAATTGAATGTGCTCTTCTTGGAGAATCTTGAAAACAAAATGATTTAACATTATAACCCAATTCAGCTAAAGTAGCAGAGGCAGAAGCACCAGCCAGTCCAGTTCCGACAACGATAATATCGATGAGTCTTTTGTTAGCAGGGCTAACTAAATTGATGTGGCTTTTATGATTGGTCCATTTATTTGATAAAGGCCCTTTAGGTATTTTAGAATCTAAACTTGCCATGTTCTTATGCAGTTAAATGGTGAAATAATGCTATGAATATGAATCCAATAGGAATCACTATAGAGAATGCGAATGTAAATGTTTTGAAGCTTTTTGTGTATTTATTGTTCAATCCAACAGATTGGAACGAAGAGCTAAATCCATGTAACAAATGAAGCATGAGAAAAAAGAAAGAAACAACATAGGCACCTACGCGAATAATGTCTTCAAATTTATGAACCATCTCATCAAAATATCGATCAGGATCAACTGGTAAACTTTCGATGTATTTGTAGTTCATTTCAGGAAACCAAAAATCAATGAAGTGAAGAACAAGAAATGAAAGGATTGTAATTCCAGACCAAATCATATTTCTAGACATCCAACTTGAATTTGCCGAACCATTATTCTGTGCGTAATTTTGATCGCGTGCGCTGCGGTTCTTTAAATCCAAAACAATTCCCATAATGAAGTGAAAAATAACTCCAAAAATAAGAACCGGTTGCAATACAAATTGAACTAAAGGATTATTTCCCATAAAATGAGAAATCTCGTTGAAAACGTCTTTACTGAAAACAGAAGTTAGGTTTATTATGAAATGTTGCATTAAAAACACCACCAAGAATAAACCTGAAATTGCCATTGCATATTTTCGTGCTAAGGAAGACTTAATTATTCCGCTCATTAATTATTAGTTTAATTTTGTAAAATTAAGCTAAATGGATTTCGAAAGAAAATATATCAGACGTTTTTTTGCTTGTAACACTTTCATTGTTAAAGAATGAAATTTTGTTTTACTTTTTTAGAATGAAACTCCCTAAACATTAAACAAAAAATTAAAATGAGAAACCGACGCTAACTCCAAAAACTTGTCGAGTCTGAATTTTTGATAATGCATTATCATCATATACCAATTGTATTTCAAATTGGGCTGACATAAAATTATTTATTTTCATATCAACACCAAGTGTATAGTCAAAATCAAAATTCTTGAATTCCTCAAGGTAATTAGAAATTAGATTTATCTTATTTACTAAAATGACATTTGGTAAAAGTGGCCATTGCCCTTGTGCAGACATGGACAGGGCAAATTCCCAGCGAGATTGTTTGTTGGCCTCAACCCCAAAATAGGTTTCTCCTGGCATTAAATCGTTGGTGAAACGAGATCCAACATAAATTAAACGAGCTGTAACTGGTTGAACCTGGAAGCTAAATGACCTTGTTTTTTTATAAGTGACTCCAACTCCAGCACGAGCATATAAAGGTGACAAAAATGCAGTTGTTTGTGTACTTATCTCTTGACCGTTGGCTCCTTCAGAAAAAGCGTAACCTGCTATCCATTGTGATTTTATATTCATTGAAGTAGAAAAACCCCAAGGCTCAGTTTTTAGTCGAATGAAAACGGTGTTTATTTCTAAATGATCTACTGTTTTTTTATAAAAGTCTGAAGCTTCTGTTTTGGCAAAACCCAAAGAAGCGTCCAAAGTTGTAGTCCAATCCCAATTTTCATGTTTGCGATGAACTAAATAATCTAAATTTATAATACCATTAAAATTATTAGTTCCTCCACCAAGCCATTCTCCAAAAGTCGCTTGGTTCAAAAGTACATTTACCTTACCTTCTTTAATCCATAGACTATCCTTTGGCTTTTCGAATTGCGCATATCCAAAACTTAATGATCCTAAAAATAGGAGCGTCAAAAATAAATTAGCTTGTGTTTTTATGGGTCTAATGAATGTGTAATTCTTTTTTACTTTTAAATGATCCTTTAGTAAACTCAACACTATAGGTGCCTTTTTCGAGGTAGTGTTTTCCATTGTCTGAAGATTTTGAGGGTGATTTTTTATTCTTTTTGTTAAAATTGACAATCCCATTTGCGTCTTTTTCGAGTGCATAGATAACAAAATTAAATCCGGTATCAAGCATTCCTTTTTGTTCAAATAAAACAATCCCTTTTTTGTTCTTAACCTGCATTTCATATGAACCAGCAGAAAGTGCATAAGCCGAAAGAGTTATTTGAGGTCCGTTGATGTTTCTCCAAGATGACCTGCGAGTTCCCCAACGAGATGAATGTTTTACTTTTTGCAAATCTAATAAGATTAGTTCTTGTTTCAAAAAGTTAGCATTTACTTTATTGAAAGGAGCTAAATCTGTTTTATAAATAGAACGGCCGTGGGTTCCAATTAACAAATGGTTTGCCTCTGGCTGAATTACTAAATCATGAACAGCAGCCGTTGTTACTCCATTTTTAAATTCGCTCCATCGTTCTCCCTGATCGAAAGAAATATAGGTTCCTTGATCATTTCCTAAATATAAGATTTGATCATTATTTGGATCTTCTCGGATTACATTTATTGGACTGTTTGGTAGATTTGCGTTAATTGATCTCCATACGTCTCCTTTATTTTCACTAACATAGACATAGGGTTTGAAATCGTCATCTCTATACCCATTTAAAGTAATATAGACTCTTTCTTTTTGGTGCTCTGAGGCAACAATTCTGCTTACCCATAAGTTTTGAGGTAACTCATCTGAAATACGATCCCAACTACCACCTCCATTTTCAGAACGATAAGCATATCCATCGTCACTTCCCGTATATAAAAATCCGAACTGTGCTGGGGATTCTGAAATTGTAGTTAAAGTTCCGAAGGCAACATTTCCTTTTTTACCTCCTTGGGTTAGGTCATCAGAAATCGCTGTCCAATCATCTCCCTGATTGAGGGATCTATGTAATTTGTTTCCTCCGTAATAAAGAATATCTTGATTGTGAGAAGACAATAAAATAGGCGTTTGCCAATTGAATCTATAGGGTGCTTCTCCTAATTCATGTTTAGGTTGAATGTATTTATTTTTATTGCTTTCCAAGTCTACGCGAAAGTAATTTCCGAATTGGTATCCGGTATAAACTATGTTACTATTTCGGTTGTCAATTTGGATTTGCATCCCATCTCCTCCCATAATAGAGGTCCAAGGGTTATGTCCCGAAGCTTCCCATCTTTCATCGTCTCGCGCGTTGTGAGCTCCTTTCCAGACTCCATTATCTTGAAGTCCTCCATAGACGTTGTAAGGCTTTTCATGGTCAATGTTTATGGCATAAAACTGTCCAACAGCAGTCGAGTTGTTTTTCATCCAGTGTTTACCATCGTCGTACGTAATATTTACTCCTCCATCATTTCCATTAATTAAATGTCCCGGACGATTTGGGTTGATCCAAAGTGCATGGTGATCAGAATGTACATTAGATTTTCCAATTGCTCTAAAGTTAGCTCCACCATCATCTGAAGTTAAAAGTGGCACTCCATAGATATATAATTTATCAACGTTTTTTGGGGCTACATGAATGTGACCGAAATAATACCCGTAGCTATAATATAAATCTTCTATATATCCTTCGTGTGTTTTTGACCAAGTAGCTCCTCCATTTTCACTTTTAAAAACCTCAGCACCCACTACAGGTGTATCGAATAATAATGCGTTTGCATCTTCTAAGTAGATCGCAAGGTCTTTTGGGAATACTAGGCCGTTTCGAACACTGTTTTTGATGCTTTGGGCTCGGTATTTTTCTTGAAAATTATTTTCTTTTAAAAACGTATTTAAAGTTTTATTTTCAAGGGCTAGAAACGCCTCTTTAGTCATCGTTTTAAAATCATTTTTAGTCAACCCGTTTGATTTCTTTGTAGCTCCATCAGGTCTTCTAAATTGAGAATCATGAATTGCATATACTGTGTTTTCGTCATAGACAGCAAGTCCAATACGGCCAACTCCTTCTCCTGTTGGGAAACCGCTTTCTTTTGTTGAAATTAGAGTCCATGTTTTTCCCGCGTCCATACTTTTATATATCCCGGAACTTGTTCCATTACCTGTAAAATTCCAGGCCTTTCTTTCTTTTTCCCATGCGGCTGCATATTGAATATTAAAATTATTAGGAACTGTACTCATGTCAATGATTCCCGATGCATCATTTACATAAAGAACCTGATTCCAAGTGTCTCCTCCGTTTTCTGATCTGTAGATTCCGCGTTCTTTGTTGGTTGTATATAAATGACCTGTAACACCCACAACAACCTCTTCGGGATTATTCGGATTGATTAATATTTTTCCAATATGATGACTGCCTGCAAGTCCTTTTAACTCCCAAGTAACACCGTTATCAACGGTTTTAAGCATTCCAATCCCAGCATATGAAGATCGCGAAGCATTATTTTCACCCGTTCCTACCCAAAGGGTTTTGGTAGGCCAGTGCATTGCAATTTCTCCTATGTTTTGCGTAGGTGCATTGTCGGTTATAGAAATAAAACTAATTCCGTTGTCTTGGGTATGCCAAATTCCTCCGGAAGCATAGGCTGCATAAAACTCCGTTGGGTCCAATGGATTTACTTCCAAAGCAATAATACGACCGCTCATTACTTTAGGTCCAATGTTTTCAAAGGGAATATTTTTTACTATTGAATTGTCTGTTTGGCCTGTCTGTGCACTTAAATTAAATGCAATACAGAATATTAAAAAAGAATTAAATAATTTCATAATAGTGGTTTGTTTTATTTCTAGTTTGCTGAAAGTACAAAAAATACTCTTGAAGAAAAATAATCTGCTTAAACTGATTCCTAGTCAAATTCATATATTTACTAAAAAAATAACCCAAATTATGCGTTATCATCCTATACCCTCGCCTTTTTATAAGAATACACGTAAGGCTTTTATGCATGCAATGGAGCCTAAAAGTATTGCGGTTTTTAATTCAAATGATCTTTATCCTATTAGCGCTGATTCTGTATTGCCGTTCGAACAACATCGTGATATTTTTTATCTAACGGGTGTAGATCAGGAAGAAAGTATTTTATTACTTTTCCCTGACGCTGTTGATCCTAAAATGAGAGAAGTTCTTTTTGTTAGAGAAACCAACAATCATATTGCAGTCTGGGAGGGTGCTAAACTTTCTAAGAGTCAGGCAACGGAACGCTCTGGAATAGAATCCGTTTTTTGGTTACAAGATTTCGATCGCATCCTAAATCAGTTGAGCGCTTTTAACGATACTTTTTATTTCAATACCAACGAACACTACAGACAGGCGGTCGAAACTCAAACTCGGGAGGATCGCTTCATTATAAAATGTAAAGAACAATATCCCGCTCACCGTGTAGCTAAAAGTAACCCCATTTTACAAAAATTACGAGCTGTAAAAACAGCTGAAGAAATAGACCAAATTCAAACAGCCTGTAACATTACCGAAAAAGGATTTAGACGTTTGTTGAGCTTTGTAAAACCAGGAGTTTGGGAATACGAAATTGAAGCTGAGCTTTGCCATGAATTTTTAAGAAACCGTTCAAAAGGTTTTGCCTATATTCCTATTATTGCATCAGGAAATAATGCTAATGTCCTTCACTACACTGAAAACAAAGCTCAATGTAAAGACGGAGAATTAATTTTGCTCGATGTTGCTGCTGAATATGGAAACTATAAAAGTGACTTGACCAGAACCATTCCTGTTTCGGGTAAATTTTCGGATAGACAAAAGGAAGTATATCGCGCTGTTCTGAAGGTTAAAAATGAAGCAACAAAGCTTTTGGTTCCTGGAACTATTTGGAAAGATTATCATAAAGAGGTTGGTAAAATAATGACCGCCGAACTTCTAGGGTTGAGACTTCTTGATAAGGCTGATGTACAAAATCAAGATCCAGAAAACCCAGCCTATAAAAAATATTTTATGCACGGAACTTCCCATCATATTGGGCTAGACACCCATGACTATGGCTTACTCCATTTGCCTATGGAGGCCAATATGGTTTTCACAGTCGAGCCAGGCATTTATATTCCAGAGGAAGGTTTTGGTGTTCGCTTAGAAGATGATGTGGTTATACAAGCACAGGGTAGCCCGATTAATTTAATGGGGAATATTCCTATTGAAATTGAGGAAATAGAACGTTTGATGCAGGGCTAAATTATTTACAGCCGCAATCTGTGCCGCAGCCTTTTGTTGACTGGGGGATAAAAAATTTTTTATAAAGAAATCGTACCGACAAAAAACCAGCTACTGCTACCAATATAAGTTGAAGTATTTCCATTAAGCTAATATTTGATAAACGATTAATGCCGAAAGATAAGCAATTAAAGTCATGCTAAGCAATTGAATCATAGGCCACTTCCAACTGTTTGTTTCTTTTTTAACAATTGCCAAAGTACTCATGCATTGAAGTGCAAAAGCATAAAACAGCATAAGGGAAACCCCCGTTGGCAGGTCAAACAACAATTCTCCATTAGGCCTGCGTTCCGATTTCATTCTGTTTATAAGGGTTTCTTCTTGGGTATTACCTACACTGTATATTGTAGCTAAGGTTCCCACAAAAACTTCTCGGGCTGCAAATGAGCTGATCAATGCAATTCCAATTTTCCAATCAAATCCCAGCGGAGCAATAGCGGGTTCAATTGATTTTCCTAAAATTCCAATAAAGGAATGTTCTAACTTATACGAAGCAATCTCTGTTTCTAATTCAAGAGGGGTAAGAAACTCACTTCCCTTTTGGTTTTTAACTATTTCTTCTGCTTGAGTGAAATTATCGCCTGGTCCAAAAGAAGCCATGAACCATAATAAAATTGAAATTGCAAGAATAATGCGACCCGCTTCAACAACAAATGACTTTGTTTTTTCTAAAACGGTAATCAATACATTTTTCAGGAGTGGTATTTTATAATTAGGCATTTCAATCACAAAAAAGGTTTTAGATTGAATTTTAAGGATTTTATTTAGGATGGCTGCAGAAAACAAAGCCATAACAAAACCTAATAAATATAGTCCCATAAGAGTTAGTCCTTGATATCCCATTCCTAAAAAAGACCCTTCTGGGATTACCAAAGAAATTAAAATCAGATAGACAGGCAATCGAGCTGAACAGGTTGTGAAAGGAGTTACTAAGATGGTAATCAGTCGCTCTTTCCAGTTCTCAATGTTTCGCGTCGCCATAACGGCGGGAATAGCACAAGCTGTTCCAGAAATTAAAGGGATAACACTTTTACCACTTAAGCCATATTTTCTAAGCCCTCGATCCATTAAGAAAACTACGCGGCTCATATAACCCGTTTCTTCTAAAACAGCTATGAATAGAAATAAAAAAGCAATTTGAGGAATGAAGATTACAATTCCTCCGAGTCCAGAAATTATTCCTTCTGCAAGTAAGTTTGTGAAGAGTCCAGGAGGTAGGGTGCTTTTTGTATACTCGCTTAAAGCCGAAAAACTTTTATCGATAAATTCCATTGGAATACTACTCCAGTCAAAAATTACTTGGAAAATCGTTAGCAAAATCATGAAGAAAATGATGTACCCCCAAAAGCGATGAATTAAAATACGGTCCAACCTTGAGCGGTAATCTGTTGCTTTGGATTGATCTATAGTGTAAGTTTCTTTTAAAGATTGATTGATGTATTGGTATCGCTTAATAGTTTCTTTTTGCTGTAAGCGTTTTAAATCTGAAATCGAGCGGGTTTTATATGCCGAAGCATCTTCAACTTTGTTTCGATCAAGTTTAGCGAAATTTACATCTTGTGTAATAACCAACCATAGTTTGTAAAGCGACTGATCTGGGAAAACTTTTTCAAGGTTTCCAAAATAAGCCTCATCTATTAAGCGGATATCTGTACATTTTTCTTTAGAAAGTGATCTATAATCTAAAAGACGGGCTTTTAATGATTCTATTCCCTTTTTTTCTCGGGTACTGATAAGTGCAATCTTTGTTTTTAGTTTTTCTTCAAGTAACGGAATGTCTAATGAAATTCCTTTACTTTTCATTCGATCAGACATATTAATTACCAACAAAGTCGGAATCTCCAGGTCTTTTATTTGGGTAAATAAAAGCAAGTTTCTTTTTAAGTTTTCGATGTCCGAAATAACCACGGCAACGTCTGGGTAATCTTTGTCGTTTTTGTTAAGAAGTAACTCAATAACCACACTTTCATCCATTGAAGAAGCGTTGAGGCTATAGGTTCCGGGTAGGTCAATTACGTGAGCTTTTGTAGTCCGGTCGAGACGACATATTCCCTGCTTTTTTTCGACTGTAATTCCGGGGTAGTTCCCGACTTTTTGATTCAGACCTGTAATGGCATTAAACACGGAAGTTTTCCCTGTATTGGGGTTTCCTATTAATGCAACATTAATGGTCTTGCTCATCTAGATTAATTCTATGGTTATGTTTTTGGCTGTTTCTGTTCGAATTGCCAAATGACAACCATCTATTACAAGATACATGGGGTCCTTGAGCGGAGCATGTTGTTCTAAATGCACTTCGTTTCCAGGTAAGCATCCCATTTCAATTAACTTCATGGGCAACTGATCGGTATCGATAGTTACAATTCTTCCGCGTTGATTTTTTTCTATGAGATCTAGAGTGATCATTATTTAGAATGATTTTAAAGAAGCAAAAGTAATTAAAAAAGAAAGGGAAGCCAAAAAGAGTTGGAAATTTAATTTGAGCCTGATGGATACTCGTTTTGGAGAACTTTAATATCAGTCCAAAGTGTCTCCATTTCCTCTTCACTTGTTCCATCATAATAGCCACGAATTCTTCGCTCAGGATCCACTAAAACAAAGTTTTCGGTGTGAATCATGTCAAAAGGCCCCCCATCACCATCCTCTTTTACAACAAAATACGATTTACGAGCAAGGGTGTAAATTTCTTTTTTATCTCCTGTTAGTAAGTTCCAATTCGCATCCATCACTCCTTTTTCAATTGCATATTTTTTGAGTTGAGGAACTGAGTCAATTTTAGGAGTCACACTAAAGGAAAGGAGCTTTATTTGATCTTGATCTTTTATTTTATTCTGGATGGCTCCCATGTTATTAGTCATGATTGGACATATGGTGGGACAGGTGGTAAAGAAAAAATCTACTACTACAATCTTATTTGTATAGTATCTTTGAGTTATGATTTCTCCATTTTGATTTTTCAAACTGAAGTCTGCCACACGATGCTTTATTTTGATGTGTTGAAGCGTACTGTCTACCAATTCAAAACTAACTTCAGAAGGCTGATAAATTGGGAGTATACGGACTGGTTTTAATGCGTTATAAAACAAGAATAGAGTCCCTATTGAGAATAAAGCAAATGCAATTAAAAAAGTTCTGTATTTTTTTAAAAAACCGTTCATATTTCAAGTTAAACACAAAGGTACAGTGTTTTTTTATGTTTTATGAAATTTAAATTCATTTGAATGCGGGCTTAACTCAAGTAAATCAGTATTTTTGAAAATTATATTTAATCCCAACTATGAGCCCAATTATTATTAAAGGAATTCAATTACTCCTGAGTTTATCTTTACTGGTTGTTTTACATGAACTAGGCCATTTTATACCCGCTAAATTATTTAAAACTCGCGTAGAGAAATTCTATCTGTTTTTTGATGTTAAATTTGCTTTATTTAAAAAGAAGATTGGAGGGACAGAATACGGAATAGGGTGGCTTCCATTGGGAGGTTACGTTAAAATCTCCGGAATGATTGACGAAAGCATGGATACGGAACAAATGAAACTTCCGCCAGAGCCTTGGGAATTTCGGTCTAAACCTGCTTGGCAACGCTTAATCATTATGTTGGGGGGGGTAATTGTAAACCTACTCCTTGGTTTACTTATATATGCAATGATTTTTTATGTTTGGGGAAAAGATACCCTTACTTATGACGCTGTCCCTAATGGAATGGAAGTTTCTAAACTTGCAAAATCAATAGGTTTTGAAGATGGAGACCGAATTATAGAAGTTGATGGTGTGGTATTGGATAATGTTCTTGACATAAACAGAAACCTGTTCTTGCGATCGGTTGAAGAAGCTAGTATCCAGCGTGCAAATGGTTTAAAGGAAGTTATTTCTGTTCCTGAAGATTTTGGTTCACAAATGTTTGAATCTGAAGATCTATTTCCTTTTTCTGTTCTTATACTCCCTGAAATAATTATACAGCCTGACTCCCCTGCTGAAGCTGCAGGCCTTATGAATGGAGATGTTGTTTTAAAAACAAACGGTATTCCTATTAATGGTTATTCTTTTTTAGTAACTCATTTGAAGGAGCAAAAATATGATACACTTCAAATTGAACTTAGAAGAGGGGCTGATCAAATTATCACAAAAAAAATCCTTCCGCGTGAAGACGGAACCATTGGTATTAGTTCTGCCGATAAATCTGTTCAATATACCCATGTAGATTTAACTTTTTCTGAAAGTATTTATGATGGTTTTAATTACGGATTTTGGACTTTACATGACTATGCAGCTCAATTTAAATATGTTTTTACAAAAAAAGGAGCCAGCCAAGTAGGTGGGTTTGCAGCGATTGGAAATCTTTTCCCTGCACAATGGAACTGGAGGGGCTTTTGGTCCAGTACAGCGCTTATTTCAATCATTTTAGCCTTTATGAACATACTTCCTATTCCCGCATTAGACGGCGGTCATGTAATGTTTTTAATGTATGAAATTATTAGCGGCAGAAAACCTAACGATAGATTCATGGAATACGCTCAAATGTTTGGATTTTTATTGCTTCTAGCGGTTTTATTGTTCGCAAATGGAAACGATATTTACAGGGCTATCTTTGGATAAGCTCTAATTTATAAGTTGTTTAGCTCGGTTTTATGTCAAAATTGTCATTAAAAATCAAACTTCTTTTTATATTTGAATTAATATATTAAAAACGTACATATGAAAAAGTTTATATCACTCCTTGTAATTAGCTTATTTGCTATACCGTTTGCAGAAATCTCTGCTCAACAAACCTCTGGTCAAGAATCCAAAGTAGCCATAGTAGATTTTATATCAGAGCATAACAGTTTTGAGGTTAATCCTGATGGGGAAATTAAACCCATCAACAATCGAGAGATCAATAAGAAAATAAAGTTCTTTATTGAAGAGAAATACCCTAACGTAGAATACACTCGAAATGTAATCTGGGATTCTTATGAAACCTTTTTGAGTCCCTATGACATTAAGCATCACCACACCTTTATTGTTCAGGTAAAAGTAAAAGAAGTTGAACGTCTTAAATACCTCGAAATTTATTACAATCCTAAAACAGAAAAGGTGTCTTCAGATGATGAATGGGACGAAGACGAAGAGGAGTTTCTTACACTTGAAAAAGTAAAAGAAGTTGAGGCAATAAATTCTTAAAAAAAATAGTGATTGGCTTGGGGATATATTTAATTTATACGACACTTATTATCTACCTTATAATCATAATAACTACAATAGGATTAAGTATATAATTCAATAACACTCATACATAAGATAATTCATAGGCATATATCATCTGCCGTATTTTGATATCTGGTAGAATTACAAAAACATTTATTTAAAGAAAAGATCTCTTTATTCGAAATAGTGTTAAGGTGCTTTCGAGACATTAGATTAATATTATGAGTTGAACAGTCCTTACTTACACCTTTACTACTATCGTTTAATTGTTGCTTTTATCTTATTTTTAATTTTATATAACTCCTCTTTTGTGTATCTTTTATTCTTCCAATACATCTGAACATCACCTTTGGGAATTACTAAATTTTCAAAAAAAGCTTCTTCGTTTCTATCCATAATTACTAATTAAATTTAAATCTAAAAGGATTTTATTTATTTTTATTTATAACAATAAAAATAAATAGCATGATGTTAATTTTTAACTGACATTTATTCAATAACGTCACTATCTAACTGTTTTAATTTCTGGGTTTCTGCTTCTGTTCCCTCCACACCTTGTTTGACCAATCCATATATCCCTATGCCCATAAGATCTTTATAGGCGCTTACAATATCCTTCTTAGCTTTGAATCAATGCTAAATCATCATGTCTTCTAGACTTGATATTATTTTCAAAATTAAGCTATTGTCTGATTTTTTCTGTTACTGCATTATTGCTTCATAAGGTTTGGGAGTAGTCATCATTCAAAACCTTTCTTTAGTTCGTTTATTTAATTTACCTGCTTGACCTTTTTAACCCTGCTGTTGTGTTTTATGTGTCTGTTTTCTTAGGAGCAAAAGATGTCTTACTATTCAATTACGTCAGTCAGTAATCTTTAAAGTGACACAATAACTATTATTATAACTCATACCAACAGGGGTGTCATCCTGAATTTCCATCAACAAAGTTGTGATAATAAATTAATCTTTGATCGGTATTTCGGCAATGTTATTTTGTTTTAGTTTTCTAAATTAGGCGGTACACATTTCTTCTTAAATTAAGTAACATATTAACTTCTTACTACTAATGAATCTAGTGATAATCTCTATTCAGTTTTCTAATGATGAAATTTGTTTGTTATTCAATTAACTCCTATTGATTTTTATATCAAACCAAATTTTATTTAAATCACCACATCTAAAAATCAATTAATACTCCTGATGAAAACTTTTCAGAATTGTGTAAATTATGTAGTGGTATTCAAAATTGATATTGCATTGATTTGGGTTATATTGTTCTTTTGTGGTTTTTCCTCATTCGCTCAAGGACTAAATGCAGACATTGAGATTAATGGTGGAATAGTGACATGTCCTCCCGCCTCAACAAATATTGGAGACTACAATGATTTCGGGACTAAAAGGATTTATGTAGTTGGAGATACTGAATTAGATGACGTTGTCAGTGGTGGAAGTTTCTCTGTGGGGGCTTCAACATTTACTCCCGCCGATTTAAGTTGTGTTTGTATCACACGGTTATTAAATCTGAATAATCTTTTTTTAAATAATGCTTCATTTAACGATGACATTGGAAACTGGGACACTTCAAATGTTACTGCAATGGGTACAATGTTTAGGAATGCGAGTTCCTTTAATCAAGACATAAGTAAATGGGATGTGAGCAATGTTACAAACATGGTTGGTATTTTTAGAGGGGCACAAGATTTTAATAATGGTGGTCAAGACCTAAACGATTGGGATACTTCAAATGTTACTTCTATTGAGTACGCTTTTAATGGCGCAACTGTCTTTAATAATGGGGCAACAGCAGGAGTATCAACAACTTTGAGTTGGGATGTGGGCAATGTAGATCAAATGCAACACACATTTAAAAATGCGGATGCTTTTAATGCAAATTTAAGTAGTTGGGATACTGGTAAAGTTATTAGAATGGATAATATGTTTAACGAGGCAAATCTTTTTAATAATGGGGCATCTCAAGGAGTATCAACCACATTGAATTGGGATACTAGTAGTGTTACAAATATGGCTAATATGTTTAATTTGGCAGATAACTTTAATGCAAATATTAGCAATTGGGATGTGGGCAATGTTAATAACATGAACTCAATGTTTAAAAGTGCTAATTTTTTTAATAATGGAGCATCTTCTGGAGTATCAACAACTTTGAGTTGGGATACTAGCAGTGTTACTTTAATGAATTATATGTTTGCTGAAGCTGATGCTTTTAATGCAAATATTAGCAATTGGGATACTAGTCTTGTTACTGAAATGAATAATATGTTTTGGAAAGCATATGTTTTTAATAATGGTGCATCTTCTGGGGTATCAACAACTTTGAGTTGGAATACCAGCGGTGTTACTACTATGATGAGTACATTTAATAGAGCTACTGCTTTTAATGGAAATTTGAGTGGTTGGGTTACTAGTAATGTTACTAGAATGGATAATATGTTTGATAACAACCCCGTTTTTAACAATGGGGCATCTGCAGGAGCATCATCAACAATCTTGAGTTGGGATACTAGTAAGGTTACTAATTTTAATAATATGTTTGCGAATGCTGATGCTTTTAATGCAGATATAAGCAGTTGGGACACGAGTAGTCTCCTTCAAACATATAGGATGTTTAAAGGCGCAGATGTTTTTAATAGTGATATAGGTGGATGGAATGTGAGCATTGTCAATAATATGCAGGAAATGTTTCAAAATGCATCATCCTTTAATCAAGATCTAACTTGTTGGGATGTGGATCCTGCTCCCATTTATACTAATTTCAGTACTGGCTCCCCTTTAATTTCAGATTTTGTTCCTCGATGGAATGACCCTAATACCCCATCCATTAGTTATACAGCTTCAACAGCTGAACAAGATGACTCCCCATTAACTCCAACTATTGTTAGTCTTCGCGGGACTTTTACCGCTTCAATTACGGGAGGACTTGTTCATAGAGTGAATCAATGGGGTTCTGGTAATGCAGATTTTTTAAGTATTGATGCAACTACAGGTGTGATTGACCCATCGAACTCTCTGGCTGGTATATACGATATCACATATACAAATTGCTTCTCTAGTTTCACAACCTCAATTACAATTCGCTCGGTAAATGATCCAGGGTATCAACTAAGCTATGCATCTAGTCCAGTTTGTATATCCGATGGCGGAACGCTGCCTCCTATAATAATACCCACAAACTCGCATGCTACAGTTCCTAGAATATTCATTGATCCAGGGGATCCAATAAGTTATCCTAATATTGGGAATGCTCCAGATGGTGAAACCATAGTCAATTTAACTACTAACTCAAGTTTTACTCATTGGGAAGATGGCGTTGTTGCTGATAATTCAAGGCATCATCCGAATTATAATATAAGAAACCTAACTAATGGAGTAGTTCACAATCCTGGATATTCATTTGAACTACTTCCCGGAGCAACTAAAGATAATTTTATTTTACAATCTTTTCCTGGAAATGATAATAGAAATTTTTGGCCAGTAAATTCATCCTCCATTTCCTTATGGATTAAGGAATCAAATTGGTCTGATAATACTATGGTTTGGGATTATAATAATCAGAGTAGTGATAAAGATTATCTATATTCTGAGGGTGGAGTATGGAAAAGACTACTTAATGGCCTTTCAAGTGGAGTGGGTATTTATGACTTAGGGAATAATACACTGACTAACAATCAGTGGCATCACATAGTAGCAACAAGAGATCAAAATGGAGGTCCTGGTAGTGGAAGTAATACAGGAATTATTAAACTTTATGTTGATGGAGTTTTAACTAGTACCGTTACAGGAACAGTCAATGGAACTTTAGATCAAAAAGGAGATGTGCTGTTTGGGAGAAATCAACAAGGACAAAACACTCCAAATGATACAGGTAAAATGGAAGGAGAATTTGGTCCAATAAGAATTTTTGCACATGAATTAACACAGTCTGAAGTTGAATACGAATATGATATGTTTGCCCTTCGATACAAACCTGATCCCTTTACTGCATCCCCTGCAAATGCTTCCAGTCCCATTGGTGGACTTGATATTGATCTAAATACAGGAATAATTGATGTTTCAAATTCCGTTTCTGGAACATATGAAATTACCGCCTCTTGGACAGAACCCATAAGTGGTAAAGTTCACACTTCTTCTAATACAATTACAATTGTAGGCTCTGATCCTAGTTTTAGTTATCCTTCTTCAACAATTGCTCAAGATGACGGGTTAATAACTCCTACTCCTATGAATTCTGGTGGAACTTATACCACTACAATAACTTCAGGACTTTTTCATAGAAATAATCAATGGGGTCCTGGTAAAGCAGATTATTTAGATATTGATTCAACTACAGGTGTAATTGACCCATCGAACTCTCTAGCTGGAGTTTATAACATAACATATACAATTGGCTGCGAAAGCGCTACAACCTCAATTACAATTCGCTCAGTAAATGATCCAGGGTATCAACTAAGCTATGCGTCTAGTCCAATTTGTAGAAATACTGGTGGAACGCTTACCCCTACAATAATTCCAACAAACTCTCATCGAACACTTCCTAATGTGTATTTAGATCCTGGAAATCCAGCAAGTTGGACCAATGTTGGTAGTGTTACTGGTGGAACTACTGGTGTTTTATCGAATTTAACAACGAATTCTTCCTTTACCCATTGGGAGCTCAAAGATGACAATAGTCTTAATGTCTGGACAGACAATCCAACTTATCATCCAGACTTTGTGACAAGAAATAATAATGGAAATATAAAACATAATGAAGGAATGTCCCTGGAATTTACTGCTCCTGGAAACTTAGATGATTTAATTGAAAATGACTCCAGTGGTGATAGTGGATTTTTTCCAAGGAAATCACAATCAATTTCTGTATGGGTTAAGGAATATGATTGGACTGACCGGGATAATAAAACTATTATCTATGAATGGACAAGTGGGAGTAGCCCGACCGATCCAGAACTAAGCTCCCAGGGGATTTCATCTCTTTGGTCTCAAGGTGGAAAATGGAAATATAGAATTGGAAGTGGTATTGATAATAGCACTTGTGGTTTGCCGATTTGCGCTGGTGCTGGACATTTTATAATAGCAGATAATACGCTGAATAACAATCAGTGGTATCACTTATTAATAACAAGAGATGTGGATGGAGGTCCTGGATCAGTTGACCAGACCGGGGTTGTTAAATTTTATGTTGACGCCGTTTTAACGGGTACTGTTACTGAAACTTATCAATTTGGAGTATCCAGCTGAAGGAACTATTATGTTTGGTAGAAATTCAAACGGAGAAAGAAATCCAGATACCAATGGTTTTGAATTTGAAGGAGAATTTGGCCCAATTAGGATTTTTGCACACGAATTAACACAATCTGAAGTTGAACACGAATATGATATGTTTGCCCTTCGATACAAACCTGATTCGTTTACAGCGACCCCTGGTGGACTTTCAATTAATCCAACTTCAGGAATAATCGATGTTTCAGCTTCCGTTTCTGGGACATATGAAATTACCGCTTCATGGACAGAACCCACAAGTGGAAAAGTCCACACTTCTTCCAATACAATTACCATTGAAGACCCAGATGCTGGGTTTAGTTATCCTTTAAATAATTATTGTCAGACTACTCTTTCAGAAATTTCTCCCGCAATAACAGGAGATGCAGGAGGTGTTTTTAGTGTTTCTCCAGCTGGTTTGGTGATTAATTCTACAACTGGTGTGATTTCGCCAACCGCATCGTCTGTAAACACATATACTGTTGAATATGCTATCTCTGGCGCGTGTTCTTTATCATCTACTTTTACCATAGCAATTACAGATTTTTTAGCAGATGCGAGCTTCAATTATCCTAGTAGTTATTACTGTCAGGGCAGTTCCGTTTCCATAAATCCTGTAGTAACTAATCCTGGAGGAACATTTACCCCCCCCGGAGGTCTGAGTATGGATGGAACAGGTAGAATAAACATTGACTCCTCATCACCTGGAACTTATATTATAGAATATAGTACAGCAGGAGACTGTTCTTCAACTTCAACTCGATCTATTCAAATAGATGCTCCAGATGCGCCCACACTTACATATTCCGAGTTATATAGGTTGTGAAAATGCAAACCTTTCTTTTAATTTTAATCCAACTTTAAATATAGCAGGAGGGAATTTTACCTCTTCCCCATCAGGATTAAATTTGAATTCAACTAGCGGAATTATAACTCCCTTTGGTTCTAGTACTGGAACCTATACGATTGTTTACACAACTCCAGGATCATGCCCAGGTGCAACAAGTGTTTTGTTTGAGGTTTACCCTGAAGATGACCCAACGTTTAATTACACTCAAAATTCTTTTTGTGAAAGTTTCTCCGGCACAATTACTCCTACTATAAATACAATTGGTGGAACTTTTAGTTCCAGTCCAGATGGGCTAAATTTTGATACATCTAACGGAGAAATAACTCCTGCGATGTCTAGTATAGGAACATATACTCTCGAATACACCATTGGAGCTTTATGCTCATCTGTTTCATCAACTATTATTATTATTAATAATGAGGATGACTCTACTTTCAATTATTCTGATAATATTTATTGTCAAACCAACTCTAGCTCTGTAACACCAACTTTAGCTGTTTCAGGTGGGATTTTTACATCTAGTCCACTAGGTCTAACTATAAATGCAACAACAGGTGCAATTTCACCTTCCATTTCAACAGTTGGAACATATACAATCGAATTCACATCTGATGGTATTTGCTCAACTACTTCTTCATTATCGATGGAGATAAAAGCGCCCGATGATGCCACATTTTCATTTCCTATCAATTTTTATTGTAAGTCGACCTCAGAAATAGTGACGCCAACATTAAATTATATAGGAGGGTCTTTCAGTGTTAGTCCCACAGGATTAGATTTAAATATGACTACTGGTGGAGTTTCACCTACTAGTTCTAATGTTGGAACTTATACCATCGAACATACTACCTCAGGCTTGTGTTCATCAACATCTACTTTTACACTGATAATTAAACCAGTAGATAATCCTACTTTTACTTATCCTGACAATACTTATTGTCAAGGAACCACAGAAAAAGTAACTCCGACCCTTTCTATATTTGGCGGAACATTTACATCCAGTCCGTCGGGATTAAATATTGATTTTCTTACGGGTGAAATCGACACTAATTTATCTGCTGTTTCAACCTACACAATAGAATATACTTCAGAAGGCATTTGCGCAGGAACAGCATCTTTTACTTTAGTAATTAATGATTTTAAAAACAATCCAGGTTTCAGCTATCCGGTCTTTATCATACTGCATAAGCGATCTATCAACTGTTACACCAACAATAGAGACGCCTGGAGGAGTATTCACCGTCAAGTCCATTGGGCCTTAATATAGATTCTAACCACAGGAAATATAATTCCTAGTTTATCATCGGTTGGTAGTTATACAATCGGATACACTACAGCTGGTGATTGCCAAGATACATCCTCATTAACAATTGAAATAAAGGCCATTGACAACTCCAATTTCAGTTATAGTTCAAATCTATTCTGTACAGAAAATTCTTCTTTAGCCTCACCCACTGTTATAACTTTAGGCGGAACATTTACATCCAGTCCATCAGGGCTTTCAATTGATCAAATAACAGGAATTATTAATCCAAATAATTCAGTTCCTCGCATTTATAATATTACATACACAACTCCTGAAACTATAACCTATCCTGTTGTTACACTTGGATGTGTGAGTAGTACAACTATTTCTATAACCATATCCTCTCTCAACACGAGTAGTTTTGATTATAGATATGCTCTCGGGACTGAGTTTTGTCCTGATGACACTGATATTAGACCTTCTATTAGTGGTTCTGTTTCAGGAACATTCTATAGTTTGCCAGCAGGGCTAGACATAAATCCAACAACCGGAAAAATTAGTTTTCAAAATTCAACACACGGGACATATAACATCTTGTATGAAGTACCATCCCTTTGCGGAAATTCAGCTTCTTCATCAACTATTATACTTAAAGAAGATTGTACCCCTCCTTGTGATGTAGATGGTGATGGTGTTTGTTGTGCAAGTGAAATATTATATGGGACAAGCTGTTCAGATCCATGTGATTATTTTTTCCCAGGCACATTATTTAATAATACATCTTCAAGATGGAAAAGCCTCGATTGTGACGGAGATGGTGTTTTAAATGGAGATGAACGGATTGACAATACTGATCCAAGAAATGCCTGTAGCTATAATATAGATAGTATTACTATAGGTATAACTGCTTTAATAGATTGCGACGGAGATGGTGTTCTTGATTCAACTGAAATTTATGATGATGACACTAATCCTTTCAATAGTTGTTCCTTAAACATAAATAACATAACACTTGTGGTAAGTTCCCGAGATGACTGTGATGGTGATGGTGTTACAAATGAAAAGGAGGATATCGATAATACTAATCCAATTAATCAATGTAGCTACTTATTAAGTAGTGTAAGTACAAGTACAAGTCTTGCTTGGCAGGGATCAGATTGTGATGGAGATGGAGTTCTAAATGAAATTGAACTAATTGATGGCACTAATATTAATGATAGATGTGATTACAGATTTGAAAGTTTAAGTATTTTTCCAGATCAGGGGTTTGATTGTGATGGAGATGGGGTTAGTAATTTTCAAGAAATCAAAAATGATAACACAAACCCCCAAGATAGTTGTGATTTCAACCCATCATCTACTGATTTTCCAAAAAAGAATGAATGGAAAAATTTAGATTGTGATGGAGATGGCTTTATCAATTCATCTGATGAATTCCCGCTTGATAAATTTGAGTGGTTTGATAATGACAGTGATGGTATAGGGGATAATCAAGATTTGGATGACGATAATGATGGTATCGAGGATGTTGTTGAGGGCATAGATGATTTAGATAATGATGGAATTCCAAATTATCTTGATATAGATAGTGACGGTGATGGATGCTTTGATGTGAGTGAAGCGGGGTACATTGATCTAGATTTAGATGGAATAATAGGTTCTGGAACCCCTGAAATTGATTTCAATGGTAAAGTATCTTCAAGCGTGGGTTATTCAGGAATTGCAGATAATGACGCTAATGGAGTATTTGATTTTTTAGAGAACGGATCACCAGTAGAAATCTATTTAGAGCCAATCGGAGAACAAATAATTAATCGAGGATCAACAAATGAGATTTATATTCTTGCAAATTCTGAATCTTCAATTAATTATATATGGCAAGTAAGTAAAAAGGTAGTCTCTTCCACGTCATATAATCAATGGGTTGAAATTTCAGATAATAAAATTTATAGTGGTACTAAAACAAATAAATTAACTATTTATAATCCATCCTACAATATGGAAGGGTGGAGGTTCAGAGTAATAACCTCATCGCCAGATTACATTTGTGGAGGAGAGATTATATCGGAATCAAGCGAATTGATAATCACGAATCTAGTGATTCCAAGTGCATTTTCACCAGACGCAGATGGAATTAATGATTTATGGACAATTAGAGGAGGATTAAATGAAAATTATCCTAATAATAAAATCGTTATTTTCAATAGATGGGGAATAAAAGTATATGAATCTAAAGGATATCAAAATGATTGGGACGGGACTTATAATAACAATATGAGTACCACCAGCTCATCAAACCTTCCAGTGGGGACATACTTTTATGTTTTGGATTTAAATGGAGATGGATCAGATGTAAGAAAAGGATATGTTTATATTACAAGGATGAACGATGAATAAATATATAGTTTTAAATATTGTCCTTTTTTCATTCTTGAATATACACCAAATTCAAGGTCAGCAAGAACTCAATTTTAATCATTATATGTTAAATAGTCAATTGTTTAACCCTGCTTTTGTTGGATTGGAAGAGAACCTAACAATTAGCTCAATTAGCAACTTACAATGGTTAGGTTTTGAGGGGAATCCTGAGACAAATTCGATTTTTTTGGATGCTAAATTAAAAAATAATTTAGGAATAGGGATGGAACTAATTAGTGATAAAATTGGTCCAACAAGCAGTAATTTTATTGGAATTAATGCAGCATATCATCTTAAACTAAATAAGAACTCTCATCGTCTTTCACTAGGAATTAAACTAAGTGGGAACGACCATAATATTAGTTTAAATAGCATGAGTTTTGATGATATAACTGATCCAAATGTCAGAACAAAGGACAGTTATTTTATTACAAATATTGGCTTTGGACTTCGTTATTATACTGATAAGTTATATTTGTCTTTTTCAATACCCTATTTCTTTGAGCCCAAAACAATAAATAAAAAAAGACATTATTACTTGTCGGGTGGTTTTAAAAAAGAACTCAATGATAAATTATTAATTAACCCTAATTTTTTAATAAAAAAAGCTTCGAATACTCCTACAAGTATTGATGTTTCTACCATGCTTTTTTATGAGGATTTATTTTGGTTTGGTATAAATTATGGAGCTTCTGGTAACGGCTTTATTTCCCCTAATGGCTCAGGTGGTAACTTAAGCTTTATTTCAGGATTTAAGTTAATTCCTGCCCTTTCAATAGGATATTCGGTTACATCACAAATAGGAAATTGGACAGGATCTACTAACAGTCGTTCTCATGAGATTTATATTAAATTCAGGACATCCAAAAAATTAGTTAAATCTTCTGATGAAAGTTTACCGGAGAACAAGGTTAACGGTGATCCGAATTTGCTTCTGAAGAAAAGAAATTAAACAAATGATTTTTTGAAGATTTAGCATGTTTTACTGGCATTAATCTATAAATTAAGTAAGGTAAATTGTTAGAAGATATGCCACAGTATCAGTGAAATAGAAGTTTTTAAATTCTATTGTTTGGAATTAAGATATTCTGTTGGAGTAATTGAATTCATTAACTTGAAAACTCTATTAAAGTTTTCTTGTGAATTAAATCCAGCCTTTTCTGCAAGTCCCTCCATAGAAAAGTTTTTTAAGTATCCTTCATCTATTAATTTAATTGAGTAATTTATTCTATATGAGTTTATAAACATTGGTACGTTCATATTAGAATGTTCCTTAATACTATTTCTAACCAATTCACTTCTTATGCCAGTTTTTGAACTAATGCTAGCTAAATTGAGGTTAGAGTCCAAGAAAGAATTATCCTTCATAAGAAACGATTCAATTTGGTGATATATGATCTTTAAACTTTCGTCTATTTCAATTGAATTTTTGACACGATTAATTCTTGACAATAATCCAGGTTTTATTATTAAAATCATAATGTTAAATATCCCCAACAACTTAATTAGAATCATAACAATAGGCCATTTAATATTTAATAAAAATAATCCAAGAACAAGAAGGGTAGAAAAGCTTATGATTGTAACTATTAAATAATAATATTTTAGTAAGTCATAGACATATATTTTGTTTTTGTCCGATAGAAGCTCACTCTTTAGTAATTGATAGAATTTATTTAAAATTAACCCAGTGAAAAGGATAGTATTCATACAAGTAACTACAAAAACATCATCCTTGCCAACAAAATCCACACTATTGAATCCCAACATATTTTCTTGAACAGTTAATTTATCCACAAAGGTGAACAATCTGATTCCAGATGCGTTGAGATTATCAACCAATAGTAAAACTAAGCAGGGAATAAAATAAACGAAAGTAAGCCTAGATTTTTTATTTTCCAGAATAGATTTTAAGTATAAAAAGAAAGAAATAAAAACAAAAACCCTTCCAGAAGTAATAATTATCAAAGGAATTTTAATGTTAAATTTTAAGTATAATGACATATATATTAATGTCAAAATCTGAAATAAAAAATGAATTATAAGATATCTTAAATTAAATTTATTTTCGTCCGTCTGTAACTTGAATAGTCTTACTATAACAATTGTTAAAACGACCAATAAAAGGTAAACAGGATATATTTCCATTAATGAACTTGCAGTAATAAATTAATATTTGACTAGTAGTTTTACAAAGTTAAATCTTTTTTCAGGATTTGAAAATTACTTTTGCATAAAAAGCGATTTAAATAAATTGAACATAATGTTCAAATACATTATTTTGACACACAACGATCTGAATTTTTTGCTCGATCAAAACATCTTTAAACATAATTACTATGAATTTTATTTTTAAACACATCAGATATATATTTATTACTGGAGTCTTAGCGTTTTTTTTAATTTCTAACAATGGTTGTCAAACTATAGATGATTTACAATCCGATTATTTGTTACAAAGAAGCACAATAGACAGTCTTACCACCAGGGTTAGTGTTTTGACTGAACAATTAGTTGAACAAAATGCAGTCACCTCTAGTTTGATTGAAGCAGTTTCTCAATTAGACCAAGAAGTTTCTGAAAACGAACAAGCTGTCTCTGAAAATTCGGAATTGTTGCAGGGAGCGATTAGTAACATGGATAGTCTTAGTGATGCCGTAAATAATATTGAAGATAACTTAGAAAATGTCTCATATTATATTGGGGATTTGATTGAGGAGTCTGGAGATTTATCTGGAGATTTGAATAATCTTTTAAACCAGGTCATTCGAATTGACTTAATTACTACAGATCTTTCCAGTACAATTAATGATCTTTATGGAGATTTTCAAAACTATAATAATTCAGATGACCTTGCAGGTTTAATAGCAGCATTAGTAGCTGCTCAAAATGAAATAGATCTAATCCAGGAACAATTAGCTAATGTGCAGTCAGAAGTGGCTCAGCTAGAAGAATCAGGAGGATCACTATCTGAACAAACTAATGCTATAATTGGTGAATGGGTTCTTTCTTCAGGCGCTTCGAAAGACGAAGGTGACTGTTCTGTAACCTCAATTGTATTTTCTATTGATGGAAATAATGACCTAACCTTTATTTTACATATTGAAGACGGAGAAGAGATTGAGGGAAACTTTAGTGTTTCTTTCGACAGTTCACCGTTCCTAATCGAAGAAGGAACTATTAGCTTGACGGTTAGTACTACAGTAATTGGAACAATTACTAATATAAATTTAAGCGATAGCGGTACAATCTTATCAGCTAAATTTGATTTAAACGAATACTGTGATGGCCAGATGGATATAACATATACTTCAGATGTAGATTTAGAAGATAATAGTGATACCACAGATGATGATATAGAAAATAATGATGATACCACAGATGATGAAACAGAAGATAATACTGAAATCATTATTTGTAGTGATTGTCCACAAAAAATCTCTGGATATGATATTTTTATAGCTGGGACATCTGAAACAGAGGGGGCAGTTTATTGGGTTAATGGGCAAAAAAACGCATTAAATGTAAATTCTTTTGCAAGTGATATTACGGTAGATAATGGTAAAGTTTTTGTTAGTGGTTATGCCTATGGATCAGGAGCCCAATATTGGGAAATAAATGGTCAAAATATAATCCAGAACGATCTTCCAGGATTTGAAGGTGAAGCTCAATCTATTTTAGTAAAAGACAATAGTGTTTATGTAGGTGGATATTATTCTCATGCTGATGGGATGAGTGGGGCTTATGGATGTTACTGGAAAGATGGAGTTAAATATAAAAATTCAGGAGGTGGGGATCATGGAGCTACAGGTATTGCTGTTCAATCTAATGGTGATGTTCTCACAGCAGGTTATTTTTTAAATGGCCACCACTATCAGATACCAGCATATTGGAAAAATAATACAAAAGCAAACTTGTCATCACCTAGTAATTCAGATGGAGAGGCAGTTACAGTGAAATTAAAATCAAATGGTAGTGCAGTTTTTGGTGGTATTGTATCACCAGATACATAGCATGTTAGGCTCAATAAATAAACCGGCTTATTGGCAGGGAACTCAAAGAAAAACGTGTGATATCGGGTCACTTAACCAAGGCTGGCAAGACTCTGGCGTGCATGGACTAGCCCTTGATGGAAATACGGTTTATCAGGCTGGTTGGACCATGAATATGGTGGGACAATATCCAACCTATTGGAAAAATCAAACCAAACACCTTCTTCCAGGGGCAACAGTTAATGGTACACGATATGATCAAGGTAAAGCTACCGATATAGCAATTGTGGATGGAAAAGTGGTAGTAGTTGGAATGTTGACAGGTGCTCCCATATTAGATTCATATGGAGTACAAATTGATTACGGATACGGTGATGGACCAGAAGTAAACAATGACACTGGCTATGCTTGTATATGGATAGATGGAACTATTCATATTTTGGACACACAAGGGGATTTCGAAGTCGGAGGTTTTTTTATCAAATAGAACAACAAATTTTTTAAATTGAAAAAATATTTATTTTACATACTAATTATACTTGGTCAATCTTTGTTTTCTCAAGAATCGAGTTTGATTTTCAATAAGTTTAATCTTAGCATTTTTCAATCCTGCATACGTTGGTGTAGATGGTTCGGCAATTAATTTAAACACAAGAGCTCAGTGGTTAGGTATTGAAGACGGCCCTTTGACTAATTATTTAATTATTCATTTACCTGAGAGAAAAAATGCAAGTTTGGGATTTACCATTCAAAATGATCGGGTTTTTGTTGAAAATAAATCGCAGGTAACAGTAGATTATAGCTATAAACTTCAATTATCTAATAGTAGTTATTTGTCTTTAGGACTTAAGGCTGGTGGAAGATTTTTTAATGTTGACATCAATAATGTCCCCAGAATTTTTAGTGAAACAAATCAATCAATTTCAGCACCTGGAAGTTATTTCTCACCAATTTTAGGAGCTGGAGTAAGTTATATTTCTAAAAAAGGGTTTCTAGGCGTTGCTGTCCCTGGGTTATTAAATAGTACAGCACTTAACAAAAACCAAGACTGGGAATTAACATCAAGAGATTACACCTACCTTCATCTAAGTGGAGGTATTTATCTAAACCTTTCTGATAAATTTTCTGTTAATCCGTCCTTAATCTACAGATCAAATCCAAGGCAGCCCGATTTAATCAATTCAATTATTGAAATGGATTATAACGATAGATTTTCCTTGGGGTCTGTTTTCACTAATAACAATACCCTAGCGTTTTTTTTTAAATTAAAAAGTAAAAAAGGATTTCATATTGGTTATGGATACGAGTTCTCATCAGCAAGTGATATGCAGGCAATTAAAAATTCAACCCACGAGCTGATGCTTCGTGTTGATTTAAAGAGTAAAAAAAAATCAGAGGTTAGTAAAGACTCTGAGATTGACAATAATATAGAAACTCAAGAAAATGAATAATTTAAAAAATAGTTTTTTAATGTTTTTTGTTTCATTTCAATTATTGTTTTTCTTTTTGAGCTTTAATTTATCTGCTCAAGCTTCCGCCACTTTAACTATCGATTCAAATGGTATAGTAAAGTGTACTTCAGGCTGTACTGCAGGCTAAATACTGGTTCTATAGGTTCGGATATATATACTATTCATGATAATACATCTTTAGCTGCAAAACCTATTACTGATACCGATTGGAATAGAGTAGTTACTTCTCTTGGTTACAGACATGTCTTCTTTATTTACTGGTCCAACACATTTAATCAAGATATTGGAGTTCTGGGATACTTCTAATGTTACCGATATGACTGAGATGTTCTAGGGAGCCAATATCTTTAATCAAGATATTGGGCGTTGGGATGTGAGCAAAGTGACAGTTATGCAAGCTATGTTTGGGACACTTGGAGGCATCTACTGGTGGTGTTTCTGCTTTCAATCAAGATATAGGGGATTGGGATGTTGGCAATGTTACAAATTTTAGGGCAATGTTTAGAAGGAATCATCAGTTTAATCAAGATATATCCGACTGGAATATGACAAGTGCAACTACTGTTATGCAAATGTTTGATCGAGCAACCGTTTCAATAATGGAGGTGTATCTTTAAATTGTTGGGACACTTCTAACATAACTATATTTGATACAATGTTCTTTGGGGCCACTAGTTTTAACCAAGACATTTCGAATTGGTGTGTTCAGCTAAAAGGTTCAGAACCAACCGGCTGGGCAGATTCTAATCCTACATTTGGTGGTAATGCTGCATTCCAGCCCTCATGGGGTACAACATGTTCAGGAAATTCGGTAGTAATTTCCTTTAATGATGTAACAAAAACTTTTGGAGATTCAAATTTTACAGTAGCAGCCACGTCTAATCAGAGCAATCCCAATCACCTATTCGATTGCTGACACAAGTATTGCAACAATAAATGCATCTAGTGGTCAGATTACCATTTTAAAATCTGGGATTACAACTGTTACAGCAAGTCAAGATGATGGCTCATGTATTTCAGGTAGCTCCAATATGACGCTAACTATTAACCAACAGAGTGTGAATATCGCTGCAAATGATATTGTCTTGACTTATGGTGATCCAGCTTTTACCTTGACTGCCTCCTCATCCGTTACAGACAGAAGCTTTACTTTCACTATCAGTGATGGAACAATTGGTTCAATAAGTGGAAATGTTTTAAGCGTTTTAAAAGCAGGAACAACCAATATAACTGTCAGTCAAGCCTCTAATGATTTTTATTCCCCAGTATCAAAAGTGATTAGTCTAACAGTCAACAAAGCAACACCAACTTTAGACTTCCCAGAAATTACTAAAAACTATGGGGACTCAGATTTTACCCCTAATGTTACAACTAACAGCAGCGGTAATAAAACATTTAGTGTTTCAGACACTTCAATTGCTAATTCCTTGGGAAGCTCGTTATCTATTGTTGGTATTGGTCAGACAAGCGTGAGCGTTAATATAGATGAAACTGAAAATTATTTAAGTATTTCTGGAAGCACTACAATGACTGTAAATAAGGGAGCTCCAACTATAATCTTTAATGATATAACAAAAGAAATTGAGGATCCGGATTTTAATATTGCCGCAACCTCTAACAGCAACGGGGCATTTACTTACTCTATTGCAGATCCTTCAATAGCTACAATTAGTGGGAACACCGTAAGTATTCTAAGACGTGGAACTACTATAGTGACAGTAAATCAAAGCGAATCATCTCTATATGCTTCAGGATCAGCAACTATGATACTGACAGTAAATGGGGCTCCTTTTGATATTTCATGGTATGAGTCGAGTCTTAAAAAAGCGTTTTCAATTGGTCAGTTTGAATTAAAAGAGCCAACCTATCCATCCGATTATGATGGTGAAATACGATATACATCGTCAAGCTTGTCAACAGCAAATTTCATAGGCAAGACTTTAAACTTTAATAAAATTGGAAGAGTACTTTTAAGTGCTAAATTCGAGGGATCTGATTATTATCAAGATGCAGTTATTCAAGTAGTTTTTGACATATTAAAAGATAATCAGGCAATAATCCCCTCAGAGCTCCCTAATCAAACCCCACTTAAGGATTTTACATCTATACCAATATCCGCGTCATCAACTTCAGGTGCACCAGTTTATATTGAGATTGCGCCGGGATCCGCAGCTACTATTTCAGGTACATTAGGGAATTACGAGCTAATTACAAATAGTCAAACCGGAATAGTCTCCTTAACATATTTCACTGTAGAAAATGATCACCCAAATCATTACCCTGCCACATTACACTTTTCATTAGATGTAGTTAAGTTAAATCAGAACATAACTTTTAACCCTGAACCTCCCTTGGAGATTCCTTATTCGGAAAATATCGCGATTCCAATAAATCCTTTTTCTGACTCTAATCTAAACGTTAGTGTTAATAAACAGGGCATGACTAGTAGCTCATTAGAAAATAACGTTCTTTATTTTAACGATCTTGGACAGGTTTATATTACTGCACAGCAAGAAGGAAACCAATTTTATAATCCTACAATAGCAAATAGGGTAATAACCGTTATTCCTGCTTCAACCGAACTTTCTGATTTTTCTATTCCTGAAAAGTTTGTTTATGAAGATGACTTTGAAATTACCCCTCCAACTACCTCAAGAGCAGGAGAAATTATGTATATAAGTGATAATCCTGAAGTTGCTATTGTATCTGGAACAACAATAGTTATTGTTGGGATAGGCACATGTAATATTACAGCTTATATGGAAAGCACAAATTTTTATACCTCATCATCAATAAGTGCTGAGTTTGTTGTAAAGCGAAGAGACACCGATCTGGACAGTGTTCCAGATGAATTTGATAATTGCCCCAATGTAGCCAATCCCAGCCAATTAGATGATGATATGGATGGAATTGGAAACGATTGTGATCCTGATTCAAATGGAGATGGAATAGATGATGATTTAATTATGGTATCACAACTTATTACTCCAGGCTCTTTTGGATCTGAATCCACATGGAAAATTATAAATATTGAAAATTTCCCTAACTCAAGGGTTTCTGTATATAATAGAAATGGGCAATTAGTTTTTCGTAAAAAAGCATATCAGAATGATTGGAATGGCTTATTTCAAGAGACTGGGAAATTGTTGCCAGCAGGGCCCTATTATTTTATTGTGGAGATTATTCAAACAGGTGAATTAAAAAAGGGATGGCTTTACCTTAATTACAAGTAATTCATAATATGAACAAAAGAATTGTAATTAAAGATTTGAAATTTGTCACTTTTGTTGATCTTAAAACATACGTAATTATTTTACTTTTATCGATTAGCACAAATTTATTTTCTCAATACAATGAGAATAAATGGATTATATCTGCTAGCTTCGATGCTGTCGACCTTTATCCTATTGGGACAAAAGTAGATGCCCCTTACTTTCCTCAAGGAGAATTTTTTGAAGACTTATTCAATGTTTCTGACCACTGGAATCTTGGTGGGCCATCAGTCTCAATTTCAAAATTGATATATAAAGGCTTATACTTTGGTACTGAAATATCTATTAATAGAATAAAAAAAATTGAAGGTCAAGATAATATTGATTTCCCTTTCTATGCGGGGGAGGTTTTTGTCAAGAAAACATTCTATTCTACAAAAAAAGTACGGCCATTTTTAAAATTAGGTTACGGTATTTCTGGAATCGATAGGGGTTTGTTTGGAGATACAATTCCATTCAACCAGTACTTTTCAAGAACCCTATCGCCTGGCTTGGGAGTACAGTTCAGAATCACGAATCACTTTGGATTTGAAATTTCTTCCTCTTTCAATAAGGCGATTGATGAAAATGGGATAACCCATTTAAGACACAAAGCATCTATATACTTAGGTATTGGAGATAGAGATAAAGATGGTGATGGAATAATTAATAGAAAAGATAAGTGTCCTAAAATTCCTGGACTTCCTGAGTTTAACGGTTGTCCGGATAATGATAGTGATGGTATTCCTGATCTTGAAGATAAATGCCCAAATCAATCTGGAGAGAAAGCTAATAATGGGTTGCCCTGAGGAAAATAAAGTATTAGTAGAAAGCAAAATGACTTCCAATAAAAATGAAGAATCACCGCTTGGTTTAGTAAGTCCAACTTTTTCTCAAAACTCTACAAACACAAAAGAAGAGTCTTATAATCACCAGCGTTTAAAGTCTCTAGAAGTTGCTCAAGAAAAAATCAAAACTAACGAACAGGTAGCTTCTTTTGATATGGGAGAGGTGGCTGCTTCAGAACTTAATGTTGTTGAAAATTCGAAGGGTAACACTGGTCTGGAAAATGTTGCTGGAGATTTCTTTAGTGTAATTGCAGGGAGTTTTCGTGAAAAATCCAATGCCTTAAAAATGCTTGACAAGCTTAAAGGAGAAGGATTTGATGAGGCTTCATTAGCAAAACAAAGTCCTGAAGGTTATTACAGGGTTGCTTATGGAAGGTTTGAATCGAAACGTAAAGCAATGCAATTATATTACTTCCTTACCCAGACCCTAGAACTAGAGGCTTGGTACTTAGCTGAGTAAAGCTTTTTTACATTCTGAATAACCGGTTTTTAGATTTGTTGGAGTGCTGTTTGACCTCAATACTTTTATTAATAGATAGTTAGGGGGGTATTTTTTTAGGGAATGTGTGAATACGTTATTAATTTATGTAACAATTTGATTTTTTCAACAAAGCCTTTTTAGACAAAAAATTGAAAGTAAACTACTGTTTCAACAAAGTACTCAATAGAGATTGTGAGGAAAATAGGCCCCAAGAATGAAGCCTTATAGCGGACGGAAATGAACGATGAATAAATTATCTAGTAAATACAAAGGAATTAAAAAGGCTGAAAGACATAAAGGGACAGTCAATAGGATTACATGGGAGCTTGGAGACCTCCTAAAGGATATTATAAGTAATCACCAAGTCAAATACAAGAAAACTCAATAAACTATCCCCTAATCAAAGAATAGGCTTTTTAATTAGGCTTTTCCTTATATCTATCCAAAATAAAGTCAGATAATGAAAATAAGCTTTGACAAACAAAAGAAAGGACTCGAATCATGATTATCCTCAAACCTTATGAAGTAGTAATGTAGTAATTAATTAAATCAAATAATACATTAATTTCACTCCACAAAAACAAATAAAAAGTGAGCTTTTATAAAAATAAGAATTAATAAAAAAAACACACCTGTAATCTGAATAAATGTCAGGTGTAAATTAATTTTCAACTAATTCATTTTATGTTAAAAAGATGGCGATAAGTAATAAAATTTAAATTTATGGTTTAATTAGTAATTATGGATAATAACGAAAAAGCTTTTTTTCAAAATTTAGTAATTCCAGAAGGTGATGTTCAGATGTATTGGAAGAACAAAAGATATACAAAAGAAGAGTTACTTGAAATTAAGAATAATATTAAAAGTAACAACTAAACGATAGAATTTTGTGACGTTTGGTGACACTCCATCATCAAATGTTGTTATAATTTTAAACAGTTAGTAGTAAGGTGTAAGTAAGGACTATTCTACTCATAATGTTAATCAACTGTCCCCAAAGCACCTTAACACTATTTGGTACAAAGATTTTTTTGAAATAATAAAACAGTATTTTAGTAAATTCAAATAAATTATTATTGTAAATGTTTGATGAGCTTTCAATTTCAAAATTAGGTTTTTATGTTTATGGATTGATTGATCCATATGAAGATGTTCCTTTCTATATTGGTAAAGGTTTTGGAGACCGAGTTTTCAGCATGCTAAAGGAGTAAAGCTTAGTTCAGATTCTTCTTTAAAATCTGAAAGAATTAAAGCTATAATTGATAAAGGTTTAAAATAAAACACGTTATAATTAGACATGGTTTAACTGAAAAAGAAGCTTTCGAAGTTGATGCTTCTTTAATAGATTTCTCAAATAAATTTCAATACGTTTTGACAAATCAGGTAGATGGACATCACTCAGGTGAAAGGGGTCGGATTTGTTTTTTACAGAGAAAAAAGACGATCCATGAAACCAGCTAATGAAAAATCTATTAAAGTCTAACGACCTTAAAATCTGTTCTTCTTTTTTGCTGGTGCACTTCTTCTGAAACCTGAATACATGGGTTGATTAATATCCATGTGTCGACTCCAATTTCTTTCAACTCCTCTTTAACTTGTCTAGCACCTGCTTTAGAATCTTGCTGGGAGACAAGTACTCTAATACTGGAATCAGCAACTTGTAAGATTGGATTAAACCCTTTTCTTTTCAATTGATTTAATAAAATTGTAGCATTACTAGGTTCTCGAAAACTTCCAACAACTAAAGCATAATCTTTTTTGAAGCCTTTATTTACAACATCTTCTCCATACCCTTTTCCATAAATACGTTGCGGGTTCGAGATACGTTCTTGTACATAGTCAATAATGGCTTGAGTCCTACGACTCGAAAGAGCCAGGTTATACTCCAAAGACCCTCTACAATCCGTAAAAGAGCTGAGCTCAACCTCTAGGGTTGGATTCGCCTGCATAACCGCTACAACCTCATTAACTCGATCCAGATAGGTTGTTAAAATTGAGCTCTCATCAAGATTATAGAATATAGGCAAAAATGCATCTGCTACTATTGGATTAAGATCTTCTTTGTCTACCGATGCTCGATCGAGATTTACCCAGATGGGTTCTGAAGTTCCTTTGTCACTGGTTAATCTGTATGCAAAAGAATCTTTCGCCTGAGTAGGTTGTGTGTTCTTGTATAAAAAAGATCCGTTTTTATTCAATTCCAATGTTCCAAAAGCTGGCGGTAAGGTGAGTTCAGCTTCTTTTTTAATCAAACGTTGTAACGGGTCTTGTTGCTCTAAATTCAATTGGTCATTGACCAGGACATGATTAAGCGCAACAACTAAGGTGTCTGACGGAGTATATTCATAACGATCTTGAATACCATGAATTGTAGGGTCAAAATCAAATGCATACAAGTCATCTGCGCCTTGGCCACCTTTTCTGTTCGATGCAAAATATCCAAGTGCCAGGTTTTCATTCAATCCAAAAGAAAAATCATCTTCATCAGAATTAATTCCAGCTCCGAGAAGATGGGTTTTCCATCGGTTCTCAAATCGATTCTCAGCTAAATAAACATCCATCATTCCTGCTCCTTCTTTCCCTTTAGAAGAATAAAACATAAACTGATCGCTATAAGCAAATGGGAAAACTTCGTCCCCAACGGTATTAATGTCTGCTCCTAAATTAATAGGGTCTGAAAAAACTCCAGCCTCAATATTCACACGATATAAATCCATCCCACCAAAACCACCAGGACGATCGCTAGCAAAATACAATTCCGTACCAGCAGCGTTAACACTAGGATGCATCGTCGAAAATTCATTCACATTAATCGGCAATGCGGTTGGTGTTTTATTCTGATTCAAATCAGATAATTGAATTTGATACAAATTCAATTGAACCGTTTTCTTTTTATCCAATTCATCTGCACTTCTAGTGAAATACAATTGGCCTGATGCCTCATGAAAACTGGCAGGTCCTTCTTGAAAAAGTGAATTTATTGAATTGCTGATATCTTCCTGCTCAGATAATGTGAAACTAGTTTTATCAAAGACACCTTCGTGAAAATTATAAATTGGATAATCCGTTTTGATGCGTTTCAAAACTTTTTTGCTTGCCTTTGATTTGTCTTGTTCAGACAAGTAAAAGACAGTACTTTTTTCTTCTTCTGTTAAGAACAGCATACCAAACTCAGAACGCTTAGTATTACCTTTCAGAGAATTAATTGAGTAAGCTTCTTGATCAAAACGTTTTTTGAATAATAAACTGTCATTTTCAAAGAGGCTCGGTTTTGACCAAGGCAAACGAAACGATTTATCTCTGTACTCCATAGCCAATTGCTTTTCATCGTACAATAAGCCGGCATATACATAATAATCTTCAACCTGAGCTTCAACAGAATTGGCAACAATAGCATACTGTGTTTTGGCTTCGGACTTTTTATTCATTGCACTTAGTGCTAAAGCCCAATTTCGTCTGGTATCGATACGGATAGAATCCTTGAAACGAGCATAAAAGTTTACTGCCTTTTCGTAATTTTGATTAACAAAATAGTAATCACCCCAATTCTCAGAAACAAGCCGGGTGTTTTCTTCTTGCCCCAGTAAGCTAAGTGTTCCAAAAAGGAGAATAACGGATGTAAGGAGTTTTTTTTTCATAGTTAAAAGAATCTTGGAGAACGTAAATACCCTTTTACTCTTGCGGATAAATCAAATCGTAGCATGAGTTCATGTGTTGATGTATTGAAACCTTTATTAGTCATTGAAGATGGAATTCCATAGGAATATCCTACTGAAAATCGTTCTCCTAGACTTAAGCCAAACAGAGCTGTTGTACCGAGATTATTGGCTGGTTTAAAATTAATTGTATCAACAACATTTCTTACCTGAATTCCAACCCAAAACAGTTCGTTAACAATTCCTAGAACTGAAGCATCAAATGCTGCAATTGATTTCGTTTGCTTATACATCAAGCTGGGTTTCAGCATAAAATTCTTATTAATATTGAATAGACCGCCTACAAGAAAATATGCGTGGCGTTCGATTTCAAAACTTTTGCTTTCTATCAGCTTTGGAACTGCAAATCCCAAATAAAAATTTTGAGTATAGTAATAAAGTCCAAAGCCAATATTAGGAATTAATTTTCGATCTAAATCGGATTCAAACGAAGGGTCACCAGATATGGATGTGTTAATTTTATCTGAATCCAAAAGATAACCCAATGCACCAGCCTTTAATCCAATAGAAAGGCGATGATCTTTTCTATTCAAACGCAGGTGATATGCAAGATCAATGTCAAAAGATGTTGTGCTAATCGGTCCGATTTTATCATTTAAAACACTCAGTCCGAACCCTAATTTTTTAGAAGTAATAGGCGTATTAAAGGATAATGTTTGTGTCAGTGGAGCTCCCTCGATACCAGACCATTGAGAACGAACAATTGATGTAAAACTAGTCAATCCACGTGCACCTGCATAAGCAGGATTAATGATTTGTTGATTGAACATGTAGTGGCTAAAACTCGAGTCTTGTTGAGCAAAAGAAAAGCTCACACAAAACAATAGTCCAAAAAATAAAAATACTTGTCTCATCAATTCTTTCTTCTTCTAATATATACATAACCCGATACCGGTGCTGTTTCATCTGCCCAAGTTATCCAATAGAAGTAAACTCCATCGGGAACCTGGTTAGAAGAGGAAATAAAACTTGAAATAGTGGAAGTCCCTGCCCAATCGTTTTGGTAATTTTTAGTTGTAAAAACTATATTTTCCCAGCGATTAAAAACAGTCAACTCATACCCTCCTTTAAAGTTCAGCCCTTGAATTTCCCAAGTATCATTAAATCCATCTCCATCTGGTGAGAACGCCGTGGGAATCTCCAAATCAGCAAGTACTATTTTAGTAGTAGAAACCATTGTTTCTTGACAACTAAATAATAGATTATTAGCCAAAACGCGGTACTGCTTTCCGATAACTGATTCTGTAGCATTATCAATGTACATCTGTGAGCTTTGCGTACCAGAATACATAATGTTTCCTTCTACATTCTCCCACTGAGGAAGTTCCTCTGTACCCGTATTGATTTGCCATTGATAAGAAACTTCGGATCCAAAGGGTAGCTCAACCGAAAGAGACATTCTATTTCCATCAAAGAATGTAATCAATTGAAGTTCTGTTTCAAAACGGATTACTTCATTAACTTCTTTATATTCTGGAATACCATTGGCATTGTTGTCCGATGCAGGTGTATATCCTCCCTGATTCATAACCTGTCCCACTAAATTAATCTCAAGGATACCCAATCCCAAAAGCCCATTGTCATCTGCATCGGTAAAAGAAGCTTCAAGGGTGTCGAAACATCCATCACCATCACTATCAAGATCAAAGGTGTTTGGAATCCCATCCAAATCAAGGTCTTCAAAAAGTTCGTCTACATCTAAAATCCCGTCATTGTCATCATCAACATCAATGCGGTTAATTAAACCGTCTGCATCACAATCTCCTGTTCCTAAAACTGGTAGGGTTATGCTTTGAAACATGAAAGAGCAAGCATCATTTTGATCTGTACTGTCTACTATTTCTTCAGAATTCAAAACTCCATCTCCATCAACATCAACATCACATACATCTCCTATCCCGTCTAAATCAAGATCTTCTTGGTTTAGGTTGGGCGTATCAATACAATTATCAACTGCATCAAAAACACCATCTCCATCCTGATCGCTATCATTATCAAGGTTCAAAACTGTAACAACATAATCTGTTAGACTGGCGTATATGGGATCACTCTTTACAGGATCAATTCTAAGATAAATATCAGATCCTATATCCCCGTCAATTATAGGGTCGTCTACTCCAAAAACAGTTACTTGCTGTGGAATATTCCAATTAGCCGATGTGAAAATTAATTCTGTAACATCAACTGATAATTCCGAAGAGTCATTTACAATAAGTTTAATAGTTGTTGGTGTTGAAACATCAGACGCTAAAACAACCGTAAAGTTTGTGCTACTGGCATTTTCCGAAACTATCTCAGGTAGCGTAATTAATAATCCCGGGGAATCATTATCTAAATTATAGAGTGTTAGATCTGCAACATCATCTGCATCTAGATTATTGTGGGGGGCTTCTGCGCTAGATGGATCTCCTGTAATTAAGGTGATGGCACGAGTCCCATCAATAAGAAAATCGTCTATACCGGTTAGTGTAATTTGATTCGCAGAAGGGTTATCCCAATTTACAGCTTTGATTGTAATACTGGTTGCACTTAGTGAAACCTCGTCTACATCGCCACTTAATGATAAAGGAACAACCACATCTTCTCCTCCCAAAGGAAAAGACAACAATTCAAATTGAACGATAACACTCATTCCATTCTCAGAAGCAAAGAAGTTGTTATACAAGAGACTCAACACAATTCCAGGAGCATCGTTATCTTGGTTGCTGATTGCTACATCTGCCACATCTGCATCGGTTAAAGCATTAAAGTCGGAATCCGCAGAATTCACATTAAACGTTCTAATATTTACTGGTTGACTCCCGTCTGAAACCGGAGGCGAGTCATCTATCCCCAAAATCATAACGGTTTGAGGAATATTCCAATTCGCAGGAGTAAATGTAACTTGAGTTACTAAAGGAACTGCCTCACTTGCATTCGAAGTATCGAAATCAATAGTCACATTAGCCGTTGGAATTGCATCCAACTGAGCTGTAAATTGTGCAGTATCCCCACTTTCAGAAGATAAATTATCGGTTACAACAATGGTTATTCCTGCAACATCATTATCAAGAGTAGTTACCACTACACTTTGCGATGGAAGGCCAATAAAACCAGCATTTGATGATGGATCTATAGAGGCAGTAATTGATGAGGTTTGACTTCCATCAATCAAAAATTCATCTACTTGATTCAAAGTGATCGTTTGTGAAACATTCCAATTTGCCGCAGTAAAAGTTAAGAAGGTTGTTCCCCCAAGAGATACTTCCGAAATATCGTTGGACACCAGGTTCACTTGAACATCAGTCAAAGGCTGAACTAAGAGTACAGCCTTGAAACTCGCAGTGGATGTAGCTCCCTCTGTCAAAGTTCCAATCACTGAGGAAATCTGAAAACCGGGGACTTCATTATCTAAATTAGGAACCAAAACGGTCTGCACTGCTAATGAAGAAAAGGCTGGAGTAGAAAGGACATTGACCGATACATTTATTGTACTGATAACCGTTCCATCCAAAATAATATCATCTACAGAACTCAAGGTTACTGTTTGTGGTACATTCCAATTAGCAGGGGTAAAAACTCTGGGAGTAGTCGGTGGGTTTACCACTACTTCACTTAAATCTAAACTTGCTATATCAAGAATGACAAATCCAGAATCAGGTTCAGCATCTAAAACCAAAGTAAAACTAACTGTTGCTAAAGACCCTTCTTGAAGAGCACCTCCACCAAGGGAGCTTACTGTAAAGCCAGCAACATCATTGTCAAGGTTAGTGGCTAATACAAATTGATTAGGTAAGCTCGTAAAAGCACCATCAGAAGTTGGATTAATCGAAAAGGTAATTGTCGATACAGTGGTGCCGTCAATTAAAAATTCATCGACACTAGAAACGGTGATGACTTGGGGCGTATTCCAATTGGAAGAAGTAAAAGTCAGACTACCTACAGAAGTTGTTATTTCATCGGTTGGTGAAATCATAAGATCAACAACGACATTGGATAGTGGCTGTTTATTTAAAACTACTGTTAAACTAGCCGTTTGAGAGTCTCCTTCGGTTAGTGTTCCCAAGAGTGGAGATACTGTAAAACCAGGAACATCATTATCAATATTAGTAACTGTTACTGTTTGTGACGCTAGACCAGTAAAGGCAACATTAGAAGTTGCATTTATATTAGCTGTAATTGATACGGTCTGAGAGCCATCGACAATCACTTCGTCAACAGAGCTAAGGGTTATGTTTTGAGGAACGTTCCAATTAATTGCAGTAAAGGTTAAACTCGCCTGGCTCAAAGTAACTTCAGTGGTATCCATACTAGCAATGTCTATGATCACATCAGTTAGGGGAGCAACAAGAAGAACCAAAGAAACGGTTGCCGTTTGCGGGTTTCCTTCCAATAAAGTGCCAGAAACAGAACTTAGGGTGTATGCAGGCACATCATCGTCTGCAATTTGAATAGCATAGGTTGGCAAAGGTGTTGGATCAAAGAAACAATCATCTGAAAGGGGATCATTAATTCGAACAGTGAAATTAGAACTTTGCAGACCATCTGCAATTAAATTGTCTACTGTAGTTAAAGTACCCACTTGGGAAACATTCCAGTTTAAAGTGGTAAAGGTCATCGATGAAGTAGAAACAATAAGATGACTTATGTCTGAAGAAACCAAATCATAGATGACTGAACTTGAGGGTTCATCATTTAAAACCAAAGAAAAAGTAGCAACAGTAGTACCTTCAATTATATTTAAAGAAGGAGGTACAAGTGTATAACTACCATAGACTAAATCGACGATTACTTTTAAACGACTTAAACTCTGCCGATAGGATGCTGCAGTTGGATCAGATAAACTTCCAGCTTCTACATAATACGTTGATCCATCTACTAAAATAGTTGTGGCAGGAAGAAAG
>CAJIYH010000004.1:0-190000 GCA_905181615.1 uncultured Flavobacteriaceae bacterium
GTCCTTTTCATTTGGAGCCAGAAGGCGATTTGATCTGGCAAATAGGAACAGGTTATTTCGGATGTCGAACCAAAGCGGGTAATTTTTGTCCCGATACTTTTGCTGAAAAAGCAAGCTTAGATTCTGTAAAAATGATAGAAATAAAAATTTCTCAAGGAGCAAAGCCAGGTCATGGAGGAATTTTACCAGCCGCCAAAAACACCCCAGAAATTGCCGCTATTCGAGATGTTGAACCTCATACCGATGTACATTCTCCGCCCAGTCATTCTGCTTTTTCAAACCCAGCCGAATTAATTGACTTTATTTCTTTATTACGTGAACGCGCTAACGGTAAACCCATTGGTATAAAACTGTGTGTTGGTAAAAAACAAGAATTTATAGACATCTGTAAAACCATGCTCAAAACAGGTATTACTCCAGACTTTATAACGGTCGATGGAGGTGAAGGAGGAACAGGAGCTGCGCCGGTCGAATTTTCAAATTCTCTTGGAATGCCACTCCGCGATGGACTTGCTTTTGTTCACGATACGCTGGTTGGTTTCGGTCTTAAGGATGAAATAAAATTAATAGCATCGGGTAAAATATTTACAGGATTTCATATTGCTCGCGCCTTGGCTTTAGGAGCCGATATGGTTAGCTGTGCTCGTGCTATGATGATGGCAATTGGTTGTATTCAAGCCTTAGAGTGTAATACGAATTCTTGTCCGGTTGGAGTTGCTACTCAGGACAAAACTCTGATGAGCGGATTGGATGTGAATGATAAGTCTGTTCGAGTTGCAAATTTTCACAGAAAAACCCTCAAAAGTTTTACGGAATTAATAGCTGCTGCAGGAGTTAACTCTCCCGAAAAGTTAGAACGAAAGCACATTAATCGCCGCATTGGAATGAACCTCATTAAAAAATATGACGAGATTTTCCCTTATACAGAAAAGAATGCTTTGTTGTAAAAGCATGTGAGGTAGTTTTAAATGGTTTCTAGCAAACAGAACCCTATTTTACGTCTGGTTATGAAACCCAATTGCTCATAAAGCTTTATTGCGTTTAGATTCCGCTGGTCTACGTGGAGTATTGGTATTTTGTTATCTGCAAAGATTTTGTCAGTAGTCCTTTTCAAGAGTTGTTTTGCATAGCCTCTGTTTCTAAAATTGGGATGCGTAACCACTGCACTTACTTCGCAATAAGAATTCATTTGTATGCGTTCTCCAGAGGCAGCAATTAAATTCCCGTCGGCATAAATTCCAAAGTAAGTTCCCATCTCCGCTGTTTTTTTTCGCATAAATCCAGGCTGCACAAGGTTGACTAAATCGAAAAGTTCTTTTTTCTGAAATTCAAATTTTAGTTCTACAATTGATTCTTTGATTTCTACTTCAAGTGGCTTGTAACTAATCATCTGATGTCCATTCAGCTGGATTATTACTTTTGTGTTCTTACTTATTTTTGGTGGTCCGCCAACCATATAAAAACTAGTAGTAAGCTTACTATATTGATCTATTGCCAAAGGTTCATTAGATACTGCTCCAACTCCGCCAAAAGGACTGTATTCTGGTTTATAAAACTTACAACCATTAAATTCAACTGCATATTCCTTATGGGTCTCGCTTAGTGCGTACCATATGGGATTGTCTAATTTAAATTCTTCCTTAATCATCAGCTTTGGGGTATAATGAATGTTGCTAAGTTAAAAGAGTTTTAAAAAAAAGGCTGTCTTTTAAAAACAGCCTTTAGAATAAAGTTTATTTAATTAAGTCAACACTTCGGACAATGAACTGGGTGAGTTCTTCCCCTTTTAGAAGGTTTTGAGATAATCGAGCCAAATCTAATGTCTGTTGAATTAGCCGTTCTCTCTTCTTTTCGGTTTTTGTGTTTAAAATTTGACTAACAAGCGGGTGGTTGGTGTTAACTACCAGGGTGTGCATTTCCGGGAAATTCCCAAACATACTACCTGCACCTCCAGTTTGCTGCATCTCTTTCATTCTTCGCATAAACTCAGGCTGAGTTAATACGAAAGGAAGTTGAGAGCTGCTAAGCGCTTCTAATTGAATGGTGTATTTTTCTTTTGGAACTACCGCTTCGATCAAAGGAGTTAGTGTTTCTTTTTCTTGATCAGATAATTTAGAAACTGTTACTTCATCTTTTTTGATGAGGTTTTCAATTGCATCACCATCTACCCTGGCAAAAGAAAGTTTATCGTTGGCACCTTCTAGTTTTTGAATCAAGTGAGGGACAATAGGAGAATCTAAGAGCAATACTTGATATCCTTTTTCTTTTGCAGCTTCAATATAGGAGTGTTGCTCGTCTTGATTTGAAGCATAAAGAATAACGAGTTTATCGTCTTTGTCTGTTTGTAAATCTTTGACAGCTTCTTTAAGTTCATCGAAAGTAAAGTAATTTCCGTCTACTGTTGGGTAAAGAGCAAATTTGTCAGACTTTTCAAAGAACTTATCTTCAGAAAGCATTCCATATTCTATAACAACTTTAATATCATTCCACTTTTGCTCAAAAGCAGCTCTATCTTTCTTGAAAAGACTGGCTAGTTTATCAGCAACTTTTCGAGTAATGTAATTGCTTATTTTTTTGACAGCACCATCTGCTTGAAGGTAACTTCTAGAAACGTTAAGAGGAATGTCTGGAGAATCAATTACTCCACGTAACATGGTTAAAAATTCCGGCACAATTCCTTCTACATTATCCGTTACAAATACTTGGTTTTGGTACAGTTGAATTCGGTCTTTCTGAATACTGAGGTCGTTACTCAGCTTTGGAAAGTATAAAATCCCGGTTAAGTTAAACGGGTAGTCTACATTTAAGTGGATATTAAACAAGGGTTCTTCAAACTGCATTGGGTACAATTCACGATAAAATGAATTGTAATCGTCTTCTTTTAAATCTGCAGGAAGTTGTGTCCATGCAGGATTTGGATTATTGACAATATTGTCAACGGTTACTTTTTCAGCTTCTGTACCTTCGACAGCTCCTTCTGGAATAGGAAGACTTTCTTCTTTTGTTCCGAACTTAATTGCAACAGGCATGAACTTATTGTACTTGGTAAGTAATTCTGTTATTTTAGAATTTTCTAAAAATTCAACAGAATCTTCAGCGATGTGAAGAATGATTTCAGTTCCACGTTCTGTTTTGTCATGGGGGACTAAAGTGAATTCTGGTGAACCGTCACAACTCCAATGAGCAGCAGGTTCGTCTTTAAATGATTTAGTAATCAATTCTACTTTCTCGGCAACCATAAAGGCAGAATAGAACCCTAAACCAAAATGTCCGATTATACCACTATCTGCAGCGCTGTCTTTGTATTGTTCCAAAAATTCTTCGGCACCAGAAAAGGCAACTTGATTGATGTATTTTTCAACTTCTTCCGAAGTCATTCCAATTCCTTGGTCAATGATATGAAGCGTTTTGTTCTCCTTATCTAACTTAATTTCAATTATCGGATCTCCAACTTCTCCGGTCGGCTCTCCTAAATTGCTTAGATGCTTTAGTTTAAGAGTTGCATCGGTTGCATTGGATATTAATTCACGTAAAAATATTTCGTGATCACTGTATAAAAATTTCTTGATGAGTGGGAATATATTCTCAACAGAAACATTGATTTTACCTTTTGACATAATTATAATTTTTAAAAACTACTGTTCAAAAAAAATACCACAATGCTTACGCTGACAAATTGACATTTTATTTTGTTTAATTTTTAATCAAAAAAGATAAACATATTGTATTTTTGCTGTAAATATATGATATTATGGCTGCAACGAAAACTTCAAAATCCCCTGAAATCCTATCTATTTTCATGGATAGTGTATTGGAACATGAAAAATTTCCACTCTCGGTTTACAAGTTTTGTAAGACGAATGAAATTGACGAGCAAGATTTTTATAAATCCTACGCATCTTTAGACACCATAAAATACCATGTTTGGCAGGTTTTTTTCGATAATACAATGGGTTTGTTACATAAAAACAAGCAATATGATTCTATGGACAGAAAGGATCGTTTACTTACATTCTATTTTACTTTTTTTGAAGTCCTTTTATTGAACCGTAGTTATGTTTTATTTGCCCTTGAGGGGAATGAAAGCCGAATGACTAAAATTGGACAGTTAAAAAAATTAAGAATTAGTTTTAAAAGCTTCGCTTCTGAATTGATAGAAGAAGGTAACGACAACAAAACGTTAAGCCTTGCTAAGCATCCCGTTGGATTGTTTTCTGAAGCATCTTGGGCTCAGTTACTTTTTTTTCTTAAATTTTGGTTAGATGATACCTCTCCAAATTTTGAAAAAACGGATGCCGCAATAGAGAAGTCAATTAATGTCGCTTTTGATGTTTTTGATAACACGCAATTGGACGCAATATTTGATTTAGGTAAGTTTTTATGGAAAGAAAAATTCATTTAATTAATTGAAAACATTAGACTATATACCAACAGGGAAACTGGAGCGTGCTGGAAAATTAGTTTCAACTGGTGTTAAAATCGGAGGAAACTATCTTAAGTATATTGGCGAAAAAATCACTAATCCTGATGAAGCCAAAGAAAACTTTGATCAAAACAACGCCGAAGATATATACGACGGACTAAAGAGTCTGAAAGGAAGTGCACTGAAGGTTGCTCAAATGTTGAGTATGGAAAAGAACATACTTCCTGGTGCATATGTAGACAAATTTAGCTTGGCTCAATTTTCTGTTCCTCCCTTATCAGGTCCATTAGTTCGAAAAACTTTCAATCAGTACCTTGGAAGTTATCCTGAAGAAATTTTTGATGATTTTACTTTCGAATCTATTAATGCGGCAAGTATAGGTCAGGTTCATAAAGCAACAAAAGGTGAATTGAAACTTGCTGTTAAAATTCAATATCCTGGAGTTGCAAACAGTATCAGTTCAGATTTAGCCTTAGTAAAGCCAGTAGCAACTCGCTTATTTAACCTTAAAGGAAAAGATTCTGAAAAATATTTTAAAGAAGTTGAAAGCAAACTTCTCGAAGAAACAGATTATACACTAGAATTAAAACAAAGTAGGGAGATAACAGAAGCTTGTTCACTAATTCCAAATCTAAAGTTCCCTACTTATTATGCAGATTTATCCTGTGATAAAATACTAACCATGGACTGGATGGAGGGTATACACTTGTCAGAATATACTGCTCAAGGTATGGACAACAGGGAAGCTAATGTTGTAGGTCAAACCCTTTGGGATTTTTATATGTATCAAATGCATGTTCTAAAACGTGTGCATGCCGACCCCCATCCAGGTAATTTTTTGGTTGACGATTCAGGAGCTTTAGTTGCAATTGATTTTGGCTGTATTAAAGACGTGCCAGAAGATTTTTATGTTCCTTATTTTGAGTTAGCTACTTCAGAAGCGATGCAAGACCGTTCTTTTTTTATCGATAAAATAACCACTCTTGAAATTCTAAGACCAGATGATTCGGAAGAAGACAGTGCTTATATTACTGATCTATTTCATGAATTGCTTGGTGTTTTAACCTTTCCATTTCATAACGATACATTTGATTTTTCAGATGAACTCTTTTGGGTTAAAGTAGCCCATATGAGCGAACGCCTTTCTCAGGATGATAAATTAAAAAAATTAAATGGAAACAGAGGGTCTAAACATTTTCTTTATATAAACCGCACATTTTTTGGTCTCTATAATTTACTTCACGACCTTAAAGCAGATATCGTTGTAAATAATTACAAAAAGTTCATCTAAATCTTTTGTAGTACATTGTATTATTTATTATTTAAATTACTATTTAACTTATGTATAATTCAAGAATTGTTGGCTTAGGAAAATACCTCCCTGAAAATGTTGTGACCAATGCTGATCTGTCTAAAATGATCGACACATCTGATGAGTGGATCACCGAACGTACTGGAATTAAAGAGCGCCGACACATCAAAAAAGGGGATGGCAATACTACAGCGACAATGGCATTGAAAGCAACTAAGATTGCTTTGGAACGTGCTAATATGGCAGCCGAGGATTTGGATTTAATACTTTTCGCAACACTAAGCCCAGACTATTATTTCCCTGGATCAGGTGTAGTTCTTCAAGACTTGCTTGGAATACCTGCATGTCCAGCTATGGATATTCGAAATCAATGTAGTGGATTTATCTATGCATTATCTACTGCGGATCAGTTTATAAAAACGGGGATGTATAAAAACGTCTTGGTGGTGGGTGCAGAAAATCATTCGGGTGGTTTGGATATGACTTCAAGAGGACGAGGGGTCTCTGTTATTTTTGGAGATGGAGCTGGTGCAGCAATACTAAAACGCGAAACTAATATAGAAATAGGAATACTTTCTTCTCACATATATTCAGAAGGATCTCATGCTGAAGAACTTTCATTGATTGGACCGAGTACCAATCGTTGGGTTCCTGAAATAATTGCAGCAAACGATCCCGAAGACTTAAGCTATTATCCGTATATGAATGGACAAGTTGTTTTTAAACATGCAGTAGTTCGTTTTTCAGAAGTAATTAACGAAGGCTTACAAAAAAATAATTGGTTAGCAAGTGATATTGATATGCTGGTTCCGCATCAAGCAAACCTCAGAATCTCTCAATTCATTCAAAAGAAATTTGGACTCAATGATGATCAGGTTTATAATAACATCATGCGATACGGAAACACGACTGCAGCATCAATTCCGATTGCTTTGACAGAAGCTTGGGAAGAAGGAAAAGTAAAAGAAGGTTCTAAGGTGGTTTTGGCTGCTTTTGGAAGTGGATTTACTTGGGGTAGCTCTATAATAGTTTGGTAACTATGAATAACTCCCAAAAAGCAACACTGATTATCGGAGCTTCTTCTAACGAGGAACGCTATTCTTATAAAGCGTTTTATAAGCTAAAAGAATCAAATCATAAGGTTTATGCTCTTGGATTTAGAGAAGGAATGTTATCCGATACTCAGATTTATACTTACCATCAAGCAACTTGGACAGATGTTGATACAGTAACACTTTATTTAGGCGCTACAAGGCAAGAGCCTTACTTTGAATATCTTGTAAAATTAAACCCAAGGCGCGTTATTTTTAATCCGGGAACAGAGAACGAAGAGTTTGAGAATCGTTTAAAAGAAGCGGGAATTCAAACAGAACAAGCGTGTACTTTAGTGCTTCTTGCTACGAATCAATACCAGTCCTAAGAACGTAAATAGTCCGTTCAAAGGCAGTAATTCATACCCAATCACATATCCTCCTAAAGCCTCAGAATCGACACTGCCTAGCAAGCTAGTTAGACCAACAGAAGCGAAGACCACAAACCAAACATAGCGATCCTTGATTTTATATTTTGTGAATATTCCAAAGGCAAATAGCCCTAACAAAGGCCCGTAAGTATAACCGGCAACTGTTAGCAGACTATCAATTACATTTTGATCTAAGATATATTTAAAAGCTATCACAACCAGAATAAGCAGTATGCTCATCCCAATATGGATTTTCTTTCTAAGAATTTTCTGTTTATTAATTTCTTGATTATTTATGTTTAAAAAATCAACACAAAAAGAAGTTGTGAGTGAGGTAAGTGCACTGTCTGCACTACTATATGCTGCAGCAATTAAACCTAATATAAAAGTGATTCCAACACCCAGTCCTAATTTGCCATTCAATACAATCTCAGGGAACAATAGATCTGTTTTTGGTTTTTCATCCAGAAGCGGAATTGAGATTCCTTCTCTTTCAGCATATATATAAAGTAGTGCTCCGAGTAGCATAAAAAGTCCAGTAACAACGACCAATACTAAGCTAAAAACAACCATATTTTTCTGAGCTTCTTTAAGGTTGCGACAGCTCAAGTTTTTTTGCATCATATCTTGATCCAATCCTGTCATACAGATGGTAATGAACATACCGCCAATAAAGGATTTAAGAAAATGATTTTTAGCTAATAGAGAGTCGGTTACTAGTACTGAATTGTATTGCTCAAATTCTTCCGACTTTAAGAAATCCATCATACTCCAACCCAATTCTTGATTGATGTATATGATTGACAAGAATACCGCCAAAATCATTAAAGTGGTCTGAAGTGTATCTGTCCAAACTATGGTTTTAATTCCACCTCTCTGAGTATATACCCATATTAAAACAACCGATAGTATTACGGTAACTTCAAAGGGAACATTCCAAGAGTCGAAAATAAACTGTTGCAAAACAATAGCCACTAAAAATAAACGGAAAGAAGCTCCTAAAACTCTAGATATGAAAAAGAACAAAGCTCCTGCCTGATGACTATTCTTTCCAAACCTTGTATTTAAATATTCATAAATTGAGGTTACATGATTTTTATAATAAACTGGCAGTAGAACATAGGCTACAACAAAATAACCCACCAGATAGCCCAAGACGACTTGGAAGTAACTGAATTGAGATTCTTCAACCCAACCTGGAACAGAAATAAAAGTTACCCCAGAAAGAGAAGCACCAACCATTCCGAAGGCAACTAAATACCAGGAGGAATTTCGATTTGCTGTAAAAAACTCTTGATTTGAATCTTCTTTACTGGTAAAATAAGAAATCAACATTAACACTGCAAAATAGCAGATGATAAGGGTCAGGATAAATAAGGGTGTTATCATATTGGGCTAAAGGTATAAAAGAAAATTTAATCAAACTTTTCAATGATTTACTCTGATTTAGTAAACACAAATGATTTATTCTGTATTTTTGTATTCATGGATTTTTCTTCAAAATTACTAGAGTTAGCTGTTAATCAAATGTCTCAATTGCCGGGTATTGGAAAGCGAACTGCATTGCGCTTAGTTTTACATTTATTAAAGCAACCAAAAGAACAAACCGAAGGAATTGTTTCTGCATTAAGCTTATTTCGATCTGAAATTATTTTTTGCTCAGAATGCCATAATATAGCCGATACTACGATTTGCGAAATATGTGCAAATCCAAGAAGAACCGATGAGCAAATTTGTGTTGTAGAAGACATTAGAGATGTTATGGCTATTGAGAATACAGGTCAATTTCAAGGAAAATATCATGTATTGAATGGAATTATTTCTCCTATAGACGGTATCGGGCCTCAAGATTTGACAATCACTTCTTTGGTTAAAAAAGTAAAACTAGGGAAAGTAAAAGAGGTTATTTTTGCTTTAAGCGCAACAATGGAAGGTGATACTACTATTTTTTACATCAACAAACAGTTAAAGGCATTCGAGGTTTTAATATCTACGATAGCTCGAGGAATTCCTGTTGGAGATGAATTAGAGTATGCGGATGAAGTTACCTTAGGCCGAAGTATCCTAAAACGAATACCATACGAGGATTCACTTCAAGGTTAGTAACCTTATTTATTTTTGATATACTCTCTAAGAATTTTGATACCTTTGTACCACTTAAAAAAAGCTTTAAACTATGGGTAAATACCTACTTAAATTACCGAAAATGGGCGAGAGCGTTGCTGAGGCAACACTGACAGCTTGGCTTAAAAATGTCGGTGATTCTATTGCAATTGACGAATCAATAGTTGAAGTAGCTACAGATAAAGTAGATTCTGACATTCCCTCCGAAGTAGAAGGAGTGCTTTTAGAAAAGAAATTCAAAGTAAACGAAATAGCCCAAGTTGGCGATGTAATTGCCGTAATTGAAATAGACGGACCAGGCGAAAAAGTTGCTCCAGACTTTGAAGAAGCTATTACTCCAGTTGAGCCAATTGCAAAAGTAGAAATAGTAGAAGAAGACCCAATAACAGTAATTGAAGCTGAAGTTTCTTCTGCCAAAGTTATTGTTGATTCACCCGAAATAAAAACAACGGAATCCAGTCGATTCTATTCGCCATTAGTTAAGAATATCGCAAAGGAAGAAGGTATAACTCTCACTGAATTAGAAACTGTTCGGGGAACAGGAGATAAAAATCGAGTTACCAAGAAAGATATTTTAGGATACATAGCCAAAAGAACTACAAACCCGCTTGGTAAAAGTGATGGAAAAGTTCCAGATGTAACTCCCATAGTCGCTTCTGGACAAGATCAAGTTATTGAAATGACCCGAATGGGAAAAATGATTTCAGATCATATGGTTAATAGCCGAAAAGTTTCTGCTCATGTTCAATCTTTTGTTGAAGTTGATGTAACCGACCTTTGGGAATGGAGAGAACGCATAAAAAATAAGTTTCAAAATAGAGAGCACGAAAAATTAACTTTCACTCCAATATTTATAGCTGCAGTTGTAAAGGCACTAAAAGAATTTCCTTTACTCAACAGTTCGGTTAGTGAAAATAAGATTATCCAAAAGAAAGGTATTAATATAGGAATGGCTACAGCTTTAGCAGACGGAAATTTAATTGTTCCAGTCATAAAAAACACGGATCATCTTAATTTAGTCGGATTGGCAAGAGCAGTGAATGATCTTTCTATTCGTGCACGTGAAAATAAGCTAACACCAGACGAAGTTCAAGGAGGAACCTACACGGTTACTAACGTAGGCAACCATGGTTCTATTACAGGAATCCCGATTATCAATCAACCTCAAGTAGGTATTTTGGCAATAGGTGTTATTCGTAAAATGCCTGCAGTAATTGAAACGGCTAATGGTGATTTTATTGGAATAAGAAGAAAAATGATTCTATGTCACAGTTATGACCATCGAATCATTAATGGAGCTATGGGAGGGCAGTTTGTAAAAGCTGTCGGAAATGCACTAGAGCAATGGGACACAACAATAGACTTTTAAATAATTATATATGGGACTTGAACTACAAAGACCACTCTGCTTTTTTGATCTTGAAACAACTGGAGTAAATGTTGTTAATGATCGGATTGTAGAAATTGCGGTACTTAAATTATTGCCTAATGGAAATAAAGAAGGTAAAACCTGGTTGGTAAATCCTGAAATGCCAATCCCAAAAGGAGCTTCTGATGTTCATGGAATAACAGATGATAGAGTCAAAGATGCCCCTAATTTCAAAGCCCTCTCTACAGAAATATACGCTTTTATGAAAGATTGTGATTGGGCCGGATTTAACTCAGATCGTTTTGACATACCATTGATAGCTGAAGAATTTATGCGTGCGGAAGTTGATTTTGATCTTAAAAACCATAAAACAATTGATGTGCAAACCATTTTTCACAAAATGGAACAACGAACACTAAGCGCTGCATTTAAGTTTTACTGTGATAAAGAACTCATTAATGCTCATTCTGCAATGGCAGATACCGATGCAACTTATGAAGTATTATTAGCACAGTTAGACCGATATGAAGAGCTTGAAAATAATTTAGATTTTCTTAGTGAATTTTCTACTAGAAAAAGATCCCTTGATGTGGCAGGGTTTATAGTATTGAATAAAGAAGATCAGGCTTGTTTTTCTTTTGGAAAACACAAAGGTAAAACGGTGGATGAGGTTTTGGAAAAAGAGCCCGGCTATTTTGGATGGTTACTCAATGCTGATTTCCCTTTATATACCAAAAAAGTTTTAACAGCGCTACGTTTAAGTAAATTTAATGGTGCTTAAAAAGGCCTCCTTTTTTGAATCTATAAAGTATAAGCTTATGAAAATAATATGTATTGGTCGAAATTATACGGATCATATAGAAGAATTAGAAAATGAAAGACCAGAAGACCCGGTTATTTTTTTAAAGCCAGAGACTTCCTTAGTATTAAAAAACCAACCCTTTTTTATTCCTCCGTTTTCAAATGATATTCACCACGAAGTGGAGGTTTTAATTCGAATAAATAAAATAGGTAAACATATCCAGCAAAAGTTTTCTTACAAATACTATAACGAAATTGGCTTAGGTATTGATTTTACTGCCCGCGATTTACAATCAAAATTAAAAGAAAAGGGATTGCCTTGGGAAAAAGCAAAAGCATTTGACGGAGCAGCAGTTGTAGGGGATTGGATTAATAAATCTGAATTACCTAATGTAGATGAACTGCAGTTCGAAATGACCAAAAATAATGAAGTAGTTCAAAGCGCTTCAACCTCTCTTATGCTTTGGAAAGTTGATGAGATAATTGCCTATGTTTCTCAATTCTTTACACTCAAAATAGGAGATATAATATTCACAGGCACGCCAGCTGGAGTAGGTAAAGTGTCTGAAAATGACATCTTGGAAGGCTCTTTAGAAGGGCGTAAGTTATTTTCCATTAAAGTAAAATAAATACATGATTGCAGAAATAGTTAGTATTGGAGATGAAATACTTATAGGTCAAATCGTAAATACGAACGCAGTCCTTATAGCCAAAGAACTCAATAAAATAGGAATTGAAGTAGGACAAATAACTTCTATTTCAGACCGAAAAGAACACATTGAAAGTTGTTTAGATGATGCTCAAAAAAGAGCTCAGGTGATTATTCTAACTGGAGGTTTAGGGCCGACCAAAGATGATTTAACTAAACATACGCTTTGTTCATATTTTGATGATGTCTTAGTGAAAAACCAAGTTGTGCTCGATCGAATAGAGGAGATGTTTGCCAAGTACGTTCCAACTCCAATAAACGATGAAAACAGAAAACAAGCTTTACTACCTTCTAAGGCTAAAGTGTTAAATAACTTCTTTGGAACCGCATCAGGTATGTGGTTTGAAATAGATGATAAGGTGGTTATATCCCTCCCAGGTGTTCCTTTTGAAATGAAAGCTCTAATAAGTAATGAAGTGATCCCTGCATTACAAAAACATTATACACGTCCATTCATTATTCACAAGACCCTTTTGACTTACGGTCTTGGGGAAAGTGTAATTGCAGAAAGAATTGAACTTTGGGAAAACGATCTTCCCAAAGACATAAAACTGGCTTACCTTCCTAATCTAGGAAGAGTGCGGTTGCGATTATCCGGAAAAGGAACTGATGAAAATTTGCTTAATAATCGAATTGATGCAGAAATAGAAAAATTATACCCTCTAATTGGAGATATTATAATGGGTTTTGAAGAAGAAGCCTCGATTGAAGAACAGCTTCAAGCTCAATTTATAAAAACTAACAATTCTCTTGCGTTAGCAGAAAGTTGTACAGGAGGTAAAATAGCAAGTCGTTTGACTCAAATACCTGGTGCATCTAGATATTTTAAGGGGGGTATGGTTGCATACGCAACTGAAGTTAAAGTAAATTTATTAGGAGTTTCAAAAGGTCTGATAGATAACTTTTCTGTAGTTAGTGCTCCTGTTGCAGAAGCCATGGCAGTTGGTGTTCGACAGCGATTTGGATCTACCATAGGGGTTTCTACAACAGGCAATGCAGGACCATCTAAGGGCGATTCAGATGCTGATTTAGGAACTGTTTTTATTGCTGTTTCTTCTGTTAGTGGTGTTGTTAGTTATGAGCTTCATTTAGGTAAACACAGAGAAAGGGTGGTTGAGAAAGCAGTTAATAAAGCCATGGAATTACTTCACAAAGAAGTTTTTTAGAAAGTTTTAATTTTCTTTATCCTTTGTATTTTCGGGCTCTATAACCTGTTTTTCTAAAGGGTTGGTTATGATAAAACAGGAAAAAAATGATTTTCAGGTATATTACCTAACAAAGACTTTAAAATATGGGGTAAACTATTTTGTTACTCCATAAAAAACATTAAATTTGCAACCTGTTTTAAAAGAACAATAAAGTCTAGAATTATGTCAAGAGTTTGTGAAATAAGTGGTAAAAGAGCAATGTTTGGTAACAATGTTTCTAAAGCCGTAAATAAAACGAAGCGTCGTTTTGAGGTTAACCTTATCAAAAAGAGATTTTTCATCCCTGAAGAAGATAAGTGGATTAGCTTAAAAGTTACAGCTTCCGTATTAAAAACAATTAATAGAAAAGGAATTTCTGTTGTCTTGAAAGAGGCTAGAGCAAAAGGAAAATCCATCTAATATATAGATCATGGCAAGAAAAGGAAACCGTGTACAAGTGATACTTGAATGTACTGAACACAAAGAATCTGGAAGACCAGGTACTTCGCGTTATATCACAACTAAGAATAAAAAAAACACCCCAGATCGATTAGAAATTAAAAAATTCAATCCGATCTTGAAGAAAATGACAGTTCACAAAGAAATTAAATAATAATGGCAAAGAAATCAGTAGCTACCCTGCAGACGGGATCGAAAAGACTTACCAAAGTAATTAAAATGATAAAAAAAGTTGACTCAAAAAGTTATTCTTTCGTAGAAACAATTACTACACCAGACGCTGTAAATGATTGGTTAAGTAAACACTAAATTGAATTTATATTCTATTAAATAAAAAGCTACTTTTACAGTAGCTTTTTTTATTTTACAATCTCATGAGTTTATTAAAATCATTGTTTTCTGGAGATCAAGAGAAGAACCTTAATAAAGGTCTTGAGGCTACTCGTAAATCCTTTTTCTCAAAATTGGGAACGGCAATTGCCGGTAAGTCAACTGTAGACTCTGATTTACTTGATGATTTAGAAGAAGTTTTAGTTACAGCTGATGTAGGTGTTATAACGACTCTTAAGATTATTGAAGCTATTGAGGCACGTGTTGCAAAAGATAATTATTTAGGCATAAAAGAACTTGGTAAAATTCTTAAAGAAGAAATATCAAGAATACTAATCAACCAACAGCCACAAACTCCATTTTCTTTTTCTGATACTTATAAAAACCAGCCACATGTAATTATGGTAGTTGGAGTCAATGGTGTTGGAAAAACAACTACAATTGGAAAATTAGCACATCATTTTAAAGTGGCAGGTAAAAAGGTACTTCTTGGAGCTGCCGATACTTTTAGAGCTGGAGCTATTGATCAATTACAAGTTTGGGCTAATCGTTCGGATGTCCCTTTAGTGAAACAACAGATGGGAAGCGATCCAGCTTCTGTTGCATTTGACACTTTAGAGTCAGCAGTTAAGCAACAAGCCGACATTGTCATTATTGACACGGCTGGGCGTTTGCATAATAAAGTAAACCTAATGAACGAGCTTTCTAAAGTAAAGCGTGTTATGGATCGGGTAATTCCAGCTGCTCCACACGAGGTGCTTTTGGTTTTGGATGGATCAACTGGTCAAAATGCTTTTGAACAAGCAAAACAATTTTCTCAAGCAACGGAGGTTACTTCTCTAGCAGTCACCAAACTAGATGGTACTGCCAAAGGAGGAGTTGTTCTTGGTATATCTGATTCTTTTCAAATTCCAGTTAAGTTTATTGGAGTAGGAGAAGGAATTGATGATTTACAAATTTTTAATGTACAAACATTTCTACATTCCTTTTTTAACTAAGCATATGATAAAAAAAATTCTCAAAATAATTTTAGGCATATTTGGACTTTTGTTCATTTTGTTTTTTTCAGGTCCAAAAGTAGAAGCTCCTATTCTTTACAAAGATTTACCAGCGGTTTCACAAAATCTTACAGAATTAAATGATTGGATTAATTCGAATGAAGATACAATTTCAAACCTTAAAAAAGGAAACAGATCACGGATTGAATTTTTTGATTCAATTCCTCAGAAAACTAAATATGCAGTTATATACTTTCATGGTTTTTCTGCAAGTTCAGAAGAGGGAGCCCCTTTTCATCAAAACATAGCCAAACACTTCAAGGCAAACTTATATTTACCTCGTCTGTATGGACATGGGATAGCTGGAGAAAGTCCTTTAGAGGACTTCACAGGAGATGCTTATATAGATAGCGCCAGAGAGGCACTGGCAGTTGCTAAAACCTTAGGAGATCAAGTAATTGTTCTTGGCACATCCAATGGAGGTACTTTAAGTCTTTTATTAGGTACCGATCCACAAGTTGTCTCTATCGGTTTATATTCTCCAAACATCAGAATCAATGACCCGTTAGCTGGTCTAATAACGATGCCCTGGGGTCTTGATTTAGCTACATCTGTAGTGGGATCAGATTATCACATCGTGCAAGGGATGGTATCCCCAAAAGAAAACTTTTGGACTCCTCGATATCATATGCAATCCCTTTCACACGTTCAGAAACTACTTGAAGTTGCTATGATTCCTGAAATGTTTGCTAAAATTAAAGTCCCTGTTTTTATGGGTTATTACTACAAAGATGAACAGAATCAAGACAATGTAGTTTCTGTCCCAGCTATGTTAGACATGTTTGAACAATTAGGAACGCCAAATGATAAAAAAGAAAAAATGGCATTTCCTGACTCAGGAGATCATGTAATGACTTCTCATATGACGAGTAAAGATATTAAAGGGGTTACCCGGGAGAGTATTCGTTTTTTTGAAGCTCATTTGCCAACCAATAAATAAACGTCGGATTCATCCAATAGAAAATTTCATATGCGTACAAAAAGCACAACCAAGAATAAAATTAATGTAATTACTTTAGGGTGTTCAAAGAACATATACGACTCCGAAGTTCTTATGGGTCAGCTTAAGGCAAATGATAAAGATGTAGTTCATGAAGAGGAAGGTAATATTGTAGTAATCAATACCTGTGGCTTTATTGATAATGCTAAAGAAGAATCGGTCAACACAATTTTAGATAACATTCAGCGCAAAGAGGCTGGTGAAATAGACAAAGTATTCGTTACGGGTTGCTTGAGTGAACGTTATAAGCCAGATCTAGAAAAAGAAATTCCCAGTGTAGATCAATATTTTGGAACTAGTGAATTACCTCAATTACTAAAAGCTTTAGAGGCAGATTATAAGCACGAATTGTTGGGAGAGCGCATGACAACAACTCCCAAAAATTTCGCTTATTTTAAAATTTCTGAAGGTTGTGATCGACCTTGTTCATTCTGTGCAATTCCATTAATGCGAGGTAAACACCGTTCAACTCCGATCGAAGAATTGGTGAAACAAGCAGAGTCTTTGGCTCGAGATGGAGTTAAAGAACTAATATTAATAGCTCAAGACCTTACTTATTACGGACTTGATATATATAAAAAACGAAACTTGGCAGAGCTTTTAAGGTCTTTGGCAAAAGTTGAAGGTATTGAATGGATTAGAATGCATTATGCATTTCCAACTGGTTTTCCTCTAGATGTTTTGGATGTAATGAAATCTGAACCTAAAGTTTGTAATTATTTAGATATTCCATTACAACATATTTCAGATGATATTCTAAAATCGATGCGTAGAGGAACTACTAAAGAAAAAACCACTAAATTACTTCAGGAGTTTAGAAAACATGTCCCAGGGATTACAATCAGAACCAGTTTGATTGTGGGCTATCCTGGAGAAACTTTGGATCATTTCGAAGAATTAAAAGCTTGGGTGAAAGAAATGCGTTTCGAACGCTTAGGCTGTTTCACATATAGTCATGAAGAAAATACCCACGCGTATCAATTGGTTGATGATGTGCCAGAAGAAGAGAAACAAAGACGCTCATCAGAAATAATGGATATTCAATCTCAGATTTCTTGGGAATTAAACCAAGAAAAAATAGGCAATACTTACCGCTGTATTATTGACAGAAAAGAAGGTAACTTTTTTGTAGGTCGTTCAGAAATGGATTCACCCGATGTTGATAATGAAGTACTTGTTGATGCTGCCAAATATTATCTTAAGCATGGAGAATACGTAGACCTCACTATTGTTGAGGCAGCAGATTTTGATCTTTATGCAGAACCTGCTTAAGTACTTTTAGTGAAAAACAGCATTCATTACCCAAAGTTTTCCATTCTCCCAAAACCCTCTATATAGTGGGTTATCTATAATGTAGACTACACTTCCTTTACCAATATTTTCTATTCCAAATATCATCGACTCACTTTGTTCTTTAGTGGCTTCACTTCCACTGAAACCAGCCAAAGGCTGGATGTTTTTTGCTAATCTACCAACAGTTCCGTCTTCTAAAAACTCATAGGAGCGTGCACTATTTTTTAAGCTGTAATATTTTTTATCATATCCAAAGCCTAAGGGGTGGGTATTGTCAATATCAACTTCATAAATACTACCATATATGGCTGAACTTATATTATTTCTTTCAATAGCAGCGTAGGGTATGTTTTGTTTGTCCTTCTCATCTTCATCTGCATTACTTTTACTTTCCAAAGTAAAAGAATCACTATCAGCGAATGCATTTACTGCTGAGCCTAAAGCGACAATCCGCCCACCTTTTTTGATCCATTTAAGTAATTCAGAATCTAGACTAGCAAAATTAGAATAGTATCCAGGGGGGAGTATCAAAACATCAAACTGGTCTAAGTTGCGATCATTTAGTCGATCCATTTGAATTTGTGTGATAGGGTAGTTTAATTGTTGTTCAAAGAAATGCCAAATCTCACCATATCCTTGAGCTCGAGCACTTTCACTTTTTATTAAGCCAACTCTTTTTGGTGCTATAAATTTCATTTGGTTGGATCCAAGATCCAGCCCTCTATCAGAGAATCCAGAAGCAAGTGGTGTTATTTGTTGCTTTGTTTCATTTGCAACTCTTCTGAGGGTTGCATCAAAATCTTCTAGTTTTTTATTTTCTCCTTTGAGTATAAATACACTTCCTTCTGCCCAGCGTTGACCTCCATTTTGAATAGGCTTAAGGTTGTATCGAACTCTAATTTTTTCTTTTAAAAGTGCCGCTAAGAACTTTCCGTCCTCGAAACTTCTCCAAGCCGCTGCATAAGCATAAGCTTTAGATGATGTATTTGTTTTATTTGTATCCTCTTTGAAAGGAACCGTATTTTTAAAACTTTGCTGACTTGCCATAGCTTTAAGTCCGTATGCATAGGGGAGTGACCATGAGGTGATGTCGTATGTAACCGAATCAGAAAGCTTAGCGTTAGGCTCAAATAAGGCTTGAATCAAACGACTTCTTTTTCCATTTCCATCCAATACCAAGGCCCCTGTGTCAAAAGTATGTGTCGTATTTTTTTGCTTTACATAATCCCATCCTTTAATACTCGTCTTTATTTTTGGGCTTGAATACGGAATGTGATGGGTGTCTAAAAGTTTACGAAGACCTGCCAGTTTTTCAGGTTCACCCTCCATGACATAAGTTGCGTATTTAGCTTTTTTTTTGGTAAAATATTTTTTAAATTCTGAGTTGAGAAGCGCACTGTTTTTATGCGCTGTTTCTACTGTAGAAAGACCGGTAGTGTAGTGATGTGCGATTCGATCGCTTAATGTTAAATAGTCTCCTATTTCGTTTTTTATACTCAAGCCAGCGCGTCCACTCCCTCCTTGTTCATAGGTCATTCCAATAGCTCCATGATACATTGGATAGGTGTCGCCATAACCAGGATATAATAAGTCAAACACTTCTTTTGTGAAATATGACCATCCTTCGTTGTCAAAGTATTTTGCATGATTTTTCCCAATGGTATGCTGAAAATCTCTTTGAAAATCTGTTATAATTTCATGAAGTGGTTCTGCTGCTGGAGCAAAATAGTATGGACTGTTAACTCCTTGTTCATGAAAATCTACATGAATTTGTGGATACCATTTGTGGTATACCTTTAGGCGCTGTTGTGTTTCTTTTTGAGATGCCCAAGCCCAGTCTCTATTCAAATCAAAATAATAATGGTTATATCTCCCGCCAGGCCAGTCTTCATAGTGTTCATTAGCAATAGGTTTGCTGTCATAAGGGGTGCTTTTTACTTGATTATACCAATTTACATAACGATCTCTCCCATCAGGATTAATACAGGGATCCATAAGTACAACCACATTTTCAAGCCATTCAGATTTTTCGGTTACTAATGAATATATAGTTTTCATTGCAGCTTCGGTGCTGACTGCTTCATTTCCATGGATGTTATAACTCAACCAAACAATACTTTTTGGAGCCAAAGAAGTAACAATTCCTTCTTTTAGTCCCGATTGAATTAAATGGTTTTTTTGAATTTCGTCAAGATTAGACAGATTCTTAGCAGATGAAATCGATGCTATTTGTAAGGGCCTTCCTTCATAAGTGGTTCCGTAAGTAGAGAGTTTTACTTGCTCAGTTGCTGCGGCAACCGAATTAAAATATGAAACAACTTGATGGTGTCTTGTAAATTGTGTTCCCAGTTCATATCCAAGAAATTCAGTTGGAGAAGGGATGTTTTGGGCAGATATTATGGAAAAAGAAAAGCTTAATATAATGCCTAATAAAATGTTTTTCATGTTTATGACTTTTTGTTAGTGATAAAGATAAAATTTATCCGATATTTTTATATTCCTTAGATAAGGAATATCTTTACCTATACGAATCTAATTTATGCAATCTCATCAAATTTCCTATCGTGAAACTGGTTTTGTTTCTAAATTGATCTGCAACCTTTTCGAGGAGAATAATCAATTGAAAGCTTTCTATGGAAATAGTCCAAAAATAGATGGCTTTAAAACACAGCTTTTAGCTAAGCAAAAGTCTTTCACTCAAGACCAACGATCAGTATTGATTTCTGCTCTAATAAACCAATACGGAACTCTCCTTGAAAAAGACAGTTTAGTTTTGGATCACATTAACAGTCTTTCTCTATCAAATACCTTTACAATAACTACGGGTCACCAACTCAACTTAATGACGGGGCCTCTGTATTTTTTATATAAAATAATAAGCGTTCTTAATCTTTGTAAAACTTTAAAGAAATCTCATCCAGACCATAACTTTATTCCAGTTTTTTGGATGGCAACTGAAGATCATGATTTTGAAGAAATCTCATTTTTTAATTTTAAAAATAAAAATTTTAAATGGTATAGAGAAAAAGCAGGAGCTGTTGGAAGATTTTCACTAGATGGTTTGGAGCATTTATTTACCTTGTTTGAAAAAGAATTAGGAAATTCATCTTCAGCTGAAGAAATTAAAAACTTAATAAAAATCAGTTACTCAAATTCAACTTCGCTTACTGAAGCTACCCGTAAATTAGTTCATGAATTATTTAAAGAAGAAGGACTGGTAATTCTAGATGGTGACGATCGTTCTTTGAAAGAGGTTTTTGTTCCAAAAATGAAAGAAGAATTACGTTTAAGCAGTTGTCAAATTAATGTAGAAAAAACCATAAGTAAGATTCAATCGGATTATGATTCTTCTTATCTACCACAGGTAAAACCGAGAGAAATCAATTTGTTTTATTTAACCCAAAATGATCGGTCAAGAATAGTTCGAACACCTCTTGGTTTTGCAGATGCGGATAATAAAATCACTTGGACAAATGAAGAGTTAATGGAGGTACTGGATCAAACGCCTGAATGCTTTTCTCCAAACGTACTAATGCGCCCATTATATCAAGAAACTATTCTTCCTAATCTATGTTACGTTGGAGGTGGAGGAGAGTTGGCTTATTGGCTTGAACTTAAAGCTTATTTTGTTTCTCAAAACATCCCCTTTCCAATATTATTACATCGAAACGCAGCGGTTCTTATTCCAAGTAAAACAGCTAAAAAATTAGATAGCCTAAACCTTAAGTCAGAAGATCTATTTTTAAAACGTTCTTCTTTAATAAATAAAAAAGTGCGCCAGATTAGTAATATTGATTTGGATCTTCAATCGCTTAAAGAAACGCTGGAAGTTCAATTTAAAGAATTGGAATCCTTAGTTAAGCAGACCGACGCTTCTTTTGAGGGAGCTGTAAAAGCTCAGCGTGCAAAGCAATTCAAAGGGATTGATAATTTAGAGCATAGATTACTCAAAGCCCAAAAAACAAAATTAGCAGATCAGGTAGCGCGTTTAACACTTTTACATGAAACACTATTTCCTAACGAATCGCTTCAGGAACGAACGGTCAATTTTTCTGAATTTCACCTTCAATATGGCAAAGAACTGATTTCAATTTTATCTAAAAAACTCGATCCTCTTTCTTTAAAATTTGATTGGATTGTTTTAGACTAAATCTTTTAGCTAAAAATTCGATGTAGCTTTTATTCAACCAAGATTAATTGTATTTTTGTGTATGGAAGAAAAAGTACTCATTTTAGACTTCGGATCGCAATACACTCAATTAATTGCCCGACGTGTTCGCGAACTATTTATCTATTGCGAAATTCATCCCTACAATAACATCCCTGCGGATATAAGTCCCTTTAAAGCGGTTATTTTATCAGGTTCTCCTTATTCCGTAAGATCAGAAGATGCACCTCATCCAGATTTGTTTGAAATTAGAGGTAAAGTTCCTTTGTTGGCAGTTTGTTATGGAGCTCAATATTTAGCTCATTTTTTTGGTGGAAAAGTTAGTCCTTCCAACATAAGAGAATATGGAAGAGCCAATTTGTCTTTTGTAGCTTCAGAAGAAGCTTTTTTCAAATCCATAAATAAAGGAAGTCAAGTTTGGATGAGTCACAGTGATACAATCAAAGGGCTTCCAACAGGAGGTGTGCGTTTAGCGAGTACTTCAGATGTCGAAAATGCAGCCTATAGAATTGAAGGTGAGTCTACTTTTGCTATTCAATTTCATCCTGAGGTATATCATTCGACGGATGGAAAACAAATGCTTTCAAATTTCTTAGTTGATATTGCCAATGTAAAACAAGATTGGACACCAGATTCGTTTGTTTCCATGACTTTAGAATCCCTTCGAAATCAGATTGGAGAAGAAAAAGTTATTCTTGGATTGTCTGGAGGTGTAGATTCAACTGTAGCAGCCGTATTGTTGCATCAAGCTATTGGAGATCAATTGACTTGTATTTTTGTTGATAATGGGTTGTTGCGCAAAGATGAATTTTCAAGTGTTTTAGAACAATACCACGGAATGGGTCTGAATGTAAAAGGAGTAAATGCTTCCAAGCGTTTTTTAGATAAACTAAAGGGAATTTCAGATCCTGAAGCAAAGAGAAAAGCGATAGGCAATACATTTATTGATGTTTTTGATGACGAGTCAAAATTAATTGAAGGAGCAACATTTTTAGCTCAAGGAACTATATATCCTGACGTTATTGAATCCATTTCTGTAAATGGCCCCTCCGCAACTATAAAATCACATCACAATGTCGGAGGTTTACCTGATTATATGAAATTAAAGGTAGTCGAGCCATTGCGTATGCTTTTCAAAGACGAAGTAAGGCGAGTTGGAACAAGTTTAGGGATTGATTCTGAATTGATTGGAAGACATCCTTTTCCAGGTCCGGGCTTAGCTATACGTATTTTGGGGGATATTACAGAAGAAAAAGTAAGTATGTTACAAGAGGTTGATGCTATTTTTATCAACGGACTAAGAGACCATGGTCTTTACGATAAAGTTTGGCAAGCCGGTGTAATCTTACTTCCTGTAAACAGTGTTGGGGTAATGGGAGATGAACGTACTTATGAAAAATGTGTAGCTTTAAGAGCTGTTTCTTCTACCGATGGAATGACTGCCGATTGGGTAGATTTACCCTATGAATTTTTACAAAAAACATCAAACGAAATAATTAATCGGGTCAAAGGAGTTAACCGTGTGGTTTATGATATTAGCTCGAAACCACCTGCAACTATTGAATGGGAATAATTTTTTTTATCTTAGTATATGCGAATTAAACAATTCTTAGCAATCTTATTCTTTTTAGTTTCCTTGAATTTAATTAGTCAAGAGAAGCCTGATTCATTTGCGACTCATAAGGTTAAGAAGAAAGAAACTTTATACGGTTTAGCGCGAAAATATGACGTGCAAATTGAACAAATACTCCAATACAATCCACTGATAAAAAAAATAGGTTTAAAGAAAAGAATGCTTCTTCAAATCCCAGTTTATTTAAAACCAGAACCCATCACTAAATCCAGTCTTCCAGACAGCTTAACTATGTATTTAGTTCAGCCTAAAGAAACAAAATGGAGGTTAGCCTATAGATTTGGAATTACAATTCAGGACTTAGAAAAGTACAACCCCGAAATTATCTCGGGTCTTAAAATAGGGCAAGAACTTATAGTGCCTATTCGCACAGAAGAAGAAACACTGAAGCTTGAAGAAGAGTTTAATTATTATACCGTAAAGTCGAAAGAAGGTTATTATCGATTAGAAAAAAAACTAGGGGTAGCACAAGCTGAATTAATTTTACTTAACCCTATTCTTCAAGTAACCGGTTTACAAGAGGGAATGATATTAAAGATACCCCCTAAACTTACAGGTGATCTTAAAATTGAAAACAGTCTTTTGGTCGAAAAAATGGATCTAAGAGATTCAATACCTGAAAACTCCAAAATTACCTTAGGACTTTTATTGCCATTTAAAGCAAACCAAATTGAGTTTGATTCTATAGACAAAACTAAGGAACTTCTAAAAAAAAGAAATCTACATACTCTGGCATTAGATTTTTATTCAGGGGTTTATATGGCAGTTGAAGAGGCAGGTAAACTAGGAATTGAAGTTGTTCTTAACGTATTTGACACTCAGAATGATAAAGATTATTTAAAAACAGACATAGCAAGAAGAAAATGGTCTAATAATGATGTTATCATTGGGCCCATGATTCCTTCAAACTTTGACATTCTTTCTTTACAAGATAGTTTGCAATTAGTTCCTATGATTGCTCCTTTGTCATCTAATCCTGTAAAAAGTAGAGAAAATGTTTATCAATCTGTTACTTCACCTAAATTGTTGCGCGAAAAAATGTTTCTTTATTTAAATAAAGTTCTTGATTCGACTCAAAATGTTGTCCTAATCACGGACACGCTAAACCGGGAGGTAGAAACGAAATTACATGACCGCTTTCCCTTTGCTCAAATACTAAGACCAGAACCAGGAGGCTATGTGGTTCCAGATTTAATAGACTCTTTACTGGTAGATACTTTAATTAATAAAGTTGTTTTTGAATCTCAGAATTTAGGGCTTATTGCTAGTGTCACTTCTCTTCTTAACTCACAAGTCTCTGAAGAGCGTGATGTTCAATTGTTCACTACATTTAGATCAAATGCATATAACAATCAAAACATATCTAAAAAGCAACTAGGTAATTTGAAGTTTACCTATACAGCTGGAGAATTTTCATATAACAGTCCACGCTCTAAAGTTTTTGATTCCCTTTACGTAACAGCCTTTGGTGATTTACCTAAGCGAGAAGCATTGCGGGGATATGATGTAGCACTTGACGTAATATTACGTTGGTCGCATATAAATCAATTAAGTTCTGATAGTTTGGGAGAGACTGAATACATTGAAAGTCGATTTGATTATGTGCCTAATTCGGCTGCAGGTTTCGAGAATCGTGCATTTTATTTATTAGAACATAGTGGCTATGAAATTTCTGAAATTAAGAAATGAAGACAAGAACTCCATTTATTTCAATAGTTTTTGTAATTTTAAGCCCGGTAAATAACTAACATACACTACCTAAATCCGGATGTCAAACACCAAATATATATTTGTTACAGGAGGAGTTACTTCTTCTTTAGGTAAAGGAATTATTGCCGCTTCTTTAGCGAAGCTTTTGCAGGCACAAAATTATCGTGTAACCATTCAAAAGTTTGATCCCTATATAAATGTAGACCCTGGCACCCTTAATCCTTACGAACATGGGGAGTGTTTTGTTACAGATGACGGAGCAGAAACTGATTTAGATTTAGGTCATTACGAACGTTTTCTTAACGTATCTACATCTCAAGCTAATAATGTAACTACAGGACGTGTTTATCAAACTGTTATTGATAAAGAGCGGAGAGGTGTTTTTCTTGGAAAAACAGTTCAAGTGGTTCCTCATATTACTAACGAGATCAAGGAACGCATGTGTCTTTTAGGTGAAACAGGTGATTATGATATTGTAATTACAGAGATAGGAGGTACAGTTGGTGATATTGAATCCCTACCCTATATTGAGGCTGTTCGTCAGTTGATTTGGGAGCTTGGTGATGAAAATGCAATGGTAATCCACTTAACTCTGATACCTTATTTGTCTGCTGCCGGTGAGTTAAAAACAAAGCCAACGCAACATTCTGTTAAAACTTTGATGGAAAGTGGAGTAAAAGCTAATGTTTTGGTGTGTAGAACTGAGCACAAAATATCCGACGATATCCGTAAAAAACTAGCGCTTTTCTGTAATGTAAAACAGGAAGCTGTTATTGAGTCTATTGATGCAGAAACAATCTATGATGTTCCTTTATTAATGCTTAACGAAGGATTGGATCAAGTGGTTTTAAATACATTGAAGTTAAAAAGTAAGCCTATTGATTTAAATCGATGGAAAGATTTTTTAAATAAATACAAAAACCCTAAACAACAAATTACAATTGGTTTGATTGGGAAATATGTTGAATTACAAGATTCGTATAAGTCGATTCTTGAATCTTTGATACATGCGGGTGCTTCTAATGAAATAAAAGTAATTATAGAAACCATACACTCTGAACATATATCCTCTCAAAACGTTTCAGAAAAACTTAAAAACATAGATGGTGTGATAGTTGCTCCAGGTTTTGGAGGTCGAGGAATTGAAGGTAAAATTGATGTGGTTCGATATGTTCGTGAAAACAACATCCCATTTTTCGGAATTTGCCTCGGTATGCAAATGGCAGTTATCGAACACGCCAGGAACGTTATGGGTCATTTAGAAGCAAATTCAACCGAAATGGATGAACAATGTAAAGCACCTGTTATTTCAATCATGGAAGACCAAAAGGCCATAACAGAGATAGGAGGAACTATGCGATTAGGTGCATGGGACTGTGAATTGTCAGAAGGATCTTTAGCATATAAAGCTTACAACAAAAACACCATATCGGAACGTCATCGTCACCGATATGAATTAAACAATCATTATAGAAAAGATATTGAAGCATCAGGACTTAAAGCTACAGGAATTAATCCGAAAACAGGATTGGTTGAAATAGTTGAAAACCCTAATCACCCTTGGTTTCTAGGGGTTCAATATCATCCTGAATATAAAAGTACAGTACTTAACCCACACCCCTTATTTGTGGATTTTGTTAAAGCGAGTTTATTAAATAAAACTTTAAAATAACCTCTAGTAAAAGGTTCCAAACATTATGGAAGAAAAAAAATTTGACCCCTGGCAGTTTGTAGGATTTTTCCTAATAGCATTGATTCTAACATGGATGCTTTATAATCAAGCTCCCGTTGAAGAAGCTACTTTAGAAAATGTAAATCAAACAGAATCTGCTGCAAGAAATGTACCTGAGCAAAGCAATACAGTTGTAGTTAATGATTCACTTCAAAGCAATCAACGACAAGCTTCTTATGGTTCTTTCACTAATTTATTTCAATTTACAACAACTAAAAAAGTTGATTTTGAGAATGAGAAATTAGCAATAAAATTTAATCCAAAAGGAGCGCAAATATCAAGTTTGCTTTTAAAAGAGTTTAATAATTATAAGCAAGAACCTTTATACCTTATAAAGGATAATCAAAATTTCAATTATAGCTTTACTACTTCAGATGGTAGATTTTTAAATACTGGTGACTTTTATTTTACTCCTAAAGTAACCGAGGAAAGTGGAAATCAGATCATAACTTTTACCGCAGAAGTTAGCTCTGCTCAGTACATTGTTTTTGAATATAAAATTAAAGCCAACGATTATATGATTTATTTTTCGATACGTTCTGAAGGAATGCGTCGTTTAATAAATACAAGAGAAGAGCAGCGAATAACTTGGGATTTAAAAGCATTTAGAAATTCGCGAAGTATTGAGTATGAAAACAGATTTCATTTATTGACCTACAGTTTTGAGGATGATAAAATAGACTACCTTTCCGGAGCTTCAGAAGACGAAGAAGAAGAAATAGACGTCCATTGGGTTTCATATAAACAACATTTTTTCAATTCTATATTAATACCTTCAAAGGCATTTGAAACGGTTAATTTCACTTCTGAAAGTCTTGTAGACTCAGATATTATAGACCAAGAATTCACCAAAATATATAAAACGGTAATTCCTATTGTTTCAGAGGGAGAAATTGATCATAACTTCAAGTGGTATTTTGGACCTACAGAATATGACACTCTAGCGCAGTATGAAATTGGATTAGAGAATTCTATTGACTTTGGTTGGGGAATTTTTGGATGGATCAACAAATATGTTTTCACGCCTACATTTAATTTTCTTAGTGGATTTTTACCTTACGGAATTGCAATCATTGTACTGACTGTTTTGGTGCGTTTGGTGATGTCACCGGTTACATATAAGTCCTATGTTTCACAAATCAAAATGAAGGTTTTAAAGCCAGAAGTTGATGTATTAGCTGAGAAGTATAAGGATGATTCAGTTAAACGTCAACAGGAAACAATGGCACTATATTCTAAGGCTGGAGCAAACCCAATGTCTGGGTGTTTACCTGCTTTAATTCAGTTGCCTGTTTTTTATGCTCTATTCAGTTTTTTCCCTGTGGCTTTCGCTCTGAGAGAAAAAAGTTTTTTATGGGCCGACGATTTATCTTCTTATGATTCCATTTACGAATTAGGATTCAACATTCCTTTTTATGGGGATCATATCAGTCTGTTTCCAATACTTGCTTCTATTGCAATTTTCTTTTATACCATGATGACCGCGGGGCAGCAGTCAGCACCTCAACAGCCTGGAATGCCAAACATGAAAGTAATCATGTATCTTATGCCTTTGATGATGTTATTCTTTTTCAATAATTATGCAAGTGGATTGAGTTTGTATTACTTTGTTTCCAATGTATTGACTATTGTCTTAATGCTTGTAATTAAGAATTTCATTGTAGATGACGCTAAAATTTTAATGCAGCTCGAGGAAAATAAAAAGAAACCAAAGAAGAAAGGTGGCTTTTCTGCACGATTACAGAAAGCGATGGAGCAAGCAGAACAACAGAAAAAAGCTAAAGGGAAGCGATAAACCTAACTTATTTATACAACCTATTTCTACATACTATTAGCTATCTTTGAACCATGAAAAAGAAAGTCGTTGTAGGCCTCTCGGGAGGCGTCGATTCTAGTGTTGCTGCATATTTGCTTCAAGAGCAAGGCTATGAAGTAATTGCTCTTTTCATGAAAAATTGGCATGATGAATCTGTTACTATTTCAGATGAGTGCCCTTGGCTAGAGGATAGTAACGACGCTATGATTGTTGCAGATAAATTAGGAATTCCATTTCAAACAGTAGATTTAAGTGTTGAGTACAAGGATCGTATTGTAGATTATATGTTTTCGGAATATCAGAAAGGCCGAACCCCTAACCCTGATGTTTTATGTAACCGTGAAATTAAGTTTGATGTTTTTATGGACATAGCACTTTCTTTAGGAGCGGATTATGTTGCAACGGGTCATTATTGTCAAAAGGATACTCTTGTTGGTCCTGAAGGAAAAACCATTCATCGTTTATTAGGTGGGGCAGATGCAAATAAGGATCAATCTTATTTTTTATGTCAGCTTACCCAAGATCAGCTTTCAAAAGTATTATTTCCTATTGGAGCTCTGCAAAAAGAAAAAGTAAGAAAAATTGCCGCACAACAAGATTTAGTTACAGCGAACAAAAAAGATTCACAAGGACTCTGTTTTATTGGTAAAGTAAGTTTGCCAGATTTTTTACAGCAGCAACTTAAGGCCAAGACTGGAAATATTTTTGATATACCAGAACATCATATAGCCTATCAAAATCCACAAACTAATTTCGCTTCTCAACTTGATATGTTGATGTATAACAGTACAAAAAAAACATATAACCCTTCAGACGGTAAGCTTGTTGGCAGTCATCAAGGGGCGCACTTTTTTACAAAGGGACAGCGCAAAGGATTAGGGGTCGGAGGAACTCCTGAGCCCTTATTTATCATTGATACAGATGTAAATGAAAACATAGTTTATACGGGTCAAGGGAAAAAGCATCCCGGTCTTCTAAGAAGAGGATTATTGGTTTTAGGTGATGAAATTCATTGGGTTCGAAAAGATCTTGAAATAAAAGAAGGTGAACAATTGAGCGTTATGGCTCGGATTAGGTACCGACAGCCCCTAGAGAAAGCAACCCTTTATCGCGAAGTTAATGGGCTATATGTAATGTTTGACTCCCCTCAGACAGCAATAAGTGAAGGTCAGTTTGTTGCCTGGTATAAAGAGGAAGAATTACTTGGGTCTGGAGTTATTTCTTAAGCTTTAGTACTTTCTTGATGAAGTACTTTATCAAAATCTAAAATAATCTGATTGTGAAGAATATCTTCGAAGGTTTCTTCTCTTCTAATTAAATGTGCCTCATCATTAAGCCATAAAACTTCTGCTGGTCTAAATCTAGAGTTGTAATTACTAGCCATTGTTTGACAATATGCGCCAGCGTTTCTAAAAATTAAAAAATCTCCTTCGTTAATTTCTGCAATTTTCCGATTACTACCAAAAGTGTCTGTTTCACAGATATAACCTACAACAGAATAAAAACGTTCTCTACCTTTAGGGTTGGATATATTTTCAATTTCGTGATGTGACCCGTAAAACATGGGGCGAATGAGATGATTAAATCCACTGTCTATTTGCGCAAAAACAGTTGAGGTGGTCTGTTTAACTACATTTACTTTTGAGATAAAAAATCCAGCTTCACTGACTAAAAACTTTCCAGGCTCAAAAGCTAGGGTAAGTTCACGTCCATATTCTTCACAAAAATCATTAAACTTTTCTGTTAGTCGTTCTCCTAGCTCTTCAATGTTAGTTTCAATATCCCCAATTTTATAAGGAACTTTAAACCCAGAACCAAAATCAATAAAACTTAGGTTTTTAAAATTCTTAGCAGTTTCAAAGAGTATTTCAGATGCGTGTAGAAATACATCAATATCCAAAATATCACTTCCGGTATGCATGTGAATCCCGTTGATGTTCATTCTAGTATTTTCGGTAATTCGAATCAAATGTGGGATTTGATGAATAGATATTCCGAATTTTGAATCGATATGACCTACAGAAATATTGCTATTTCCACCTGCCATTACATGAGGATTGATCCTAATACAAACTGGTATAGAAGGGTATTTACTTCCAAATTGTTCTAATATAGATAGGTTGTCTATATTTATTTGTACCCCTAAGTGAGCTACCTCCTCTATTTCGGATAAGGAAACTCCGTTGGGTGTATAAATTATTGAACTAGGCGCAAAACCAGCAGCAAGACCTAAGCGTACTTCTTGTATGGAAACTGTATCTAATCCTGCTCCCAGTTTTTGGATGTATGATAATACAGAAACATTGGACAACGCCTTTGTTGCGTAATTTAGTTTTAAATTTTTCACTCCACTAAAAGCATTGCTTAGTCTGTCGTATTGAAATTTAATTTTCTCTGCATCATAAACGTAGAGTGGGCCTCTAAATTTTTCTGCTATAGAACGTAATTCTGCGTAGTTCATTTATAATTATTTTCCACAAAAATAAGAACATTTCTAAGCTGACAAAGGGTTTTGACATAATATATTAAAAATATAAATTTTTGTTATATATGAAACAAAATACTTTTCCTACTGATTGATTTTAATTGATTTAACTTCTCTATTTTTGTCTGAATAAATTTTAAAATAAATGAATTTACACGAATATCAAGGGAAAGAGATTTTAGCTAGTTTTGGTGTTGCAATCCAACGCGGTATTGTTGCTCAAACTGTTGAAGAAGCTGTATCTGCTGCAAAAGCCTTAACCGAAGAAACTGGAACAGGATGGCACGTCATAAAAGCACAAATTCATGCTGGTGGACGTGGTAAAGGTGGTGGTGTTAAGTTAGCTAAGAATCTTAGTGAAGTTTCTTCTATTGCAGGTCATATTATAGGGATGCAATTAATTACACCTCAAACTCCTCCCCAAGGGAAGCCAGTTCATCAGGTTTTGATTTGTGAAGACGTTTATTATCCTGGTGAAACAGAAACTAGTGAATTCTATGTTTCGGTTTTATTAAATCGTGCAACAGGAAGGAACATGATCATGTATTCTACTGAAGGTGGAATGGATATAGAAACTGTAGCTGAAGAAACACCTCATTTGATTTTCACAGAAGAAATTGACCCGGGTACAGGTATGATACCTTTTCAGGCACGTAAAGTAGCTTTTAATTTAGGTTTAAGTGGACATGCCTTTAAGGAGATGACTAAATTCATTACCGCACTATATACTGCTTATGTAGAATCAGATTCTTCTTTATTTGAAATTAATCCTGTTTTAAAAACATCCGATAATAAAATTTTAGCTGTTGATGCTAAAGTGTCTATTGACGACAATGCCTTATTCAGACATAAAGATTACTTAGCTCTTCGAGATATTCGAGAAGAAAATCAGATAGAAGTTGAAGCTGGAGAGATTGGTCTTAACTATGTTGATCTTGACGGTAATGTTGGCTGTATGGTTAACGGAGCTGGATTGGCAATGGCAACTATGGATTTGATTAAGCAGGCGGGAGGAGACCCTGCTAACTTTTTAGATGTTGGCGGTACAGCAGATGCTGCTCGTGTAGAAATGGCATTTCGTTTAATATTGAAAGATCCAAATGTAAAAGCAATTCTAGTTAATATTTTTGGAGGTATAGTTCGTTGTGATCGTGTAGCTCAAGGTATTGTAGATGCATATAAGAACCTTGGAGATGCTATTAATGTTCCAATTATCGTTCGTTTGCAAGGTACTAATGCGGATATTGCGAAGGAATTAATTGATAGTTCAGGCTTGAATGTTTTATCTGCTACAGCTTTTCAGGAAGCTGCTGATAAAGTACAGGAGGCTATAGGATAGGACATACTGTCAGTATTTAACTCACTTTTAATGACATTATGTCTTATTTTTTAAAGTGGTATTTTATTTGAATGAATCAGTTCAAGTATTAACCTTTAAAAAATAAGATATGAATTTAATTAAAAGTAATTTTCAATCAACCCCTTCGGTTTTTGATCAACTGATTTATAAACAACTTACACGTCACAATCTTCCGGAAGTTAAACAGCCTGCTGTTAATATATCAGAAGATGATCTTCAGTTTATAATTGAATTTGCTGTTCCTGGTAGGGCTAAGACTGATTTTATTATTGAAGCTAAGGATGATGTTTTGTCCGTTAGTCTTGAAACTGAGCATTCAGATTCCGATGTTACCAACTTATATTACAAAAAGGAATTTGATTACACATCATTTCAGAGAAATTTTAATTTACCAGATAGTGTTGCAACTGATAAAATAAAAGCGGCTTATAAAGAGGGTGTTTTGAAATTAACATTACCTAAAAAAGAGGAAAGTTTACCACAGCCTAAAAAGCTGATTACCGTCAAGTAATTAAAAAAAGTCCAGAGAAAACGGCTCCACTTTGGAGCTGTTTTTTATAGTTGCACTTTATTTTAATTGTAAATTTTCTTCCATAAATTTTTTCCAGTAATCGCAGTGGCTGTTATAAAGCCAGAAAACAAAGCCCCTCCAACTCCAGCTGTTACAATATCTTGCCCAGTTAAATATAAACCCTTAATGGGGGTTCTTGGATTTAAAAACTTTTGTTTGTAACGTTCTGGTGTATGTTCTAAACCATAAAGTTCACCTTGTTCATAATTTACAAAGTGTTTTGTGGTTAGTGGGGTAGAGAGTTCATAACAATCAACTTTATCTTTTAGGTGTGGGAATATTTCAAACAAATGATTCAATAAGCGCTGTGCAAACCTTTCTTTATAGGCTTCATAAGTGTCTCCACGTTTCATCCAGCGGGTTTTGTCCCATTGATGAAAGCTTTCGAAGGGGAGTAACGTAATGATATCTATTGTACTTTTGCCTGGATAACGGTTGGACCAATCTGGATCTTTTGCGGACGGGAAAGAAACATATACAACTGGAAAGGGTTGCTCATGGTCTTTTAAGAAACGATCTACACAACCATCATGATCTAAGTCATCAGGATAAATCCATAAATTTTTTTTAGCCAATTTAAGCTCTTCAGGAGATCCGTTTAGACCTATGTACAGACATCCATGGGCAACGGACGGATTTACTTTGGTTAATTGTTCTGAAAACTTTTTAAATATTTTATGATCTTTGGAAATCATTTTTTTATAAGTATTCATAATCCCTGCGCCACTTATAATTAAAGGGGCATAAAAACATTTTCCATCACTCATTTTTACTCCAACCGCTCGTCGCTTTTCTAGTATTATTTCTTCAACCTCTGCACTAATCAAAATTGTTCCTTTTGAAGCTTCAATTACTGGATCAATAGTTTTTACAATTTCAGAAGAGCCACCAATTGGAAAGCTACCACCACCAAAATAATGTTTTACAACCGAGGCATGCATTGCAAAACTACTTTGTTTAGGAGGCAGCCCATAATCACCATATTGCCCACAAAGCACTTTAATAAGTTCCTCATTATCTGTTAGTGATCGGAGGACTTCGTAGGTTGTTTTGTCTGAAAACTCTTTGTATGGTTTTTGTAATATGCCTCCAACAAGATTTCCAATAATATTAGGTAGGGTCTTGTTTATATAAAATTTGCCCATAGCCTTATTTGCCTTGAATACCAAATCGACATAGGCTTCAATCGCTTTTCGTTCTTCCGGAAAATAGGATACGTTCTGGTCAATAAAATTATCAACTCCTTTTACAAAGTCATATTTTTTATTTCCAATTATGATTTGATCATAAACCTCGCCCATGTCTGCCCAATGAAGATTCTTGTCGGTGATATAATCAAACATTTTGCGCAGGGCGCTGTTTTCTTTTTGAACTTCTCCTATGTAGTGAATACCAACATCCCATTCATAGCCCTTTCGTTTAAAAACATGAGTAAACCCACCCGCAGTATAGTGCCGCTCTAGCATTAAGATTTTTTTACCTTCTTTAGCTAAAAATGCAGCAGTAGTTAAACTCCCCATTCCGGTACCTATAATAATAGCATCATATTGTTCTTCTAATTGCAGTGGCTTTTTATAGGATTGGATCATTTAAATAAATCTTTTAGTTCTCTAAAATTACATTTTTTAGCCTTCATATCCTATGAGTGACTTTAAGCTATACCTAAAACCGTTTTATTTAAAAGTAAAATAAATAATTTCATTTAACTGTCTATTTAAATCAAGGCAGTAATAAGTTATAAATTTTATTTTCTAAAGTAATTTTCAGCATTACTTTTGGTAATCATAATTCATCAGTAAGAGTAGTTTAATTGCTATATCTTACAATTATAAATATCATTATTTAAAATGTATTTTTATTTAAGTTCCCCCAAAAACTAACCAATTCTTAATATATGCTTATTAAAGAACATTATTTCTCAAAGGAATTTTTAAAAAAATCATAAGAAGGTCTCTTTTGAAAAGCGAATGTAAATTAGAAATCACAAGAAAAAATGATTTACCCCATCTAAAAGATTCTGAGATTTTGATGCTTGGAAAATAAAATTTAATTATTAGTTGAACAAGTATTGTATATTCTTAAAAGACATTAGCTCAATATTTTTTACATTTAGTAACTACTAAAAAAATATTCTATGAAAAATTTAATACTCTTTATTTTGAATGGATTAATCTCCTGCACTCTTTTTGCCCAAGAACGTCAAATTCCAATTGATACACTTGTAGTTACAAATCATACTACAAATATTAAAGGTTTTTCTATTTCTTATCAAGCTCAAACTGGTACGCAACCCGTTTGGAATGAGGATGGAAAGCCTATGGCAACTCTTTTCTATACTTATTATAAGAGAACTAACGATAAAAGTAAAGCCCCTCGACCAATTATTTTTTCTTTTAATGGAGGACCAGGATCTGCATCGGTATGGATGCATGTTGCCTATACTGGTCCAAACATCTTACGTATTGATTCTGAAGGTTACCCGGTTCAACCGTATGGCTTTGATAGTAATCCCTATTCCATATTAGATGTAGCTGATATTGTGTTCATTAATCCTGTTAATACTGGATATTCTAGAATCATTGAATATGATGGTGAAAAAGGAAAAAAGGAAACTTTTTTTGGGGTCAACGAAGACATTAAATACCTCGCAGAATGGATGAACACATTTGTGAATAGAAAAGAGCTGTGGGAAGCTCCAAAATACATTATAGGGGAGAGTTATGGAGGTACTCGTGTCATGGGGCTTTCATTGGCTTTACAAAATCAACAATGGATGTATTTAAATGGAGTTATTATGGTTTCTCCAGCAGATTATAAAGTATTAAGAACAGGGGGTCCAGTGTCTTCAGCACTTAATTTACCCTACTATACTGCTGCTGCTTGGTATCACAAACAATTACCTCCAGAACTTCAGGACTTAGACTTACCTGACATCCTTCCACTCGCTGAAAAATTTGCAGTTGATGAACTTATACCTGCTTTAGCTCGGGGTGGTTTTTTAAGTCTTGAAGAAAAACAAAAAGTTGCAGTTCAAATGGCATATTATTCAGGTTTAAGTGAAGAGGTTATTATGCAAAATAATCTCGATGTACCAAATTCATTTTTTTGGAAAGAGCTCCTAAGGGATGAAGGAAAAACGATTGGAAGGCTCGATTCTCGTTATATTGGTATAGATAAAAAAGAAGTTGGAATGCGTCCAGATTATAGCGCTGAACTTACTTCTTGGTTACATTCATTTACCCCTGCGATAAACCATTATATTCGAACGGATTTAAATTTCAAAACCGATGTAAAATATAATATGTTTGGTTCTGTTCGTCCTTGGAACTACGATAACGAAAATACACGTGAAAATTTACGTCAGGCAATGGCTCAAAACCCGTATTTAAAAGTTTTGACACAGTCTGGCTATTATGATGGAGCTACAACTTACTTCAGTGCAAAATATTCTCAATGGCAAATAGATCCAAGTGGAAAAATGAAAGATCGTTTTTATTTTGAAGGATATCGATCGGGTCACATGATGTACTTAAGGAGAGAGGATCTTATTAAGGCAAATGAAGATCTTAGAGTTTTTATAAAAAATTCATCTGCAAACGGAAAATCAGCAAAGTATTAGTTAATAGCGACTAGTTTTATTCTCCATTCTCGAAGACCATAAAAAGAAAGAGCAAGATAAATTAGTGTCAAGGAAAAATAGAAATACAATTCTTTATCAAAGTATAGACCTAGAGTTACACCATTGACTATAATCCAATAATACCAGCCGCTTAATATTTTTTTGGCTTCTAGGTAACTCGCAATAAAACTAAAAATTGTTGTAAAAGCATCTAAATAAGGATAGCTTGCTTTGGTGTAATTTGTAAGAACATATCCAAGAAACATTGCAAATAAAACACCGCCAATGAGGTATAGAATATGCTTTTGAGGAACAACGTCATTAATAAATAATTCTTGAGTGTTTCCTTTTGAATTCCAAAGGAGGTAACCATAAACGCCAATTATGACATAATAGATGTAAAGTATTGATTCTGCATAAAGACCAATATTGTAAAACAATAAAATACTTAGTAAAGAACCTGCTATACCAAAAAACCAACAATAAAAATTTTCTCTAATAAGTAAAACTAAAAAAGTTAAATTAAGAGTCACCGCAACAATTTCAAGAAGTAAATTCATAAGATTAGATTAAGTTCATCATGGATTATAAATGAATTCTACAATTGCTCTTTTAATGTTTTAATCTCATCTCGTAATCGAGCAGCTTCAATAAAATTTAAATCTTTAGCTGCAACCTCCATGAGTTTTCTTGTGTCACGAATTTTTTGCTCAATTTGAGGTTTTGTCAGGTAACGTGTAGCTTCTTCAGCTGCTCTTTTAGATTCTTTCTCTGATGCAAAAGTGGCAACAGAATTTTTTGACAGAGCACTATCTAAGGATTTGTTTAATGCTTTAGGAACCTGATTATGCAAAGTGTTGTATTCCATTTGCTTCTCTCTTCTGTAGGTTGTTTGGTCCATTGTAAACTGCATACTTTTTGTAATCCTATCAGCATAGAAAATAGCAAGGCCATTGACATTTCTAGCAGCTCGCCCAACGGTTTGAGTTAAAGATCTGTTTGAACGTAAAAACCCTTCTTTGTCTGCATCTAATATAGCAACTAAGGAAACCTCAGGTAAATCCAAACCTTCTCTTAAAAGATTAATACCAATCAAAACGTCGAAAACACCTTTTCTTAGGTCTTGCATAATCTCTACCCGTTCCAAAGTATCTACATCAGAATGAATATACCGACACCGAATTTGAATACGACTCATGTATTTGGTTAGCTCTTCTGCCATTCTTTTGGTTAAGGTAGTAACCAGAGTTCGTTCGTCTTTTTCGGTTCTTTTATGTATTTCTTCGATCAAATCATCAATCTGATTTTCACTTGGACGAACCTCGATTAAGGGGTCTAGAAGCCCTGTAGGGCGAATAATTTGTTCAACAAAAACACCTTCAGTTTTTTCTAATTCATAGTCAGCTGGAGTAGCACTAACATAAAGAACTTGATTTTGAAGTTCCTCAAATTCCTCAAACTTAAGAGGTCTATTGTCCATAGCAGCTGGAAGTCTAAAGCCATATTCCACAAGGTTTTCTTTTCTACTTCTGTCGCCACCATACATAGCATGAACTTGAGAAACGGTTACGTGACTCTCGTCAATAACCATTAAAAAGTCGTCAGGAAAGTAATCGAGCAAACAGAAAGGTCTTGTCCCGGGGTTTCTTCCGTCTAAATACCGTGAATAATTTTCAATCCCAGAGCAGTAACCTAATTCTCGAATCATTTCAAGGTCAAAATTAGTCCGTTCTTCTAATCGTTTTGCTTCTAAGTGTTTTCCAATTTCTCTAAAAAAATCGAGTTGTTTAACCAAATCGTCTTGTATGGAATGAATTGCATTTTGAAGAATGTCTGGAGACGTTACAAACATATTAGCAGGAAATATGTTTAGTTGATTGTACTTTTCAATTCGTTCATTTGTGATTGGATCAAATGCTTCAATTTCTTCAATTTCATCTCCAAAAAAATGAATTCTAAAAGCTGTGTCTGCATAACTCGGATATACATCAACCACATCACCCTTCACTCTAAAATTTCCATGCTGAAAATCAGCCATTGTTCTTGAATACAGACTCTGAACGAGTTGACGCAAAAATTTAGTTCTTGAAATTACTTGGTCCTTTTTTAAAGAAACCACATTTTTTTGAAATTCGGCAGGATTTCCAATACCATAAAGACAAGATACTGAGGCAACAACAATTACATCTCTTCTTCCAGAGAGTAGGGATGAGGTAGTACTGAGTCGAAGTTTTTCTATTTCTTCGTTTATGGATAAGTCTTTTTCAATATAAGTTCCAGTTACAGGAAGGTAAGCTTCGGGTTGATAGTAGTCGTAATATGAAACGAAATATTCGACTGCATTTTCTGGAAAAAACTGTTTAAATTCTGAATACAATTGGGCGGCTAATGTTTTGTTGTGGGCTAAAACAAGAGTTGGATGGTCTAGTTGTTCCACTACATTAGCAACTGTAAAGGTCTTTCCAGAGCCGGTAACGCCCTGAAGTGTCATGTATTTTTCGGTTTGTGAAAATCCATCTACCAGTTGCTTGATTGCGGTTGGCTGATCTCCGGTGGGTGAAAATTCTGAAACTAACTTAAATGACATAGTATTTTTATAAGGCCTTAAATTTAAGCATTTAGAATCATTGTTTTACTAGCTTATCCACTTCATTTTTATAAAAATAACCCATAGAATAAAGTAGTACCTTTGAATAAAGAATGCTTATGGAAGATAAATTAATTTCTCAGAAAAAACCATTTTACCCAATTAATGACACATTAAAAAGCTATTTAAAAAATTATAATCGTTGGGTGTATACTCCTGTTTATTACGATGATTTGCTTCGTTTTTCTGGCTCTGTTGTTGTTTATGATGAAAACGATAACGATACCTTATGGATTCGTGTTTATTATTCTGATAGCGAACGTCAAGAAATTGATTTTAACCTCAAAAAAGTATATGCTTTTCTTCACTCCGACGGTAACGAATCTTCTATGCCTTTCTTAAATATAGATGCAATAGACTATTGTACCTTTGGAAATTCTAAACCATTTAGGATAAAAGTTCGTAATATTTTGAACGATAATTTCACCTATTTCTATGTAAAAAAAACTGATGCTTCTCGTGTTTATGGAATTGAATTTGAGCACATGTTATCTCCACATAACCTTAATTTCCTAATCAACGATTCAACTTTAATTGAAGAGCACATTGCAGGAATCCCAGGAGATATTTTTATAGAAAAGCATTTAGACACTTGTTCACCATCAGAGCAAGCACAGATTGCTAAGGAATATGTTAAATTCAATGAACGTTGTATGATTCGTTTGCTTGGAGATATGCGAGCATATAATTATGTTGTAATTCCAATTCACGATTTTGATCAAGTGATTTATAAAATTCGCGCAATTGATTTTGACCAACAAAGTTTTGAAGGAAAACTCATGGTTTATCGACCTCAGTTTTTCAAAGAAAATTTTCCAATGATTTCTGTAGTAAAAGCTAAACTTTCTCAAGATTCAATAACACAATATAAAATTGAGGAACGATCTATTCTAGCTAAAAGAATTCAGAGTACAAAGGGTAGGTTAGACAAGCTATTGAAAATTATGGTTTCAGATGTAGTCGCTAAGCCAGAAAACATTAAAAATCTTTCCGAGGAAATATATAAGTTTACAAAAGACACCTCTTTTAAAAAATGTAAAAACATGGGTGAAATTGTGCAAGCTTCATTTTCTTATGTCAGACGAAATTATGAAAACTTGAACATGACGAATCTAGTAAACTCTAGACTTTAGTAAAAATCCGCATCGTTATAATCATCTAAGCCTTCTTCATCGCTGTCCGCTTCCAATTCATCTTCTGATTGATTTTCTTCAGCGACAAAATCTTTGTTTGGAGCTTCATCAGGCACTACTCCTTGGGCGAAAATTAAGTTAGGGTAAAGTGTAGAAACTTCAGGTTCTCCAATTTCAATAAGCTCAACAAAGAATGTCCATAAATCAAGAAAATCATAGACGTATATTAAGTGATGATTTTCAGCATCAAAAACAGAATCTATTTGTTCTTGTCCCATAGGAACAATTCCCTCGTCCATATCTAGTAAGGGAATTTCATCACCCTGTTCCCATTCTTTATTAGTTCTATAGAATGATGCCATCTCACTTCCACCAAAACCAAATGCTTGTGCAATAGCGTAATGAAAATCCTCTAAAGTAGCAGAAGCTTCAATTTCAATATCTCTTAAGATGTCTTCTTTTGTGTCAAGAATAATTCTGAATCTATATACCATCAGTGGTAGTGTTTATGTTGTGATTGAATAATTGTAATAAAAAATATAGTTGAGCTCCAAACAATAAAGAAGCTAAGAGTAAATGTATGGGTTGTGATCCAAAAGGGAAGTCCAAATAATACATTAAAATCCCTGTTAAAACCTCACATGATAAGGTGATTACAATCCACTTGAACACATTTAAGCTAAAATTAATTTCACGAAGTTTATAAAATAAGTAACCGTTAACAAGAACTACTAATAGCGAAAAAGTTCTATGAAAATAAAACTTAAAGGGAGCCGGATTTAACCATTGGGAAACTTGTTCCTTTCCTAATAAATCAATTTGAATATCAATAAACTGTCGAACTTGTGTCCCAATTCCGATTTGAATTAGGGTTAGTACAAGGGCAATAATCCCAAGATTTTTAATTCTAATGGTTGTTGTCGTTTTAGAATTATTAGGTGCAGTATATGCATATAAATAAACCAATAGCGCAACAATTAATAATGCCATGATCATATGAATACTAATTTTAGTAGGTAATAAATTAGAGTCTACAACTGTTTTTCCAAGCCATGCTTGAAACCCCATCCCTAAGACGATGAGAAAAGAAAGTAGCGGCACCCTCTTTTTTTTCTTCCAATAACGAACAGATAATATCCCAACGATCAGGGTTGCTAGACCAGATAGTGCTCCTGCAAGGCGATTAATAAACTCTACCCAGGTATGGAATGCATTGAAATGAGCATAATCATGTTTTGTATATGATTCCCAATTAGATTCAGAGTAATCGGCTGTGCTTGTAAAATCTTCTAAGGCTACTCTCAGGCTTTCATTTACAATAATTACTTCTCCTTTGTTGTATTCATGTTGAGACTTCCAGTCTAATTGGGCTCGTTCTATAGGAGGAATCAAATAACCAAAACATTTTGGCCAATCGGGGCAACCCATGCCGCTTCCTGTAACCCTTACAATTGCTCCAGCAGCTATAACGGCATATACTAGAACCAAAGAAACACCAACCCAAAACCGAAAATTTGCTTTCATAGTGTTGTTATTTTTCAATAAAATTCAAACCCAGTTTCCTACCCTCTTCCTTCATTAATTCAAATGCTGCTTTGGGCTCGTTAGGAATTAAACCTTCGAGAATAGCTTCTTTAATAGTTTCTTTAATCTGACCAATAGCTTTGCACGGACCTAGACCAAAAGATTCCATTATTAACTCACCAGATACAGGTGGTTGAAAACTTCTAATATGATCACGTTCTTCTACTTCTTCAATTTTTTTACGTACAATTTTGAAGTTGTTATGATAACGTTCAAAGCGCTTTGGATTTTTGGTAGTAATGTCAGCTTCACAAAGTGTAATGAGGTGGTTTATGTTTTCTCCGGCATCAAAAATAAGACGCCGTACAGCAGAGTCAGTAACCAAGTCTTCGGCAATAACAATCGGACGGGAACTCATCAATACCATTTTTTGAACAAATTTCATTTTTTCATTCAACGGCATTTTCATGCGTTTAAATAATTTATACACCATTTTAGAACCAACAAATTCATGACCATGAAAAGTCCATCCTACTTTTTTACTGAATCGCTTTGTAGGGGCTTTTCCAATATCATGGAGAAGTGCAGCCCATCGAAGCCAAAGGTCTTCAGTTGCTTCACAAATATTATCAACTACTTCAAAAGTATGATAAAAATTATCTTTGTGTTTTTGTCCTTCAACTTCTTCTATGCCCTTTAAATCTACTAATTCAGGCAGAAGTAGGGGAAGTAAATTAACTTCATCGAGCAGTAAAAAACCAAAAGAAGGCTGATCACACATCATTATTTTATTGATTTCTTCAACACAACGTTCTTTTGTTATGATCGAAATTCTATCAGCATTTTTTTTGATTGCATCCAACGATTCTTTCTCTATAATGAAGCCCAATTGGGAAGCAAAACGAATAGCGCGAAGCATGCGCAATGGATCATCTGAGTATGTAATTTCTGGTTCTAGTGGGGTTCTGAGTATGCCCTTTTTTAAATCTGTAATTCCGTCAAAAGGATCCAAAAACTCACCGTATGTTGTTGGATTTAGGCTTACAGCCAATGCATTAATTGTAAAATCTCTTCTTTTTTGGTCGTCTTTCAAACTTCCAGCAATTACTTCTGGGTTTCGACTCTCTGGCGCGTAAGATTCTTTTCTTGCCCCAACAAATTCTAAACTAATACCTTCCCATTTAATCATTGCAGTCCCATAGGTTTTAAAAACCTGTGCTTTAGATGCGTTTGGTAGTTTTTTTTGAATTTCTTTTGCAAATACAATACCTGATCCGATTACTACAAAATCAATATCCGTATTTTTTCTTTTTCTATTAAGCAAGTGATCACGCACAAATCCGCCGACGACATAGATTTCTATTCCTAGATCAACTGAAGTTTCTGCAACAGTTTTGAAAAGTTGTGAATTTAAAATTTCGTTAAAATCTGTATTTAACATGCTTATGCTCTTAACGTATTCAGGTTTCCTTCTACATCAATTTGTACTAAGGTAGAAGGGGTGGTTCTTATTTCTTTTGTTCTCAAAGTTACGATATAGTCAACACCATCCAAAATGGGCTGGTCAATTGTATTAAACTCTTTCGGACTACTATTACCACTAATGTTAGCAGATGTAGATACAATGGGCTTGCCAAATGCTTGAATTAAATTTCGGCAAAACTCATCTTGAACAATGCGAATAGCAACACTACCATCGTCAGCCATTAAATTTTCGGCTAATCCTTCTGCTTTTCGGTAAATTATAGTTGTAGGTTTTTTACTGAGTGCAATTTTTTTAATTTTTGTTTCCAATGGACCTGTCAATTTTTCCAACATGGTTAAATCAGAAACCAAACAAATTAGGGCTTTACTATCTGCTCTTTGTTTGATTTCATATATACTATTTACAGCATCTGGATTTGTTGCATCGCACCCAATTCCCCATATTGTATCGGTAGGGTAAAGTAGGGTTTGACCTTTTTTCAAAGCAGTACAACCAGCACTTACAAAAGCTTTCATTCGATTAAGTTATCTATACAGCTACATTATGTTCTCTGAGTGCGTCGTTCAAAGAGGTTTTTTTATTAGTACTTTCTTTGCGCTTTCCAATAATTAAAGCACATGGAACTTGATATTCTCCAGCGGGAAACTGTTTTGCGTATGTTCCAGGGATTACTACAGAACGTGCCGGAACGACACCTTTATATTCAATGGGTTGATCACCTGAAACATCGATTATTTTGGTTGAAGCTGTAAGGACAACATTTGCCCCAAGAACTGATTCACGTTCTACACGAACTCCTTCGACTACAATGCAACGTGAGCCAACAAAAGCATCATCTTCTATGATAACGGGTTTCGCTTGAAGTGGTTCCAAAACTCCCCCAATTCCAACGCCTCCGCTCAAGTGAACATTTTTACCAATTTGCGCACAACTACCCACGGTAGCCCATGTGTCTATCATAGATCCAGAATCTACATAAGCACCAATATTAACATAACTAGGCATCAGAATAACCCCCGAAGCAATGTATGCTCCTTGACGGGCAACTGCATGAGGAACCACTCGAATTCCTTTAGCTGCATAATCTTTTTTTAGAGGCATTTTATCATGAAATTCCATAGGACCCGCATGAAGAGTTTCCATCTTTTGAATCGGAAAATATAACACAACTGCTTTTTTAACCCATTCATTTACTTGCCAACCGTTTGGAGTTGGTTCAGCTACACGAAGTACACCTTCGTCTAGTTGTTTGACTATGGATCGAATCGCATTTTGCGTTTCTTCTTGTTCTAAAAGGCTTCTGTCTTCCCAAGCTGCTTCTATAATTGCTCTCATTAAAATGTTTTTAAAATTTTGCACAAATTTAAGCTTTTCACCTGACTTTATTTAGTTTTTTTATACGAACCCAATAAGGAGCTGTATATTTGCACATGCCAGAAATTATAGCAATCGATTTTGGAACCAAACGCACCGGAATAGCAGCAACAGATCCGTTACAGCTTGTAGCCTCTGCATTAACTTCGCTTACTACTAATGAGGTTATTCCTTTTTTAAAAGAATACATCACTACTCATGATGTTTCTGTTTGTGTTCTTGGGCAGCCTAAACGTCACGACGGTTCTTTGTCGGAAGTTGAAAATGAAATAAAAAAGTTTATTATTGCATTAAATAACAAAATTCCAAGTTTAAAAATTGAGCGTCACGATGAGCGCTTTACCTCTAAGATGGCTTTTCAAACCCTTTTAGATTCTGGAATAGGAAAAAAGAAAAGACAAGACAAAGGTTTGCTTGATAAAATAAGTGCAACTCTTATCTTGCAGTCGTATTTAGAAGCAAGAAACAATACTAGTTTATGATATTACCCATTGTAGCATACGGAACGTCCGTATTGAAGAAAAAAGGAAAGGACATTAATCCAGAATATCCTGATTTAGATCAACTACTCGTAAACATGTGGGAAACCATGTATGAGGCTAAAGGAGTTGGATTGGCTGCACCACAAGTTGGAATAGGCATCCGGGTCTTTATAGTTGATGCATCTCCATTTGCAGAAGATGAAGAATTAACAGAAGATGAACAAAAACAATTAGCAGGCTTTAAAAAAGTTTTTATCAATCCTCAAATTAAAGAGTCAGGAGAAGAATGGGCTTTTAATGAAGGCTGTTTAAGTATTCCAGATGTTCGTGAAGATGTGTATCGACAAGAAGATATAGAAGTACATTATTTCGATGAAAACTTCAAAGAACATACTGAGGTTTTAACTGGGCTTGCCGCTCGTGTTGTCCAGCATGAATTCGATCACGTCGAAGGGGTATTGTTCACAGACAAATTATCTCCACTCAAAAAAAGATTAATCAAAGGAAAATTAAATAATATAGCAAAAGGAAATATAGACGTAAATTATAAAATGCGTTTTCCTTTAGCGTCAAAAAAACGATAAATATAGATATGGAATTAGATAAAATAATAGCTATTTCAGGTCGTCCAGGACTTTTTGAAGTTCAAGTTCAAACCCGAACTGGTTTTGTTGCTCATTCATTAGTTGACGGTAAGCGAATTACTGCAAGTATTCGAGATCAAGTAAGTTTACTTTCGGAGATTAATATTTATGGATTACAAGACGAAGTTCCATTAGCAGAGATTTTCCAGAAAATTCTTGCAAAAGAAAATGGTGCAGTTTGCTCCGTGAAGCCTAAAGCTCCAGCTACAGACTTAGAGGCATTCTTCTTTGAAGTTTTTCAAGATTATGATGAAGAACGCGTATATCCTAGTGATATTAAGAAAATCATTCAATGGTATAATGTTTTGGTAAACAAAGGACTTTTGGTTACCGAAAAAGCACCAGAAAAGAAAGCTCCAGCAAAAAAGGTACCAGCAAAAAAGGCAAAAGCAACGGCCACTAAAAAAGATTAATGAATTCTAGAGCCCAACAATTAGAGGCGATCGATAGGTTGCTTACCATCATGGATGAGCTCCGTGAGCAATGCCCTTGGGACAAGAACCAAACCTTCGAATCTTTACGCCACTTAACAATTGAGGAAACTTATGAGTTGAGCGATGCAATATTAGATCGTAATCTAGAGGAAATTAAAAATGAACTTGGAGACTTACTCCTCCATTTAGCTTTTTATTCCAAATTAGGAAGCGAAGAAAAAGCATTTGATATTGCAGACGTAGCAAACAGCATTTCCGATAGGCTCGTTCATAGACATCCACATGTATATGGCGATTTAGAAGTACAAGACGAGGAAGAAGTGAAGAAAAACTGGGAGGCTCTCAAACTTAAAGAGGGAAAAAAATCTGTTTTAGAAGGTGTCCCTAAGGGGCTTCCTTCTCTTGTAAAAGCCCAGCGCATCCAAGATAAAGTTGCAGGTGTTGGTTTTGACTGGGAACACCCAGATCAAGTTTGGCAAAAGGTACAAGAAGAACTTTCAGAACTAAATGCCGAGGTGAAGAATGGAACTTCAGAACGAATTGAAGCTGAATTTGGTGATGTTCTTTTCTCGATGATTAACTATGCCCGTTTTCTTAAAATCAACCCAGACATGGCACTTGAACGTACCAATCAAAAATTTACAAAACGTTTTCAGTATTTAGAAAAACAGACAAAAAAAGTAGGCAAAACCCTCCACGAAATGTCACTAGACGAAATGGATACTGTTTGGGAAAATGCTAAAAAAGAGGATTAATCTTCCATTTCCTCTGTACTTTCTTCTTCAACCTTAAGCTCAAAACTTTTTTTCAATTCCCGACTAAGCGCCTTGATCTGTTTTAATTTAGTTTTCCAAGATTCAATCTTGTTTGTGAGTTGTTCTATTTTAGTATTTACATCTTGAACCAGTTGATTTTCGCTAGAAGTATTACTGAAAAATGCCAGATTATTTTGCAACTGAATTAATTCGCTATTGGATTCCTCTATTTTCTTGTTCAACAAGATTTGTTCTTTATTTAAACTATCTTGATTGTCTTTAATTAAGAGTAAGTCGGTTCTAAATAAGGCATCTGATTTTTGTTTTCCTTTCAGAGTCGTATTTTTCCAGAGTCCTTTTAGGAAATCCACATATTCTCTATGCAAAGAATTTTTCAATCCCTGAGAGGGTTCTCCCATTTCATTCCAATGTTTGAATGCATTTTCTATATAAGAAAACAATTCTTCAGTTTTTGTTGGTGCTTTTTGCGATTTAAAATCTTCAAAATAAGTACGTTTTGCTTTTAAAATCGCTTGATCTTCATCGCTATACGCTTCTTCTTTGTTTTTTAAACGAGCAAAATAGGTGTCTGTCGTAGTTTTAAATTCTCCCCAAAGTTGATTTGAAAGTTTTCTAGATATTCGCCCTGTTTTTTTCCAGGCAACTTGAATCGCTTTCATCCGATCCGAATAAGCACGCCAGTCAGAACTTTCTAAAATGGATTTTACTTCTTTAATAAGATTCTTCTTTGCCTCTATATGAGATTTTTCTTCTTTCTTTTGAGTTTTGTAGAAGACATTTTTTTGGTGATTGAAGTTTTTCAAAGTTAAGCGAAACTCGTTCCAAATGGATTTATTTTGTGCTCCAGGAACACGACCAATGTTGTGAAAATCTTCTTTTAATGCACTAACCTTTTTTAATGAATTTTGCCAAGCATTGTGGTTGCTTGGATGGTCTACGTATAACCCGTTGATTACTTCTAAAATTTCTTTTTTCTTCTCTAAGTTTTCAAGTTGTATGGCATCTATATTCTTGTTGTACTCGTTTTTATATTCATGGACTTTAGAAGTAGCTTCTTGAAAACGGTTCCAAAGCGTTTCTTTATGCTCTTTAGCAACAGGCCCTAAATCATTTTTCCATTGTCTGTGTAATACATTCAACTCTCGAATGGCCACTATTACATCTGAATGCTCGACAAGGGCTTCTGCTTTTTGAATTAGTTTAAGCTTTTCTTCGTAATTGTACTTGTAGTCTTTTTCACGCAAAGCTCGATCTAAATGAAGAAAATCATAAAAGCGTTCTACATGATGCTTGTAGGTTTCCCATACATTATTACTCTCTTCCCTAGGAACAGCTCCGACTTGATGCCACTCTTCTTGAAGTCCTCTGAATTTTTTATAGTTATTCGAATTATTTTCACTAATTCCAACCAAGGCTTTTATTTTCTCAATAATTTCCAACCGTTTCCCCAGATTCTCTTTCTGACTTTTTTCTTGGCTTTTATAGTGTGCACTTTTGTTTGTTTTGTATTCCTGAATTAGTTGTCTGAATTCTTTTTTGTAATTAGGACTGAATTCAAAATCTAAATCATTCCCCTCCAGTTCAATAAAAGCTTTTCTTTTTGTATCAAATTTAATTCCAAAACGACCTTCAAATTGAGTGATAACCTCTTGAATTTCTTTCCCTCTTTTAATCCATTGATCTGAATGAATCATTTTCTTTAAAACAGCAGAATAGTCTTCTAACTCAAGCTTATCGAAGTCAATTTTGGTAACAATAGTATCATTTTTAGGCAAATCTGGAGTTGTTGATTCACTTTTCTTCTCCTCTTGTGCTGCATTGATTTCAGATGCTTCTTTGATCCCCTTTTCTTCTAAAGATTCATTAGGCTCAGTTGATTTTTCCATCATCAGTTTTTTTAGTGCGAACGATAATTGCGCGCAAGTATGTTAATTACAGGCAAAATTTACAAAAAAATAAGCTTAATCAGTTGCTTCGTTCCATATATTCCAAGATTTTTCTGCTTGCTGTTCAAGCATGAAAAGACCGTTTTGGATTGTTGCTCCTCTCTTTTTTCCCTCTTTTAAAAACAGAGTTAACTCGGGATTATATATTAAGTCAAACAAAAAATGCTTGGAACTAATCGACTCGTATGGAATAGCGGGAGCTTTATTTACTTCAGGATGAGTTCCTAAGGGCGTACAATTTATAATAAGTAAATGCGCTTGCATTAACTCAGAATCTATTTGTTCATAACCGATCTGACCTTCTTTAGGATTCCTAGAAACGAACAAAGGTTTAATGTTCTTTTGCTCAAGCACATATTTAATAGCTTTTGAGGCACCACCTGTACCTAATATAAGCGCTTTTTTTACGTGGTTGTCCAAATATTTCCTCAAGGCGGCTTTAAAGCCATAGGCGTCAGTATTGTGCCCTTCTGCTTTGCCGTTAGGTAAAAAACGAATTGTATTGACTGCTCCTATTATTTTTGCGTCTTCCGAAAGCTCATCTAGGTATGGAATTATCGCTTCTTTATAGGGTATTGTTATGTTTAGACCGCCTAGATTTTTAGCTTTCAATACCTCTTTAATCTTCTCTATAGATACTAAATCAAAATTTTCATAAGAACAAGAACTAATACCTTCATTTTTGAATTTTTCAGCGAAGTAAGAACGTGAAAAAGAGTAGGCAATATCTTTACCTACCAGCCCATATCGTGTCTTATTTTGCATTTCTTTTTTCATATATTTCTAATAGTGTAACAATTCCAAACCCTAAAAGTATGAAAAGCATTACGTAGATGTTTTGTATTTCGTTTAGATTCGGCCAAATTAATTCTTGCCTGGTGACTTCGGATTCTATAACCGTTTTGTTCCCTACTAATTTCCAAGGCCAAGTTATACTCAATGAACCGAGAATAAAACCAATTAATAGGGCTGTTATTTTTTTTGGATAATATTTTAAAAGCCAGCGGAGAACTTTTGATAAAACGAGTAAACCGGTTACAGAGCCTAAAGTGAAAACCAGTAATACACCTAGAAGGTTCATTCGAGCAGGATCATCAGTAAAGCTGAAATCAAAAGAAACTATATCTCCAAGTGAATAATAAAGTGCATTTACTGAATCGATTAATAAAAGTGTATAGTTCCCTAGAACCAGTATTAGAAATGACCCTGAAAGCCCCGGTAATATCATTCCACTAATGCTAAGCATGCCACATAAAAAAACAAATGACAAGTTGTCGTTTTCTTGCCCAGGAGTTACTAAAGACAAAAGGATTCCAAAGCTAGCGCCTAGTATAATCAAGATGTATTCTTTATAGCTAAACTTTTTTTCCTTAACCCAAATATGAATAACAGAGGCTAGAATCATACCAAAAAAGAATCCCCATACTTGTTTAGGATAGTGCTGAATTAAACGATCTAAAATCAAAGAAGCACTAAAGAAACTAAGAATTACTCCTGTGAAGAGCAACGTTAAAAAAGAGCCATTTACGTAGTTGTAGAACGCTTTAAATTCTGTTTTAAGAAGTAAGGATAAAGCCGTTTTATTGAACTTAGAAAATGAAAAAATAAGTTCTTCATAAAACCCTGCCGCTAAGGCTACAATCCCACCCGAAATTCCTGGGATTTTATTAGCTATTCCCATAGCAATTCCCTTGCAAATCAAGATAATTTTTTGGCTGTTACTTTTTTTAAGTTGCATCAGTTTTTTTGCTCGAATTTCGTTCAAGGAAATATAGAAAAAGAAATCCGATAATCATCAATATAACAGCAATAACAACTTGAGGGTCTCCTTCGTAATTCCATGGAGAAGTGAATTCTGTTTGGCCACCATTTTTTTTTTGCCAAGGCCATATTTTTGGTAAAGCACCTCCCATAAACCCAATCAGAAGCATTAAAGTACCTTGTTTATGTTTATCAAAGAGCCATTTTAGGATTTTGGTAAACGATTTCAATCCAACTATAATTCCAAGACCAATAACTAAAAGTCGCGAGTAGATCAAAACAAAGTTGTCCCATTCAAAATTTATGAGGGCAAGAATACTGTTTTTTGAAGTGTGTATTACAGTCTCATATGCACCCAGCAGAATATAAATAAACGAACCTGAAATTCCAGGAAGTATCATGGCGATGATGGCAATCATAGAACAGAAAAAGAGGTACGGTAAACTTACTTCATCTCCGCTAGGGGTTATTTGTGTTATGCTGTATGCAAGGACAAAACCGGAAATTAATAAGGTTATAGATGTAATTGAATTTGGTTTATTTTGTTTCAGTAACAAAACAATACTGCCGCAAATCAATCCAAAAAAGAATGCCCATACGGGTATAGGGTATTCTATTAAAAGATCATGAATAATGCCAGAAAAAAACACAATACTTGATCCAATACCCAGAATTAACGGAAGTAGAAACCGACCATTTATTTTATTCCAAAATTCGGAAAAGCCTTCTTTTTTTAGCACCAGTAAAGAAGTAAGATTGAGATTATCTATAGAGTCGATTAGCTCTTCATAAATCCCACTAATTAAGGCAATTGTCCCTCCTGAAACTCCAGGAATCACATCAGCTATTCCCATAGCCACTCCTTTCAGGAAAACACTAAGTTTTGATACAGGTTTGTTTTTCAAAAAATAAAATTAAAACAAGTTGACGTTATTAAATGTCGAAGATCGACTTAAATTCAGGAAACAGATTTAAAAATGTTTCTGATGGTACTGTTTTGTTTTTTAGAAGGTTTTGAATAAAATAATCCGCTTCATTTAAACGGCTTAATCTTTTATAGCTTCCCGCAATTCTGAAATCTATTTCATTAGAGTCAGGATAAAACTCTTTTGCTTGATTACCAATAGAAATTAACTTTTCCCATTCATTGAGGAAGATTAAAGTGTTCATCCATTCTAACCAAATTTCGAGTTCGTAGTTGCCGAGTTCAATGGTGCTCTGATAAGCGATTTCAGCTTCGGTATACTGCCCTAGGGTTTGTAATAGCAACGCATTTCTTTTATTATACCCAACACTATTGTTGTTAATTAGAAGCGCCTCTTTAGTGAAGTATAATGCTTTTTCGATGTTCTTCTGGTAAATGTAAAAATCAATTAAAGCGACCCAGCTTTTCTCGCTAGAGGGATCTTCTTTTACAGATTTTTTATAGTATTGAATAGCTAACAAATCATTTCTAAGTAATTCATGGCACTTTGCTATTCTCAAATATGCATAAGAACTAGGGTCATCTATTTGGTTAGAGATTTGATAATTTTCTATAGCTTCATTTAAGCGTCCCATCTTTTCAAGGACTTTCCCTTTTTCAATATAGGCTCCAGTAAATTGATCTTCTGAAATGATAGCGAAATCAAATGCACTTAGCGCCTCTTCGTTACAGTTTAGATTTAAATACTGTTTTCCAACCTCATGCCATGCAATTTCATTGTATGGATTTTTTTCTAAAAGAGAATTAAGAACTTCTACAGCTTCTTCATACTCTTTTAGGTATTCTAAACAGTAGAGTAAGTTGTAGAGTACTTGATAATCTTCAGGATCCTCATTTAAGCAAAGCTTGAAATTTTCTTTGGCTTTATAATAATCTTCAATAACCATATATTCCATTCCAAGTAGGCACCATATTTCAGTGAGTTCCTCGGCATATTGGAGTGCTTCTTGAAGTAATTCGATAGCAGCTCTATGCTCTTTGTTTTTTGAATAAATAGTAGCTTTTTGAACAAATATTTCTTGGTTGTGTGGATCAAGTTCTTCTATTATTTCTAAAAGCAATTTAGCTTGATCATCTGCACCGTCAAAAATTAGAAGCTCGGATTTTAAGAGTAACAAATCGCTGTGAACAGGATGTTGTTTTGTGGCTAGATGTAATGCTTTTTTTGCAAGATTAATTTCTCCAGAATCTATGTAGTACTGGATGATGCATTCAAAATCCTCAGCATCAAAGTAGTAAACCTCATTCGTTTTGAGCATTTGCTCAAATCTTGGTATGGGTGAATCAGAATTGTCTGAATAAGAGTTCTTCATAAACGGATAACTATCTTTTATTAAAGTTATGGCAGAACACTGCATTTAAATTGCCCCGATTCATATTGTTTTTAACAAAGTAATTAACAGTTTTGATGTTATAAATCATTTAAAACTTCGTTTATAATTGTGCATCCTTTTCTTATTTCCTCTAAAGAAATATTAAGAGGAGGTGATATCCTCACTGCTTTTTTCTCCCATAATAACCAGAATAAAATCAATCCTTTTTCCATGCTTTTTAGAACTACTTGATTCGCAATTTCTTCGCTTTCAAAAAAAGGAGCAAGCATCAGTCCAGTGCCGTTTATATGCTTAATTGTAGGGTGCTATTAATAGGCTTCTGAACAATTTTTCTTTTTCTGCAATCGCTTCAATGATGTGTTCAGATTTTATGGTTCTTAGGGTTGCTAGTGCAGCAGATGCAATTACAGGATTCCCGCCAAAAGTTGTTATATGCCCTAGTTTTGGTTGTTCCGAAAGCAATTTCATATGTTCAGATGAACTGCTAAACGCTCCAATTGGTAATCCTCCTCCCATTCCTTTTCCCATAACTAAAATGTCTGGAACTACGTCAAAGTGTTCAAATCCAAATAGTTTTCCTGTTCTTCCAAAACCAGGTTGTATTTCGTCTAGAATGAGCATTGCTCCAACTGCTTCACACTTACGTTTTACTTTCTTTAAATAATCATTTTTGGGAACTATAAATCCAGCTCCTCCTTGAATTGTTTCAAGTAATACAGCTGCTGTTTGCGTTGTTATTTTTTCTAAATCCTTCTCCTCATTAAATTCAATGAATTGAATTCCAGGCAATAAAGGACGATAAGCTTTTTTTTGGTTCTCTGCGCCTAAAAGACTTAATGCCCCATGCGTACTTCCATGATATGCATTATGGGCTGCAATTAATCCACCTCTTCCGGTTACGCGTTTGGCTAGTTTTATAGCTCCTTCTATAGCCTCAGTACCCGAATTCACTAGATAGGTAACCTTCAAGCTATCTGGCAGCTCTTTCGCAAGTTCTTTAGCTAAATTTACAGCAGGCTCTTGAGCAAATTCGCCATAAACCATAACGTGTAAATAACGTTCACTTTGTGCTTTAATAGCCGCTACAATGTTTGGATGACAATGCCCTAAACTACAAGCAGATACTCCAGCAACAAAATCTAGATATTTCTTTTCATCCGTGTCATAAACATAACTTCCTTTTGCATGATCTATCTCTATTCCGAGAGGGAAGGGGGTCGTCTTTGCTTGATATTTTAAGAAGTCTCTTTGAAGTTCTTTCATTCTTTGGTTATTGTAACTTCGGGTATGTTGGATTTTTCCCCATCATCGTTTTCGAAAAGGTCTTCAAATGTTTCAGGTCGTTCGTTTCTTCTCCAAAGGAACCCTTTCAACTTTCTTAAGTTTCGATCAATTTGTTCTTCTGGAAATACTTCTCCTTCTGGACTTACATAAAATGAAATTTCATTAATTTCATTATTATCAAAAACAATATCAATTGCACTGCAAATGGTTTTATTAATACCGATTAATTCTCCTGCTTCTGAGTACAGATAATAAATTACCATGGTATTTTTAATAACGTCTAAATTTTTTAAAGCTCCTTCTTCAAAATTCCCATAGAGTTCACTTCCTACAATTTGATTATAGCCATCGGCACTCAGGGAGTCTTTTTCAATTATGAATGCATTCCCAAAGATTTGTAAAGAGTCTAATTTTTTCTCACCAGGTTCTGTTAAAAGATGAATAACTTCACCGCTCATTTGACTTGCTCCAAACCACAAAACAGGGTTTCTAGAGTTCTTTTCATCATCGCTTAGAATTTGATCTTCCTTTTTTGATAACGGTCGTTTATGAAGTTCAATTTTACCAATTTGGTCATCTAAGTAAAGTGAATCTGATTTACCTCTAATATCAGATTTTAATATCTTAACCCCATAATATCCTCTCAAAACTCTATGTTCAGGAGGTCCAGTTCCTATAAGGGTATCTGCTTTTATGTATAAAGAATCTTTTTCTAAAATATTAATAGCATATGCTCTTCGAGTAATAATTGCGGAGTCTTTTGCTTTAAATATTTCAGCATAATTCCCTCTAATAATTGAGTTGTTAATCGTGTCTGTTATAGAAACATCATTTGTAGCTGCTGCATATTCTCTTTCGTTTTCAAAATATAAACTATCTCCTTTGATGATCTTTTCATTGTAATTGATAAGAGCATTTTCCTTGAAATTTCCTTGTTGTGTGTCTAGATTATAAAACCCTCGCTCACAGTAAATGTCATAATCTTCTCCAATAATTTTAGTTGGACCGTATAAAAAAGCTTTGTTTGTTTCTGTAAAATAATCTAGTTGGGCAGAGTTGACTTTATATTCGGGGTTGTCGATACGAACATTTGAAATGAAACGATACTTTTTTTCATTCATAAAGTATTTTCCTCGGTTACTTTTCAAAACACTGCTGCTATCTACTATCGTTCCCGGGGTTTCGTAGTAGGCTATATTTGCGTTTCTATCCAGATATAGAGTATCTGTCTCTAGAGTCATGTCGGGTTGTTTCAAAAAAACATTTCCCCATGCTATAGCTTGTCCGTTTGCTCCGTCGTACTCAAGATAATCACTTGTCATTCTAAGCGTGTCACCTTGCTTAAAAACCACATCACCACTGGCTTCAAAAAAGTTTTTCTTTGAATAAAAAAACGATTTATTTGATTTTACAAGGGCCCCTTTATGGAATAGATGAACACGTGTTTTTCCTTTTCTTAGTAGAATATTTGCTCCAGGATATAAAGCTTCATCTTTTTCAAATGAACCTGCTTGTCTGATTTCTACAATTTTAGATTCTTGAGCAGATATAGCTCCTGACCAAAAACTAATAAAGAGGTATAAAACAAGTTTTTTTGAAAATTTCAAGATGTTGATTTAAATTTTCGTTTAACGGAAAATCGTTTGTTTTCGATCGGGTCCTACAGAAACAATTTTGATTGGTGTTTCTAATTCTTTTTCAAGGTAGGCTATGTATTCATTAAAAGATTTTGGGAATTGATCTTCAGAAGTTAATTGTGTAAGATCTTCTTTCCATCCATCTAATTCTATATATTCTGGAGTTACATGTTCAGGTTCAATACTAAACGGTAAATGATCGATCGATCCTTCTGATGTTTTGTATGTGGTACATACTTTTATAGTTTCAAATCCAGAGAGTACATCTCCTTTCATCATCATTAGTTGAGTAACACCATTAACACGTATAGCATACTTAAGAGCGACTAAATCAATCCACCCGCAGCGTCTAGCACGGCCAGTTGTAGCTCCAAATTCCATTCCAACACGTCCCATGGTTTCTCCATCTTCATCAAATAGTTCGGTAGGGAAAGGCCCACTTCCAACTCGAGTTGCATATGCTTTAAAAATCCCAAAAACATCTCCAATAGTATTTGGAGCAATTCCAAGGCCTGTACACGCACCTGCAGCTGTTGTAGTAGATGAGGTAACAAAAGGATAAGTTCCAAAGTCAATATCAAGTAAAGAACCTTGAGCACCTTCAGCTAATACTTTTTTTCCTTCTTTTAGTGCTGAATGAAGTAAGTTTTCACTGTCAACAAAAGGAAGCTTTTTAAGTTCTTCTATTGCCTTAAAAAACACTTCTTCAAGCACAGCTAAGTCAAATTCAATTTTACCTTCATAAGATCCAAGCATTTTTAAATGCTTTTTCTTTAAATTCTCATATCGTTTTTTCCAGTCGGGTAATAAGATGTCTCCAACTCGAATTCCGTTACGACCTGTTTTATCCATATAGGTAGGTCCAATTCCTTTTAAAGTAGAACCAATTTTAGCTTTTCCTTTTGAAGCCTCCGAAGCTGCATCTAATAGACGGTGAGTTGGTAAAATTAAATGTGCTTTTTTTGATATGAGAAGCTTGTTTGGAAAGTCTATATGAAAGGGTGCTAATTTCTCGATCTCTGTTTGAAAAATAACAGGGTCTATAACCACTCCATTTCCAATTAAATTGAGTGCTGTTGGATGAAATATACCGGAAGGAATTGTATGTAATACATGTGAAAATCCATCAAATTTTAAAGTATGACCCGCGTTTGGGCCTCCTTGAAAACGTGCTATAATATCGTAATTTTCGGTCAGGACATCTACAATTTTTCCTTTCCCTTCGTCTCCCCATTGGAGACCTAATAATAAGTCAATAGACATAGTATACTAATAGTTTTTATGATTCTTTTTTGGTTCCGTAAAAGTATAAAGAATGATGATGAATATCAACATTAAAAACCTCCTCGATTGTTTTTTTTATGCTTTGTATTCTAGGATCGCAAAATTCTTTTACTTCACCTGTGTCTGTAAGTATGATGTGATCATGTTGTTTGTCAAAAAATGATTTTTCATATTGCGCTTGGTTGTTTTCGAATTGATGTTTTCTTACCAATCCAGATTCAAGTAAAAGATCGATTGTATTGTACAATGTAGCTCTACTAACACGGTAATTTTTGTTTTTCATCATGATGTACAATGATTCAATATCAAAATGATCATCGTTTTCATAGATTTCATGTAGAATTGCAAAACGTTCAGGAGTTTTTCGGTGCTTTTTTTGATCCAAAAAATTAATGAAGACACCTTTTACGATTTCTTGAGGATTTTGTGTTTCCGCCATTATCACGATTTAGATTACAAATGTATTGTTTCTTTAACTATTCTCGGGTAACTTTTTCAATTCCATTTATTTTTAACAAATTGTTAACCAGTTTGTCTAAAGTAACACTGTTTTTTATTCCAACGCTTATACTGCCATTAAAAAGCCCTTCTTCGGAATCAAAATTTAGCTTAAATATATCAACATTCATATTGTTAGAAATAACTCGAGTCACTTGGTTAACTATACCTGTTTGGTCAATCCCACTAAGTTTTAATTTAGCATTGAATTGTTGTTCAGAAGAATCAACCCACCATGCAGGCAATACCCGATAAGCAAAGTTGGATTGAAGTGATAAAGAGTTTGGGCAGTCATGCCTATGAACTTTAATTCCTTCATTAATTGTTACAAACCCAAAAACCTTGTCACCAGCTATTGGTGTACAACATTTTGATAAGGAATAGGGGAGTTCTTCTTTGTCTTTTCCAAAAACTAATTTATCATAATTAGAGGTAAATTCTGCTCGGTCTTCGATTTTTTTTCGATTCGAAGAGGGCATACGTTTTTTAATAAAATTTAAGAACGTATTGTTATAATTTGCTGCAAAATCTTTCAACTTTTTATTGTCCAGAGTTCCTATTCCTACACGATAAAATAAGTCTAGGCTAGTATTTACTTTGAAATATGAAACAAGTCTTCGAATAGTTCTTTCATTAAGATTTATTTTCAGTTGTTTTAGCTTTCTCCTTAGTAATTCTCTACCATCTTCCGAAATGCGTTTTTTCTCTTCATTTAATGCTGCTTTTATTCGCGTGCGCGCTCTAGAAGTTATTACATGATCCAACCAGTTTGCGGTTGGTTTTGAGTTTTCTGAAGTAATGATTTCTACATTTTCTCCACTCTTTAATGTACGACTTAGAGGGACTAACTTCCCATTAATCCTAGCTCCTCTTGCTTTAGCTCCAATTTCTGTGTGAATACTAAAAGCAAAATCTAATATGGAAGAACCCGTAGGGAGGGATTTTAATTCTCCTTGCGGTGTAAATACAAAAATTTCTTCTGCATATAAATTAAGTTTAAAGTCTTCGACAAAGTCAACTGCATTACCATCTTTGTTTTCTAGAACTTCTTGAACACGATTCAGCCAGGTGTCAATTCCACTTTCTTTTTGTTCACCTTGTTTATACTTAAAATGAGCAGCGTACCCTTTCTCAGCAATTTCATGCATTCGTTCCGAACGTATTTGTACTTCAACCCATTTGTTATTGGGCCCCATAACAGTAATATGAAGTGATTCATATCCATTTGATTTTGGAGAAGAAATCCAATCTCTTAATCGGGTAGGGTTAGGGATAAAGTGATCTGTAATTATCGAATAGATTTTCCAGGCTAAGAACTTTTCGTTCTTAGGTGTTGATTTATAAACCACCCGAATTGCAAATTTGTCAAATACCCCTTCATAAGGAATATTTTGTTTTTGCATTTTCATGTGAATCGAGAAAATAGATTTATTTCTACCCTTGATGAAGTATTTTAAACGCTCACCATTCAGAGATTTCTCAATGAAGGTGGAGAAGTCTTTGATGTATTTCTTTTGTTCATCCTGACTATCGTCTATTTTACTCTTGATTCCGTCAAATCTGAGAGGCTCTGTGTATTTTAAGCTTAAATCTTCAAGCTCTGTTTTAATATTATACATTCCAATTCTATGCGCAATGGGGGCATAGATATATAAAGTTTCTGATGCAATTTTGACCTGTTTATGTTCGGGCATAGCATCCATGGTTTGCATATTATGCAAACGATCTGCAATCTTGATTATGATTACCCTAATATCATCATTTAAAGTTAATAGCATTTTCCTGAAGTTCTCTGCTTGCAGTGAAATATCTGTGTCTTTTTTTAGATGTGAAATTTTAGTTAGTCCATATACTATTTTGGCAACAGTACTTCCAAAAAGACGTTCAATGTCATCAAGTGTATAATCCGTGTCTTCAATAGTATCATGAAGTAATGCAGCAGCAATTGAAGCAGCATCTAAACCAATTTCAGATGCTACAATTTTTGCTACAGCAATTGGATGAAAAATATAAGCTTCGCCTGATTTTCTTCTTTGGTTTTTATGAGCATCAACAGCAGTGTCAAAAGCAAGTCGAATAAGCTTTTTGTCCTCATCTGTGAGTTGAAGGTAACTGATCCTAAGCAATTCTTTGTATTGCTTTGCAATTTCCTTATTCTCTATCTGTTGGTCGATTATCATTGTAAGAGTAAATTACGGAAACTAATTTAGCTTCCAAAATTTTTCTTATAAGTTTCTTTGTCGAACAGCCTCAAAAAGTATAACTCCAGCTGCTACAGAAACATTAAGTGAATCATTAACGCCTTGCATTGGGATTTGAATATGATTGTCAGAGCGATGTAACCATCCCTCTGACAGCCCTTTATCTTCCGTCCCCACAGCTATTGCTGTAGATGAAGTGTAATTTTCGCTAGTATATGATTTTGATTTTTCTGAAAGGGCGGCACTAAATAGTTTGATGTTTTTAAACTCTATAAAACTAAAAACTTCATCTTGAGTTGCAATTACAATTGGAATTGAAAATAAACAACCCACGCTTGAGCGTATTACATTAGGATTATAAAGATCTGTTCTTGGATCGATTATTATCATGGCATCGATCTTAGCAGCATCAACAGTTCGAGCCAAAGCCCCAATATTTCCGGGTTTCTCTAGAGATTCTGCAATAAGAATCAAGCTGTTTTCTTTTAACTTCAATTCCGCTAGCCGATGTTCTTTTTTTTGACAAATCCCTAAAACATCTGATGTTGAGCGGTAGCATAATGTTTTAAATAAAGTAACAGACAACTCGTATAGCTGTCCGTCTTTATTTTGCATCATACCAGCAATACTCTCGGTTTTGTCAGATCGTTTTGAATCGGTTATATAGAGTTCATCGAGGATATATCCGGCTTCGATTGCATAGGTGAGTTCTTTGCTACCTTCAATTACAAATTGATTACTTTCTGACCTTTTTCTAGCCTTTTCTTGAAGGCCCTTCACTTTTTTTATTTGTGAATTTTGGGCGCTAGAAATGTATTTCATTCAGTTATTTCCTAGAATATTTTTCCATGTAACGTTTCCAAAGTTCTGTCTGATGAGTTTCTAAGGAAAGATCTCTTCCCCCAATAAACGCATGACTTATTTGGTTTGTTCTCATGTCAAGAGCATCTCCAATAGAAAGGAACAAAGTAGCATCTTTTCCAACAGTTAAGCTTCCTAAACGATTATCCACTCCAATAATCTTAGCAGCATTCAGAGTAATCATTTCCACAGCTTTTTCTTTGGGTAAGCCATAGGCTGCAAAACTACCTGCGTAAAAAGGTAAATTACGTGTATTCATCCGTTCCATTCTTCCGCTAACATCAATTGTGATTAATAACCCTGCATCCATAAGAATTTTCGCCATTTTAAAGGGAAGCTTCACGTCTTGATCTTCTTGAGTTGGAAGTCTGTGAGGTCTAGAGACAATAACTGGAATGTCATGCGCTATTAGAAAACTACTTACAAGATGTGCTTCGATTCCACCAACTAAAACAATTTTTTGGATGTTATGATCTTTTAAAAATTCTATACCATCAACAATTTCACGTTGACCGTTAGCATGTAAATAAACAGTTTGATTGCCTTTAAATGTTTTGCTCATTGCAGCAAAAGGTAGGTGCTTAGTTTCAGCCTTAGTTTTGTTGTAAGCTGAGGCTTCTGTCAAAAATACTCCGAGGTCTTTTATTTTTTGTTCGTAGCTTTTTTGATTATACTTCAAACTGCTTGGCCCCATTCTCCAACTAGAAGTATAAGCTCTTGGCCAATTGATGTGCAAACCTTCATCTGTTAGCAATGCAGCATCTTCCCAATTCCATGCATCTAGTTTTACAACAGAAGAGCTTCCAGAGATCACCCCTCTATTAGGAACAACCTGTGCAGTTAAAATTCCATTTGGACGTAAACTCTCTACAACTTTAGATTCAGCATTATAAGCAACTATTGTTCGAATGTGCGGAAGATATTCCCCAATTTCATTGAGGTCATTTGTTGGACGAATTGCATCAATTTCAACCATTCCAACAGTACTGTTTGTAGCGATAAAGCCAGGGTATACATGTTGACCTGTGGCATCAATTGTTTTGTCGTATTTGTTTTTCACTGCATTTGCAGTAGTAACTTCTAAAATCTTACCATCCAACAAACCAATAGCACTATTTTCAAGAACTGTTCCATCACCAATGTGTGCAGTAGCTCCTAGAATAAGGATCGAATTTTGTTGATTTGCAGCAGGTGTTTGTTGAGCTATTCCAATGCTGCAGCTAATAAGGAATGCTAATGTTAGGATATAATTTTTCATAATAATAAGTTTAATCAAGGGTTTCACAATGGAATTCTACTGTCTTTTTTTGTATTGGCTTTTGTGTTTTAGCACCACCATTTTTAGCTGAAAGCATGTCTTGAATCAGTTTATTTTTTTCTTTAGCAATCTCATCTACTTGAGCTGTTGCTCGATCAAGGTCGTAATAAATAACCCCTTCTATCATCGTTTTTTCTGCTATCGCATATATAGACATTGGATGGTCACTCCATAAAACTAGATCAGCAGATTTCCCAACTTTTACACTTCCTACTTCGTCGTCAATGTGGAGTAATTTTGCTGGATTTAGTGTTACAAACTTCCAAGCGTCTTCTTCAGAAACTCCTCCATATTTTACTGCTTTCGCTGCCTCTTGATTTAGCCTTCTGGACATTTCAGAGTCATCCGAGTTAAATGCAACCGTTACACCTTGACTGTGCATAATAGCACCGTTATATGGTATAGCATCGTTTACTTCAAATTTATACGCCCACCAATCCGAGAAGGTTGATCCACCCACTCCGTGTTCTTTCATTTTGTCTGCAACTTTATATCCTTCAAGAATATGAGTAAATGTATTGATTCGAACTCCAAAACGATCGGCCACTTTAAGCAGCATATTGATTTCACTTTGAACATAAGAGTGACAAGAAATAAAACGTTCCCCGTTTAGAATTTCTACTAAGGTTTCCATTTCGAGATCGTATCTAGGAGCAGCTGTTCTAGCTTTTACTTTTCGAGATAAACCGTTGTAATTACTCCAGGTTGTTTTGTATTCTTTTGCCCGTTGAAAATAATCCGTGAATACTTGTTCCACTCCCATTCTTGTTTGAGGGAAACGTGCATAACTACTCCAATTGGATTGTTTTACATTTTCTCCTAAGGCAAATTTAATGTAAGGATCAGCATTGGGGTATAAAAGCTCATCTGCACTTGCACCCCATTTAGGCTTGATGATTGCTGAGCGTCCTCCAATTGGGTTAGCAGAACCATGCAGGATTTGAAGTGTTGTTACTCCCCCAGAAAGGTTTCTGTATAAATTAATATCGTCGGGATTAATTACATCCTCAATGGTAACTTCAGCAGATGAATTTTGCCCTCCTTCGTTGATGCTAGAAGCACCAATATGAGAGTGTTCGTCAATTACTCCACTAGTAAGATGCTTTCCAGTACCATCAATTACCTTGGCTCCAGGAGCATCTATTGCAGTTCCAACGGCTTTAATTTTCCCATCAACAACCCAGACACTAGCATTTTCTATTATTCCATCTTCTTCATTTGTCCAAACAGTTACGTTTTTAAACAATACGTTTTCTGAACTTGGCCGTACTTTAAATCCAAAACCGTTATTTGGAAAAGTTATAGGAAGTGCTTTTTGAACTACATCCTTTTTCTTTTTATCTTTTTTTGATTTTACATTTTCAGATTTAGTTGCGGTCCAAACTATTGATTTTCCATCAAAAAAAGTACCATCTCCATTGAAAGAATTTGGATTACTGACCTTAGATTTTAGTTGAGCAAACTTGCTGTTTGAGCTATCTGAAATTCTAAGAGTTAACCAACCGTTAACATACTTAACACTTGTTTTAAGTGTAGTAGAATCTTTAACGATTTTGGCTGATATTTTAGAATTACTTTTTGAGACTGTTAGCTTATAGGTCTCATCCATCATGTTTACTAAATATTGACCATCAATTAGGTTTTTTGGAGATTCCTTAATAATGTGTTGATGACCTTGCACCCAGTTTTCGTGAATAAGAGTTTCTTTTTCAAATACGGGACCATCGGTCACTAAAAAGTTTGCATAGGCTCCTTTTTTTAATTCACCAACTTTTCCTTTTTGATTAATCAATTGTGCAGGAATTGTTGTTAAAGCCGCCAATGCGCGCTCTGCAGATAAACCATGTTGTACTGCTTTTCGGATATTAGGCAAGAAGCTTTTTACACTTTTCAAATCACTCGAAGTAAATGCAAATTTAATTCCTGCGTCTGCTATCGCTTTAGGATTTGCCGGTGCCTGATTCCAGTATCGCATTTGGTTTAAAGATATTTTCTGCATAAGAAAAGGATCCTCAACGTCAAAAGCTACGGGAAAATTAACTGGAACAAGAAGGGTCGGATTAAATTTCTTTAGAGAGCTTAAGTGTTCGTATTCTGTACCGTGAGCTTTTATGATATAATTTTTCCCAAATTCCTTTGATATTTTAGCTGCTCTTGCAACATCAAGCTTGTTAGAAGCTTCGAATATTGAAGGCAGTGAAAGGTTATTGTTTACAGCTTCGAGTGCAAGATCTTTATTTATAGCTCCACCGTTAGCATACCATTTGGCATCATGATATACTTGACGAATTAACGCCATTGACCCCATAACTGAACTTGGATATGCTTGGCTAGAAGTTTTACTTTTCTGAAAAGATAAATGCTGAGCGGCACGATCTTCGATCATCCTATACCCATTATCTTGGTCGTCATTCAAGGCAACTAATGCAGAAGCTCCTCTGTGAATACCTTCTTTTCTATGGGTATTAACCACACCAAATCCAGCAGCTCTAAGTTCTTTTGCTTTTTTACTATCGTATTTAAATTCTGAACTACTATTATAGTCTGGAAGGATATGGTCATTCCAATAATATCCTTTTCGGTTGGGAGCGTATTGAACGCTTCTTCCACCACCAGATCTACCTTTTATTGCTGTAATTCCAAAATCAGAATGCAATTCAACAAAAGATGGGTAAATGTGTTTCCCAGAGAAATCAACAACCACAGCATTTGATGGCACAGCTAAAGATGAACCAACAGCGGTTATTTTTCCGTTTTCTATGAGAAGCATCCCATTTTCTATTTTCTGTAATGGATTTAGGTGAACGGTTGCACCTGTTATCATGATTTGCTTGGAGTTTTCAGTTTTAACTCCTTTGTTTGTCGGAAAGTAATCTTGTGCTTGTCCAGCAAAAGACACCAGTAACATTATGATATAGTGTAAAGGTTTCATTTGATATAAAATTTTATGGATTCAAGTTACGTTTTTTTAGTATTAATATGCTAATTATTATTCTAGATCAAAGGAGATTAGAAATGCAACCATCTGATTATAAGTTTTGATTCCTGATTTTTGACCGTTCGCTTTAAGGTAAGTGTCGTAAGATTTTTTAAAATAAGGTTCTAAAGGGTTTTTATAACCCTTCCAAAAATCTTCACTTTCGGCAAAGTTTTTTAAAATTCCACGATTTAAATCTTTAATGATAACCTTTGCATGTTCTGGATTTCTTTTTCTTAAGTCAATGAAGCAATGACGAAATCCAAATAAAACAGCAGCATATTGAATATAAGGGTCTTTATTTTTAAATGCATTTACAAAGCCAATGAAATTAGCTTCGTTTTCTGCTGCATAACCCAGTTGGTGTGACATTTCATGAGCTATTGTAACGGGTAGATTTATTTTTGGCATCCTCATATTAACCTGTGCTTCTAGTGTAAATGGATTAAGGTAACCCGCAAAACCCATATAACTCAAAGGTAAACTAAACAGAGAAGCTTTGACTTTTGGAACCTGAAGTCTATTTCCATTTAAATCTGAATAACTCTTGTGAATAAGTTCTGTGATTTTTTCTTTGGAGTGCGGTATTGAAACAGCAAGTGTATCTGATTTACTTAATTGATTGTGCAATGAATTACTCTTTCTTACAAAATTATTGGTTAGTTCTATGAGTAGGGAGTCCGAATATTGGTCTTGTATTTTTAGTTTTTCTGTCAGTGGTGTTCTGTGGTAGTTAATTCCCCAACTTAATTGGAAGATTAAAAATAAGACACTAATGAAAGCTCCTATTTCGGCCAGAATTTTAATGCTTGGGAGTTTCAATTTTATAAAAAACCGAACTATTAAATAAAAAATATAAACTCCCAATAGCAGATAAATTAGGTCACCAATTGAAAATGGAATTGGATCAACAAAGAATTGTTGAAGATTGAATAATTTTGGATAAAATATTTGGGAAAAGTAAAGCTCTACTTTTTCAGGGTAAAGACTAATAATTTTCATCAGTAAAATTTGAGGAACAATACTGGTGGCTATCAAAATTTTAGCTTTTGTGATTTTCATAAGTCCAATATAGCTATAAACGTTAAATAATTTTGAATGGAATTTAATTCTTAATTTGCAGACATGAGAGAAGAAATGATAAGGACCAAGGATGTATTGGGTGGTTGCTTTTTTACTGGATGCGCATGCTTCCTTGTAGGGACGATACTTTTGGTTCTATTTATTTTTTGGGAATAACATGCTGGTTTTTATATACAGTATTTATAGTTTACAAAAAAACCCATCAGATGATGGGTTTTTTAAATTAGTCTAATTTATTTACTATTCAACAACTTCTACAATTTCTAATTCAAAAATTAAGTTCGACTTTGGAGGAATTCCTTGTCCTCCGTTTATTCCGTAGGCTAATGAATAAGGAAGGAATATAGTAGCTTTATCTCCACCACTTAGTAAGCCTAGACCTTCTTTAAACCCAACTATCATTTGCGCTTCTGGGCTACAGTCTGCAACAATAGGGCGATAAGCCTGAGAGACTTCTTTTTCTTTGACAACTTGACCTTGAGCTTTAGCTATTTCCAAATTACTTGTTTGTAGTAAAGTTCCATCTTCAAAATAAACAGCATAATGAGTTCGTGCTTTATTAGTTGTAGTCACTTTGGGACCAGTACCTTTTTTTGTAATAAAATATTGAAGTCCTGAATCAGTGGTTAATGCTTTAGCTTTTTGAGCCTCAAATTTATCTTGATTATCTAATTTAATTAATAGTGTTTTCTCTTCTTCTTCAGCTTTTTCACGTTCTAACTTCTCAAAGCTTTCTTTGAAAATAGAAGCAGCCTTAAATTTCCTAGCATCAGATCCTTTTCGGATAATTGTAACCTTTTTAATGGTGTCATTTTGAGCAATACTGTCAACAACATTTTGACCAATTAATACTTTTCCGAATACGGTATGCTTTCCGTTTAACCAAGGAGTAGCATTGTGCGTAATAAAAAATTGACTCCCATTGGTGCTTGGACCTGAATTAGCCATAGACAAAATTCCAGGACCGCTGTGTGTTAAATCATCAACAAATTCATCTCCAAATCGATAACCTGGACCACCGGATCCATTCCCTAAAGGATCACCACTTTGAATCATGAAATTGTCAATAACTCTATGGAAGATAATCCCGTCATAAAATTTTTTGTCTTTGTATTGATCACTAACCATTTCATTATCACCTTCACTAAGTGAGACAAAGTTTGCTACAGTTATTGGTGTTTTTTCAAACTCTAAAGATACTATTATAGAACCTTTATTAGTTTCAATGTCTGCATAAAGACCAGATTCTAATTCAGGATATTGGCAACTCATTAAAAAGAGCGAAATTAATGCGTAAATAGATTTTTTTTTCATTTTATTGATTTAAATTGGTTTTATAAAGATGCAATTTTTTAATTTTTTATTGAATGTGATATTAATTTTATTGTGAAACGTAAAGGCTGATTAATTGCAACCTTTTCATCATCCCCTTGATATCCATAACAAAGATAAGAAGGAAAGAGAAATGTAGCGACTTCATTCACACTTAAAACCTTTACAGCTTCTCTAAGTGCAGGTAATAACTCTTCTTTATCAACCAGATATTTAACTCGACCTAGTTCCATTTCATCATACAGCACATTGCCGCCCAGGTCTTCAATTTTATAATTAAATTCAACCAAGTCGCCTCGCTTTGGTAAAGTTCTACTTTTAGAAGTAGTTATGTAAGCATACCAAAATCCTGATGCAGAAGGTTTGTAATTAAGTAAAGTGTCTTGATTAATAATTTTTTTAAACTTTTGTTGTTGCCTTCTGATGATATCCTTGTTACGTTCAACAGAACCATCTAAAAAGGAATTCTTTTTAGCGTTTAATGGTTTTCGAACCTGAGGTTCTGCACAGCTGATAATGGTAAAGAATAATAAGAAAAGGAGGCTTATTTTTTTCATATCGAACTCAGTTGATCTTCGTATTCAAGAATGGTTTGGTGAACTTTTTCTTTAGTGAATTCAAGGCTTTCAAAAGATGCTCCCCCTGCAGCATTGAAATGACCACCTCCGTTAAAATGTTTTCGTGCAAATTCGTTAACGTTGAAAGTTCCCTTTGATCGGAACGACATTTTCACAATACTCTCTTGTGTATTTTCTATCATAATAATAGCCAATTTAATCCCATCTAGACTTAGCCCATAATTTACAAAACCCTCGGTATCTCCTTTTTTGAATTCACATTGGTTTAATTCGTCTTGACTCAGGGTAATGTAAACAGCTCGAAGGGGTTCTACTTTCACTAAGTTAGTAATCGCTTTACCTAAAAGTTGTAAGCGACCAAAACTATAGGTGTCGTATATGTTTCGGTGGATTTGTGCATGATTAATCCCCATATCTAGTAAGTTTGAAACAATACTGTGGGTAATTGAAGTTGTAGATTGAAAACGAAAAGAACCTGTGTCGGTCATTATTCCTGTATAAATACAGGATCCAATGATGCTGTTTATTTTAGAAACATCGAGTGCTTCCATTATATTATATACCATTTCACAGGTAGAGCCTATAGAGGGGTCAGAGTACATTAAGTCTGCGTAATCCTCTGGCTGTTCGTGATGATCAATCATTACTTTAATTCCCTTACTGTTATTTATTATCTCGTCCATTGGCTTTATTCTGCCTAAACTATTAAAATCTAGTGTGAAGATAAGATCTGCTTCAAAAAGCAACTTTTGGGCGACATCTTCAGTCTGATTATATTTTATTATATCTTCTTGACCTGGAAGCCAATCCAAGAATTTAGGATATTCATTTGGAGATACAACAGTACAAAAATGTCCCATTTGATCCAAGAAATGTTTCCAGCCCAAACAGCTTCCTAAAGCATCACCATCAGGGTTTTTATGTGGAATAATTACAACTTTTTTTGGTGTAGAAAGTTGACCTTTTAAAACATGAATAAAGTTATCTATCATAGCAATGCTAAGATACCAATCCTTTCTCAAAAAAATAGACTGTTTTTTATATAATTACGCGACTGTACTAATTTTATTATATGATTAATAAAGGAGTTGGTCTTCATTAAAAAATGTTCTTTATTACTTCAATGTCAGTTGGTTTTAATAAATTTGCATCTCAAAAAAACAACTATGATAACAAATCGTACGTTCACGATGATTAAGCCCGATGCTGTTGAAAACGGTCACATCGGTTCTATTTTAGAAAAAATAACGTCTGCAGGATTTAAAATTCTTGCTCTCAAAAAAACTCAACTAACTCTTGCAGATGCTCAAGCATTTTACAGTGTTCATAGCGAGCGTCCGTTTTTCGGAGAATTAGTTGAATTTATGACTAGAGGTCCAATTGTAGCTGCTATTTTAGAAAAAGATAATGCAGTTAATGATTTCCGAGTACTTATTGGAGCGACTAACCCTGCTGATGCTGCGGAAGGAACTATTAGAAACTTATACGCTATTTCTATGGGAGAAAATGCTGTGCATGGTTCTGATAGTGATGAAAACGCAGCGATTGAAGGTACTTTTCATTTTTCTGGAAGAGAGATCTTTTAACGCAAAACTATTTTAGAAATAATTTCTGCGCCTAGTGCTTCGTTTAGATGGCGCAGAATCTTTTCCTTTCCATAAGACAGTTCTTCCCTAAGAGGTGCAGAGTTCAAATTCACAAAAAGTGTTGATCCTCTAAAGTTTACTTCTTGAGTGTATTGTGATACACTAGCACCCATGGTTGTTTTCCAAGCTTGTTCTACGCGGACTTTTGTAATACCTACTTTAATGTTTTTTTGATCAATCAATTCCCCGAGTACTTCAGAAATTGTTTGTGGCTCAAAAGATCGTTTTTTCTTAGCCATTGCTTATAAACTTATTTTTTCATGACGTTTGTAGATATAAACTTTGTCTTGATGTTCAAGTTCTAACCTATTTTGATTGAGGACTTTTATTTTTTCCTTCCAAGGCTTAAGTGCTTTCTTGTAAACTAAATAGTAATCCCCTTCGATTTGCTCAATTAGTAAATTAAATTGTGCTTCAGAACTGGCATATTCAGACCCAAAACTTGGTGCTAGTTTTTTGCGATACCCCTGCATGGAATCGATTTTATAATAATCAACCAAAACGTTTACTCCTCTAGGATTAAAATTTTCGCCATGCGATTGGACCTCTTTTATCTCCCAATAGCCGTTCAAGTGAACAATGTCTTGTTCAGAAACACCCGCACAACCCGTTAAGCTAAAAGTAAATAATAAGATAAGGAAGGTTGTGTTTTTCATATATAATTTAAATGTAGTAATCTTAACTGAGATTAAAAATTTTATAGGATAACTGCGTGGTTTTTAAAGCATCTAATGTTCTTTCTTGGTGGGTGTCCGAAAGAAATATTTGACCAAAATGATTGTCTTCTACGAGTTGCATGATTAGTCCCACTCGATTTTGGTCTAATTTATCAAACACATCATCTAAAAGAACGATGGGTGGTACACCTGCAATTTTTTTTATAAAATCGAATTGTGCCAATTTCAGTGCAATTAAGAATGATTTTTGTTGTCCTTGACTACCAAACCTTTTTATGGGTTGACCACTGATTGAAAAAAATAAGTCTTCCTTATGAATACCAACGGTGCTAAACTGTGCCAGACGATCTTTAGGTAGTTGATCTTTCAAAAGAGCTTCAAAAGTATTCTCAAGTAAAGCACTTTCATAAGTTAAGGTTACCTCTTCTTTAGATTTACTTATGCTTTGATAGTGCCGTTCAAAAACTGGGGTAAAAGTAGCTAAAAATTCTTTTCTTTTTTCATGAATTGGAGTTCCAAGTGCTATCATTTTTTGATCATAAATTTCTAAGGTATCGGCATCAAAAGTTTGGTTTGCTGCAAAATATTTTAAAAGCGCATTTCGCTGACTAATTATCTTGGTGTAGTCTAGTAAATTATTTAAGTAAGAACTATCTGTTTGCCCAATAACCCCATCCATGAACTTTCTTCTAATGCTACTTCCTTCACTAATTAGGTCTCGATCAGAAGGAGAAATAATAACAAGAGGCAAAAGCCCTATGTGGTCTGCGATCTTATCATAAACCTTTCCGTTACGTTTTAAGGTTTTCTTTTGTCCTTTTTTTAGACTACAAACAATCTTTTCATTTTGGTCGTTTTTTTCAAAACTACCGTCGAGAAGAAAAAAGTCCATATTGAATTGAATGTTTTGAACCGCTGTTGGATTGAAATAACCTTTGGCAAAACATAAATGATAAATAGCATCTAAAATGTTTGACTTCCCAACACCATTATTACCAATAAAGCAATTGATTCGTGCATCGAATTCAAAACTTTCTGAGCTTATGTTTTTGTATTGTGTTAAAGAAAGACTTTTTAGTTTCATAATTACAAATATAGGAATTCACGAATTGGTTTCCTTAATTTAAATAGGATTCAACCCCGTAAACATTGATTTACTTTAACATGCTCTTTTTATGATATATTCTTCTTAATTTTGAAAAAAAAATTGAAAATAAAAATAGCAGTATTTATTGTATTTTTTGGATTTAGTTATAACCTCTTTGCTCAGATTGATTCTCTACAGACGGTTAAATTAGAAGCTGTTGAAGTTTCTGCTACAAAAATATCCAATTCATTATTAGAGTCTACATGGTCTGTTTCTAAACTAGATTTCAAATCCAAACAAGATCAAATGCAACAGCTCTCATTCAGTGAGTATGTTCAAGGAGTTCCAGGATTGTTTGCTTTAAACACAAATAATTTCTCTCAAGATTTAAGGATTTCAATTCGTGGTTTTGGAGCACGATCTGCTTTCGGTATCCGTGGAATTAAAATTTTAGTTGACGGTATTCCAGAAACTACACCGGACGGGCAAGGTCAAATCGACAACTTATCGCTAGGAAGTATTTCCTTGGTTGAGGTTATTCGAGGTCCTTCGTCTTTACTTTATGGGAATGCTTCTGGGGGAGTAATAAGCATTCAGACTACTAGTGATATTGAAAAAAATTATATTAAACCAGCGATGACTCTTGGTAGGTTTGGCATGGAGAATCTTCAAATAGAAGCAGGTGTTAAAAAAAAGAATACAACATTAATTTTATTAGCAAATAAAATAAAAACAAACGGATATCGTGCTCAAAGTGGTTTTGAGAGTAGTGGAATCAATGCTAGAATTAAACATGAATTCTCTGAGAAAACAGAAATTAATTTACTGTTAAATTATACAGACAGTCCAGTTGCGGAGGATGCTGGAGGTTTAAATTTTGAATCAGTAATTGCAAATAGATTACAAGCACGCGATAGAAATGTTAGTTACAAAACTCAAGAAGCCGTTAAACAATTTAAAACAGGTTTTTCTTTAAAGTACCAAATCAATCCTAAATTATTGTTTTCTACTTATGGATTTTCTGCTTCTCGAGATTTTAGCGCTAAACTACCTTTCGCTTTTGGTGGAGCTGTTTCTTTAAATCGATCTTATTCAGGACAAGGTGCTCAATTTAATTATAATTCAGGGAGTCCAAATAATAATAGCAATAATTTTCAATTGGGTTATAGTTGGGCAAAACAATCCGATCTAAGAAAAAGGTATTATAATAATCTAGGAGCTCGAGGAGATTTAACCCTAATCCAAAGAGAAAAATTTGATGCGATAAGCTTCTATCTTTTAGATCAAATTTCTATAGGAAAATATAAACTTGTAGGGGGAATACGATATGATTCAAATAAGTTAGAAGCGGTTGACTATTTATTCGAAAACGGTAATGATAGCGGTAGTTTGTTTTTAAATTCTTGGAGTTCTTCTTTAGGAGTAAATTATAAAATAAACACCAAAAGTTATTTGTTTACTTCTGTCGGTACAAGTTTTGAAACACCAGTATTGAGCGAACTTTCTGCAAATCCAAATGGGAGTGGAGGTTTTAACTCTTCTTTATCCGCTCAAAGAGCATTAAACAAAGAGATTGGGTACCGCTATTTTAGTGTTAAATCAGAATTTGAAATTGTCCTTTTTGATATAAATACATCGAACGATCTAGTTCCTTATGAATTAGAATCTTTTCCAGACAGAACCTTTTACCGCAATGCTGGAAAAACTAATCGTACCGGTTTAGAATTAAGTTTTTCTAAACAAATATCTGACTTTCTAGACACAAAAATCAGCTATACATTTTCTGACTTTAGTTACAAATCTTTTCAAATTGGTACTACAGATTTAGCAGGAAAGAAGTTGCCTGGGATTCCAAAACATATGGCTTCTATTACTTCTAATTTGGTTAAAAACGGGTGGAATATTTCTTTAATTAACCGACTACAAGGGAACTTATTTGCAGATGATGCTAATGAGGTAAAAGAAAAAGCATTTTTAGTTTCTAATCTTAATGTAAGTTTTCAAAACGGAAAGGGAAAAATAAGTTGGATTCCTTTCTTTGGAATAAATAACCTCTGGAATTCAATTTATAACGACAATATTAGAGTTAATGCTTTTGGAGGTCGCTATTATGAGCCTGCTCCTACAAGATATATTTTTGGCGGAATTCGCGTAATTATATAGAATATTTAATCTTCTGTAAAATGAGATGTTCTTTTGGGCTTTGAAAATTTATTAGAATTATATTCTTCCGATTTACCATAGGGTATTGATAAACTCTTCCAGTTCTTATTTTTTAATGTTTTTCCAATAAAAACAATTTGACCAACATGATATGCATAATGACCTAGTTGTCGATTTAATGCTTCTTGAACTGTCAGTCCCATATTTCTAATAAACACTTCTTTCTTTAAATCTTTTTCTTTTAAAGCTTCTATTGCGTCAAACAAACAGCGCCATCCGGTTTCCCATGATTCGATTATTACTTCTTTTGTTGTTAAAGGATGTTTAAATTCATCATCTATTGCGCCAGTTTTTTTCTCCATCTGAATTTAAAAAATCAGTCCATCTTGAAAGCATATTCCCATTGACGTGCTTTACGATTTGACCGATGCAGATACTCTCAGAACTACTTTTCCAATTAAGTTCTTTGTCATCAAGTTGTTCAATAGTTCGATCTCCAAGAGCTTTATAATAAAAAAATTCTTTTTCAATATTTTCTATGAATAGCGACATTTTTTTGGGATATATTTTTATTAAAAAGACACTCAATTAAGAGAATTTAAGATATTCCTTGGAGCTTTGTATAGCATCATATTGCACAAACCAAAGATAATAAATAATTAAAATGGCTTCTTTCCTCTAAAATATAAAAAATGAGCTTTCCGAATTAGAATAAAAAGGTTATTTTTGGGGACTTTAAAAAACCACAATGGCTACATATAAAAAACGCGGAGCAAAAAAATCATTAACAAAACCTGATCTTAGCGTCCAAGAAACGGATAGTGCAACAGCAGAAGTATTTGAAACACTCGACACTTCAGCTTCTAAGGCTGAGGATTTTGTTGCGAAATATCAAAACATTATTTTAACAGTAATAGTTGTAGTTACAATAGGGATTTTAGGTTCTCTAGGATACCAGTCTTATGTGGTTGAACCAGCATCTAAAGAAGCGGTTAGTGAGCTAAATCAAGCGCAGTACTATTTTAATTTAGCAGTAAATAGTCAGGAAACGGATTCACTTTACGCACGTTCAATTCGTGGAGGTGAAGGTAAATACGGTTTTGATGATATCATCGAAAACTATGGAGGTACTCCTGCAGCAGACCTAGCTTCTTACAGTGCTGGAATGGCTTATTTTAATATGAATGACTTTAATACAGCTATTGATTATCTCAAAGATTTTAGTTCAGATGATATTTTATTGAGTGCTTTAGCTAAAGGTGCTATCGGAGATTCTTATGCTCAACTAGGCGATACCGATCAAGCTCTGAATTATTATGAAAAAGCAATTGATGCGAGTCAAAACAATTATACCTCACCTAAATATTTATTTAAAGCGGCCTTATTAAGTTCTACATTAGCAAAGAATAGTAAAGCGTTATCTTATTTTAAACTAATAAAATCAGATTTTCCAAATTCTGAAGAAGCAGCTCAAGTTGATATTCAAATTGGTCGTTTAGAAAACATTAAATAAAATTTTATGGCAACGGCTAATTCTAATTTATCCGTTTATGACCCTTCAGAGGTTCCTTCAGGTTCAGACTATACTATAGCCATAGTTGTATCCGAATGGAACAGTCAGGTTACTGAGCCACTTTTTAAAGGGGCATACGATACTCTTATTAAACACGGCGTTTTGATAAGTAATATTTCTAGAATCAATGTTCCTGGAAGTTTTGAATTAATTTATGGAGCTAAACATGCTCAAAACACAGGTGTAGATGCTGTTGTTGTTATAGGAAGTGTTATTCAAGGTGAAACAAAACACTTCGACTTTGTGTGCCAAGGAGTTGTTCAGGGTATTAAAGATTTGAATATTAAGTCCGACATTCCAGTTATCTTTTGTGTTTTAACAGACAACAACCTTCAGCAGGCTCTAGATCGTTCTGGTGGTAAGCATGGTAATAAAGGCGTTGAAGCAGCAGTCGCTGCGCTAAAGATGGCATCTCTTTCCAAGTAATAAGTTGTCAACATTACTGTAGTTCTGAGTTGTCATTATTGTGATTCTAGTAAAATCAATGTATTTTTATCTTTTAAGCAAAACACATGTTCAAAGCAAATCTTTTTAAACTGAATCGCAATAAGCGATATAACTATACACCACGGTATTATCAAGGTAAAACTATAGAGAATCTTTATGATTTTGATTCGAAGTTTAACAAGTATCGAGAGACCTACAATGAAAATGATTTGGCAAAACAATGGCAAGATGCTCGTTTAGAAAACAGAAACAGATCTAACCGATCATTTAATCCAACTTTATTAGTTGCCATTGCCGTATTAACACTTATATTTTTATTTATTATAGATTTCGATCTATCTATTTTTTCCACCTAAATTCATGGGAGATATTATAACCTTATTACCTGATCATGTAGCCAATCAGATTGCTGCAGGAGAAGTTGTTCAACGACCCGCTTCTGTTGTTAAAGAACTGATGGAGAATGCAATTGATGCTGGGTCTACTCACGTTCAGCTAATCATAAAAGAAGCTGGAAAAGTATTGATTCAAGTAGTTGACAATGGTAAGGGGATGAGTGTTACTGATGCTCGAATGGCATTTGAACGACACGCAACATCTAAAATTAAAGCGGCCTCTGATTTGTTTGCTCTAAACACAAAAGGTTTTCGTGGCGAAGCTTTAGCTTCTATAGCTGCTGTTGCTCACGTAGAAATGCTTACCAAAACTGCTGTCGATGAAGTCGCTACACAAATTAAAATTGCTGGGAGCGAAATTCAAGAGCAAGAACCTATTGTTGCTCCGCAAGGAACTTCTATTGCAGTCAAGAATTTATTTTTTAATATCCCTGCCCGGCGTAATTTTTTAAAATCAAATACCGTAGAGCTTAGACACATCATCGATGAATTTCATCGGGTTGCCTTGGCTCACCCTCAGGTAGCATTTACTTTTTTTCAGGGGGGACAGGAGTTGTTCGATTTACCCGCCGCCAATTTAAGAAAACGAATTGTACATATTTTTGGCTCAAAAATCGATGAAAAATTGGTTCCTGTTGAAGAATCAACTTCCGTTTCGTCTGTTTCTGGATTTGTAATAAAACCGAATGCTGCCAAAAGAACGCGCGGACAACAGTTTTTCTTTGTAAATGATCGGTTCATCAAAAGTCCCTTTATGCATCATGCTATAATGAATGCTTACGAAGGTTTGCTGGTTGATGGAACTGTGCCTGGGTATTTCATTTTTTTCAACCTAGATCCGCAGACGATAGACATAAACATTCATCCCACTAAGACGGAAGTGAAATTTGAAGACGAACAAAGCTTGTATGCTATTTTGCGCTCCTGTGTCAAGCATAGTTTAGGAATGTTCAATGTAGCCCCAACACTAGACTTTGAAAGGGATCCAAATCTTGACACACCCTATAGACAAGTAAATCAAAGTGCAGGAACTCCACAACTAGAAGTGGACTCTAGTTTTAATCCATTTAAGAATCCTGATGCTAGACGTTTTTCAAAGCCAAACGAATCCAGTTGGGAAAGCCTCTATGTGGAGGTAGAGTCTCAGCGCGTTTCAAGTTCTTTAGGAAACGAACTTAATGCTACACCTGATTATGATACAGTAAAAGTCTTTCAGTTGATGAATCGCTACATAGTAAGTTCTATAGGTTCGGCCTTGTTACTAATCGATCAACAGCGCGCTCATGAACGTATATTATACGAGCAGTTTTTAAAAACAATTACACAAAAGAAAACTGCCAGTCAGCAGTTACTTTTTCCTTATAAACTTGAATTAAACCTTACCCAACAAGCTTTTTTATCGGACTTAGAAGAAGTATTGGTTGAAGCAGGCTTTATTTTTGAACGAGATTCAAATATTACAATCATTATTAAAGGAATCCCTTCATCAAGTTCTGAAAAGGAAATACCAAATATTTTTGAAAATCTTTTTAACTCCTTAGAGAGCGACCTCCCTGCAGATAGTTTTAGTCAGTCAGACGTATTGTCTAAATCTCTTGCTAAAACCTTATCAATTAAGCGTGGAGTGTCAATGAAGCCAGAAGAACAACAACGCCTATTAGATGATTTATTTGCCTGTAAAGAAACTCAAGTGTCTCCATTTAATCGACAGATTTTTGTTACTTTAACACAAGAAGAACTAGACAAAAAATTTACTTAATGGGCAGAATTACAGATACCATAAAACATTTATTGATAATCAATGTGATTTTTTTCTTTGCGAAAAATCAATTTGGTGATTCTTTATATGATTTGTTTGCACTGCACTATTTTCAAAATCCACTCTTTGAAGTTTGGCAACCATTTACTCACATGTTTATGCATGGAAACTTTAGTCATATTCTATTCAATATGTTCGGTTTGTATATGTTCGGTTCTCCTTTAGAATCTCTATGGGGAAAAAAGAAATTCATATTTTTTTACCTCTCTGCCGGTTTTGGAGCGGCTGCACTTCAGTTGTTTATATACCATTTCCAGTTTAATTCGGTTTTGGAAGAATTGATGAACTTAGGTTACGGTCAAGATGCTATAGATGCTTTATTAAACGAAGGTAAATATAACATCTCAATATTAAACCAAGTAAGTGAAGGGCAATTATCAAGTATTTTTAATTCTTATAATGCTTCTATGGTAGGAGCATCAGGGGCTTTATATGGAGTTTTAGTTGCTTTTGCAATGCTGTTTCCTAATTCTGAATTATACTTGATGTTCATTCCAGTACCGATAAAAGCAAAATATCTTATTCCATTCATGATTTTGGGTGATTTGTTTTTTGGTTTTACTTCTTTTTCAATTGGTCCAATCGCTCATTTCGCACATTTAGGAGGTGCAATCACGGGATTTATTATGATGCGCTATTGGAAGAAACAACAGTTTAATAATAATCGTTGGGACGTATGAGTATATTCGATGATTTAAAATATAAATTCCAGAAGTTTTCTATTGCAGAAAAGTTAATTGTCATAAACATCTTCTTCTTTGTGGTTCCTTTTTTTTTGCAAACAATTTTTTGGTTGATCAAAATTCCAACTTCACAAGTAGGTTCATGGTTTCATTTATTACCGGACTTCACAGAGGTTCTTTTTCGTCCCTGGACATTATTAACTTATAGTTTTATGCATGGAAATGTTAGCCATATTCTTTGGAATATGGTTCTCTTGTATTTTGCTTCTCGCATTTATTTGAATTTGTTTTCGGAAAAGCAATTTTTAAAAAACTATATCCTCGGGGTTCTTGTTGGGGGCTTGTTTTTTTTAATTGGATATAATTTGTTTCCAGTCTTTGAAGGGATTTATCCACCCTTGGTGGGCGCTTCTGCTGGTGTTATGGCAATTCTTATTTTTGTTGCTACCTATACGCCAAATCAAGAAGTACGGCTTCTTTTTATAAATGTAAAACTTCAATACATTGGAATTGCGTTTGTTATTATAGACATTCTCCAAATGCCTTATAGCAATGCTGGTGGAAGACTGGCGCATTTAGGAGGTGCTTTCATAGGCTATTTATATGCTTCTCAGTTAAGAAAGGGTAAGGATATAGGTTCAGTTTTAGATAGAATATTTAATTTTATATGCTCTTTATTTACTCCTAAAAAAACCAAAAACATGCGCACTGTTCATCGCTCTAAAAAGCCTTCTAAAGAAAATTTAATAAAACTTCAACAAGAAAAAATTGACACTATTTTAGATAAAATAAGTAAATCTGGCTACGAAAGTCTCAATCAGGAAGAGAAAGACTTTTTGTTTAGAGCAGGTAAAAATAATTAATAGCAATCCCCCAAATGAAACTTAATTTTTTGCAAAAATTAATATTACTAATCAATATTTTATTGTTGATTTTTCAACTCATGCTGATGGGAAGTATTCCTTCCTTATTTGAGTTTTCCATCATGAATTTATTTGTTCCCATCATTGTTTTAATAAATATTGGCTTTTTTATTTATTGGCTTTTAAGGTCTAAATGGGTATTTCTTTTATTCATGCTTTCTTTTCTAATAGGATACGGGGAGTGGGGTCTTTTGTATCAATTTCCAAGAACTTTAATTCATAAAAGCACCAATACTTTTAAAGTAATGACTTATAATGTTCGCCTTTTTAATAAGTTTGATTGGATTAAAGAAGCCAATGTTTCTAAAGAAATTGAACGCTTTATAAGTCAAGAACAACCTGATATTATTTGTTTTCAGGAATATTCTAAAAGTGAAGCACCAACACTTTCATCTTATCCTTACAGCTATATTCAACCAATTCAAGCCAACGGGAAGTCGGAAATAGCAATTTTTTCTAAATTTCCGATAACCAATAGTGGCTATATTAATTTTGAAAACTCTACTAATAGCGGGATCTTTTCAGATATTGAGCATCGCGGTAAGATAGCACGGGTATATAATTTACATTTAGAGTCTCTCAGAATTAACTTTAAAGACACCCTTGTCACGCAAGCAAATTCTGATGGTTTACAACTTAAATTTAATCAGGTTTTTAAAAAACAATTAGAACAAATTAAACAATTTGAAGAGGTTGATCTGTCAAACAAATACCCATTAATAATTTGCACTGATTTGAATAATTCACAATTTTCTTCCATTTATAGAACTCTAAAGAAAGGCAGACTTGATACTTTTAAACAAGCAGGAACAGGGCTTGGTACAACGTTTCAATTTTCTTTTTTTCCATTGCGCATAGATTTTATTTTAATTGACCCCACCTTCAAAGTAAACAACTTTAAGTCTTACGATGTTAACCTCTCAGATCATTTGCCTATCATGACAACTCTAGCATGGGATTGAGGTCTATGTCTCTCAAATAAACAGAGCTTTCTGGGCCCAAATTACTCAATAAATCTAAAGCATTTAGATTGGCATGAAAACCTAATTTTGCTTCAAAAACCTGTATGTATTTCGGAAAGTTAAGAGGGAGTTTTGCTTTAGAGCTAACTAAAGCATTGCTAAACTGATTATAGGCATCCTGTTTTGAACGGATTGTTATTTTAGTTTCAATCTCTAGCCATTCCAAAATAAGGATAAGTAAACTCATGTTATAGTCAACTAGCTTTTCATGTTTTTTGAAAAATATTGGTTTGAGATCGTCTTGATAAAACTCAAAAAAAGGAGAGGAGCTGTATGCGCTGACAAATGATTTCCAATGGTTTTGTTGCCAATTTTCATCATAAGCTATTTTCACTTCTTTATCAATCAAATTTTTATACTTACTTCCATGTCTGATTGGAATACTCAAATTTAAAGCACCATTAGCACTAGCTATTATTGTTCTGTTTCTAAAGGTTTGCTTTTGATACTGAGCACCAGTTTGTACGATCACATTTTCTTGTTGCGCAAGAATTGCAAGCGTAGCAATGTTAGGAATATAAGAACTGAAAATTTCGAGTTGCACTTTATGTTTTTTTACGTTTACGTATAAAAACAAAAATTTGCCAGCCTAATAAAATTGAAGCTACATAAGGGAAAAATGAGATTGGTTTCCCTGTTCCTCCTACGGTTGTCATTAAACGATCCCATCGAATACTCCAATTTTTAATACCGTCGTTTATTCCTTCGATGCTGAACCAAACTAAAACAGGTTTTCCTACCACGTGATCTTCTGGCACATAACCCCAATAGCGGCTGTCTTCAGAACGATGTCTGTTGTCTCCCATCATCCAGTAATAATCTTGCTCAAATGTATAGGAGCTAGCTTCTTTACCGTTTATAAATATCTTTGAACCTTCTTTTGAAAGCTCATTTTTTTCATAATCACGAATTATTTTTTTGTATAACGGTAAGGTTTGCTCGTTAATATCTATAGTCATCCCAGCTTTAGGAATCAAAATAGGTCCAAAATTATCTTCGTTCCAATCATATGGAATAGCGTTGGGGAAAAAGTTGATGTTAGCGGTCTTAGTTTGAGTTATTTTTTGAACAATACTATCGACAATCCCAGTCCTAAGAATTTCTTTAGCTTCCAAAACGGTGAGTATTATTTCTTTTTTAGCGTCTAAAAGTTCTTTTGCACTTATTCTCAGTTTACCGATTATTTCTGGAGGGATTCCTGAAGATGGAGTAATTACGGTGTAATATTCATCTTCGCTAGATAAAACTCCCAGAATGAAGGGCGCTATCTCATCATAGGTTGCTTGTGTAGCTTTTCTGATTTTATATTTACGATTGAAATCTTTATAACCTGCATTCAATAGCTTTCTTGAAGAAACTCCTTTATTGTTATAACCGTAATGTGTGTATTGAGTTTTTGCTCTATCGGGTAATGCATTCTGAACTCCGTTAATATAAACAAAACCATTAATTATTTCGAGGCTATCACCGGGAATTCCAACACATCGTTTTACGTAATTCGATTTTTTATCAATAGGTTTTATTATTCCTTTTTCTCGAACAAAAAACTTGCGTACAGTATCAGCTGGCCAACTGAAAACTACAATATCGTTTCGTTTAACATCCTGAAAACCAGGTAATCTAAAGTAGGGAAGTTGAGGCTTTTTTAAATAGGATCTTTTTTTGATTATTGGAATGGTGTCATGAACCATCGGAAAGGCTACCGCAGATGTTGGCGTCCTTGCTCCATAATGAAATTTACTTACAAATAAGAAATCTCCAATTAAGAGTGTTTTTTCTAATGAGCCGGTAGGAATTATATAGGGCTGAATAAAATAATTATGAACCAAAGTAGCTGCAATTACAGCAAACATCAATGCACTAATCCATTCTCCAAACCATGATTTAGAATTGAGGTCTCTATCTTTGTCGTAGGTAGTTTTTGAATCATAGTTTACTACAAACAGATAGAGGCCTAAAGTTAGAATGACTAGCAGTGTATCAACCCATTTGGTCCTTCCAAAACTTCTTAGTGTTTCAACCCAAACTGCAGGAAACATCATTAAGTTGATTATGGGTATAAATAGCAGGATAACCCACCATTTAGGTCTCCGAATAATTTGCATTAAAACAACAGCATTGTATATTGGAACCAGTGCTTCCCATCCTTTACGTCCGGCTTTTATATATAACCGATAAGTTCCCAGAAAGTGAACTGCTTGTATTCCTAAAATAAATAAGAACCATTCTGTAGTTGTCATATGTTTAAATTTGAGTAGGTTGTTTTTTTATTATACGAATTGCTTTCTTGTTTTTTACCTTTTAATTTATATTAAGTACATCATTCATAGAAAATATTCCCTTTTTATCCTGAATCCATTCAGCGGTAATTATAGCTCCTAATGCAAAACCTTCACGAGAATGGGCTTCATGTTCAATTTTGATCGTGTCTTCGCTTGATTTATATTGAACAGTATGCGTTCCAGGAACTTCTCCTGTCCTTTCGACAGAAATGGGGAGTGAGTTGTTGTTAATTTCATCGATTGACCATTGTGTTAACTCCGTGTTTTTTATAATTCCTTCCGCAAGTGTTATAGCAGTTCCACTTGGAGCATCTAATTTATGGATATGATGCGCTTCTTTCATTCCAACAACATAATTGTTGTGAGGTTTCATAAGTTTTGCTAAAACTTGATTGAGTTTGAAAAATAAATTTACCCCTATGCTAAAATTTGAAGCGTATAGGAATGCACTGTTGTTTTCAGAACAAAATTGTTCAACTTCTTTAAGATCATCCAACCAACCTGTTGTGCCACAAACCACAGGTATTTCTAGTTTTAAGGCCGATTTGACATTAGTTACTGCAGCGTCTGGGACGCTAAAGTTAATGGCAACATCAGCTTCAGAGAGTTTACCTTCATCACTATTTCTATCAATTTTCGCTACAATAGAATGCCCTCTTTCAATTGCAATTTTTTCAATGGTTTTACCCATTCTTCCGTATCCTAAAAGTGCTATATTCATGCTTTAAAAATTAATATTTAAAGTAAGTCCATAATTCATGTTGGTGTTGAATTCATTGGGTTTTAAATGTGGTCTAAAACTAAGTTGTTCATTGACGTTGAATTGCATTAAATGAGCACCAACATTAGCGTCAATGACATTTAAAAGATAAAACACCATAAAGGTCATGACTGCTTGGTCACGATAACTTTTATGAAATTTCATTCCCTCAATCAACTGGTCATTTTTTAAGATACGACCTTGATAGATGTCGTCTGTATAGCCTGCAATTCTTCGTTTATAAATATCTCTAAAAACATTCATTTGTTTTCTTTGATAAAAATAATAATATCCAGCGGTTCCCAGAGCACCATATATAATAGGAAGCTTCCAGTATTTACCAGTATATATTTGACCTAAACCAGGAACAATCGTAGAGTAAAAAGCAGCACGAGCAGGGGTTAGTGGATCGATGATTAAACGTTCTTTCCTAGTGAGCGTATCGAGCTCTTGCTGTTGTGCTTGAAGAGAGCCGAAGACAAGGACTGAAATCAGTAATAGAAAAAATTTATTTTTCACCATCCAACAACTTTTTCATACGACTGAAATCTTGTTGTGAATCAAAGGGAATTTGAATAACACCTTTTCCTTCCTCTTTGTATCTTATGGTAACCTTAGACTCGAAATAAGCACTGAAGTCTTTGCTTCCCTCTTCAATAAATAAAGGTTTATGTGGAGCCGACTTAGTTGTGTCTCCTTCTTTAAGAGCTTTAACAATGGCCTCAGTCTTACGAACACTAAAATCTCCTTTGATGATGCGTTGATAAATCTCGAGTTGTTTAGCTTTATCATCTACAGGAAGTAGTGCTCTACCATGGCCCATAGAAAGAAAACCGTCGCGCATTCCTGTTTGGATAATTGGATCTAACTTAAGAAGTCTGAGGTAGTTTGTTATAGTCGATCTCTTTTTTCCAACACGTTCACTCAATGCTTCTTGAGTAAGTTTTATTTCGTCTATTAACCTTTCATAGGATTGTGCAACTTCGATTGGATCTAAGTCTTGGCGTTGAATATTTTCAACTAAAGCCATTTCTAGAGATTCTTGATCGTTGGCCAACCTAACAAAAGCAGGGATATCTGTAAGTCCGATTAATTTTGCTGCACGGTAACGTCTTTCTCCAGAAACCAGCTGGTATTGGTTGAAATCCATCTTTCGAACTGTGATGGGCTGAATAATCCCTAATTCTTTGATAGAAGAAGCTAATTGCTTTAATGCCTCATCATTGAAATGTGTTCTTGGCTGAAATGGATTAACTTCTATTCGATCTAATTCCAAATCAATTACATTTCCTATAACTTGATGCGCATTTTTATCGTTAACAGAATTAATGTCGTTATCAGGATCTTGGAGTAAAGCAGATAGTCCGCGACCTAATGCTTGTTTTTTCTTTGATTTGGCCATTTCTATTTTCCTTTATTTTTTTTAAGTACTTCCTGTGCTAAACTTAAATAATTCTGGGCACCTTTACTTGTAGCATCATATTGAATAATATTTTCTCCAAAACTTGGAGCTTCTCCCAGCCTAATATTTCTTTGAATTATTGTTTTAAAAACCATTTTTCCAAAGTGTTTTTTTACTTCTTCGACAACCTGATTAGATAAGCGCAATCTAGAATCAAACATCGTAAGTAATAAACCTTCTATATCTAAATCTTTGTTGTGTATTTTTTGAATGCTTTTAATGGTGTTAAGTAATTTACCAAGACCTTCCAAAGCAAAATATTCGCATTGAATTGGAATAAGAACAGAATCAGCTGCAGAAAGTGCGTTTAATGTAATCAAACCTAGAGAGGGTGCGCAGTCTATAAAAATATAATCATAATTATCTTTCATACTTTCTAGCGACTTTCGAAGCATATATTCTCTTTCGTGCTTATCTACTAATTCAATTTCAATAGCAACTAGATCAATGTGCGAAGGAATTAGGTCCAAATTAGGTGAATCCGTTTTGATGATTACTTCCTCAACCTTAATGGTGTGTTCCAATAATTCATAGGTTCCCTTTTGTTGTTTATCGAGAACAACTCCCAGACCAGAGGTGGCATTAGCTTGGGGATCCGCATCAATCAAAAGAATTTTTTTTTCAAGAATACCTAATGCTGCAGCAAGATTTACAGAGGTGGTTGTTTTACCAACTCCTCCTTTTTGATTCGCTATTGCAATGATTTTCCCCATTAGTGTTATTTAAGCAATAAAAATACAATTTATTATTGCTACTAGAAAGTTAATTTTTAGCAGAAAAATTTAACATTTCATTCTTTTTGATCGTCACTTTTAATATCGATTAAAAATAAGGTTTCATTTTCTTTTTTATGACCGTAGTGCTCTCGAGCAAATCGTTCTAGGCTATCTAAATCTTCTAGTTGCTCAATTGTGTATTGATCTTCTGTTGTGGCTTTAGTAAGTTGACCTTTTTGGTGTTCTAGTTTTTCAATTTCTAAATTTAAATCTCGTTGTGTTATCCACGAATTGGAGTCCAAAAAAAGCATCCAAAAACCGAAAATAATCAAAATAGCAATATAGGTAAATGCGTACGACTTGTTTTTTTCTTTAAGAAAAGCTAAAACTTTAGTGAAAGCCATATTTAAATCTTTTCGAGCTGCATGACCTGGGACTCTGTTATTTGCTCTTCAGCTTTGTTCCCCCAATTATTTAGGATATAGTTCATAACATCTGCAACTTCCTCATCATCTAGACCTTGTTTTGTCATTACACCGTTATATGATTTACCGTTTACAGTAATTTCTCCACGAAGTCCATATTTAACACCTCGGATACTAGCTTTTAAATTATTCTTCAAATAATCAGATTGGGCTAGAGGAGGAAATACATTTGCAACTCCTTTGCCGTTATCTAAATGGCATTGAAGACAAAAGTCTTGATATATTTCTGAGCCATCTTCAATGCTTTGTTTTAAGGGCTTTTCTTGGTTCATATAATTCAGAAAACCAAAAACACTAATACAGTAAATGTAAAACGTATATTTCATAAAATTAATTTAAGGGAGGTTGCGGAATTATTTTTAAAATTCCTTTCCCTTCAACACCAATATATATTAATCCATCAGGGCCTTGTTTAACGTTTCTAATTCGACCAACACCTTCAAGGATCTTATGACGTGCTACTACTTTATTTTTTTTGATGACAAGACGCTCAATATATTCGAAAACCAAAGATCCCACCATTAGATTTCCTTTCCATTCTGGATATTTACCTGAAGTCGAAAAAGCCATACCAGAAGGCGCAATAGATGGAACCCAGTAGTAAAAAGGTTGTTCCATTCCAGGGAGGTCTTTATTCGCTGTTATTGGAGTTCCACTGTAATTGATTCCGTAGGTTATTTCTGGCCAACCGTAGTTGTTTCCAGCGCCAATAATATTGATTTCATCACCTCCTCTAGGTCCGTGTTCATGTACCCAAATCTTACCTGTTTCAGGGTGTGTTAGCATTCCTTGCGGGTTTCGATGTCCATAAGAAAACACTGCTTTTTTACTTCCTGCTTCGTTGTAAAAAGGATTATCTGTAGGAATAGTTCCATCCTGATTAATTCGATATATTTTTCCACCATCACGCGTTATGTCCTGCGGGTTTACATCTCTATTTCCTCTATCTCCAATTGAAAAGTAAAGTTTCCCTTTGGAGTCAAAGCTGATTCTAGATCCCCAATGCTGACCTTTTTTTGTGTTTCCTTCTCCTTTATAGAGTTGTTTTAGGTTTGTAAGTGCCTTACCGTCTAGTTGAGCTGAATAAAGAGCTGTATGCCCACCTTTTTCAATTCCATCACTAGAACTTGCTGTAAAAAATATAGTTTTTGAAGTTTCAAAGTTTGGAGCAATAATAACATCTAATAAGCCTCCTTGACCACGAACATAAATTTCAGGAAGTCCTGATATTTCAGATTTTTCACCATTTAGGGCATGATATAAAACACCAGATTTTTCGGTAATTAGCATCTCGTTTTTTGATATAAATGTCATTCCCCAGGGAATGTCAATTCCATCTACTACCGTTTCATAAATGTATTTTGGGTTCTGCTCATCTTGAATTTTAGGGCCTTGGTCTTGTGCACAACTGGTGAAGATGAAAAAGGAGAGAACAAGATTTAAAAGATGTGATTTTTTCATAAATAGTGTCTATTATGATTGTAATTTTTTAAAAGATTTTAGATTAAAAAAAAGCGGAACACTTTTATTAAAAGGTTACAATCTTAGTTTTTATAAAAATAACAAATTTATTGACATGTTGTGTTTCAATTAAAATAAACAAACCCTTGTTATCAAGGGTTTGTGGTTTTCAGTCGGGATGACAGGATTTGAACCTGCGACCCCACGCCCCCCAGGCGTGTGCGCTACCGTGCTGCGCCACATCCCGTGGCAATTTTTAACAAAAAAAGCTCAATGAAGAGCTTTTTAGTCGGGGTGGCAGGATTCGAACCTGCGACCTCCTGCTCCCAAAGCAGGCGCGATGACCGGGCTACGCTACACCCCGAAAAATTCGGTATGCAAATATAATATTTATCCGCTTTCTGGCAAGTTTTTCCCCAGTCATATCAACGCATTTTTTAAAGAGGTATCACCCCTTGTAATTGAGTTAGTTAGTTGTCTGAAGTCTTTATTTGAAGTCCATCTTCGTCAATGCTTTCTTCAAAATTAGCTTCGTCATCGGAAACTTTGATACGCAAACGGTCCTTGTCAATATCTATGTTACCACTTATTGAGGTGCAATCTTCACAAATAAGAGTGCCGTTTTCCATTTTCCATAAATGACCCGCTATTTTTCTACGCGAATAATCCTGATCATTTTTAATTCCTCGATACATCAAAGAACTGAAGTCCCTATCGATATAAAGGTACTGTCCCTCTGCAACTTCTAAGTTCAATAGTATTTGCTGTTCGTTTCTTGCTTGAGTAACTGAAGTTTGCCATTGGCTGTCGAGCAGCAAATTTTTATTGTAATATTGAAATGGATATGAAATCGCATTTGCATTCTCTCTGGCTCTTTTTTGGTTTCTTCCTTTTGCCTTTTTATCTATTCTAAGTTGTGTAGTGTTGTCTTTGCTTTGCGTGATGTTTAAATGAATTTCGTCTAATAATAAATTCAGTTCATCTTCATCGCTATAGATTAAATGTGTTGCGTTGAAAATTAGTATTTCATCGTCATATTGAACCGTATTCAGTCTGATTTGCAAAGTGTCCTTTGTGTCAATATCAATAAGTTTATTTTGAGTCTTTCGTGCTGTAAAAGCATTGGATCTGAACTCTCTAGCTATAGTAAAGGCTGCTACCAAAAGCGTGGTAATCCAAATTACTCCTAATGTATATTTAGTAGAATTACTCATTAACCTTCTTTTAGAAGTCAAAAGTCTGAGTCCTAAAACAAAAATGAATACATAGGGAATCCCGATTCCAAAAAGAATTAAAATTGAGAATGCCCAAAGCGGTAAGTCAGTATTCATAGAAAGAAATAGTGCCTCTTGTGGAAGTTCAATAGTACTGATAAATCCAAAAACAATAACACTAAAAAGTAATCCAATTAATACTATAGTTGAAATGAAAACCATAAAAAAGCCAATTACCTTTGCTGTAATTTTCAGCAACAGTTTGAAAATTTTCTCAAGAATTTCTGAAAGTTTTACTGACTTTTTTTTTAAATTATTTCCAACTTTAGAATAGTCAACATCTTTGACCTTTTGGGTTACATCGTCAAGACCTTCTTTAATTTTTTTTTCAATATTAGATATGTTAACTGGTTCCCCGCGCATTTTTAACCTCTCAGAAGTAGTTTCTGCTTTAGGGACAATAGCCCAAAAAACGATATAGATTAGAAAAATTCCGCCAACTGATGATAATAACAGGATAGCGAGTATTAAGCGTAACCATATCCTATCAATTCCAAAATAATAACCAAATCCACTGGCAACACCTCCAAATATTCCATCTTCTCCATCTCTATATAATTTTTTCTGAACGTACGACTTTTGATCCTCTTGGGCTGGAGACTCTTCGCTAATGTCTTCGGGTTTACCAAGGGTTTCTATTACATCATTGATGTTTTTTATAGAAATAACATAGTCTTCTCTATGGGTATATTGAGAAAATAATTCTGCAATTCGCACTTCAATGTCTTCAAGGATTTCTTGTTTACCTTCCGTATTAACAAAACTCTGTTCTAATTTAGATAGATAGTTTTTTAGGATAGCATAGGCTTCACTGTCTATGTGAAAGAGAATGTTGGCAAGGTGTATTGTAACTGTAGTATTCATGATTAAGATTTTTCGGTTAATGCGGTAACAGCTTTGTTTAGCTCATTCCATGAAGAATGAAGCTCCTCTAAGGATTTTTTACCCTCTTCGGTTATGGTGTAGTATTTTCTTGGAGGCCCAGACGTGGATTCTTCCCACCTGTATTCTAATAATCCACCGTTTTTTAAACGTGTCAAAAGGGGGTAGAGGGTCCCTTCAACTACAAGCATTTTCGATTTTTTTAGGGTTTCTATTATTTCGAAAGAATACTTGTCTTTAGTGCTAAGGATCTTAAGAATACAAAATTCTAATACACCTTTTCTCATTTGGGCTTTAGTGTTTTCAATATTCATAAACTTCTATGTTTTAAAATAAGTTGATTTTTTGTTTTTTGCATAGTAGGTTTAGTTGTGTACTATGCAAATATATGTCTTTTAAATAGTATTATGTAATACATAGTAGTAATTTTAACATTTCATCAACACAAATAATGTTACAAGTAATTTATATTTAACAACTTAAACTTATTGAATATGAGCTCCTACAAGTATTATATTACGGTTTTAAAGAAAGTTAGTTTTGACGAAGAATTATTTCAAAAGGAATACGAAAAAGCTTGTTCAGTTCTTCTTGGAGGTGAACTAATTAGGTTAAAGAGTTGGAGAAGAATGTACGTGACTAGAAACCCGCACCTTGAATCAATTTAAACTTAAGGAGTTATTATTTGAACATCATCAAAAGCAATTGCCCCTCGCATAACTCCACTGATACTGTCTTTTAGAGCTTCTATGATTTGAAGTTTAAGTTGACTTTTGTGGTATATTACACTAATTTCTCTAGCAGGAGGTGGAGCTGGAAAATGAATTACATTCTCAATATTCTTTTCAGACAGATTTCTTGTGTTTAAGTAGGGGATTAGAGTCATTCCTAAACCTTCATTAGCTAAATTTATCAAAGTTTCGAAACTTCCACTTTTTAAATCAAATCGACTGTTTTCTTCTTTTTTAACGAAAGAGCACATAGATAGCACTTGATTCTTAAAACAATGACCGTCTTCAAGGAGAAGCATGTCCTCGTTTTCTAAATCTTCAATATTTATTTTAGTGCTGTTTGAAAGGCGATGGTTTTTAGGGATATAAGCTGAAAAGGGCTCATAGTATAACGGGCGTTCAATTATGATATCGCGCTTAAGAGGAGTGGCTGCTATTCCTGCGTCTATTTTCCCTTCTGCAAGGCGTTTTATTATATTTTCAGTAGTTAGCTCTTCTATCTTAAGGTTGACCTTAGGATAGGCCTTTAAGAATGTGTTTAGGAACATTGGAAGTAGTGTTGGCATTACTGTTGGAATTATTCCAAGAGTGAATGTGCCTCCAATAAACCCTTTCTCTTGAGCAACTACATCCCCCATTCTTTTGGACTCAGATATTATTTTTCTTGCTTGTATAAGAATTTCTGATCCTACCTTAGTTAACCGTATGGGTTTCTTTGTTCTGTTGAAAATTTGAACACTCAGTTCATCTTCAAGTTTCTGAATCTGCATGCTTAAAGTAGGTTGAGTAACAAAAGACTTTTCTGCTGCCAGGGTAAAGTTTCCTGCTTCTGCAACTGCGATCATGTATTTGAGCTGGGTAAGTGTCATTATTTATAAATTTTATAATTATTCAAATATAATAAATAATTTCTATATTAATCAATTATAGACACCTGTATTATGATGTTTCTTATTGGATTTTCTCTGTCATCAATCGGTTGTTCGGATATCTTGTCTACTACATCCATACCCTTAATGACTTTCCCAAAGGGAGTGAAATCCTGGTCTAAATGGTACGCTCCCCCTTTTTGTTGAACAATAAAAAACTCAAATGGAGAAGCTAATTTATGTGGGTTATCTTCTTCGCTACTTGGAATTGAAATTATACCTCGATCATGGCGATGCCCTTTATTATTATCCTGTGGTAATAAATATCTTCCTATTTCCCTTCTTTTGGACCACGTTTTGGGGTGGTCAGAATTACCTCCTTGAATAACAAAATCAGGTACTACACGATGAAAAAAGGTATCGTTGAAATATCCTAGTTTAGTTAAGTAAATGAAATTAGCTCGATGATAGGGCGTATTATCAAAAAGCTGAATGTCAATGTTTCCATATTTTGTGGAGATTCTAATTTTGCTCTCTTTATTTTTCTTTTGATATTCGAATAAAAAAGGAATTGCAGTTTTTTCATCTAGATAAAGCGTTGGATTTTCTAGTAGTAACTTCTTTTTTTCAATCTTTTGCTTCACTTGAACTTTTTTTTCAGTTCTTTTTATTTTCTTTGGAGCCTCTGTACAGCTCATAAAAAAGAACAGAAAACTTAAAACACTTAATTTTTTCATCACCCTATGCTGTTTTCTAAATTTAAATCTCTTCTTTCAAAAGTAATTGATTTACCACTACCAGGTATTGAAGCTCAAAAAAAAATGGTTCCTATGTTTCGAGTTGAAGAATTAGTAAAGAAACCTTTAGATAAAAAAACAGCTAAAAAGTCTGCTGTACTTCTCCTTTTTTACCCCAACCTTCATGGCGAAACTTGTTTTGTTTTGATTGAAAGAGGTCTTTATAATGGTGTTCATTCCGGCCAAATTAGCTTTCCCGGTGGAAAAAAAGAACCTAATGATATAACTTTTTGGGATACTGCTTTGAGAGAATCTAGAGAAGAAGTAGGCGTTTCTTCTTCTGAAATAGAACAGGTAAAAACGCTGTCAACCTTTTATATCCCTCCCAGTAATTTTATTGTTTATCCTTTTATGGGTTTGATTAACACTACGCCTTTTTTTAAAAAAGAGGTTAAGGAAGTTGAGAAAATTATAGAGGTGCCGCTTTATAAATTATTAGACCCCAGTAATGAAACAACAGGTACAATAAAAACCTCTTATGCCGGAGAAGTTGATGTTCCTATGTATGTATTTGATGATGTTAAAGTATGGGGCGCAACGGCTACTGTTCTCTCTGAAATGAAAGAACTCATTCTAACAACGCTGAAAGAATAATGTTATATTTACTAGATTTTTAAATTATGGGAATACTTAAGAGAAATCCTTTTGGCCACGTACTCTTTTTAAAAAAAATGCTGATCCGTTACCTCGGTTTTATGTCACATCGGAGGTATAGAGGTTTTAATCAATTGCATATTGAGGGCTCTGAAATCATTAAAAATCTTCCAAACGAAAACGTTCTTTTTGTTTCTAATCATCAAACTTATTTTGCTGATGTAGTTGCAATGTTTCATGTTTTTAATGCCAGTTTAAGTGGACGTATTGATACTATTAAGAACGTCGGGTACCTTTGGAACCCGAAGCTTAATATCTACTATATTGCAGCTAAAGAAACGATGAAAGACGGTTTTTTACCTAGATTATTGGCATATGCCGGTTCAGTTTCTATTGAACGAACTTGGCGCCAATCGGGTAAGGATGTCAATCGAAAAGTTAAGTTCTCCGATATTTCCAATATTGCAAAAGCATTAGACGATGGTTGGGTAATTACATTTCCTCAAGGAACAACTAAACCGTTTAAACCCATGCGTAAAGGTACTGCTTTCATTATTCAAAAATACAAGCCTATTGTAGTGCCAATTGTGATTGATGGTTTTAGACGTTCGTTTGACAAAAAAGGGCTCATGATAAAGAAAAAAGGTATTCTTCAATCTATGGTTATCAAAAAACCTTTAGTTATTGATTATGAAAATGATTCGGTTGATTCAATTCTAGAGCAAATAGAATATTCTATTGAGCAACACCCTTCATTTCTTAAGGTATTGTCTGCTAAGGAAATTAAGGAACAAGAGGAATTGAACAAAAGCAGAGTTTGGTAGTTTTACTCTTCGATTATTTGGAGTTCTTTTACGATCTTTTTTAATTTAAAAAAGTACCGCCCATAAATCAGATAGTAGAATCCGATTAAGAAAATCAAAACTAAAATCATAATTCCAATAATTACAAACCCCATTTTAACAATAGAAACTCCTCCGGATGCTTCTGAGTCTAATAAATCAATATAATTTTGATCGTATTTAAATGCATTAATTAGGACTACAACCAAGAAACCTAAAAAGATGGTAAGATTATAGATGATGTAACGATTTACAGATTTTCTAGAATTTATAACCCTTTGAATAAGTATTTTGATAGAATCGGTTGCTTTTATTTTACGATAATTTTGATAAAATTGTATCATGAAATAGGAAAGTATAAAGTAACCTAAAATGCTAGTTACAATCGAAAACTCAAATAAATGTATGCTTTTGTAATACTCGAAAGCATCAAAATAATCAGGGATTACAAAGGGGAATAGGAGGTAAGCAAAAAACTCAATACAACTGAAAATAAAAATCCATTTAATTGAGGAAATCGACTTTTTTTGAGTCAAATGAAAGAACTCTTCTTTAGAAAAGTTTTTGTCGAACTTTTGACTCTTCCATTGATTCTTTAAAATATCTAATTTATTCATCATCTTATTACTCTAGCATTGCTTTTAATTTTTTTTTAAGTCTACTAATTTTCACACGAGCATTTACTTCAGAAATTCCAAGGGTTTCTGCAATTTCAGCGTATTTTCTATCTTCTAAGTACAACAAAATTAAAGCTTTCTCAATTTCAGTGAAAGAGCCAATTTTTTCATAGAGCCAACTAATTTGTAGGTCTTTAGTGTTGTCGTATTCTTCATCTGCTTTTAATTCTGAGAGCACTAAATAATCTTCTCCACGGATTACCCTCTTATTTTTTCTATAAAGCGTAATTGCGGTATTCAATCCCACGCGATACATCCAGGTGGTGAATTTAGACTTCCCTTGAAAACTGGGATATGACTTCCATAATTGAATACTGATCTCTTGAAATAGATCTTTTTGAGTTACCTCATCATATGCATAAATGCGGCAAATTTTATGGATGATGTTTTGCTCTTCAACTAGCAGTTTCAAAAAATCATTTTCATTTAAACGCATTAAACTTCTTCTAATTGGTGGGACAAATAAAAAAAATATTACAAAAAAATAACACTTATTATTTAATAATACCGACGCAACTTACACGAGCTCCTGCTGCTCCTGACGGCTGAGACCTTAAGTCATCTTTCCCTTGATGTACAATTATTGACTTTCCTACAAGGTTTTTATTGGCATCATCACAACCCAAACACCATAAGTCAGTATTGAAAGTTATCATTCCGTGTCCATCGCTATTTGCAGTAAAATTGCCTATATCTCCGCGGTGAAATCCATCGGCATCTCCCCAAGCACCATGACGTTGAAAAGTAGGATTCCAATGACCACCTGCAGACTTTCCGTCTTCAGAACTGCAATCAGCTTTATCATGAATATGAATAGCATGAACCCCTTGATCTAGACCATTAATATGCGCTTCTAGAGTTACTGATCCTTCTTTTTCAGTTAAAGTAACCATACCGCTAGTAGTACTTCCACTTTTTGTCTCAAGAGAAAACTTAAGGATCTTTTCAGTCTTTTCATGAATTTTATGTGGTTTATCATGAAGAATGGTGCTTTTATGTGCTTCTACTTTTGCTTTGACATCTCCTGGAGTTCCTTCAATTAATTGAACATCTTCATTGATTTCTCCATCTTTGTCTGTTATGGTTGTTATTGTTGCTATGTGAAGGGTGTCATTAAGTTTTTTCATTTCGATAGAAATCTCCGCATGCTTTTCTTTTTTTGGTTTGTTTTCACAAGAAATTATCAATAAGATGATTAGGATTCCCGATAATAAAATAGATGTAATTTTCATAGTATTTATTTTGCAATAAAGTTAGGAAAAAAGATCAAGCTATGCTTTATGAGCGTCTAAACTCTTTTGTGTTTTTTAATTTAATCTAGGATCATCGTTATTTTAAAAAAAATAAAATTCAAAACACTATATTTACTAAAAAAAAGTGCGATCCAAAATATCACTTATTCTAATTCTAATTTTATTACAAAGTTGTAAGACTATGTATAAGACACTTTCATTTTCTGAAACTCCAGTCCCAGAAGTACCTGACTATACTAGCTCGGATTATTGGGCAGTACTTGCAGGTGAATATCCTAAAGAATTAATTTCAATATCAGGTAAGTCTTCTGATAAAGAGGTGGATGTTTTTTTTATCTACCCAACCCTTTTAACGGATAAGAAAGACCCTGCTTGGAATGCAGATCTTAGTCGTGCTGAACTTCGAGATGATGTTTTGAATAAATCGGTGAAGTTCCAGGCATCCAGTTGGGCTAAAGCAGGTAATATTTATGTTCCTTTTTATAGACAATCTCATTACAAAACCTATGTGCCTCCATTTGACTTAGACGGGCCTCCTTCTTGGGAAATTGCCTATGCAGATGTATCGAAAGCATTTGAATATTATTTGAAGCATTACAACAAAGGAAAAGGAATCATAATAGCTGGTCATAGCCAGGGAAGTATTATGGCTAAAGAATTAATTAAAAATTACTTTGATGGTAAAGACCTTCAAAAACTTTTAGTTGCTGCATACCTGCCAGGGGTTCGTGTTAAACCAGATGAATTAGGATCGGTTAAAGCAATGAATCGACCAAACGCAATTGGTGGATTTGTAGCCTGGAATACTTTTAAGAAAAAAAATTATCCTAAAACATATGAAAAATGGTACAAGGGTGGGGTTACCACTAACCCGATTACATGGGATGATCGAATTGAAACAAAGCTTGAAGAGCATTTAGGCACTTTAAACTCTGATGGAAAAATTTACGATAGTGCTGTTGCTGTAAAAGTTATAGATGGACTTCTGTGGTCAACTGTGCCTCGTATACCCAAACGTTTTTTACTTTCTTTTATAAAAAGTTATCACTTTGCAGATGTTAATTTATTTTGGAAAGACATTGAAAAAAATGCTCAATTAAGAGCAGATCAATGGACAAAACTTAATATATCCAATTGATATTAAATCAAATACTTGCTAGCTGTAAAGAGCAATGGGATTTAGCTTCAACTCAAAAAAAGCATCCCTACCGTTTTTTTGCCTTAGGAACTGCTCATAATTCTAAGCCAGGAGTAAGAACTGTAGTTCTTCGAGATTTTAATTCCACCAGTATGGAGTTTACAATTTTCACTGACGCTAGATCAAGCAAGGTTTTAAGTGTAAAAAATAATCCAGAAATAGCCTTACTTTTCTATGATCCTGAAACTCATATTCAGATAAGAATAGATGCACGTTGCGTATTGATTAAAAATGACGATAAACTTTTTAATAAACAAACCTCTACTTCACAAAATGATTATACCACTACATTAGCTCCTGGAACTCCAATTGACACCATTTCTTCTGTTTCTTTTTTGAAAGAAAAAAATCATTTTATGAAACTAGTTTTTAAAGCTTCCAAAATTGATTTCTTACAATTAAACAGAGTCAATCATATTCGAGCCGTGTTTGAAAAAGTCAATTCTATTTGGCAAGGCGAATTTAGGACACCATAGCGCCTCTGATTTAATTTTTTTTTGTAAATTTTGCATATAATTTAACAAAATGAAATCAAAAAACAATAAACAGAATTCTAGAAGAAGTTTTCTTAAAAAAAGTATTCTAGCATCCTCAATTATGATTGTACCAAGACATGTTCTCGGTGGACCAGGTTTTCTGGCTCCTAGTGATAAATTAAATATTGCAGGGATTGGAGTTGGAGGAAAAGGAAGAAGTGACATTATGAATGCCTCTGTAAAGGGTCGAGAACGTGTTGTCGCCTTGTGTGATATTGATCCTTCTGGATCTCATGGTGTATTGGATTCCATTAAGAACTTTCCGAAATCCAATTTTTATACTGATTTCAGAAGACTTTTGGATACAGAAAAAGACTTAGACGCGATAACCATATCAACTCCTGATCATACCCACGGCGTAATTGCTATGGAAGCAATGAACAGAGGGATTCATGTATATGTACAAAAACCATTAACGCACAACATTAAAGAAGCTCGTTTATTAACCGAAACAGCGAGAGCAAATAAAATTGTCTCCCAAATGGGTAATCAAGGAGCCTCAAATCCTGCCCAGCTTAAAATTCAAGAATGGATTGATGCTGGTCTAATAGGAAAAGTTTCTGAAGTGAAAGTTTGGACAAACCGTCCGGTTTGGCCTCAGGGAATCCCAAAACCAAAACCTGACCCTCAAAACAAGCCTAGTGATTTAGCTTGGAATCTATGGTTAGGTCCAGCTTCCGAAACCCCTTATAGCTCTTCGCTACATCCATTCAACTGGAGAGGTTGGTGGGAATATGGTACTGGTGCTCTTGGCGATATGGGTTGTCATATAATTGACGTTCCTTTCCGTGCTTTAGGGTTACATTATCCAACTGCTGTAGAATGCAGCGTTGGTAGTGTTTATGCCAAGATGTGGGAGCCTGAACACCTTCCAGAAGGATGTCCGCCATCATCGGCTGTAACAATTAACTTTGATGCAACACCCAAAAACGATACTCCAATGGTCATGACATGGACCGATGGAGGAATTCGACCTGCGCATCCAGAGCTAATTCCATCATCAGAAGATATTGGAGAACCAGGAGGAGCTAATGGCGTTTTGATGATAGGAGAACATGGAATTATCAGTACGGGTGTTTATGGAAACCGTCCAAAACTCTTCAGAAAAGGTGAAGAGACACTTACCTACAAACAGCCAGAGAGTAACTTACCAGAACACGGGCATCAATTTCAATGGATAGATGCTATTAAGGCAGGCTTTAATAGTAACGAACACAAAGCCTTAACCTCTTCTTTCGATTACTCAGGACCACTTACAGAAACAGTTTTGATGGGTAATATTGCTATTCGAAGTTATTTGTTAAGAAAAGGGAGTGGAAGAAATATGGAATATTACGGGCGAAAAAAATTACTTTGGGATGGTAATAATATGAAAATAACTAACCTAAAAGATGCGAACCAGTTCATAGGGCGTGATTATCGAAAAGGTTGGGAGCTATAATTTACTACAGATGAAAGATAAAGTAATTTGGATAACCGGAGCATCTTCTGGAATTGGAGAAGAACTGGCTAAACAATACTCAAAAACAGGTGCTCGTCTAATATTATCTGCTCGGCGTAAATTAGCATTGCAAGCGGTTAAAGATTCATGTGAAAATCAAAAAAACATTCAAATCCTCCCTTTGGATTTAATAGCTTTTAAAGCTATGGATAGTCATGTAGAAAAAGCAGTTGCCTTTTTTGGTTCGATTGACCTTCTCATTAATAATGGTGGTGTAAGTCAACGATCTTTGATTGCTGAAACTAATTTTGATGTTTACAAAGAGCTGATGGATATAAATTATCTAGGGACAGTGGCACTATCTAAAGCTTTATTACCTTATTTCATAAAACAAAAAAAAGGCCATTTTGCAGTAGTAACTAGTGTTATGGGTAAATTTGGTTCTCCCTTTAGGTCTGGGTATTGTGGAGCTAAGCATGCGCTTCATGGATTTTTTGATGTGCTTCGTATGGAACACCAAAAAGATAATGTAGACGTTACGCTTATATGTCCTGGATTTGTTCAAACAAATGTCACTATAAATGCATTAACCGGAAACGGAGAACGTTTAAATCATGATGATCCGGCAACAAAAAATGGCCTTGAAGTTTCCTTTTTTTGTAATAAAATGATTCGAGCTATTGGTTCTAAGAAGTGGGAAGTTTCATTTGGAAAGAAGGAAAAGCTTGGTGTTTTTGTAAAGCGCTTTTCCCAAAAATTATTACATGCTATTGTAATGCGATCAAACGTCCGCTAAACCGCAATCTCAACCTCAAATTCTAAAACTATGAAAAATCAAATGAAAATGCAAAGACGAGATCTTATCAAAACTCTAGCTGTGGGAGCAACTACTGTTTTTTTGGGTTCGTCGGGGTTCACCAAGCTTGAAGCGAATGAAGTTTCTGATAAACTAAAAGGTAACATTAATCATTCTGTATGTCAATGGTGTTATCCAGATCTGAGTTTAGAAGAATTATGCGAAGTAGCTCATGAGTTTGGGTTAATGGGGATAGATTTGATTGGGCCTGGTGGCTGGAAGACATTAAAAAAATATAATTTAGTTTCTACTATGTGTAATGGTGCTGAAATTAGCTTAACGGAAGGTTTTAATGATCCAAAATACCATCCTACTTTAATCGAAAACTACACAAAGCATATTAAACTAGTAGCAGAAGCGGGTTATACTAACCTAATTTGTTTCAGTGGAAATAAAAGAGGAATGGATGATGAAACTGGACTTCAGAATTGTATTGAAGGACTTCAAAAAATACTTCCTTTAGCAGAAAAATTAGGTGTTGTTATTCAAATGGAATTATTTAATTCAAAGATTAACCATCCGGACTATATGTGTGATAATACGAGCTGGGGAATTGAGTTATGTAAGCGTTTAAATTCACCTAATTTTAAGTTATTATACGATATATACCATATGCAAATTTCAGAAGGAGATATAATCAGAACAATAACGGATCATCATCAATATTTTGGACATTATCATACTGCAGGTGTTCCTGGAAGAAATGAAATTGACGATACACAAGAATTATTTTATCCAGCAATAATGAAAGCTATTATAAGTACAGGATATAAGGGAGTTGTTGCTCAGGAGTTTATTCCAAAAAACGAGAATCCATTAGCTTCTCTTAAAGATTCAATTCTAATTTGTGATATATAGCGAATGAGTTGATCCTTATGATTTTAAAATTCTCTATCTTTGGTATACTATATATGTATACTAATTATGAAATTTTTTAATTTTACTGCGCTAGTATTTTCTTTCTTTATTATTTCTTGCGGTTCCGGTTCGGGTGGAGGATTAGATCCTCATTTGAGTGTCGAAGAATTATTAGAATTACAGCAGGCTGTTGAAATTAATCTAGTTGGTAAATGGAGGATACGAAGACCCTCTGGGTCTATTTCTGCCAAAAACAGCTCTCTGACGAATAGCTGTGATATAGATCAAATCGAATTTTTAAACAACAACACTTATTTGCTGAATGTTAGTTATACAGAAGCAGGTAAATCAGAATTGAGTTATAAACTATACAAAGGGGTGTATGAAATTAAATTCACAGATTCCGACCTAGATGCTGAAATAGAGCATGTGGTGCTAATGGGTACAGATTATGTTACCGCTTCAGCTGTACCTGACCAAGGTTCTGTTGCAACAATTAATGAAATTATATTAAATGAAGAAGCAGACGACATTTCTTTTTCAATTAAACTAGAGGAAGATACTTCTGCAGTTTGTTTAATTGATAGTGCTGTTTCACTTGCTGGTGATAAACAAGAAAAATTAGAGCCTAACGCTCCAGAAGATAGTAATCATTTCAAAATTCAACAAGAATGGAGAATGATAAGCATAGTTTCTTTGATTGATGAAAACGAAACTACACTCGATATATGCCAATGGTTTACAGATGATTTCTATGATCGTTGTTATTCTCAAGAAACGAATTCTTTTGAATCTAATTGTGCTCAGCCAGTAGCATTAACTTTAATATTCTCAGGCTATGGAACTTATTTATTTTCCTATTTTGATATAAACAATCAGATTATTTCAAGTGAAAAAGGGGAGTGGAGATGGATTTCAGGAACAGAAATTCCATATTCTTCATTTCAAGTTCGTTTTGAAGAAGATTCTTGGGATGATGCGAGTACTATTGTTATTTCTGAATTAAATGAGACTGTCTTTGCAGTACAAGAAATAGCAAACGAACAAGACTCAAGCGGGACTTTAGTTGAGGTTCAGACGACTTATAGTTTTCAGTTATCTAGTTTACCCTATTCAAATTCAACTTGTGGAGATTTAACAAATTAATTTAAATTTAAATCACTAATTTTAGTATTCTAATTTCCTTTTAAATGAAAAAATCTTCTTATTTAGGGCTTGTAGTCATCGCAACATTTTTTTTTTTATAGTTGTTCCAAATATAGTGTCCCATTTATCGTCTATTGATGGAAAAAGTATTGAAGAATTAACGATTAAAAATAGATCTGGTAAACCCATATACTCTTTTGATGGTATTCCGTATACTGGCCGAATCTATCAATATGACTCTCTGTCTGAATTTTTACTATTAGAGTTTAGTGTTCTAGAAGGAATTTTTAATGGAACTTATCAAGAGTATTATCCAGATGGATCTCTTTTACGTTCTGCAAACTATTCTAATGGAGTTTTGAATGGATTAGAAGAAAAGTATTTTAATAGTGGTCAACTTCAAGAGTCTATAAATTATATTCAAGGGAATTTTAATGGAAAGCGCATGGTTTACTGGACTAACGGAATTTTAAAAGAACAAAATTCTTTTAAAAATGGCGTCCTGGGAGGTGATAATTTTTACTACTTTTCTGATGGGAAACTTCGTAAAAGCTTAAAATTTGACTCCAATGGTAAAAGAAATGGTCTTTGGGAAGATTTTCATCCTAATGGTCAATTAAAACTTCGAGTAAACTATAAAAACGGAGATGTTCTTTCTAAATCAGATACTTTTGACTTTAATGGTAATATAATTTCTAATTATTAAATTTAATTACATACAGAGGTAGCAATAACTGTGTAAGCTCCTTGAGATATAGTTATTGTGTTTACTAGATGGCAGAATATATATGTTTTTCCTTTAGGAACATAAACTTGATAACTATTACAATCACAGCCTTGATAACTAAATAATACACCATCACTTCCTCCAACGATTGTACTTTGTGTACAAGGTGAGCAGGTAATACCTATATTAACAGTAACAACATTACTAAATAAAGAAGCATCTTTTGCTTTGTATGTAAAACTATCTCCTCCGTTCATAACTCCGTTCTGAAGATAACTAAATGTCCCTCCTGGATTTAAAACCAAAGTTCCAAAGTTTGGACCTGTAACTAGTGTTGCGGTTAAGCTATCAGCATCTGGATCTGTATCATTACTCAGAATGTTATTACCTCCATTACTTAATAGAGTTGTTGTTCCTCCTAATCCAATTGTAATGCTATCAGGGTAAGCAACAGGTGGATCGTTTGTAGGCGTTACATTAATGGATACAGAAGTAGCTAATCCATACCCTTTTCCATCATATGGAATATAGGTAAAACTGTCAGTGAAGTTTTCTGTTCCGTCATGAGTATATGAAAAGCTACCATTTGAATTTAATGATAATACACCAAATATAGGATCAGTTCCAATAGTTGCAGTGAGTATAGCAGCATCTCCACCATTAGTATCTGTATCATTAGCTAAAACACTAGTTACTGCATTTGTAGTTGTAGTTGCTGTGCCTCCTTCTAATAAAGCAATGTTTTCGGTTACACCCACAGGCAAATCATTTATGTATATGGTTACGGTTGTTGTGTTTCCAATACTAAAGTTATCTCTTGGGCTATAAGAGAAAGTATCAGTAGTAGTTCCGCTTCCATCATGAGTATATGTAAAGTTACCGTTTGATAAAAGTGTTAATGTTCCGTTTATTGGACCTAGAACTTCAACAGCGGTTATGGGATTGCTTTCCGGATCATTGTCATTAGATAGAACCGAATTAGTCGAGCCGTCATTAAGCACATTAACACTCTCGCCAGTGGGAACAGAAATAAAATCTTCTACTCCATTTGGAGCATCATTTGTTTGAGAAATACTGACTGTAATTAAATCATCTACAGTACAGCTGACATCTCCATCGGAAACTACTAGACTAATGAAAGTAGCACCATTTTGATTTTCTAAAAAATCAATAACTAAAGCAGTGGCAGTTATTGATGTAGCAATCATAGTTGGGTTACCAATATTTGTAGAATATGTTAGTGTATCAGTATCAACATCTGAGAAGACATTAGCTAAAGGAATAAAGAAATCTGGATCATCTTCAGCTACACTAACATCTGCTATTGGGTTGTCTAGAGTTGGACAATCATTTACAGAATTAACCGTATAGCTGATCGGTTGGTATAATTCACAAATTCCGTCACTAATTGTAATTGTTCCGGTTGTACTTCCATGCCTATTTAGAATTCTTGAGTAAGATAAACGATTATTAGCTGGGTTAATATAAATATTAACGATCTCAGGATTAGTGTGCGTTACAGTAAAAGTATGAGTAGCATTATCAGGATCATTTATAATACTCTGTAGGTTAGTATTCCAAAACCAAGGACTAAAATCTTCATTAGAAGTGGGTCCGTTAATTTGGCTTGCAACTGCCGAGTTATTCCATACAGGGCAGTCGTTAACGGGATTAATAGAAATTGTTACAGTTACCGTATTTCCATCAGAAAACCCATCATTGGTCTTATATTGAAAAGTATCAGTAGTAGTTTCAGATCCATCGTGCGTATATGAAAAGGTACCTGATGATAATAGACTTAGTGTTCCATTGAATGGACCGTTACCAATAATAACAATTGCTGTTATTGGATCACCTTCTGTATCAGTATCATTTGCTAATAATGAAGTGGCATTATTAGTTGTAATTGTAACTGTCCCCCCTTCATTGACAAATAATGATTCAGTTACAGTTACCGGTGGATCATTTACAGCAGTTACAGTAGCAACAAAAACTTCTTGAGAAGAACAAGTACCATCTCCATCACTTGCATTTATGGTTATAGTTGCAACTCCAGTTTGATCGTCAATGTATTCTAATGTTAGAGTATTTGTATTAAGTGTCACAGTTACTAAACCGGTATTGTCATTTGTGAAAGTATAATTCAAAACATCACCCTCTGCATCACTAAACAAGTTAGATATATTAAATACATTATTGGCGGCATCTTCTTGAACTGTAAAGTCAGCAATTGGATTGGCTACCACAGGACAGTCGTTAACAGGTGTTATGTTTATTGTGACAGTTACCGTATTTCCATATGAAGATTCCATCATAATGCTCGATATGAAAATGAATCAGTAGTAGTTTCAGATCCATCGTGCGTATAAGTAAATGATCCAGTTGTCGATAAAGCAAACACAGCTCCATTAATAGGATTACTAACTAGATCAGCAGTTAGGTTGTCTGACTCTGTATCAGTATCGTTAGCTAATACTGAGGTGGCATTATTAGTTGTGGTTGTAGCGGTACCCGCTTCAAGGACACTGATTATTTCTGTAGTTGCGACAGGTGAGTCATTAAAAGCAGTTACAGTAACAACAAAAACTTCTTGAGAAGAACAAGCACCAGCTCCATCACTTGCATTTATGGTTACAGTTGCAACTCCAGTTTGATCGTCAATGTATTCTAATGTTAGAGTATTTGTATTAAGTGTCACAGTTACTAAACCGGTATTGTCATTTGTGAAAGTATAATTCAAAACATCACCCTCTGCATCACTAAACAAGTTAGATATATTAAATACATTATTGGCGGCATCTTCTTGAACTGTAAAGTCAGCAATTGGATTGGCTACCACAGGACAGTCGTTAACAGGTGTTATGTTTATTGTGACAGTTACCGTATTTCCATATGAGATTCCATCAAATGCTCGATATGAAAATGAATCAGTAGTAGTTTCAGATCCATCGTGCGTATAAGTAAATGATCCAGTTGTCGATAAAGCAAACACAGCTCCATTAATAGGATTACTAACTAGATCAGCAGTTAGGTTGTCTGACTCTGTATCAGTATCGTTAGCTAATACTGAGGTGGCATTATTAGTTGTGGTTGTAGCGGTACCCGCTTCAAGGACACTGATTATTTCTGTAGTTGCGACAGGTGAGTCATTAAAAGCAGTTACAGTAACAACAAAAACTTCTTGAGAAGAACAAGCACCGTCATTTGCATTTATGGTTACAGTTGCAACTCCAGTTTGATCGTCAATGTAATCTAATGTTAGAGTATTTGTATTAAGTGTCACAGTTACTAAACCGGTATTGTCATTTGTGAAAGTATAATTCAAAACATCACCCTCTGCATCACTAAACAAGTTAGATATATTAAATACATTATTAGCGGCATCTTCTTGAACTGTAAAGTCAGCAATTGGATTGGCTACCACAGGACAGTCGTTAACAGGTGTTATGTTTATTGTGACAGTTACCGTATTTCCATATAAAGCATTATCATAAGCTCGATATGAAAATGAATCAGTAGTAGTTTCAGATCCATCGTGCGTATAAGTAAATGATCCAGTTGTCGATAAAGCAAACACAGCTCCATTAATAGGATTACTAACTAGATCAGCAGTTAGGTTGTCTGACTCAGGATCAGTATCGTTAGCTAATACTGAGGTGGCATTATTAGTTGTGGTTGTAGCGGTACCCGCTTCAAGGACACTGATTATTTCTGAAGTTGTAACTGGTGGGTTATTAGGAGATGTAAAGGAACCTGTGTAGACACCTCTTCCATAAGATGCAGCAACGACACGATTATCCATTGCAGAGACACCTCTAAAATCCATATCATAAACAGGAACGTCACTCATTCCATTATATGCTGGTACCCAAGTAGGATTTGCGTTAGTGAAATTGGCTGTTCTCCATATCCCAAGTTCCGTACCAATAATTACCTCATCATCAACATAAGGGTTGTTTAAAATTGATAATACAGGAAAGTCAGGGAAGTCACCTTCTTTATTCGAGCTGGTTGTAAAGCCGTCGTCTGTGAAACGAATATTACTATTTATTCCATAATTATAATATGTTACATAAATATCATCTTCTGTTTCCCCAATATGAATATCTGAAACACTTCCAGTTTGATTATAAACCGAAGTAATTGTGGAAGCACCATTTGCTCCTGCATTTGTTATTTTAAGTACTTCTCCATCTGAAAGACCTGCAAATAATGTGGTTGTATTTGTAGTATGTCTAGAAACCTCTAGGGCTGTGACATGTCTAGTTCCTGAGAAATTTATTAAAAAATGTTGAATAGTCCCATCTCTTTCTAGACCTGTAATTACTCTGATTTTACCATTTCCTGCACAAGAAAAATAGACATCTCGATTAGAATCTAAAGCAGCAGGGTTAATAAAATCTCCCTCGTTAGAAGGTAATGACAAAGAGTTTGATAAATTAACGTGAGGTTGAGCAACTCCACCAGCCGTAAAACCTGCCCTTTGAACTGAATTATTATAAATGTAATTTGATATATAATAGTCACCTCCTACTTGATCAAACACAGTAGCAGCACCATCACCACCTTGAACTTCTGTTCCATTTGTTTTATTATTAGCAGATGCTATTATTGACCAAGTCCCATTATCTTGAGTTCCACCAACAATATAATCATTACCTGCAAAATCAGGGGGAGATTGAGCAACAGTATAAAATTGTAAAGTAATTAATTCTTTTTCTCTATCACCGAAAGTAGATGTATCAGATGCTGTTGATAAACTAGAAGAATATGCAACACCTCCATCATTTACTACAATAGCCTTATTTGGATCCCCAGGTTTAAAATATAAACCGTGTTGATCAGCATGAACAACAGAATAAGGTTTACCAAAAAGCCCCGGATTAAATTGTGACCACCGGGTAATTTGACTCCATGATGTTCCACCATTCTGACTTCTAAACCAATCAATTCCTCCAACGTATAATATATCATCATTAGTAGGATCTACTTCTATTTCAAGATCATAAAAAGATTGACCTCTAGTAAAATCGTAGTTTGGAATTCCTTGGTCAGAATCAATAGGAGGTTCTACATAAGTAAAAGTCGAGAAGTTGTCAGTAGTTTTATAAATTATAGGTATTCTGGTATAATCTGCAGTTGAACTACTCGTACTGGAAGTCTCAATTAATACATAATGGGTATTTGTATCTGTTTGACTTGGTGCTATTTCAGTTCTGTGCCTGGTAGTAGCGGATGTGGTTGGAAACGCAGGGAAAGTAGGTGTGGCTTGGGTAAAGTTAGTCCCATCATCGCTATAAAAAAATCGGCCACCTTTTACTCCACCCCAATAATTACTTGAAGTAGTACTTAGCCATATTCTATTAGAGATCGCTTGAACTTCAAGATCATTAATTTCATCAACTTGTGATCCATTATTTACAGATGTAATTTGGGTAAATGTTGATCCAGCATCAGCTGATTTAAAAAGTCCATATGTAAATGGATCTAATCCAGTTGATGATGATCTACTGTGCCAAGTTGTTCCAATTGCAGCAAATACTTGAGCATCTGTTCCTGTATTATTATCATGATCATAAAGAATAATATCATTTACTGCGAAGTATCCTTCAACCCTAGTGTAACCACCAGAAAAGGTAGTTGTTACAGTTGTAGATTGCCCTCTTCCAAAAACTAGATTCCAATTTGAGCCACCATCAATTGATTTGTATATTCCATTTCCACTTGCATCTCCACCCGTGTAACTCTCACCAGTTCCAGCATAAAGAACAGATGTATTATTTGGATCTTGAACTATTACAGATATTGCTAAATTACCAGGGACACCTATAACTCTTGTCCAGACTTGTCCTACATCTGTAATGTCATTATTCTTCCATAATCCTCCACTTACTCCACCAGCAATGACTCTAGTTCCACCTAAATCTGATTGATCCCATACTGCAGCCCGCGATCTTCCAGCTGCATTTTTTGGGCCAATTTCATACCATGGGGTTGTTGCACTTTGACCAGGAACAGCATATCTATCAGAATAAATATCTCTTTGTATCTGTTCCTGTATATCTAATTTGCTTTCATAATTATGTTCACCAGTAGCTGGATCTATAGTTAAATCATATATCTGCTCATTAAATTTATTTGGAGGAAGACCTTTTGCAAGTCGATCTTTTTTATTTAAAAGTACGTCCTCTTTGAAAGGACTATTTTCTAGAAAGTGTTTATGAAGCTCTTTAGGATTCATACCTTCATCCATCACAAAAACAAATAAACCCATTGATAAAATCATCAATATATTTAATAAAAAAGGGTTTTTGGTATTGAACATAAAAATCAGTTACACTTTAAACGCTGTAAGGTTTATTCTATTGCTATAAAAAGATTAAAAATTCTATTAAATAGTATGTTATCCCAATAGTGACTGAACCTTCATAGCTAGACCCATGTCTCCAGAGATCTTTATTTTTCCCCCCATAACAGCCATCATTGGGTTGAGATCACCATTTTTAAGATCAAGAAGTACTTCTGCAGTAGTTGCAATGGTGCAATCTGCCTCGTTGTTTTCTTGTGAAACTATGTTTGAATTTCCTGAACCATCTACATAGACAATTAAGTCACCTACTTCAAATTTCAGAGTCCCGCCTATAGCCTCTGCTGCTTCAGCTTTTTCTTTCAATTGGTCAAATACTTCGTTGCTCATTTTATATCATTTAATTATTTTTAAAAATATGAATTTATCAAGAAATTAAGAGACTTTTGAAGCATTATTTTTTATTATTTAAACAATAAATAGTTGTATTTTAAAAAAAGCTATTTTTTAAAATTGATTCGAGGATTATTTTTAACTTTTCAAAAAAAACAAGTATTGACTAATTAAGCTTTTAAAAGTACCTTTGCTTTATGAATACACCTGCTAAGCTCACAAAGTGGCACATTATAAAACCATGTGAAAGAGAATTTCATTCGGTTGCACGCCTTGCAAAAAAATACGATTGTAGCGCAAGCGCTGTGAAACGTATGCTTTATAAAAACAGAAAGGCTTACGATGCTTTTTTAATGCACGCTCCAGACCCGACAATTTTAAAACCTTTTGTAGAAAAGAATAAAGAATGAAATGATGAAGAAAATCGATCATATTGGTATAGCGGTTAGAGATTTAGAAGCTTCAAATAAATTGTTTGCTAGTTTACTGAACACAGATTGCTATAAGATTGAAGATCTTCCTACTCAGAAAGTTCTAACCTCCTTTTTTAAAACGGATACTCAAAAAATTGAATTGGTTGCTGCAACTGATCCAACCAGTCCAATCTCAAGTTTTTTAGATAAAAGAGGAGAGGGCATTCACCATATCGCCTTTGAGGTAGAAGACATACATTTAGAAATTATGCGCCTAAAAACTGAAGGTTTTATTCCTTTAAGTGAAAAGCCTACTGTAGGTGCGGATAATAAATTGGTAGTTTTTTTTCATCCAAAATCGACAAACGGAGTGCTCATAGAATTGTGCCAAGAAATTAAATAGACTATGACAGATAAGCGACATCAGTTCGATTTGACGCTTTATAAAGAAGAGATTCTTAAAGGAAACCGTTCTTTTTTGGGGCGAGCAATTACCTTAGGCGAAAGTACCTTAGATCGTGACCGTATGTACACGCAAAATTTACTTTTAGAATTACTCCCACACACGGGTAATTCTATTAGAATTGGAGTCAGCGGGATTCCTGGAGCAGGAAAAAGCACTTTTATAGAAAGCATAGGAACTTATTTAATTGAGAAATTCAATAAAAAAGTTGCGGTCTTGGCAATTGATCCAAGCAGTCAACTTAGCCACGGGAGTATTTTGGGAGACAAAACCCGCATGGAACTTCTGAGTCGTTCTGAACGTGCTTTTATTAGACCTTCGCCTTCACAATCTAACCTTGGAGGGGTTACTCAAAATACCAGGGAAGCAGTATATCTGTGTGAAGCCGCAGGTTATGATGTGATTTTTATCGAGACCGTTGGGGTAGGGCAATCCGAAACCGCTGTCCATTCAATGATTGATTTTTTTATGATGCTTCAAATCGTTGGAGGTGGCGATGATTTACAAGCAATCAAGCGTGGTATTTATGAGCATATTGATATGCTGGTAGTCCATAAAGCAGATAAAAATCAGTTGAATCAAGCAAAGAAAGAAGCTTCAAACTTTAAGAAAATGTTTCATCTTTTTCCACAAAAAGAATCTGGGTGGATACCCCAAGCAATACCTTTTTCTTCGATCGAAAAAGCTGGGATATACGAACTTTGGGACATCATCACAAAGTATGAGGAACAAGCCGTAAATTCGGGATATTTTAAGAAAAAACGTGAAGATCAAAACCTGGCTTGGTATAACGAACTTCAGCAAGAGCAATTGGATCGTTTTATTAAGCAACATCCACTATTAAGTAAGGGCGTTAATGAACTTAATCAGGAGGTGAAAAACTCAAAAAAAACCCCTCTGGAAGCTTCTAGAATACTCGATAATTTATTAAAAAACATATTCAAATAGCAGTTATTTTTTATCTAGATATGCTTCGATGAGTCGATGAATTTGTTTTTTAATTGAATTTTCTGTTTTAAAATTATCCCAAACAACAACAACAATATCAAAACGTTTATTTCCGGACAATTCTTCTTTTATTTCTCGTATTGAATCAGTACTAGCTTCACTATTGTTGTACAAAATAATATAGTGTACATCATTTTCAAGGGCTTGTTTAATCAGGTGATTTGCCTCTAGAGAGGAGGGTGCAAAATCTACATCAAGTCCAATTTCAGCCAATCGAAGTGCTGTTTTTTGAAGTTCAATTTCTGATTTGTTTTCGTTTGTAGTTGATAATAAAACACGAGGTCTTCTTCCGTTGACTATAAAGAAATCCTGAAGCAGCTTTTTTACTTCGACATCAGCTGTATCTCTAGGCATATTTTTTAGGTTTCAAAGGAGGGATGACTACATCATGCCCAATAACTTTTTCAATACTTTAAATGTTTTCGGATAAGGTGCATATCGAGTGGGTACATCAAGCCAAAAAGCTTTTTTAACAAAGGGTTTATGGTGTGTGAATATATCGAAACTAAATTTTCCATGATAAGCTCCCATTCCACTATGACCAACACCTCCAAAAGGAAGTTCATCATTCGAGAATTGAATCATTGTATCGTTCGAAACTCCCCCTCCATAAGAATATTCTGTTTGTATTTTTTTTATGAATGCGTTTCTTTTAGAGAACACATAAAAACCAAGAGGTTTTTCGTATCGGCTGATTATCGGTCTCAGTTCCACTTCATTTTCATAGCTTAGAACAGGAAGTAGGGGACCAAAAATCTCATCTTCCATAACGTTACTTCCTAAATCAGGTTGGTCAATTATGGTAGGCTCTATATATAGATCTTCTTCATTTACCGTTCCACCATGAGCAAGAGTTACTCCTTCAAGCATTCTTTTGAGGTGCATTAAGTGTTTCTGGTTGATTATTCTACCGTAGCTATGTGACTTTTGTGGATCGTCGCCAAATGCATTTTTAATTTCTTTAACCATCGCCTCGGTGAGTGCTGCGACTTTAGATTTGTGTACCAATAAATAATCTGGTGCGATACAGGTCTGACCACAATTCACATATTTTCCCCAAACAATTCTTTTTGCAGTAAGTCCAATTGGAGCGGTTTGATCTACAATACATGGATTCTTCCCACCCAACTCTAGGGTATAGGGCGTTAGGTGCTCTGCAGCGGCTTTAGCTACAATTTTCCCGACGCTTGTACTCCCTGTAAAAAACACATAGTCCCAGCGTAGTTTAAGTAACTCGCTAGCTACGGACACATCTCCTTTAGCCACACTTACATGCTCGGGCGCAAAAGTTTCATTAATAACCTCTTCAACAACATTGGCGGTAAATGGTGCGTATTCTGAAGGTTTTAATATCACCGTATTTCCTGCCGCAACAGCACCAATAATGGTGTTAAGAGCAAGTTGAAAAGGATAATTCCAAGGGCTTATATGAAGGGTGCATCCATAAGGTTCAGGAATTAAATAATCTTTGGTTGGGTAATTAAAAATAGAACCTGAAACACGTCTGGTTTTCGTCCAAGAGTTCAAATTACTTAATGTACTTTTGATTTCTTTTTTAACGAAAAAAACCTCGGTTAAAAAGGCTTCATACTCAGATTTTTTGAGATCAAGAAACAAGGCTTCAAATATAGCCTCTTCTTTACTTTCAATAACTTGGAGTAATTTTTTTAAGGCTGTTCTTCTGAAGGAAACGTTCAGCGTTGCGTGTGTTTCAAAAAATGCTCTCTGCTTCGAGTATAGTGTTTTTACGTCCATAATTTTTTTTCGAATTAATTCCAAGATACTATATTTTTTATTGTTTTTGAATTTTTGTAATAATTAAACCTTTTCAATAAAGGAGAGCTTATTTCTATTACTAGCTTCAGATATTATATTGTTATATTTACCTGTAATAATTTATGAACATGAAGACACTACAAGTTGCTTTGGCACAAATTGCTCCCGTTTGGTTGAATAAACAAAAAACCTTAGATAAGATAAAAGACGCCATGTTTGAGGCTGCTAAAGAAAAAGCACAATTAGTTGTCTTTGGAGAAGGTCTTTTGCCAGGTTATCCTTTTTGGTTAGCATTAACTGACGGAGCTCAGTGGGATTTAAAAATAAACAAGGCGCTACATGCTCACTACGCTCAAAATTCGGTCAATATTGAAGCAGGAGATATAGAAGAATTGTGCGTGTTAGCAAAAGAACTTAAAATGGCTGTTTATGTTGGTGTAATTGAACGGGCCAGTAATCGCGGAGGACATAGTTTATATTGTTCTTTAGTATACATTAATGAAAATGGAATTATTTGTAGCGTTCACAGAAAGTTACAACCTACGTACGACGAACGCCTTACTTGGGCGCCAGGCGATGGTCATGGTTTACAGGTCCATCCGCTCGAAGGGTTTGCTCTTGGCGGTTTGAATTGCTGGGAAAATTGGATGCCTTTACCTCGAGCAGCACTTTATGGAATGGGCGAAAATGTTCACTGTGCGGTTTGGCCGGGAAGTGATCATAATACTAAAGACATTACAAGATTTATTGCAAGAGAAAGCCGCTCTTATGTTATCTCGGTAAGTGCAACCATGAATAAAAACGATTTTCCAAAAGACAGCCCTTACATAGATGAACTACTAGCTGCTGCCCCAGAGGATTTGGCAAACGGTGGCTCATGTATCGCAAACCCAGACGGAACTTGGTTGTTGGAACCTCAAACAAATACCCAAGGTGTTTTCTGTGCAGAAATACACTTGAATCGTATTTATGAAGAACGTCAAAATTTTGATCCTTCGGGCCATTATTCACGCCCCGATGTAACCCAGTTGCATGTAAACCGAGAACGCCAGTCTACCATTAAAATTAAGGACTAAATAGTCAAAATTATATATGAATCAAAAGCTGTTTTCAGAATTCAAAAAGTCAACTGATCAAGACGTATGGACTCAAATCCATAAAGACTTGAACGGTTTGCCTTATGACTCTACCCTAACTTGGGAATCTTCTGATGGGATAAAGACACAACCTTTTTATGATCGGATTAATGCCAATCGAAAGAAGCTGGTAAATTCTTTTCCTCAGCAATGGAAAACTTCCCATACCATAACAGTAAAGAAAGACATAACAAATTCTGTTCATGCTTGTAAAGCTGGAAAGAAGCAAGGTGTTGAAATCATTATTCTACGCTTGTCAAACAGTACATTACCTATCAAAGAGTTAGTCGATGCGCTTGAAGAAATTGACCTTACTTTTTATGTAATTTTTGAATTTATTCCTCCAGTTGAACTACTAATCAAGCTGAAGTTGAAAAACTGGCTTTTTCTATTTGACCCCATTACACAATTAGCTCAAACGGGTAATTGGCTTCTAAATCAAGCGACTGATTTAGAAGCCTGGAGTTTATTAGTTAATTTAGAAAAAAGCACTTCTTATATTTATATAGACAATCGCGTTCATCAAAATGCAGGAGCAACTATTCCGCAACAATTATCTTATGCTTTAAGTCAGTCAGTTGATTATTTATCTAGAATAAATTCATCTACTGAAGCGGTTGAGGTATTTTTTCATCTCGCTCTAGGTCCTAATTACTTTTTTGAAATCGCTAAAATTCAAGCTCTAAAAACTGTCTTCTCAGCGGTTCTAGCAGTTTATGATTTTAAAATAAATTATAAGGTAATTGCGGAACCTTCTGAGCGCAACCTGACTTTACAGGATTATAACATAAACATGCTTCGATCTACAACGGCAATGATGGCTGGGATTCTTGGAGGTGCTGATGTTCTCAATAACCTACCTTACGATATTGCTTTTAATACACCCAATGAATTTGGTGATCGAATAGCTCAGAATCAACTGCTTATTCTAAAAAAAGAAAGTTTTTTTGACCAAGTTACAAACCCAGCAGAGGGGTCTTATTATATTGAACAACTGACACAGGAATTTGCAGAATATGCACTTACTGGCTTTAAAGAAATTGAAAGCAAAAAAGGCTTTTTAAGTTTATTATTGGTTGAAGAAATTCAAAAACAAATATCAAAGTCTGCTCAAAAAGAACAAGATTTATTTGATTCTGGCGCACTGGTTTTGGTAGGAATAAATCGCTTCCAAGATTATGATGCTCCCAAAACTAAAAGCACCCGAATTGACAAAACGTATAACGATAAGATGCTCATTGAGCCAATAAGAGGAATTCGATTGTCAGAAAAAACAGAGCAACACAATGGAAAATAATCGAAAAAACTTCTCGAGCTTAGAGTTGCCTTCTTTTGAAGAATCATCGCAGAAAAAAACTTCAGAATCTTTTACTACTGCCGAAGGAATCTCGATATCTAAAACCTTTTCACCACCTAAAGAACCGCTTGACCACACCGGATTTTCTGCGGGTATTCCACCTTTTCTCAGAGGCCCTTATAGTTCTATGTACGTGAGAAGACCCTGGACCATTAGACAATACGCGGGTTTTTCATCTGCAGAAGAAAGTAATGCATTTTATTTAAAAAATCTAGCAATGGGTCAAAAGGGGCTATCTGTTGCTTTTGATTTACCCACCCACCGAGGATACGATAGTGATCATGAACGAGTACAGGGCGACGTGGGAAAAGCAGGAGTTGCAATTGATTCGGTAGAGGATATGAAGCTTTTGTTTGATCAAATACCATTGGATAAAATGTCGGTTTCTATGACTATGAATGGCGCTGTTCTTCCAATAATGGCTTTTTATATTGTAGCAGCAGAAGAGCAGGGGGTCCCTCCAGAAGCGCTATCTGGTACCATACAAAATGACATTCTGAAAGAATTTATGGTTCGGAACACCTACGTATATCCGCCATCGCCTTCCATTAAAATTGTATCGGAAATTTTCAAATATTCATCTAAGCGAATGCCCAAATTTAACAGCATCAGTATTTCAGGGTACCACATGCAAGAAGCTGGAGCAACTGCAGACATTGAATTAGCATATACCCTTGCCGATGGTTTAGAATACATTAAAACGGGTATTAAAGCTGGATTAACAATCGATGAATTCGCTCCAAGACTATCATTTTTTTGGGGAATTGGCATGAATCATTTTATGGAAATAGCTAAAATGCGTGCCGGCCGAATGCTTTGGGCGAAGCTTGTAAAACAATTTGATCCTAAAAACGAAAAGTCCCTTGTTTTAAGAGCTCATTGCCAAACGAGTGGATGGAGTTTAACAGCTCAAGATCCTTTTAATAATGTAGCTCGAACGAATATAGAGGCTATGGCAGCTGTATTTGGCGGAGCTCAAAGCTTACATACCAACGCTTTGGACGAAGCCATTGCTTTGCCTACAGATTTTTCTGCTCGAATTGCAAGGAATACTCAATTGTTTTTACAGGAAGAAACCCACATTACCAAAACGGTAGATCCTTGGGGAGGTAGTTATTATGTAGAACAATTAACTCATAATATTGCTGACAAAGCTTGGCAACTGATTCAAGAAATAGAATCCTATGGTGGCATGACCGAAGCAATTGAAGCTGGAATTCCAAAAATGAGAATTGAAGAAGCTGCTGCCAAAAAACAAGCCCGAATTGACAGCGGACAAGATATTATTGTGGGCGTAAATAAATATAAGTTAGATCAAGAAGAGGAATTACATTATCTAGAAGTAGATCAAGCAAAGGTTCATAAACAGCAAATCGACCGTTTAGAAAAATTAAAAGATGAGCGAGACAATAAAAAAGTTGAACAGACTTTAGACGCTTTGACTCAAGCTGCTGGCATTTTGAATCAAGACAAAGAGCTTGATTACAACCTCTTAGAGCTTGTAGTGCAAGCAGCTCGAGTTCGTGCTACCCTTGGGGAAATAAGCGCAGCACTTGAAAAAAGTTTTGGACGTTACCAAGCAAAAATACAAACCTTTACAGGGATTTACTCTAAGGAGATTAAGGCAGATGTTGATTTTGAAAAAGGGCAAAAACTTTCCGCAGACTTCTTTGAGCTAAACGGACGTAGACCTCGAATTATGATTGCTAAAATGGGGCAAGATGGACACGATAGAGGAGCAAAAGTGATTGCAACAAGTTATGCTGATTTAGGTTTTGATGTGGATATAGGCCCCCTTTTTCAAACCCCTCAAGAAGCTGCAAAACAAGCCGTAGAAAATGATGTACATATTTTAGGAGTATCATCTTTAGCAGCAGGGCATAAAACATTAGTTCCACTAGTTTTGAAGGAGCTAAAAAGGCTAGGCAGAGAAGATATTAGAGTTATTGTTGGAGGGGTTATTCCGCCACAAGATTACTCCTTTTTGAAACAACGGGGTGTATTGGGAGTCTATGGGTCGGGAACTAAAATAAGTAAAACGGCTATTGAGGTTTTGCGTTTTTTGATGGATTAGTTTCATTACTTTTTTGAATAAAACATTCCCCGATTAGTTTAAGGCTTACTTTGTAAATAGTATTAGTATATTAGATTATTATTATGAAAAGACACTATATTTTATTAGTTGGTTTAATATTATTAACCTGCGGTTGTGATGGCGATGATTATGCAAATGAACCCCTCATAACTATAGATCCCATAGTTGGTGTATGGGAAGAGGTTTTAGATGACAGCAGCCAATATGATAGCATAGTTTGGACTTTTACAGCTGATGGTCTAATGACACTCAATTTTGATGACAACAATTTAGCTTCAGGAGAATGGAGTAGGTTAAATAGGCCGCCTGATTCGTATTCACTTTTTTTTCAACAATATCCTGATGCTGCTAAAAGGGTTTTTTTCCTTGGATTAAATTTTTCATCCGATTATGATTCGTTAAGTATAATGGGTGAATCGACAACTTTTCATTGGGTAAGAAATAGAGTTTTAATTAAAATTGAATAGTAAAAAAACTTTTTAAATGCTTTAATCTTATTTCCCGTTTTGCATAGGAGTAGTGTCTGGTATCAATTTATTTAAAATTGTATAAACAGGACAGAATTTTGTTATTGGGCTTAAAATTTGAAGTATAGCAACTGCTGCCGCTACATAAATCCAATCAAATCCAAATTTACTAGCAAGTAATATAGAACCAATATTTAATATTCCTACAATACCGTCGTGAAGTCTAACCTTAGTGATGTCTTTGTCATTATTCATAAAAAATAGTTAAGTTTATATTTAGTTAAATCAAAAATATGAAATATTTTTTATTCAAAAAATCTCATTGACTTAAACAATACATTAAAGAACTTCAAAAACCTCTAATATACACTTTGCATCAGTGGGGGCTGCAACGCATCAAAACCACTTGACATTTATTTACAAGTTTTAAAAACAGTTTTGTACATTGTATTCATAAATTAGATATTATGAAAAAGCTACGTCTTCTTTTACTGATAATGCCTGTTTTAGGGACAGGTTATCTAAACGCTCAGAAATTATCTAAAAATAGTGCATTTGATATATTGATGAAATGGGAAGGCAAATGGAAAAATAATACAGTTTTTGAAGAATCCGTTTGGATCACTGAAAGTGTTGAAACTCGCGGTACAACTGAGGCAAATTTAATTCTTTCCAATAATTACCTTGAAATAATGGTTTATAATGATAGTGCGAGTAAATATATTATTTGTTATGACCAAATGTCAAGTCAATTCAATCGCTGGGAATTTAAAAGCGACGGCAGTAATACTTTTTGGACAGGAAAATGGAATAAAAGTGAGAATACAATGACCTGGAGCTTTATAGATTTTTCAAACTCGGGTATTAGCGGTAAAATAATTGAAAATTTTAAGTCGGATGAAATGATTATAACCAGAATTATTATGAAAGATAAGATTGGAAAATCATTACTTAGAATTAATTCAACAAAAGAGAAAACTTAAACAATAAAACATATTATCCCCCTGCTTAGCAACTTAACTAGAGGCATAACCTATTCAGTAAGTTCAGATTATGAAGACAAGCTTTAAAAACAGTTTTGTACATTGTATTGATAAATTAGATATCTGAAAAAACTACTTCTACTATTATTTCCTAATCCAACTTTAGATAAAAACCCCTTTAAATGAATTTTTTTTTCATAGCTCTTACATTCTTATTTTTATCTTCCTGTGAAGCTAAAAATGAATCTGATGTAAATCCGGATTTTGATGAATTATCCCAAGAATACACCACAAGAAAAGAAGTCCCAGTTGATGAAAATGGAGTTGTACAAAACCCAATATACTTAGGTGACAATGGTGTTACGGTTAAAGCAAGAGATTGGGCTTTCGTGGGTGATTCTGGAATACTTAATGATGTAGAGTATATAATAATTAGTAGACAACAATTAAGAAGTAAAATAGTAAATGGTGAGGATATAACAAAAATATGCACTTCAAGACTTTTTTATCTTAGTGGTATGTTAAGAGGTATGCATTCCTTTAATCAAAATATTAGTCATTGGGATACATCAAATGTAATCGATATGAATCTAATGTTTTATGGAGCTACTTCATTCAATCAAGATATAGGAAGCTGGGACACTTCAAATGTAATTAATATGGAGGGTATGTTCATTGACGCAAATGTATTCAATCAAGATTTAACAGGTTGGTGTGTTACTGATATCTCAGCTGAACCAACTAACTTTTCTACTTCTTCTGCCCTAACTGACGCCAACAAACCTATTTGGGGAACTTGTCCTTAATAAATAAAAACACTGAAAATAACTGCATCAGTATGGATTACAGAGCATCATTATCATTATTATTTAGCTACAAGAGCCAGTGCTAAAGCTCTCTATCCCCCAGACACTCGCTTCACATTTATTTGAATAAGTTTTATTGTTGCATCCACAAACAGGAGCATATTCTTTGGTACAGGCTATTTCTTCCCTATCCTCTATTTCTCTACAATCGTTTTCTTTAAGTTCTCTATAATCGTTTTCTTTTTTTTACAGCTAAAAATAGAAAAAGCGGTTAATAGGAAAATAATTTGTTTCATTTCCATATTTAGATTAGACACAAGATAACTAAAACAAGCTTTGAAAACAATTTTGTAAATATGACTAATTAATTAGAGATTATGAAAAATTACTTACCACTACTTATTAGTTTTGCGTTTCTATCTTGTGATTTAGATGATTACACCCCTGATGCGCCATCATCTACTTACTCAATTTCTTTAACTGCATAATAGAGATTATACCCTTGTAGGAACTGATGCCAATGGAGAAGTTAGCGGTAATGAACCTTCAATAACAATTAGTCAAGGAGATACAATTAGCTTTGGTTTAAACGCTGCTAGTCATCCATTTTATATCAATACAGTTCAAGGTAACGGTACAGATAATCAGTTAAGTGGCATAACTAATAATGGAGCTACAAATGGTGATGTTCGTTGGACACCTTCAGCTGCTGGAACTTATTATTACCAATGTTCACCTCATAATGCTAAGTATGGAACAATTACAGTTCAATAACAGACATATCTTCTTCAGTTTGTTTAGATAATGAAAACAAGCTTTGAAAACAGTTTTTTTACATTGTTTTGATAAATGAGATATTATGAAAAGGCTACTTTTTTTTCTGTGATTATATTAAATATAATCCAGACTAATGGAATTAAATTAAGTGCAAAAACAAATATTCCAACTGTTAAAGAGGGGATGCCTGTAAACACTTCAACTTCACCTATAAAAAAGTATAACACAAAACCCATAATTGTAAATAGAAGGGTTTTTTATGTGATATTATTAAATGTTTGTGAATGTGTCACAAGTGTTAGAAGCTGTTACTCCTATTTGGTGCACAGAACATCTGTTTTCAGTATGGTTAACACAGTTAACACAAGAATTGCTTAAAGATAAATTTTCCATAATAATATTGAATTTATTAAAAGTAATAAATATTATTACGCAAATAGCTGAAAAGCAGTAGTTTATATTTAGATTAATTAAAAATAAGTGGAACATTATTTTGGATTGTTAGGTTCTATCTATTGGGATACGCTAACCCAACTATTAAGGCTCACTACCAAGACTGGGAATGGGAAGAGTTAAAGGAACAAGTGGATGCAGCACATTCAAAAGTATTAAACGAATACAAAGCAAAAAAAATCTACAAAGCTATTTACAGTAAAGGCAAAGAATTAGGTATTTAAAAATACTTATCCAGATAGTCAACTTAAAAGTGCAGTAAAATACCAATTACACCTACTGCATGACAAGCAGAATTGATATATTATAATTAAAGCCCTTCTTTTGAAGGGTTTTTTATGCATTATAATTTATTTTATCCAAGTTTTATATAAAAAAAGACTTGCCTTTGTTTATGGATTAATAGTTAAAATCATTTAACTTAATATAAAACCTTGTGTTTTGCAATTAATTTAATTAGTTTTCAAGCATATTATTAACCATAAATATTTTTAAAATGAAAAGAATTTTATTAATTACAGCCTTATTTAGTTTTGTGTTTACTAATGCACAATACTGTTTGTTTTTAGATTTTAAAGCAGAGCAGCCTGAAATGGTAGCTTCTTCTCTAAAAGGGATGATGGAAACTGAATGGGGGAAAAATATCCAAGGGACAAAGTCTTTATTTGCTTACTTACCTAACGGAACAAATGAATCTACTCACTCTCTTCAAATTTGTTTTCCAAATGAAGCTGCATTTGAGAACTTCTACGCATCTTGGAATCAGTCTCCTGACGCACAATTGTTTTTTGAAAAAATGGGCAAATTTTCAAAACAAATATCCGAATCTTTAAACACACCAATATGGTACAATGGAAAAGATTGGGCTAATGATAACGTATTTATGCTTTATCAAATGGAAGTATCAAATCCTGGATTATATCTTAAGGAATTTCAAAGTTTCTCTCTAAAAATAGCGAAAAAGTTGGGTTATGAGAGACAATTCCTTTGGCATCGCTTTTCCTATCTTGGGAAAAAATAGTGATTTCACACATTTTGCTTGGATAGGTTCGCCCGATATTAAAACAGCTTTGTCAAACACTAAAAGAATGTTTTCTGACCCATTGTTTGCGGATTTTTCTAAAAAAGTTTCTGGCTTAAGAAAAGTCGTTAATACAACGATGTCAGTCCGAATAATGGATTATTAAAACATTAAGTATAATATAAAGTCTGTTGCTCGAACAGCCTTCACGTAAAGTGGGGGCTTTTTTTATTTTTCAATTACACTTAAATTGCACATAAGCAATCTATTTACTTTGTCGATTAACACTAGTTAAACCGTCTAAATCATCAAAAGACGTCAGATAATGAAAGCAGGCAGATTCTTCGGAGTTCCTTTTTCGTTTTGTGTGTATTTAACTGAAACCATTTCTTGATTCCCACATCATTAAACCACATCCAATCATTATTATTATAATAATTACTATTGTCTTTAATATTCTACTAAAGTAATTTTTCTTATTCAAGCTATATAGTATCCAGACAGGGTAAATAAGGAAAAAAGGAATATCGTGCCACTCAACTGACTGAGGATTAACTATCAACATTATAAGACCACCTAGAAGAAAAACAACAGCTGAAATAAATCCTACCGTGTCTTGATGTTTTTTAAGTTTTTCCCACATATTGGTTGGTTTTGGTTATTTAAAACTAACAAAAATTCTTCACCCTTAGTGAATTCTTCTCATCCGAAGGAGGCTTCTTAGGCACTCTAAAGATGCTTGATAAGTATAATGTAGTTAGTAGATATTAGACACCTTAGAACAGCCCACCTTTTATTGGTACAACACTTCCGTACTATACACCCAAATTAAAACAAGAGGTAGATGAGGTTGAAGACCTTCCTTTGTTTATTGATTAAGGTTAAAGTAATTTAACATAAACTTGTGTTTTGCAATTAATTTAATTAGTTTTAAATATTATTAATCATAAATCAATTAAAATGAAAAAATATTTAATTATTGCATTAGCAATGACAACACTTATTTCTTGTAACTCAAATACCGATATGTCATTATTTAAAGAGAATAAAGAAATAGCTAAAAAATATCTTGCTTCATATGAATCGCCAACAGACTATGAAAATTTTGTTTCTATGACCGATGAAAAAATTGAGCATCAATCTCCAATGTATGGAGCTGGAATCGTTGGATATGAAAAAGTTTTAGAGCAAGGGAATTTCTATATGTCAAACTTTTCGGATGTTTCTTTTAATGACGCGAGATGGCTTCCGGGTGTTGATGAAGAAACCCTTAAGGCAGATGGTAGCGTAAGAGTTTACGGTACTTGGAAAGGGGTTAGTAATGCTTCAGGGAAAAGTTTTTCAGTTGACGGTTATCACTATTTCGTAATAAAAGAAGGAAAGATTGTTCAATCTGGTGACTTTTTTGATGCTACTGGAATGGTTATGTCTGTTCAACCAGATTCTGAAGAAGAAGTTGAATAATTTCACTTTTAAAGAACAACATATATTATAATTATTAACGTCACTAATTAAATTTAGTGGCGTTTTCTTTTAAACCATCGGCATATCCTCTTCAGTAAGTTCAGATAATGATAACAAGCTTTGAAAACAGTTTTGTATATTGGATAGATAAATTAGATATATGAAAAAGCTTCTTCTCCTTTCGTTATTAATAACGATATCATTAAATGCTCAAGAAAAAATACTCCTAGACTATCAAAAATGGGAATTAAAATCATTCAAAGAAAATAGGGTTTTTATTTCAGAGCAAGAAGGTGTATATCTAGATAATATATCTGAACCTGAAATGTACTTGTATAAAGCCAAGGGAGATTCTATAACAGATAAGGCTATGATAATTTGTCCTGGAGGAGCACTTCTTTTTAGTGCCTATGAAAAAGAAGGAGTTAAACTAGCTAAAAAACTAGCTTTAAATGGAATTACTGCAATTGTCTTGAAGTATAGAACATATCCAAGAAAAGGTTCTGTAATAGACTGGGCTGGAACATTATGGGGTAAACCTCAAGTGGTAATAGATAGTGCCAAAACAATACTACCTTATTCTTCAAAAGATGCCTTAAATGCTATTGAGGTAATAAGGAATAACGCGTCAAAATACAATATCAATCCTGATAAAATTGGACTGATGGGATTTTCTGCCGGTGGAGCTGTTACTATGGAAGCTGCATATACTTCAATCTCCAAAAATCAACCAAATTTCATTGCGCCTATTTATCCTTGGATGGATATTGTTGGAGGACAAAAGGTTCCAAGTAATAAACCTCCTGCATTTATTACCTGTGCTAATAATGACGGATGGAAAGAGATTCCTACTTCAAGTGTTCAAATTTACCAGGACTGGATTCAAGCGGAAGCAAAAGTAGAGCTTCATATGTTTAGTGAGGGGGGTCACGGATTTGGGATGAATAAAATAAATTCTCCAGTTGATAGATGGTCTCAATTATTGGTCGATTGGATATTAGCTTTATAAAAATAAAAAAACCACAGGCTTTAAAAAACCCCACCTAAGCGTCAAGCTAAAGTGAGGGCTACAAAGCATCAATACCACTTTACCTTTATTTATTCAATAACTGGCATATCCTCTTCAGTAAGTCCAGGGAATTGTGAATCTATTATAGTAGTAAACGGAAATATTCAGTACTTCGTTAAAGGACAGAGAGTTAAGCCATGTGATTACTATAGATTAAGAAGTGAGATAAGAAAAAGGTTGCAATAAGGGGACAAAAAAACTTGTAATATATTGATTTAATTGATAATAGTTTTACTTGGTAAGGAAGAGGTCGGCAGTTCAAATCTGCTCGCTGGCTCAATGATATCAGGGCATTCCGAAAGGTTTTGCCTTTTTTTATTCTTTATAGCGCACTTATTACGTTACTTTTTAAATCTTCTATTATTCCACACATAAGCCCCATTTCAGAACCAACTCTAAAATTATCAAGTTATTAGGGTGAAAAATTAATTGACAAAATATCTTTTTCAATCAATGCTAACCATCGTGCATACATTTTACCACTAGGGTGTAAATTATCATTTGCTATGAGTGAAAGATCATTAAGTGCATTTCTGGAAATATCAGTAATATTATAAAATTTTATATTTCGTTGATCAGCTTCATACTTAATAATATTATTAAACTCATTAATTTGTTTCGTTATTTCATCTCTTTCTAAAGAATTAGCAAAGGGCGTAGCCCCCCAATCTGGAATTGATAAAACAAAAACCCTCTCTTTTATATTTCCACTTAATATAACGGCCTGATCAATAAGCTCAATGAAACTTGGTCTGAAATTCTCCGCCAATTGTCCTTGGAACTGATTATTTACTCCAATCAGAAGTGATACAAGTCCGTAAGGGGGTTCCAAAGTTGAATCTTCAATCGCAGCTATTAACTCTTGTGCTGTCCATCCAGTTTGAGCAATAACTTCTAGCTTATTAATTTCTGAATTGACTTTTGATAATTTAACTAAAAGCTGAACTGGCCAACTTTCTTTGACATCAACTGACTCTCCAATTGTATAGCTGTCACCTAAAGCCAAATATTTATTTTTATTATTAAATATTTCACCTTGGACAAATACGGCAAACAAAGCATTTAAAGTTTGATTTGAATTTAGAAAAATAGTTAAATCGCTATTACTTGAATCATTTCCTTCCCAACCTATAAATTCATACCCTTCATTTGGAGTTGCGGTTATAGTTACTTCCGTTCCTTCGTCATATGTTCCGCCATCATTTACACTTCCTCCTTCAGAAGCAGTTACTGTTAACGTAAATTTGGTTACATCAGGAATAGGATTGTCCTTTGAGCAAGAGTTTATAAGAAGAAACAAAGAGAATATGAGTAGTAAACTTCTAAGAAGGATTTTCATAAAATAAAAGTATAATTACTAAAGAGGATATGCTTACGGTTTAGTTAACTATTAGAGTGCAATTAGCCAATACTGAGAAGAGCGGTAGTAATCTCCTGAAGAAATTAATCTATTTTTTTGATTTAAAACGTAATTTGATATTTTCTTCTAAATCAAGTAATTGTAAAAAATAAGTAGCAGTTGAATTTGGAGTCGCTTTTATCTTAATTTTACGATCAATTGTGCCTGCAATTACAGGTAAATTTAGGTAGTCTTGGTGATCTCCAAAAAAGCAAATTCGCGCCGATGCTTCAGATGTAATGAATAAATGATTTTTTTTAATCAAAATTGTGTTTTAATTAACTGATGATGTCTAAAGGTTTAGTGTTTTTCCAATTTCCTCTGGTAAAATCAGGAAACTTTTGAGGGGCACCTTCTTGGGCGATTGATCTTCCACTGAGTTCAGTAACGGAACTCCAAAAACAACCTTCATAAAGATTTTGATCTAAGGGAAGTCCCTTCTGAAGACACTCAACAATGCGATACATCATAATCCCATCCATTCCACCATGACCACTACCTTTTGATTTTTCATTGAGTCTTTTGTATAATGGGTGATCGTGTTTTTCATAAACCATTTCAAGTTGATCTCCTTGCGCCCATGTATGATGATTTTGGGTCATTCCTTCTACACCACCCTCTAAGGCAACTCGTGTGGGAAAACCCGCAAGAACTCCTTTTGACCCTTGAATTAGATTGTGTCTTGTGAGAGCAAGAAATATCAGTTTATTGATGCTAATTTTTCACCTTATAAGATTGTATTGCTAAATTCTAATCTTTCACACAACTTAGCATCTAGCGAGTATAATACTCGTGTTATAGAATGCGAACAAGCTCTTTCGGTTGTTCAAAATCAATATCCTGAATATTCTTTTCTTGCTGATGTTCCTGAAAGTTTAATTAGATCTTTAAAAGGAAAAATGTCTGGAAAAATCTATCAAAGAGCTTTATACGTAACTCGGGAAAACAAAAGAACGTTAAAAGCTACAGAACTTATTCAAAAAGGTAGTATTCAAGATTTTGGTAATTTAATGTATCAAACCCACCAAGAATTATCAAAAAACTATGAGGTTAGTTGTGCTGAGTTAGACTTTTTAGTTGACTTAACCAAAGATATTGATCAAGTTGTGGGAAGTAGAATGATGGGAGGTGGTTTTGGTGGCTGCACCATAAGCTTAGTAAATGAAAATTTTGTAAACACCTTTTTAGCTTTAGCTAAAGAAAAGTACAAAAAGAAATTTGGTGCAGAATTAAATTCAATTTTGGTAGAGATTTCTAATGGTGTTGAAGTTTTTAAATAAAGGTCAAGTGGTATTGATTCTGTTAATTCTAAGCTTTGTTTGACTGATCCATAAGCTGAATCCATTAAAGCTTTATAGGCGCTTACGTCCCCTTGTTTGGCTTTAAATATAGTTGATAGTGTAATTATGTCTTCCATACTTAAAGTCTCTATCTGGCCGCTTATAGGGTTTGTTTCTTCCTGGAGAAATGCAAGCCATTCTCTAGCTATTGTTTTTCTGTTTTTAGAACCTTTTGGTCGTCCACTAGGATTACCTGATTCCCCCTTCTTAAACCTGTTTAAATTATCTCTACTCATTCTCTGTTGTTTCTTTGTTATTGCCTGTTTTTAATTTTAATAAAAGATGTTATGATGTGAGTCTTGATGCCACATTGATTTAGTGATGTAGTTTGTTATTTTCTTGACCCCTTTTATTTTCTCTACATCAATAACAGCTTTGGGATTAATGTTTAATGATTTAGCTACATCATCTCTAGTTAAATTCCTTCCCTGAATAAGTAAATGGGCGTGATTTATTGTTGAGGTATTTGACCACTTATCCCTATCATTTTCTAGAGTGTAGAAGACTGCATTTACGTTGTTTGTTTTGACCATTTTACTAACTTTCTTATCCATTAGATGGTCTTTAAGCTTGTAATGTGTCCTGATGACTGTGGTGTAGTTCCATTTGAACATCTTGGAGATTGAGTCGGCATACTGTTTAATGTTAATCATATGATTGTCAGTTGTTTAGAGTTAGTGTTATGATACAGCGGGGATAATGCACTTTTGTGTTAATAATCGCTTCTAAAAAAGTCATAATTTATACCCCTGTATTAATACAATAGAATTGTCCTGAAAGTGTTATGTTTTCTGTAATTGACTTTTCCTTGTATATATAACAAGAAAAAATTCTTTTGTTATCATTAAACACAAAAAAGCATCAACAAATAAAGTGTGAAAGTTGAATTTTATCAATAAAGACAGGGTGTTAAAGAGAAATAAAAAAAATCAACAAAATACTTCTTGGTCTGTAGGTTTTAATTAAAAGGGATGTTATATTTGCACCGATCTATAAGTAAGTTAAAGCCATAATGGTAACAACAGTGGTAACAATACTTTTTAATAAACACTATAATAATGATTTAACTTACAGTGAATCAACGATTAGGCCTCGTAGCATAACTGAATAGTGCACTTGATTACGGCTCAAGAGGTTGCAAGTTTGAATCTTGCCGAGGTCACTAAGAACCAGCTCATTACAGAGCTGGTTTCTTTTTTGGGGTACATTAGTAGGTTTACCCTATTTACTACTATTTATTCACTATTTCACTTCTGAACTTGTAGTACTCATTTGGCTTAACTCTCTGTCCTTTAACGAAGTACTGAATCTTTCCGTTTACTACTATAATAGTTTACATTGCACCATTTTCGTTATTCCCAGTATTAATATTATTCAAATCAACGCCTGTTCGTTCCTTAAATTCCCTTCTAAATTTTATATTCCTATTTCTCCGTTCTTTAAGTTTAAGATATATTTTCTTTAACCAATTCATACAATTTAATTTATAAATACAATATACAAAACCGTTTTCAAAACTTCATTTAATAAATAATCAGTGGTAAATCCTAATAAGGTTTTATTATATTTCTGTACTTATAAGTTTCGGAAAAGCATATTGTAAGGCTAATTGAAGCGTCTTAATTCTTTGATTAGCATCTGCTCATTTAAGTCTAAAGAGCCTATTAAATCTTCTAATAAGTCTTGTAGTTTACTTCTTACTTCTGAACTTATAATACTCACTTGGCTTAACTCTCTGCCCTTTAACGAAGTACTGAATCTTTCCATAGACCACTTTAAGAGTTCTATTAATTTCAAATAAGTTCCTAGAGTAACAGAAGAAGATATACCTGTGGTTTAAAAAAACCCCCAGTTTTAGCTGAAGGTTTTTAGTTATTAGGATTAAAAAAATCTATTGAGCTGAAGCAGCAAAAGTAATTACATTAAAAATTGGAGAATATTTCCAACCATCTGGATTATACGAACCCATTTTAGATTTTTTTGCAACATCTGAGGGGAGTTCATATCCAACTCTATATTTCATTAAATCTTCAAGACTATCAAACATATCCCAAGTAGATACGCTTGATGTATTCATTCCGATTGGAGCAATTTTTCTACCAACACCCCAATTAACCATTCCCATTTTAGACATATTTTTTGAAAAATGGTTCTTCCAAAGTGTTTTATTTTCTGATATAAATCCAGCTAGGTTTTTAGGAGTTGCAAAGTTAAATTGAATGTATTTCCCCATACTTTTTTGAATACTTACTTCATCTTTAAAAATATGTCTTGAGTCAGAAGTCCAAGTAAATTTTGAGCTTAATTCTCCTACAATTGCTTGTTCTTCTTTTGTTAAAAGGGAACTTGCATTATTCCACCATTGGTTCTTCGCACTAAGAATGGCTTCTACATCTGAATTAGATTGAACGAACAGATAATTTTTTCTTTCTTCATCATCAATATTGTCCATTGTTACTCTTTTTAAAAAAGCCCAAAAAGAGATATCCCCCTTATTAACAGCATTTTGAGCTACTTTTTGCATATATGTTTTTTGAACTGTTTCAAAGGCTTCAAGGTCTCCCTCAACTCTTACAAAATGCATTGAATAGATTTGAGATGCTTGAGCACTTAAAGAGATGCTTACAAATAATAGAAGTAGTGTAAATAGTTTTTTCATTTTAAATTGATTTATGGTTAATAAGATTACAATATAACACTTTCGTTTAACAACTAAAAATAGTAATAATAAAATCTTAATACTACTAAACAAAATACAACTTCAGCCTCTAGAACAGTTGGAGCTTAGCCTATTAGTTTTAGTTTTTCTAATCTAGAAAGTTTCTTGATGCAATATTCTCTTTTTGATGCGGTTGATCGGTCTGGATGTATTTCTGAATATTCTAAATTAACAGGTCTTTTGTTTCGTGTGTACTTGGCACCTTTTTTAGATTCGTTATGCTCAAAGATTCTTCTCTCTAAGTTTGTTGTGATTCCTGTATAAAGGGTTTCATCTTCACATTTAATGACATAAACCCACCATATTTTATTTATTTTTTCCATGACTAGCGATTACCAGATTCAGTTTAACTAAGATATAAAAATCTGTTAGTTAACCCTTGATGATTTTTTATATCTTAGTGAGTAATATAATGCTTTATGAAAGTTAGTAAAGGAGTAATTACAAAAGGGTTTGTTTTTTCAGGAATAATCAATATTGGGGGTGCTTTGATTTTTTCAAGGTTTTTCACAAATGAATTCATACCAAAAAACGACCCGGTGGTAATGTCTAATTTTGGTTTATTGATGATTGTCGTTTGGGGGTTAGTATTTTTATCTATTTCTCAAAAATACGAGCAATTAAATTGGCTGGTGGGAGTGTTTGCAATCGAAAAATTCATTTATGGATTTAATTGGATCAATTGGATTTCGAACAACGATCTTTCTGCTGTATATAATCAAGATCAAATGGCAGGAATTTTTTATACCATATATGGGATTAACGACTGGTTCTTCTTCGCATTTTTCTTGTATGTTTTTATTAAGTCATTTAAATCTGTTAAAACTTGATTTTTGTTTCGACTTATTATATGATCCTTTTTTCAGATAAATAATCCGATTGGCTTTATAATTTTTAATTTGCAAGAAGGGTTTTCATACCTTGTTTTTAAATAATATACTTATGAAATTAAATTTATTGTCTTGTGATACTCAGCGGCCAGATAGAAGGGCCATTTCCAAATGTATTCTGGAGATTTCTAGTAACATGACTCCGGCATTGTCAAATGACCTTACAGATATTCTTTTGGAAGGTGATCCTGTTGAAATTGAGATAGACGATAAAGGTTCAGGCTCAGCTCTTAGGGCTTTGCGAAAGTCAAGTATTGATTATGAGGTTGTTGAGTAATCCAATTTTTTATGAGCATTCAAAATAATTTTTTTAAAAGGATTTTACTTTCTCTGATTTGAAGGAAGCTGTATATTTGCTAAAATTTTATAAATGTCATTAATTGCAATTGTAGTTGGTTTGTTGCTTTTGATTAAAGGGGGAGACTGGTTATTAAAGTCTTCTGTATCTCTATCGCTGATCTTATCCATTCCAAAAGCGGTTATCGGAATGACCGTAGTGTCCTTTGCAACTTCTGCTCCTGAGCTAATTGTGAGTATCCAGGCAGCTCTTTCTGGACATTCTGATATTGCCCTAGGTAACGTTGTAGGCTCTAACATTGCCAACCTGGCTTTTGTACTTGCAATTACCATAATCATTACCCCCATTGCAGTTCCAAAAAGTTTTTTTAAAACGGATTGGCCTATGATGATTTTTGCAACCTTACTTTTTATTGTAATGATTGCTTCTGATCAAATACTTTCTTCATTTGAAGGATTTATAATGATTCTCATATTGTTTGGTTTTATCTTTTACTTATTAAATAAAAATGTACAAAACGAATTAATACAACCAGCCTCAGCTGAATTTAAAGTATTAAATAAAAAGCAAACTTTTATATATCTATTTGCGGGTGGTTTTGCGCTGTGGCTTGGGTCAGAGACTTTAGTGAAAGGAGCCGTTTCTTTAGCTACCTTAATGGGAGTCAGCGAGCGTGTAATTAGTGTTTCAATAATTTCAATAGGAACTAGTATTCCTGAGTTGTCGGCCTCAATAGTTGCAATAATTAGAAAAGAAAAGGCAATTTCTTTGGGTAATCTAATAGGTTCTAATGTCTTTAATATCCTGGCAGTTATGGGAGTTACCTCCATGATTCTTCCTATTCAAGTTCAAGATTTGGACCTGATATCAAACGATCTTGTTTGGATGTTTGTAATATCGATGCTGGTGCTGCTTATGGTATTTATTCCTAGAGACAGCCGCTTAAACCGATTCAATGGTATTGTATTGCTGGGCCTTTATATTTATTTTATTTACGGCCTCATAGGGTAAAAAAAACACCTACATAAAGCAGGTGTTTTTTAAATTTATTTAACTTATTGTTTCGGATTATATTTTAGCAGATTTAACTGTTTTGATAATACGAGCAGCAATTCTATAAGGATCACCGTTTGAAGCAGGTCTTCTGTCTTCTAACCATCCTTTCCAACCTTGCTCTACAGTAATAATAGGAATACGAATAGAAGCTCCACGATCCGAAACTCCGTAACTAAAGTCTGTAATCGATGCAGTTTCGTGTAAACCAGTTAAACGTTGATCGTTGAATTGTCCGTAAACCGCAATGTGTTCTTTTGTTACCGGGCGGAATGCTTCACAAATAGTATTGTAAACATTTTCATCACCACAGGTTCTTAAAGTAGTATTTGAGAAGTTAGCATGCATACCAGAACCGTTCCAGTCTCCTTTTATGGGTTTTGGGTGGTATTCGATATAGTAACCATATTGTTCTGTAAGACGGTCAAGTAAGTAACGTGCAATCCAGATTTCATCTCCAGCTATCTTAGCTCCTTTTGCAAACAACTGAAATTCCCATTGTCCACTTGCAACTTCTTGGTTGATTCCTTCAAAGTTTAGACCTGCATCGATACAAAGATCTGCATGTTCTTCAACAAAGTCTCTTCCGTGTGTATTTTTTCCACCAACAGAACAGTAATACATTCCTTGTGGTCCTGGATATCCTCCAACAGGGAAACCTAAAGGTAGTTGTGTTTGTGTATCCATGATAAAGTACTCTTGCTCGAACCCGAACCAAAAGTCATTATCATCATCATTAATTGTTGCTCGTGCATTGGATTCGTGTGCCGAACCATCTGCATTTAAAACCTCCGTCATTACTAAAAATCCATTTTTGCGAACAGGGTCAGGATAAATAGCAACAGGCTTAAGTAAGCAGTCAGAAGAACCTCCTTCAGCTTGTTTTGTTGAAGAACCATCGAACGACCAAACAGGACACTCTTCTAATGTTCCATTAAAATTTTCAATTACCTTTGTTTTACTACGTAAATTGGAAGTTGGTTTGTAACCATCTAACCAGATATACTCTAATTTAGATTTGCTCATAATATTTTTTTTAGCTTTATATAACAAATTTAATTTTTTTGGATACAACCTCGATTTTTATGGGGTCTAAATCTTAACAGAGTTATTAACTTTTATTGATAACCCATTTTTATAAGGGGTAAATTTAATTTTATGCAAAAAAATCAATGAAAAGACTGCAGATTTTAAAAATTAGATAACTTTGCTATAGAATTTTTAAACACCTTATGCCATGAATTCTCTCCGATTTGAAGCTTTGAATAGCCTAGCAAAAAATAACAGACCAAGTACTTTCCAAGAATATAGTTCCGAAAATCATTATGCTCAGAATGTATTTAATGATATGGCACTTCAAAAGTCTTTAAATAAAGAAGCTTATGATGAAATTTCGAAAGTAATTTTTAAGGGTTCTAAAATATCAAAATCACTAGCTGATCAAATTGCAGCAGCAATGAAATCATGGGCGCGTTCAAAAGGAACAACTCATTATACCCACTGGTTTCAGCCACTTACAGGGGCAACTGCCGAAAAGCACGAATCTTTTTTTGATTTATCAAGTGATTATCTAGCAATAGAGCGCTTCGATGGAAGTCAATTGGTACAACAAGATCCTGATGCCTCAAGCTTTCCAAGTGGTGGAATCAGAAACACTTTTGAGGCCAGAGGATATACTGCCTGGGACCCAACATCTCCAGCATTTATTTATGGAAAAACACTTTGTATCCCAACCATTTTTGTTTCCTATACTGGCGATGCACTAGACTATAAAACACCTCTATTACGATCTTTATCTGAATTGGATAAAGCCGCAACCGATATTGCAAAGTACTTTGATAAAAATACCCAAAAAGTTTACGCAACCTTAGGGTGGGAGCAAGAGTATTTTTTGGTCGATAGGAGCTTGGCTGCTTCTCGTCCCGATTTGAACCTTACAGGCAGATCTTTAATGGGTCATGAGTCGTCAAAAGGGCAACAGTTAAATGACCATTACTTTGGATCTATCCCTAGACGAGTTTTAGCTTTTATGCAAGAATTAGAGCACCAAAGTTTACTTTTAGGAATTCCGCTAAAAACAAGGCACAATGAAGTGGCACCTGGTCAGTTTGAATTAGCTCCAATTTTTGAAGAGGCAAATCTGTCTGTGGATCACAATGCTTTGCTTTTGGATGTTATAAATAAGATCGCAGAGAAGCATAATTTTATGGTACTCTTGCACGAAAAGCCTTTTAAGGGAATTAATGGCTCTGGAAAACACAACAATTGGTCTTTAAAAACCAATACGGGAATTAACTTGTTAAGTCCTGGAAAAACACCCATGAACAACCTGCAGTTTTTGACCTTTTTCATCAATACCATCGCTGCTGTTTTGAATCATGAATCTCTGTTACGAGCAAGTATTGTTTCGGCAAGTAATGAACTTAGATTAGGAACTGATGAAGCACCTCTTCCTATTATCTCTGTTTTTATAGGTGAGCAGCTGACCGAAGTTCTTAATAATCTGGAACAAGTTTCCGAAGGAAAATTATCTCCAAAAGAAAAAACAGATCTTAAGCTTAATGTTATTGGTAAGATTCCAGAAATATTATTAGACAACACAGATCAAAATAGAACTTCTCCTTTTGCCTTTACTGGAAATAAATTTGAGTTTCGAGCGGTTGGATCCAAAACCAACTGTGCAAAACCCATAACCGTATTAAATTCGATTGTTGCAGAACAGTTAATTATTTTTAAAGGAAAGGTAGATGGGCGACTCGAAAACCCAAAAATGAAAAAGGATGATGCTATATTTAATGAATTAAGAGATTCAATAAAGCATATTCGAACCATACTTTTTGAAGGAGATGGATATAGTGAGGCTTGGATTAAAAGCGCTAAAAAGAGAGGCTTAAGTCCTATGACATCAACTCCAGAAGCTATTAAAGCTTATGTTTCTCCTAAAAGTATAACCCTATTCAAAACGTTAAAAGTATTTACCGAACGTGAGCTCGAATCTCGTGTTCAAGTAGACTTGCAACAATACACCCACACGCTGCAAATTGAGGGAAGAACTCTAGGCGACATTGCTCGAAATCATATCATCCCAACTGCAATTCAATATCAAAATACCTTAATAGATAATGTTAAAGGTTTAAAAGAAATTTATGGAAAAGGGTTTGAAGTTCATGCTAAAGAACAAATGTTATTAATAGAGCGTATTTCAGGACATATTTCTCAGATTAACTCGGGGGTAAATGCTATGATTTCTGAACGAAAGAATGCAAATTTGCTCGAAGATGATTATTTAAAAGCGACCACTTATTATGTTCAAGTAAAACCATACTTTGACACCATACGTTACCATTGTGATAAACTAGAATTATTGGTAGACAACTCCATATGGCCGCTTGCTAAATACCGAGAATTGCTCTTTTCTCGATAGCGTTTATCGTTTAGAATTGATATATTTACTATATATATTATAATCTATGAAAAATTCGAATGTAAAAGCTGGATTAAGATACTTGCTTTGTATCCAGTTTATTGTTTTTTTTGGTTGTGGAGGTGGAGGCGACGATGATATTCAAATTGTTAATACTCCAGAAGTAGTTGTTCCTGTAATTACAGCATCAAACTTATCTTCATCAATTAACGAAAATCCAGAAGTAGGTTCTGCAATAGGAACTGTACAGGCCTCAGTCACATCGGGAAGTCTGCAGTATAGTTTAGTCTCCCAAAGTGTTAGTGGTGCATTAACAGTAAATGCGTCTACCGGTGAAGTTACTGTTGCAGATGCCAGTCTCTTTGACTTTGAAACTCTTCAGACTTTAACAGCTGTTATCCGTATTTCTTCTGGAAGTGTTTTTGAGAACATAAACGTTACAGTTTCAATTACAGATATTGATGAGATTGAAGCAGTTTATACCATTTGGGAAGGTACAACCATGACCTTTACTAAAGAGGATGGTGGTGACCCAACAAGTTCTTCTCAACAAGATCATATTACCGATAATGTTAAAATTACACGAGGTAACAGCGGAGGTCAGATTTATAATATTGTTAACGAGTCTGTAGCTGTCAAAGAGACAAGTCCTGCGGGTACAGAATGGGCGCTTGGCACAATCGATCAAATTGCTGATTTAACTTTTGAGCCTTTTAGAGCAGCAACAAACGGTAAACCTAAAAATCAGCTTGGTAAAGACATGGTTCTGCATTTAATTACAGATGATATTTATATTTCTATACGATTTACATCTTGGAGTACAGGACAGGCTGGAGGATTTATATATGAGCGATCAACTACTAATGTTGGATCTTCTAAAAAACAGCCAAAGTAGTTTTAGAGATTCCTCTAAAATTGATATAGTTAAAGGAAATAAATTGATGTATTTTTGTGTTAAATTATAACCAGTATGAGTGAGTTGTCTAGTGATCGTTATCGTTTTCGCGGTGTTTCTGCACAAAAAGAAGATGTTCATAATGCTATTAAAAACATAAATAAAGGACTTTTCCCTAAGGCCTTTTGTAAAATAGTTCCCGATCATTTAACAGGTAGCGAAGAACATTGTCTGGTAATGCATGCCGATGGTGCCGGTACAAAAACTTCTTTAGCCTATGCTTATTGGAAAGAAACTGGAGACTTGTCAGTATGGAAAGGCGTGGCTCAAGATGCTTTGATTATGAATATAGATGACCTATTATGTGTGGGTGTATCTCAAGATATTTTGCTTTCTTCTACCATTGGCAGGAATAAAAACAGAATTCCTGGTGAGGTTTTAGCAGCAATAATAAACGGTACAGAAGAAATAATTGAAGAGCTTAAAGGTTACGGAGTATCGATTCATAGTACTGGAGGAGAAACTGCAGATGTTGGAGATTTAGTTCAAACTATAATCGTAGATTCTACAGTAACCGCAAGAATGAAACGTTCTGATGTTATTGATAACGCCAATATTCGACCCGGAGATGTTATTGTGGGATTAGCTTCTTTTGGTCAGGCTTCTTACGAAAAGGAATATAACGGTGGAATGGGAAGTAATGGACTTACTTCTGCTAGACACGATGTTTTTAATAAAAACCTCAAATCTAAATATCCTGAAACTTTTGATGCTAGCATGCCAGAGGATTTAATTTACTGCGGTTCTAAGAACTTAACAGACGCTATTGAGGGTAGTCCAATAAATGCAGGTAAATTAGTATTGTCTCCTACTAGAACATACGCTCCGATTATTCAGGAAATAATGAATACAGTCGATAGGTCAATGCTTCATGGTATGGTTCATTGTAGTGGAGGAGCACAAACTAAAATTTTGCATTTTATAGATTCATTACATGTTATTAAAGATAATTTATTTGCACTACCTCCTTTGTTTAAGATGATACAAGAAGAATCTAAAACTTCTTGGAAAGAAATGTATGAAGTTTTTAACATGGGACATAGAATGGAACTTTATGTTGCTCCTGAACTTGCTAAACAAATCATTTCAATTTCAGAATCGTTTAGTGTACCAGCTCAAATTATTGGAAGAGTAGAAGCCTCTGATAAAAAAGAATTAACAATTAAAAGCACTCAAGGAACTTTTACTTATTAAAAAACTTTAAACCACATATTTTTAATGAATAGATTTATTTTTCTCTCGATATTTACTTTATGTTCATTAAGTTCAACCGTTCTTTCTGCTCAAAATTGGCAAACAGATTGGGAGAAAACAAAACTTGAATCAAAACAAACGAATAAAAAAATCGTATTAGTTTTTTCAGGTTCAGACTGGTGTATTCCTTGTATCAAACTTGAAAAAGAAATCTGGATAACCCCAGAATTCATATCCTATGCGAGTGAAAATTATTTGCTCTTTAGAGCCGATTTTCCCAAAAGAAAAAAGAATAAATTACCTGATCAAATTCAAGAACGCAATGATTTACTAGCTAGCAAATACAATCCTAAAGGTTACTTCCCACTGGTTGTTATCTTAAACTCCAACCACGAGGTTATTGGTAATCTAGGTTACGATAACCTTCCTGTAAAAAATTATATTGAAAAAATAGAACGATTTTAAAATGAAAAACATACTAGTCTTAATGAGTTTGTTTTTGTCTAATTTCATTTTAAGTGCACAAAAATCATATTCAGAATCTAGTATTTTAATGGGGTCATCTTTTGAGATCACCGTTGTTGCCTTGGATGAAGATTTCGCAAAGGAGTCCCTAGCTATTGCAAAGAAAGAAATTATTCGTATTGAAAACTTGATTTCCTCTTGGGACCAAAAGTCTGAGACTTCAAGAATAAACAAAAATGCAGGGATTGGTGCTGTTGAGGTTTCAAAAGAACTTTTTGATTTAATTTTTCGAGCGCAACAGATTTCTAAATTGTCATCTGGAGCATTCGATTTAACGTTTGCAGCTGTCGATAAACTATGGAATTTTGACGGAAGGGAATCAGAAATGCCAAATCCAGATGCTCTTAAGGCCTCTGTTTTTAATATTGGATACCAGCTAATTGAACTTAACGAACAATCTTTGACTGTTTTTCTCCCTAAAAAAGGGATGAAAATAGGGTTTGGAGCTATAGGTAAAGGGTATGCTGCCGACAGTGCTAAGCAGCTGCTTGTTGAGCGGGGAGTTTTAGGTGGTATAATTAACGCGTCTGGAGATATGAATACTTGGGGAACTAAACCCGATGGATCTTCTTGGACTATAGGAATAGTAAACCCAATGAATAACAAGAAAGTATTTTCTTGGTTTTCTTTAGAACACAACGCCGTTGTTACTTCTGGTGATTACGAAAAATTCACCCAGATTAATGGAAGGCGTTACAGTCATATAATCGATCCAAGAACTGGGATTCCATCACAAGGAATCGTAAGTTGTACTATATTTGCTGGTAAAGCAGAATTAGCAGATGCAATTGCTACTGCTATATTTGTAATGGGGGTTGAATCTGGACTATTTTTAATAGATCAGTTGCCCGACATAGAGGCTATTTTAATTGATGACTCAGGAATAATTCATTGCTCTAAAAATATTGAAATTGAAGAAAATTAAATTTTTATTAATCTTTATGGTTGTTCTTGTATCAGTTACAAGTTGTGTATCTGTAAAAGAGTACAATAGAGTTTATTTAAACGATGCTGATATGGCACTCAAAGCAGGTTTGTGTGAACGTTTTGAAACTACATATCATATTTATAGAGAAGCAGCTGCAGGTGCTAATGGAGGAAAAACAGGTGGAGGTTGTGGTTGTAATTAAAAAAATAACATTGATTCTTTTAATGAGTTTTGGATTTGTTTCCTTTGCTCAAAAAGATACTCTAAAGTCTTATAAGAAGAAAGTGTTAGAAACTGTAGAAGTAGATATGCTTCTTGGTTTTTATACACAAAAAGGCATCCATGCTTCAGTTACTGGTGGTATTGGAAATGAAGATTTACAAAATATAGCTCCAACTGTTGTAATTAAAATACCATTAAACGAAGATGATGTTCTAACAGCAGACTTTGGTTTTTCTTCATACACCTCAGCGAGTTCAAGTAATGGAAATCCGTTTAATACTGGAGCTTCTACTGGGGAAGATCGCGAATATAGTGGTGGCGATGGAAGTGGAAGTGGCGGTCAAGGACCAAAAGGTTCTCCTTGGGTTGCTTCTTCAGGTGCCTCTAGAAAAGATGTGCTAACTGCTTTGAGCCTATCCTATGTTCATGCCACAGACGACAGAAACAGATATTGGTCCTCTAATATTGGTTCTTCTTATGAGTACGACTACCAGTCTTTTGGTTTTGGGGGAGGCGTAACTCAGTTATGGAATGAAAAAAATACAGAACTTAATATAAAAGCTCAAGTATACTTAGATCAATGGATTCCAATAATTCCAACTGAAATAGATGAATACGAGCAATTCGGTTCAGATTTTTTAATTGATACTCAAAGTTATTTTTCAGGGGTAAGTGTCCTAAATTCAAACGGGGCTAGTGTAGCAGAGTACCTTCCGTCAAAATTCACTCCTATAAACAATGTGAATAGAAATTCCTATTCCTTTTCTCTAGGGTTTTCTCAAATATTAACCCCTAGAATGCAATTTTCTATAGCTCTTGATTTAGTAAAGCAAGAAGGTTGGCTAGCAAATCCTCTACAGCGGGTTTACTTTTCAGATAAATCAAATTATTATGTGGGGAATGCAAACAATATTTCTAATTATGAAAATCCTTCCAATACAGATGTCTTTCATCTAGCAGATGACATTGAGCGTCTTCCGAGTACTCGTCTGAAGTACCCGCTAGGTATGCGATTAAATTACTATGTTAATGAATATTTAGTTATACGTTCTTATTTTAGGAAATATCTTGATGATTGGGGTGTAGATTCTAATACGTTTCAGGTAGAACTTCCTGTTAAATTTAATATGAGTTGGAGGATAATACCAAGCTTTAGATACTTTGATCAAACCGCTGCAGATTATTTTGCACCATATAATCAGCATCTGTCTACTCAAGATTATTATACTTCGGATTATGATCTTTCTGCATTTTCGAGTTATCAAGTAGGAGGTGAGTTTGTTTTTACAGATGTCTTGTCTAATTATGGCGTATGGAAATTATCTTTAAAGAGAATTGGTTTACGTGTTCAGAATTATCAGAGATCAGATGGCCTTTCTGCGTTTAGTATCTCAACTAATTTCAGTTTTGTTTTAGATTAATTAAGTTCATGTTTCCTTAAAAAGTAGTAATTTTGCCACATAGATTACCAAGTTATGATCGAAAAACTACAAATAATTCAGCAACGCTTTGATGAAGTCTCAGACTTGATTATACAACCGGACATTATATCGGATCAGAAGCGTTATATTCAGTTGAATAAAGAGTACAAAGACTTGAGGATTTTGACTGAAAAGGGTTATCAATACAAGGCTTTATTAGCAAATATTAGTGAAGCCGAAGAAATTATCAACGACACTTCAGATCCTGAAATGGTTGAGATGGCTAAAATGCAGTTGGAGGAAGCAAAAGAACTTGTTCCTGAATTAGAAGAGGATATTAAATTCCTTTTAATTCCAAAAGACCCTGAAGATTCTAAAAATATTGTTGTAGAAATTCGCGCCGGTACCGGTGGTGATGAAGCCAGTATTTTTGCAGGAGATTTATATCGTATGTACTCAAAATTTTGTCAAGACAAAGGATGGAGTGTGAGTCTGGTTGATAGTAGTGAGGGAACTGCTGGTGGCTTTAAAGAGGTTATTTTTGAAGCTTCTGGAGAAGATTGTTACGGTGTTATGAAGTTTGAGTCTGGTGTTCACCGAGTTCAACGTGTTCCTCAAACAGAAACCCAAGGAAGGGTTCATACTTCTGCTGCAACCGTTATGGTTTTGCCTGAAGCAGAAGAGTTTGACGTTGAGGTTAATATGAGTGATATACGTATAGATTATTTTTGTTCATCAGGACCTGGAGGGCAGTCGGTAAATACAACCTATTCTGCAGTTCGTTTAACGCATGAGCCAACCGGAATTGTTGCGCAATGTCAAGATCAAAAATCACAGCATAAGAATAAAGACAAAGCACTGAAAGTTCTTCGTTCTCGGTTATACGAAATGGAACTGGCTAAGAAACTAGAAGCAGATTCTCAAAAGAGAAATTCTTTAGTTTCTTCTGGAGATCGTTCTGCAAAAATAAGAACCTACAATTACCCACAGGGTAGAGTAACCGATCACCGAATTGGATTAACGTTATATGATCTTCAAAACATCATCAATGGAGATGTTCAAAAATTAATAGACGAATTGCAGTTATATCATAACACCGAAAAGCTTAAAGAGGCAGGAGAAGTATTTTAATTTATGAGAATCGAAGCGTTAAAAAAGCAAATCCTAGCTAAGAAGTCATTCTTATGTGTTGGTCTTGATGTTGATCTAGAAAAGGTTCCAGAACATATCAAGGCAATGGAAGATCCATTGTATGAATTTTCTAAAGCCATTATAGATTCTACTGCTGCTTATGCCGTTGCTTACAAACCTAACATTGCTTTTTTTGAAACATATGGGCCAGAAGGAATGGCTTCTTTAAAACGAGTGATGGGTTATCTTAATAACAAACATCCAGAAATTTTCACTATTGCTGATGCAAAAAGAGGAGATATAGGTAATACTGCAACACGCTATGCTAAAGCTTACTTCAAAACTTATAATTTTGATTCCATTACTGTTGCCCCGTATATGGGTAAAGATTCAGTTGAGCCGTTTTTAAGTTTCGACGAAAAATACGCTATACTTCTTGCTCTTACATCAAACGGGGGATCGTCTGATTTTCAAACGCAAGAGGTTGGAGGACAAATGCTTTATGAAAAGGTAATCCAGACCAGTATTGAATGGGAAGGTTCTGAACGTCTAATGTATGTAGTTGGAGCAACTAAAGCAAATGCATTGAGAAAAATACGAGAATTAATTCCGAATTCTTTTTTGTTGATTCCAGGGGTTGGAGCGCAAGGTGGTAGTTTGACAGAAGTTGCGGAAAATGGACTTTCGAGCGATGTAGGTATTTTGGTTAATTCTTCTAGAGGCATTATTTATGCATCAACAGACGAGAATTTTGCTCGGGAGGCTAAAAAAGCGGCACGAGAATTGCAGTCACAAATGGAAAGTATCCTCAAAAATAAAAATTACATATAATGTTGAACTATACTTTGTATGAGAATGATAAAAGCGCACCATGGGTAACTTTTGTTCATGGAGCTGGTGGAAGTTCATCCGTTTGGTTTAAGCAAATCCGAAGCTTTTCAAAAATATTCAACCTGCTACTTGTTGATCTTCGCGGACACGGCTCTTCAAGCGTAAAATTAATTTTACCGTCAAAAGATGCTTACACTTTCGATGCTATTGCTAAAGATATCATTGAGATATTAGATCATGAAAAAATTGATAAATCTCACTTTATAGGGATTTCTTTGGGCACAATTTTAATTCGCCAAATTGCCGAAATGCAGCCCAAAAGAGTTTTGAGTATGACTTTAGGAGGTGCAATTTTGAAATTTAATTTTCGTTCCAGAATTCTTATTTTTGTCGGAAATTTAACAAAATCAATAATCCCATATATGTGGATTTATAAAGTATTTGCTTTTATTATTATGCCTCATCGTAACCATAGAGATTCTAGAATTATGTTTATTCGTGAGGCTAAGAAATTATATCAAAAGGAATTTGTCAGGTGGTTTAAGCTTACTGTTGAATTGGTTCCCTTACTCAAGATCTTTAGGCAAGAAGAGGTTAAAATCCCAACCCTTTATGTTATGGGTTCTGAAGATTATATGTTCTTACCTTCTGTGAGGAATGTAGTTGGTGAGCATTTATCTTCCCAGTTGCAGGTAATTCATAAATGTGGTCATGTTGTAAATATTGAACAACCAGAAAAGTTCAACAACATGACAATTGATTTTATAAAAAAACTTAAGTTTTAAGAAAACACAATAGTTTTATTCTTGTAAACCATTACTTTTCTGGCAACATGGAGTTGCAATGCCTTAGATAAAACAATTCGTTCCAAATCCCTTCCTTTAGCAATAAAATCATCAATAGAATTTAGGTGAGAAACGTGGGTAGTGTTTTGTTCTATAATGGGTCCAGCATCGAGTTCTTTAGTCACGTAATGACTGGTTGCTCCAATAATTTTCACGCCTCTCTCATATGCAGAATGATAGGGTTTTGCTCCTGGAAATGCAGGCAAGAATGAATGGTGAATGTTAATGATTTTATCCTTGAAATGCTCAATTAACTTTCCTGAAATTATTTGCATATAGCGTGCAAGAACAATAAAATCTACTCCATGCTCTTGAAGTATTTGGAGCTGTTTTTCTTCTGCTTTTTTCTTATTTTCATTGGTTATAGGTATGTGATAAAAAGGAATTTCAAAGCGCTCAGCAATACTTTTTAAATCTAAATGATTACTTAGTATAAAAGGAATATGGACAGCCAATTCACCAGATTGGTGACGGGCTAATATATCGTATAAACAGTGATCGTATTTAGAAACAAATAACGCCATTTTCGGAAATTCATCATTTAGGTAAATCTCTACCTTTAGTTGAAATTGAGTTCCAATAGTGCGTTCAAAAGTTGACTTAAAATGTTCTATACTCTGACTGTCTTCAGAAATTTCACATTCAACCCGCATAAAGAAAATAGAATTTACTCGATCTACATATTGGTCTATGTAAACAATATTGCCATTGTTGTTGTGAATGAAGTTTGTGACTTCAGCAATTATTCCCTTTTGATCAGGACAGTTCATGACTAAGGTAATTCTTTTCATTTCTATGCTTGATTTGGTTAAATATATTATTTAATAACGCTTTATATTTTTTTTTAGTGTAAAAAAACCCCTGAAAGCTTACCAAGACCTTCAGGGGGAAACCAAACAATTATATTTTTTATTTAGAATGAATATATAGCAGCTACTACAAACGATGCTAAATTGTCTGAAAAGTCAGTTGCATTTTTAGAGTAGATATTTGCAGAAGCAGTATCGATTCTAAATTCTGGCTTTAAGATAAAATTCCCGTTGGTGTAACTTCCTGTTATAGTAAAAGAGGTATTGTCTGCGTCTTCAAAACTAGTGGCTAATTCACCAGAGTATAATGCTGCAGCTCCACCATCAGTTTCGTTAAAAATTTCTCCTCTAAGACCAACACTAAAGCTTTCCGATAAAGCTAGTTGAGGATATAAGGCTATTCCAGAGAATCCTGCATCGCCTTCAAGATCTGTTGAAGTTGCATTAACTCCTAAGAAAAAGCTATCCGTAAGATTAACACCACCTGTAAAGTCAATTTGTGTATAATTATCTCCTGCTAGAAGGTTGATGTACTGACCGTATAAACCTAATTGTACTCCGTACATATAGCTATCAAACATTGCTCCGTCTTCACCGCCAAAGTTTCCTTCTGTGTAGTCTGTTTGGTTCAATACTGCAAGCATTAAAGAAACATCATCAGAAAGTGTAAAGTCTGCTTTTATACCTGTATGTGAGAATGGGCCGTATGAGAACATATAAGAAGTCGAGTAGTTGAAGTTAGCTACTGGAGAAATAACCTCGTACCCAAGGAACGTATTAAAGTTTCCTAGGGTTAGGGTAAAACTATCGCTGAAGTTATAGTAAGCATACAATTGGTTGACAATATTTGAAGAGCCTGAAGAGTTAAATACTGCTTCTGTTCCCCTAGGGCCGTATACAAAGTCTGCTACAAATCCATGTTTGTCACCTTCGTAAGAAAGTACAATATTTGCCATTCCTAGTGCAAAACCAGGAAGATTAGCGAATGAAGTATAAGGTGCAAACTCTGCACTTCTAAAGTAGGTGTCTACAGACCCACTTACACTAAAAGTTGGAGCTGCTTCTTCTGTTGTTTCTTCTGTTTCTTGAGCAAATGAAACTGCTGATGCAAGAAATACTATTGATAAAATTGTTTTTTTGAAAATTTTCATAATGTAATTAATTTAATTATTGTTTTTATTTGTTAATGTTGATTTAGTCTAAAGTCTGGGTAAGCATCCATACCGTGTTCAGCTAAATCCAACCCTTTAAGTTCTTCTTCCTTTTTCACTCTAATACTTCCGCCTGAAATTAATTTCACTAGATAGAGAATTGCAAAGCTGCAGACTACACAGAAAGCTCCAACGATCCCCACTCCAGCTAATTGAATTAAGAATTGTTCTAAACTTGCCATCGCTCCAAAGATTCCTACTGCAAGTGTTCCCCATATTCCACAGATTAAGTGAACAGCAACTGCTCCAACAGGATCATCAAGTTTTAATTTATCTATTAAAGAAACTCCTAGGACAATAATTACTCCAGCAATTGCTCCAATTAAAATAGCATCCATTGGTCCCATTTGGTCAGCTCCAGCTGTAATACCAACTAAACCACCTAGCACACCATTCATAAACATAGTAAGGTCAAAGTTTTTGTATAGAATATTAGAAAAGATAGCAGAGGCTATACCACCAGCTGCTGCTGCTAAACAGGTTGTTACTAAAGTTAAAGAAGTTAGCGCGGGATCTGCAGACAATACAGACCCACCATTAAATCCAAACCATCCTAACCAAAGGATCAATACACCAGCTGCTGCTAATGGTAAATTATGACCTGGAATTGCTCTAGAAGTTCCATCTGAATCAAATTTACCAATACGTGCTCCTAGTAAATAGATTGAAATTAAAGCGGCCCATCCACCAACAGAGTGAACTAAAGTTGAACCAGCGAAGTCATAGAATCCCATTGAATCAAGAAATCCACCACCCCATTTCCAAGAACCTACAATAGGATAAACCAATCCTAAGTATATAATAGCGAAAATCATAAAGCTTCTAAGCTTCATACGTTCTGCTACTGCTCCAGAAACTATAGTTGCTGCTGTTGCTGCAAACATTCCTTGGAATAAAAAGTCGGTCCACCAAGTGTAACCGCCATCTGCATAAGCAGTGGTCATTCCGTTTTCAGGAGCTGCGATACCCCATCCTGCAAACTTAAAGATGCCCATGGCGCCTTCCTCAAATCCAGGATACATAAGGTTAAATCCTCCTAATGCATAAAGTAGAAGCCCTACAGTTATTACAAAGAAGTTTTTGAATAATATATTGATCGTATTTTTTTGTCTAGTAAGGCCAATTTCTAAAAATGAAAATCCTAAGTGCATAAAAAAGACTAATGCTGTACAGATCATCATCCATAGATTGTTTGCTGTAAAAATTGCTGTTGATTCCATAATAAATTATAGTTATTTGTTTTTTTTAGTTAAGTGTTTCTCCTCCAGTTTCTCCTGTGCGAATTCTAATTGCTTCGTCTATTGTTGAAATAAAGATTTTTCCATCTCCAACTGCCCCTGTTCCTGCGGAACTTGAAATTGCTTCAAGAGTTCTTTCGAGAAATTGGTCATTAACAACTATCGAGAGGTATCTTCTCTGTATGTCTGAGGTGCTATAGGATATCCCTCTATAAACATGTCCCTCTTTTTCATTTCCAACACCAGTAACGTCCCAGTAACTGAAAAAGTTAACCTCTACTTTATGAAGCGCATCTCTTACTTCTTCAAATTTTGATTTGCGAATAATCGCATCTACTTTTTTCATATTATTATTGTTTTAAATGATTTTGGACAAATATAATATTGGGTTCACACAACCATAAAATTTTTAGGGTAAATATTTATATTTTTATATTATTTACAATAATTACCCCCAAAAATTAAGAGTATTAAAAAATAAAGTATATAATATTATTAAGTACCCCTATTTTTTTAGGGGTGTCCGAGAAGATATTTTATTTTATACTGGTTTCGGGTACAGTAAATCAATTACATATGATATTATGCTGATTATCAAGATATTAATTTTTTTATAATTAATTTCTAAAGGATTTTAGAGAGCCATAGTCCAGTTACAACCATAAGAATTCCCAAAATAACACTTCCAAGAGAATATATTAAAGGCTGAATAATGTAACCTTCACGGAATAGGTGTACGTTTTCTAAAGCAAAAGAGGAGAATGTTGTTAGACCTCCAGTGAACCCGACAATAAAAAAGAAATGCAGTTCTTCTTTTAGAATGTTAAATTTATGAAGTACCCCAAATAAGATTCCTATTAACAGACAACCGATGAGGTTTGCAGTAAAAGTACCGTATGGGTATAAGCTTGTAGTGTTTTTAAATAGTAAATGGATTCCGTAACGTAAGCTACTTCCCAATCCTCCTCCTAAAAAAACCCATAATAATATTTTCATGTTTCTAAGTTAGTTGTTTTATGCCAATCATTTTTATTTATAAGGAAGCAGCAGTTGTGTTTCCCATGTCAAAGGATCTTTATCTGATTTTTTATTTACAATATATATAGTCAAGGGGTAATACAGAAGTTTAGGATTTAATAATTCCATTTCGGTATTTAGCTTTTCCCAAGAACAGTTTATGTTATCATAAGGTCCATAATGTACTCCTTTTAATACTTTTCTCTCCGGCATAACTTTAGATTTAATAAATGTGTCTTTAGCGAAGTGAGGTTTTTTAATCGGTAAGCCAAGTGTCCGAGCCATTGCGCCAGTAGTTGTTTTAGTGACTATTGAAAAAACAGAACCACTGATATCTAAATTGTTTTTATTGGCATATGCATAAAGTTCATTGGAGCCCTTACTTATAATAGAGTCCAAAGCTGATTTTTTTTTTGAAAGGTTAGGTATATATAAAATTGTTTTGAATTATAGATGAGCCCTTGATTTCAAAACGATAATCATTCAAACGATCACTTAAAACACGGTCAATATTTTCAAGCCCTTTTTGATAATTCAGCCCAATTGATTTTTCCATCGAACCTTTAAATACCTTAAAAGCTTTAGCGAAAAAATTCATATTATCTTCCATAACCCATTTCAAGCTATCAGAGTCATTTTTAATATTCCACTGAACATTTGATGATTTAAATCCACCGAAGGTCATTTTTTGATTCAGAATATAAGGTGCTTGAACTGAGATTGTTTCCATAGACCCGATTCCATTTTTCCCATCCCAACTATACGAGGGATTTTCGGTACCGATGTTTTTAAATTGAAGTTTCATTGTGGAATCTTCTTTAATCAAAGTATTCCATTCAGACCAATTTTCAAAATCTTTTATATAATTGTAAAGTGTTTCTGCGGGAACTGATGTTCTTAAGGCACATTCTACCCTATAAGTGTTTGGTAAGTTCTTTATGTGTAACAATAAAATTATAAACACAATAAATAGTAATCCAAAAATAAAACACAAGTAATGCATAAGTAACTTTATTTTAAAATGAGTTTATGAGTAAACTAAGGTTTATTAAAATATTTAATCATAAAAAGAATAGCAATCGCTGCTATGAAGCTAAGTAGAATTTTAAAACTTCCTTTATAGTGTACTTGATGACCTTTAAAATCTTTCTTGTAGGTAAAAATTAGTACTGCTGAAAAGGCAATAACAAAAAATACTGCGAAGTGTAGTTGTCCATTTGAAAACATAGCATTAATTTACTACGAAATTATAAAAAAATAGCGCCAATCCTTTTGGATTTAAAATTATGTTACAACTTAGTTTTTGACTTCAAATTTTATATCCCTCTTGTTGCTGTTTGTTAAACATTTAACCCAACCCTATGATTAAAAATGAATTAGATGCCGTTCAAGCTTTTCATGAAGCTTTTAAGATTAATGTTAACCATGAGCCAACCATTAATGTATCAGATCAAATAAAAGAACTTCGTTTCAATCTCATGAAAGAAGAAAATGAAGAATATCAAGAAGCTATTCAGAACAATGACTTAATTGAAGTTGCAGACGCCTTAGGCGATATGCTATATATTTTGTGTGGAACAATATTAACCCACGGGATGCAACATAAAATAACAGAAGTTTTTGAAGAAATACAGCGTTCTAACATGAGTAAACTTGGTGCAGATGGAAATCCAATTTATCGCGAAGATGGAAAAGTAATGAAAGGACCCAATTATTTTAAACCGGATATAAAAGCTATACTTAATAGGTAGTTTATTTTACTTCATGGCGCCAGCCAAAAGGATCTTCGATTGCATTTCGTTGAATATCTATAATTTGCTCCTTCAATAAAGAAGCATAAGAATTGGCCAAATCATGAAGTATATAGCGTTTGTTTTGATATCCAAATCCTTTTATTGGGCTAACAACTACTGCAGTTCCAGCTCCAAAAATTTCTTTTAAACTACCGTTTTCTTTACTTGAAATAAGTTCATGGATTGTAACTGGACGTACTTCTGTTTTAATTCCAAGGTGTTCCGCAAGTTGTAAAATACTTTTTCTAGTTATCCCATCTAAAATTCGATCACTTGTTGGAGTAGTAATTAAAGTATCATTAATTCGAAAGAAAATATTCATTGTACCAGCTTCTTCAAGATATTCATGCGTACTAGCATCTGTCCAGATGATTTGTTGAAAACCTTCTTCTAAAGCTAGTGAAGTAGGGTAGAATTGTGCAGCATAATTACCGGCTGCTTTAGCAAAACCAACCCCGCCAGATGCTGCTCTACTGAATTTTTCAGCAACTTGGACATGTACTTCGCCACCGCTATAATAACTGCTAACAGGGGAACATATAATCATGAATTTATAAGCATTTGATGCTGTAGCTTGAACTCCTGCTTGACTTGCAAAAACAAAAGGTCGTACGTAAAGTGAATTACCTGTTCCTTTCTTAATCCATTCTTTATCAAGCATTAATAACTTCTCAAGTCCCTCGAAAAAGAATTTTTCTGGAAATGCAGGCATTGACAAACGTTCAGATGATTTGTTAATTCTATTGAAATTCTGATCAGGTCTAAACAGCCAAACCCCATCAGCATCGTCTTTATATGCTTTCATTCCTTCAAAAACAGCTTGACCATAATGAAATACACTTGAAGAGGGATCCATTTGAATGGGTTGGTAAGGAAGTATTTCTGGAGTCTTCCATTTTCCATCGGCATAGTCACAAACAAACATATGATCTGTGAAAATTTCTCCAAACTCTAAATTGTCAAAATCTACAGTATTTATTTTTGATTCTTGTGCAGCAATTATCTTCATCTTTTAGGGCTTATAGTACGAAATTAAAGATTAATTTTTTAAAAACACGTCTTTTTATTCTATCAATATTCATTTTTTTATCTTTAAAGAATCAAAAGAGAAAAAGTTATTACCGCCGATGGAAGTTCTACATTATACATGGAGGAATGGGATGAATATTATCATTCTATGCACGGAGCATATAATGAAGCAATGCATGTATATGTTGAATCAGGCTTGGCCTTCTGGTCTGCACAAGATTCATCTAAAAACAAACCTTGCTCAATCTTCGAAATGGGCTTTGGAACTGGACTTAATGCGCTGATGACATTAGAATACGCTCACTTGCATAATTTGGATATCGTTTATAATACTATAGAGGCTTTCCCTTTGCAATATCGTGAAATTCAAGAACTGGATTTTGATTCTTTTTTTAAACTAGAAAATTCAAAAAACTACCTTCGAGAACTTCATCTTTCCCCATGGGATCAAAACATACGTCTTAGTCCAAATTTTAGCTTTCTAAAAAACAAAATGCTACTTAAAAACTTTAAACCTATTATATCTTATGATCTAATTTATTATGATGCTTTTGGTTTTAGAGTTCAACCCGAAATGTGGAGTTTAGAAGCATTACGCCCTATAGTTCATGCTTTAGCTCCTCACGGTGTTTTTGTAACATATTCTGCCAAAGGCAGTGTACGAAGATCTTTAGAGGCTTTAGGTTTAAAAGTTTTCAGAATAGAAGGGCCACCTGGAAAACGCGAAATGTTACGTGCAATTAGAGCTTAATTATATTATTTTTACAAAAAAAATGAAGATTTTAATTAGTGGTGCAACAGGGTTAGTAGGGAATGTTCTCATTCAAGAAGCATTGCTAAAGGGAATTGAAATTCATTTCTTAACTCGAAATAAATCTAAACTTGGTTCTCATGATGGAGTTACTGCATTTTATTGGAATCCAAGAGAAAATGAAATTGACACAGCTTGCTTTAAAGGAGTAGATTCTATTATTCATTTGGCAGGAGCAACAGTCTCCAAACGCTGGACAAAGAAATATAAAGAAGAGATTTTATCTAGTCGAATTCAATCGACTTCTCTTTTAGTTGAAAGTCTAAAAAACAAGGAACATCAGATAAAAACAGTTGTTTCTGCCTCGGCTATTGGAGTATACCCATCTTCCATGGATAAAATTCACAACGAAGAAGATCCGGTTAAATCGGATTCATTTATAGAAGAAGTTGTGGTTGAGTGGGAGCGGACAGTAGACCGATTTTTGGAATTAAACCTTAAGGTGTCTAAACTTAGGATCGGACTTGTCTTGGCTTCTAATGGAGGTGTATTGGAAACTTTAAAAATCCCAACCCAATTTGGTTTAGGAGCTGCTTTTGGTTCAGGTAAGCAATGGCAATCATGGATTCATATTTCTGACTTGGCACATCTTTTCATAACTGCTGCATCTGATCAGTGGGAAGGAGTTTATAATGCTACAGCTCCAGAAGTGGTATCTCAAAAAAAATTCATTAAACATCTTGCAAGTTCTATTAACAGACCATTTTTCATGCCACCATTGCCTAAATTTTTAATTAAATTATTGGTAGGCGAAATGAGTGCTTTGGTTTTAAACAGTCACTATATTAGTAATCAAAAAGTAACAGACACAGGATTTAAGTATCAATTTTCTACTTTAAAAGAAGCATTAGAAGATTTGTTGTAATTTTTTAATGTGACATTTTGACAATTTCCATGAAATGGCAGTACTTTTGCAGTCAAATGGAAAAATAATTTAATGAGTACGTCAGAAGAATCAAAAGATAAATCTAAAAAAGCAGCACAAAAAAAAGTTGCTTCTAAGAAAGGGCCTTCTAAAGAAGCAAAAGAACTAACTTCTATAAAAGAGTCTTTTGAATTAGAAAAGGATAAATATTTGCGTTTATTCGCAGAATTTGAAAATTTCAAAAAGCGAACTTCTAAAGAACGCATTGAATTATTTAAGACTGCTGGTCAGGACGTTATTGTTGACCTATTACCAGTTCTTGATGATTTTGAGCGCGCTTTAAAAGAAGTCGAAAAGTCAGAAAACCGTACAGAATTTGATGGTTTTAAGCTTATAAGTAATAAACTCAGAGAATCCCTTAAGTCCAAAGGGTTAGACTTTGTTGTTGTGGAAGCTGGTGATGCCTTCGATTCAGAAATACATGAAGCAATTACTCAAATTCCAGCAGGCGATGACCAGAAAGGGAATGTTATTGATGTAATTGAAAAAGGCTACATGTTAGGTGATAAAATCCTACGTTACCCTAAGGTTGTTGTGGGTCAATAGAACACTTATGCTAGTAGTCTAAAAAATAAAATATGAAACAAGATTATTATGATATTTTAGGAGTCTCCAAAGGAGCGACTAATTCTGAAATAAAAAAGGCTTACAGAAAAAAGGCAATAGAATTTCATCCGGATAAAAATCCTGGAGATTCTAGTTCTGAAGAAAAGTTCAAGAATGCTGCAGAGGCTTATGAGGTTTTAGGTGATCCAGATAAAAAAGCAAAATACGATCAATACGGTCACAGTGCATTCGATGGAAACCAGGGTTTTGGTGGAGGTGGAATGAACATGGATGATATTTTTAGTCAGTTTGGAGATATTTTCGGTGGCGGTTTTGGCGGAGGCGGAGGCGGAAGAGGCCAACGCAGAGTTAAAGGAAGTAACTTAAGAATCCGAGTAAAATTAACGCTAGAAGAAATTGCTTCGGGTGTTGAGAAGAAAGTTAAAGTAAAACGTAAAGTTCAGGCTAAAAATGTATCCTATTCAACCTGTGGTTCTTGTAATGGTTCTGGTCAAACAGTTCGTATAACGAATACTATATTAGGAAGAATGCAAACTGCTGCAACCTGTCCAACATGCTCAGGTTCCGGTCAAACAATATCTAATAGACCATCAGGAAGTGATTCCCAGGGGATGGTTCAAGAGGAAGAAACTGTTTCGATACAAATTCCAGGGGGAGTTGAGGATGGAATGCAATTGAAGGTCTCTGGAAAAGGAAACGCTGCACCAGGTAATGGTGTTTCGGGAGATTTAATTGTTCTGATTGAAGAGCACATTCATGATCATTTTATGCGCGAGGGCAACCACCTTCATTATGATCTATATGTTTCTATCTCAGAGGCTGCTCTTGGAATATCAAAAGAATTTGATATGCTTGAAGGTAAGGTGAGAATTAAGTTAGAGCCTGGAATTCAATCAGGAAAAACCCTTCGTCTTAGAGGCAAAGGTTTGCCTGATGTTAATCGATATGGAACTGGTGATTTATTAGTTCATATTAATGTTTGGACTCCCAAAACTCTTAACAGAGAACAAAAACAGTTTTTTCAAAAGATGATGGACGATGAAAACTTCACTCCTAGGCCTGAAAAATCTGATAAATCCTTTTTTGAAAAGGTTAAAGACATGTTTGCCTAATGTTATAGCATAAATATAATTGTGTGTATTTCTTAATAAGTCCTTTATGGGTTTGTATTTGTTTTCACACCATTTTTCCCATCCTTTTTTAAGGGTGGGTTTTATTTTTTAGCCCTTTTTTTGTTCTATATTTGAGTATATTTTCTTTTTTACTATGCAAAAGCTATTGGATTTTTTCAACTATCAAATTAAATTAGGATCCTCGATTTCCTTTTCAGTGAAATCTACTCTTATCATTTTAATCGTATTTATTTTTACGAGGTATTTTTTAAAATTAATTCGTCGTATAGTTTTCAGAACTCTAAATAAACAAGCTCAATATACTTTTAAAAGTATTTTCTCCTTCTTCAATTATTTTGTTTATATCATTGTTATCTTAATCACCTTCGAGAATATTGGGGTAAATGTTACAGCAATTTTTGCTGCTTCAGCAGCCTTACTAGTTGGTGTTGGTTTAGCACTTCAAACTTTCATACAAGACATCATCTCGGGTGTTTTTATTATTGCAGACCAAACAGTTCATGTCGGAGATATTATTCAGTTAGATGGTCAGGTTGGGAAAATAGAGAACATAACTTTAAGAACAACAAGAGCGGTAACCATCGATAACAAGGTGTTAATTATTCCAAACCATAAATTTTTAACTTCAATTTTATATAATTGGACAGAAAATGGAACTTTAACCCGAGAAAATATTCATGTGGGAGTTGCTTATGGTACAGATCTAGAGCAGGTTAAGAAACTTTTAATTGATTTGACTCTAGAATTTGCAGAGGTAATGAAAGAACCAGAGCCAGATGTTCTTTTTAATGATTTTGGAGACAATTCTTTAGACCTTAAACTCAGTTTTACAATCAATAATAGTTTTGCATCGGGAAAGGTTAAAAGTTCTATTCGATATAAGATTTATGAGGTTTTTAATGCAAATTCAATTGACATTCCTTTTCCGCAGCGTACGGTATGGCTTAATCAAGTAGAATCTAAAAGTAATGACTAAAATATTAATTATAGAAGATGAAGAACCCATTCGTCGTGTTCTTGTAAAAATCTTAGGTGAAGAAAACGACCAATTTGTTATTTCTCAAGCTGAAGACGGAAAGCAAGGAACGAAGATGATTTATGAAGACGAATTTGACCTTATCCTTTGTGACATTAAAATGCCAAAAATGGATGGGCTTGAGGTTCTTGACAAGGCAAATAAAAAAGGTGTAACTACCCCTTTTATTATGTTAACTGGTCATGGAAATATTGAAACTGCAGTGCATGCGATGAAAATCGGTGCTTATGATTTTATACCCAAACCTCCAGACTTAAACCGACTCTTAATTTCGATTCGAAATGCGATTGAAAGCAAACATTTGATAAAAGAAAATGTTCGTTTAAAAAAGAAAATTGCTAAAAAGTATGACATTATTGGGTCAGCTCCTAAAATCAAAAAAGTAACCGAATTGATTGACAAAGTTGCACCGACACAAGCACGAATTTTAATAACGGGCCCAAATGGAACCGGTAAAGAATTGGTTGCTCATCAAATTCATCAGAAAAGTGATCGATACCATCACCCACTGATAGAGGTTAACTGTGCCGCAATTCCCTCGGAATTAATTGAAAGTGAGTTGTTTGGTCATCTAAAAGGGGCTTTTACCTCTGCTGTAAAAGACAGAAAGGGTAAATTCGAAGCAGCTACTCAAGGAACACTTTTTCTAGACGAAATAGGAGATTTAAGTCTAAGTGCACAAGCAAAAGTACTTCGAGCTCTTCAAGAAAATAAGGTTCAGCGAGTTGGTAGCGATAAGGATATTTCTGTCGACGTTAGAATATTAGCCGCAACCAACAAGAATTTAAAAGAAGAAATTAAAGCAGGAAGATTTAGAGAAGATTTATACCACAGACTTGCAGTGATTTTAATTGAAGTACCACCACTTTCAGATCGAAAAGTGGACATTCCTATTCTTGTAGAACACTTTATAAGCCAGATTTCTAAAAAAGATGGTATTCCAATAAAAAAAATAGACACTGCTGCTTTGGTTTTGCTAAAGCAATACCCATGGTCAGGTAATGTTCGTGAGTTAAGAAATGTCATTGAGCGCCTTATGATTCTTGGAGATAATCCAATTACTAAAAAAAACATTGTGCAGTTTGCACCAAAATAATTTAAATATGAAAAAAATAAGTATTTTCTTGCTTCTTTTCTGTGGAGTTCTTAACGCTCAACCCAATGCAGAAGTAGACAAACAACTAAAATCAATTTATTCAGCCGCTCTTTTAGAAGGACAAAGTTATTCCTGGTTAGATCACTTATCAAATCAGATTGGAGGACGTCTATCTGGTTCTCTTAACGCAGAGCGAGCTGTTGAATGGGGTAAAGAAGAATTGGAGACTCTTGGTCTAGATCGTGTTTGGTTACAGCCTGTAATGGTTCCTAAATGGATTCGTGGAACCTTCGAATATGCTCATATTGAAACCAGTCCAGGAAATACAGTAAATATGCCTATTTGCGCTCTAGGAGGATCAGTAGCTACACCATTAACGGGTATTCGAGCTGAAGTAATAGAAGTTATTGATTTTGAAGAACTCCAAAGTTTAAATAAAAGTGATGTTTCAGGAAAAATTGTGTTTTTCAATAGACCAATGCAAGCAGATTTGATAAATACTTTTGAATCTTATTCTGGTTGTGTAGATCAACGATATTCCGGAGCAGAAGTTGCAGCAAATATGGGAGCTATTGCTGTAATTGTACGTTCTGTTAATTTAAGGCTTGATGATTACCCTCACACAGGTTCTATGAGTTATGGAAAACTACCTCTGAGAAAACGCATACCTGCAGCTGCTATTAGCACCAATGGTGCTGAGTTATTGAGTTCTATGATTTCTTTAAATCCAAAACTTCGGTTTTATTTAAAGCAAAACTGTAAAAACTTACCTGATGTTCAGTCTTATAATGTAATAGGTGAAATTACAGGTTCAGAAAAACCAGATGAAATTATGGTTGTAGGGGGTCATCTAGATTCCTGGGATCTTGGAGATGGAGCACATGATGATGGGGCAGGAGTAGTTCAGTCTATGGAAGTATTGCGTTTATTCAAAAAAATAAATTACCAACCTAAAAGAACTTTGAGAGTAGTTCTTTTTATGAATGAAGAAAATGGAATGCGCGGAGCTACTAAATATGCTTCCGTATCTAGATCTAAGAAAGAGAATCATGTTTTTGCTTTAGAATCTGATGCTGGTGGTTTTAGCCCAAGAGGTTTTTCAATAGATACTACCCCGAAAAAGTTAGCTGCAATTCAAAGTTGGGGATCTTATTTTGAACCCTACTTGATTCACATGTTTGTTAAAGGAGGAAGCGGAGCTGATGTAGGGCATTTAAAAACCGACGCTAATATTCTTGCGGGTCTTAGACCAGATTCTCAACGTTATTTTGATTATCATCATGCCGAGAGTGATACCTTTGAAGCAATTAATAAAAGAGAATTAGAACTAGGAGCAGCAACAATGGCATCACTGGTTTATCTAGTTGATTATTTTGGCCTTTAATTTTATAAGCTATTGAATTTATATACAAGAGAGTTTAAAAAAAACCTAAGCATTGCTTTTCCCGTAATGCTAGGTCTATTAGGTCATACCGTAGTTCAATTGATCGACAACATCATGGTAGGTCAGTTAGGAACAACTGAGTTGGCATCTATATCCTTAGGTAATAGTTTTGTTTTTATAGCGATGTCTTTGGGAATTGGCTTTTCTACAGCACTAACCCCTCTGGTGGCCCAGGCAGATGGTAGTTCTGATTTAAAAAGAGTAGCCGAAGTATTTATGCACGGTGTTTTTTTGTGTATATTTTTAGGTGTTATTTTGTTTTTGGGTGTTTATTTATCTCGAACACAAATGTTTTATATGGGACAACCTAAAGAGGTAGTTCTTTTGGCTTTTCCTTACCTTAATTGGGTAGCCGCTTCTCTTGTTCCATTGATTATATTTCAGGCTTTCAAACAGTTTTCTGATGGACTCTCATTGACACGGCCCGCAATGTATGCAACCTTATTTGCTAATATAATCAATATAATTTTGAATTATTTATTAATTTTCGGACATTTTGGATTCCCTAAAATGGGAGTAGAAGGAGCAGCAATTGGAACTTTTATTGCTCGGGTAATGATGTTGATTTACATCATGTTTTACATCAAATATCACAAGCAATTTAAAAAGTATAAACTGTCTTTAAATTTTAATCAAATCAAGGTTTTTTTAATTAAAAAAATACTTAAGTTAGGCTTGCCATCTTCACTTCAAATGTTTTTTGAAGTTGCTTTTTTTGTTATTGCTGTGTGGATGTCTGGTGTTTTAGGAACCAACGCACAAGCAGCAAATCAAATAGCTCTAAACTTAACCTCTATGACCTTTATGGTAGCAATGGGGTTAAGCGCTACAGCAATGATTCGTGTTGGTAATCAATTTGGTAAAAAGGATTATAAAGAACTTAAAAGGATTGCTTTTTCAATTTTCTTTTTAATAGTAATTATTGATATATTTTTCTGTGCCTTTTATTTGATTTTCAGTAACGATTTACCATGGATTTATCTTGAAGATAAAGGAACTCTAACTTCTTCAGATACACTTGAGGTTATCAAAATAGCGGCATCATTACTTGTAGTTTCAGGCTTTTTTCAAATAACAGACGGACTTCAAGTGGTTGTTCTTGGAGCTTTAAGAGGTCTACAAGATGTTAATGTTCCAACTACATTAATTTTTATTTCTTATTGGATTGTTGGCTTTCCAGTATCTTACTACCTTTCCTATTATACTTCATTAGGTGCAACAGGAATTTGGATTGGTTTGCTTACAGGACTTTCTTGTTCAGCAATTTTACTATTTTTACGCTTTCAGCACCAAACAAACAAGCTCATTTTAACTAAATAAAATCATTATGGAAGTACCAAAATTCTTAATTGCGGACAGTTCAACACTACAAGACGAAATCTTTGTACTCCACACTGATTATCCTCGCTTTCTTTTAAACGTTTCTAATGATGAAATTTCATGGTTTGAAGAGTTTAGCAAAGAGGATGAAGACGAACTTGGAAAAGTAACGGAGGAGCTTATCGAACAAGCTTTAACCTTTTTTGATTCAGAAATTGAATCTTTGGAGTAATGCTAGATCAACTTTTAGACTGGGATAACTCTTTATTCCTTTTTTTTAATGGATTGGGAACCCCTTTTTTCGATCCATTTTGGATGCTTATAACTCATAAAGCAACTAACTTCTTTGTTTATATTGGTTTCTTGTTTTTATTTTACAGTTTTAAAGGGGGTAAATCTACTTTATTTTTGCTTTTGAGTGTAGGTTTTTTAATTTTAGTTACAGATCAAGTTACTAATCTGTTTAAATATGGTTTTGAACGTTTAAGACCATGTCATAATCCAGACATTCAAAGTATTATGAGAATTGTTAAAGAAGGCTGTGGCGGTTTGTATAGTTACTTTTCAGGGCACTCTTCTAATTCTTTTGCATTAGCAACCTTTTTTTCTGCTCTGTTTTCTACTCGATTTCCGAAGTTAAAATACATCTTTTTTTTAATTGCAATACTTATTGCTTACAGTAGGGTCTATATCGGAGTTCATTATCCATTAGACATACTTTCAGGAGCTGTTTTTGGAACTATTTGGGCACTAGTTTTTTATAAAATTAGTTCTAATTTATACGCTCGAATTTTCTCAAATACTACTTTTGAAATTTGAAAATGAGTATTTTGTTTTCTGAATGTATTTTTCTCCTGGATGTAAAATTGTACTAGGGAAATGCGAAATGTTTGGAGCGTTTGAAAATTTTTGAGTTTCCAATGAAATCCCATTCAATTCTTTTGGATTAAACACAACAACCCCTGGCTGATCTGTAACTACATCCATCTGAATTTTAGTGGTTAAAGCCCTTAGGCTTGCATTTATATCATTATTATTATTAAGAACAAAGCAATCGTCATATCTCGAATATCCAAGAGCTTTCATTTTATTAAAATCAAAGTCAGTTCCAGAAACTTCAACAAACTTACCTGTGGGTAGAAGATTATCGTCTAAATCAAGGGTTTTAGTTGAATTTATCAAGAGTTCGTGATCCTCAAGATTTGGGGCTCCGCTTAAATTAAAATAGCTGTGATTAGTAATGTTTAATGGGCATGTTTTACTTGTTGATGCTTTATACTCGATTAATAGGGAGCTTTCGTGAAGACAATATTTTATAGATGTTTTTATATTCCCAGGATGACCACTTCTGTTTTGTCCAGGGCATTTATGTTCTAATATGATTTGTGGACTATTCCCATGAAATATATCGACTACTTTCCAGGTTACCTTATCCCATCCACTAGCCCCTCCATGAAGCTGAATTCCGTCTTCATGATCTATAGAATAGACCTCACTGTTAATCGTATAACTTGAGGATAGTCTTCCTGCATATCGTCCAATACAAGCACCTAAATACCAAGGGTTTTTTAAATATTTTTCAGAGTCATCATTTCCCAAAACTACATTTATCCCATCATACCATAATTCTTTAATGATACCTCCATAGGGAAGAACCACTATTTTTAAAAAACGGTTAGAGAGGGTTATTTCTTTCACTACTAATGTTTGTTGCTTTTTAATAATTCTGGATACGCTTTTTGGAATTTTCTTAAACGTGGAATGGATACGTTTTTAACATAAGGGTTGTTTGGGTTTAAACGTTCAAAATCTTGATGATATTCTTCGGCGTAATAGAATTTTTTTAAGGGCTTTACTTCGGTTACAATTCCCTTAGAGAAAATTTCTTTTTCAACTAATAGTGCAACGTATTGTTGGATCGTTTCTCTTTCACTAGCATTACTATAAAAAGCAATTGAACGGTATTGAGAACCTCGATCTGGACCTTGCCTGAATGGTGTAGTCGGGTCGTGGGATCCAAAAAACACTTGAACTAAAGTTCCAAAAGAAACAACTTTAGGGTCATATAAGATTTCAACAGCTTCTGCGTGACCTGTTTTACCAGTGCCAATTTGATTATAATTTGGATTTTTTGTTTTTCCTCCTGAATATCCTGAGTAAACCTCATGAACGCCTTCAACACTTTCATAAATTGCTTCTACACACCAAAAGCATCCCCCAGCAAAATAGGCTTTTTTTATTTTTTTTTGATTTGTTATTGGTGGATTCCATAAGGAATCATTCCGATTTATTGGCTTAGATCCACTTGATAAACAGGTCTGAAAAATGATGAAGCTAATTAGAGTTAGAGTACTTTTCATAGATTTTATTTAACGTTTGTTTTTTTCGATTGGATTAAAGGTAAAAAAGGATGGAATCAATTTATAACCTTAAAATTTCGACTAAGATAATTTCTTTTAATGCAATGTCTTTTTAAAAGACTGTTAAACTTAGTTTTTGAATTAACACTTTATTTAAAATTTGTTGTAATTTATTTGACGGTGTTTCTTTCCAACTTTTTTTTACGATTTTAAGTCCCTCTTAATAACCCTATGGAACCTGATTTTATGTGAATTAACAGGATGATTTTATAAATCAATGCCATTTCAGGTTGTATTATGTTTGTCTTGGGCTTTTTTTTCGGAAAATTACTATAACTAAATTACATTTAAATTTAGTTATTTATACTAAAATACACAAGCCTGCGCTTTAACAAAATCAATCCACTCTACAACAAAGGAATGCCAACTATATTTCGATTTAGTTTTTCGAATATTTTTTTTGGCTAAATTAAGATTTTTGGGAATCAAAAGTTTTTCAATCGCAGCCGCTATGAGTTTAGGAGTCTGAGAGCATGTAGCTCCAGTACCATCTTTCAATATAGGTATTTTAAGACCTTTTAAATCGGTAGTAACTAATGGTACCTCATAATGATAGGCTAGGGGAGTTACGCCGCTTTGTGTTGCAGTTCTATAGGGCTGAACTACAATGTCTGAAGCACTAAAATAATCTCGGGCTACTTTAAAAGACACAAATTCGTTTACAATATGAATTCTAGACTCCAGCCCTAAGCGTTTTATCTGCATTTTATAGGGTTCTATTTTATCATAAAATTCACCTACAACTAAGAGTTCTACTTTGGAGTTAAATAGGGAAGAATCAGCTAGTGCATCGATTAGAAGGTCTAAGCCCTTATATTTTCGAATCAAACCAAAAAACAAGAGAAGAGGAATGTTTTTATCAAGATTTAGTTTCTTTCTCGCTTCTTCTTTCGAAATAAGCACGGGTAAATTATTATTTATGGGATGAAATCCTTTGCTAACGGGAAGGTTTACTTCTTTTATAATTTGAGAATAGACATTTTCAGATAGAGTTGTTAAGCAATGCATTGAATTAGATAAATAGCGGTTTAAAAACCGATCCCATGGTTTTGGTTCATGTGGATTCCAATTATCAATTAAAGCAATTTTCTTAATTTTGGGCTTTAATTTCCTTGCAATACTTCCCCAGGCAAATGCCAGCATAGGGGTCCAATAGCGGAATACTACTTTTTTTGGTTTAAGTGTGTTTATTTCTTTTGCTAATGCGCTCCATCCAAAAGGATTATAAGCATGAATTTTTCTTTGGATTTGAAATGGAAACTCTTTTTTCACTGAATCTAGTTGTGATGTACCTGGAAATAAAAATCTAGGGTAAAGTTTTGTGAATGTCCAAACCTGTACTGATATTCCCTGATTTTTTAATTCATTTGCAAATTCTTGATTTGTATCTGCAATACCCCCTCGATAGGGATAAGCAGGCCCAAGAATTAGACAGTCAATTACCATTGCCTATACACTTTGTGTTTGGGATGAAGCATTAGGAATACTCCAATAGATTAAAATTAAACTTATAGTGAAGTACAAGGATAGTCCAATTTGAAGAAAATCTAATGAAACAAAATAGGCTTGTGTATTAGGGATCCAAATAATAAATAGACCAATACAACTCCAAAGCGCTTGGAATTTATTTGCCCAAGAAAGCAAATCCATCAAAGAGGTATAGCTAAAAATACTTATAAAAATTATTACGCCTAAGAATATTCTAGGCTGTAAATTTAATTCTGAAAAATTTGAAAGAAAGTAAAGCAGCATCAAATTCACAGAGATGAAATGAAAAATACCAATCGCTTTTTGAGAAAAAGTATATTGAGGGTTGTATTTCTTTAGATGATAAACATTCTCTATAATCTTTCTAGGAAATCGTTCTGCTACATCTGCAGGCCTCCATCCAGTTGGCATGAACCAAACTCTAAGTTTGTCGATCCAGCTTTTAGCATACCAAGCATCAGTAGTAATAGCCCATGCGTGTTGAAAATTAATCCAAATGGGATTCCAACTGTTAACAGGTTTTAGCACTCCGTATACTGGAGGTTCCTCATCTAATTCTTCTTGAAATGTTCCAAAAATTCGATCCCAAACACAAAATATTGCTGATAAATTTTTATCAATATAAATCGGATTAATGGCGTGATGCACTCTATGTTGTGATGGGGTGACTAATATGTATTCTAGCCATCCGAGTTTACCTATATGTCTGGTATGATACCAGAATTGCCCAAAAAGATGCAAAGGAGCTAGAATGATTATTATTTCGTGAGGAACACCTAATACTGCTGCTGGAATTAAAAACAAAGCTCCAAACCCGATGAGCGAAGAAATACTTTGTCTTAGTGCGCAAGCTAGATTAAATTCTTCACTACTGTGATGTATGATATGTAGGTTCCAAAATATATTAATTTTATGATTGAGTCTATGATTCCAATAACTAGCAAAATCTATGCATATAAAAGCTACAAAGTATAAACTTAAAGAACTTTCTAATTCAAGTACAGCTAAATTTTTTAAAACAAAAGGATAGGATATTAATATAACAACAATTTTGAGAGAGTCTTTAAGGATATTAGTCATTCCGGAGCTAAGACTAGCGAGTGTATCCATTAAAGTATAGGTTTGTTTATTTGTCAAATGACCATAAACTATTTCTATAATAACAAGTACTAGAAAACTAGGTATGGCCCATAAAAGAATTGCTGCATATTGATCCATAAAATAAAATATACTTTAAAAGTACAAATTAATTTTTTCCTATTAACACCCATTGACCATTAGAAATATGTGGTTCGGCTTGCTTATATTTTAAAATCTTGCTTTCTCCGGTTTTAACATTCTTGATTGTTACTCGATCGTTACGCCCAATTTTCGGGAGGTTTCTAACTACGGTCTCAACAGTTGGTCTTGCTTGTTGCCCTGCTCCAGATCCAACAGCTCTTCTTTTTGCTGCTAATTCCTCTGTGTTTAAAACATCATCTTTGCTGGTCTTTAGAATGTCTTTTTTCCTAGGTTTTTTTGCTTCTTTAATTGAATCATCCTCGTTTGAAGGTATAGAACCTTTCAGTAAAAATGAGATTAATTCCTTGTTTAAACGTACGATCATTCCTTGAAACAATTCAAAAGCTTCAAACTTGTAGATTAATAAGGGATCTTTTTGCTCGTGAACTGCCAGCTGAACTGATTGCTTAAGTTCGTCCATTTTACGAAGATGATTTTTCCATGTTTCATCAATTATTGCTAATGAGATGTTGCGTTCAAAATCTTCGATTAAGTTTTTACCTTTCGTTAAATATGCTGTTTCTAGATGCGTTACAACTTTTAATGTTTTTTCACCATCTGTAAAAGGAACTACAATTTTTTCGTATTTGTTGTTTGGATTTTCAAAAACCTGTTTAATTACAGGGAAAGTGAGGGTTGCATTGATTTCAGTTTTTTGTTGGTAGTAATTGAAAACTGTATCATAAAGTTTATCGGTCAATGTTCGTTCTTCTAAAGCAGAAAATTCTTCTTCTAAAACAGGGGATGAAATCGAAAAGTTACTGATAATTTCAAACTCAAAGTTTTTAAAGTCATCATTTTGTTTATTGTTAATTACAATCTCTTCACACACTTCAAACAGCATATTTGCAATGTCTACTTTTAGTCGGTCTCCTTGTAATGCATGTTTCCTACGTTTATAAATAACCTCTCTTTGGGCATTCATTACATCATCGTATTCCAAAAGTCGTTTTCGAATTCCAAAGTTATTTTCTTCAACTTTCTTTTGAGCTCTTTCAATAGATTTTGTCATCAAAGAATGTTGAATAACTTCTCCTTCTTCAAGTCCCATTTTGTCCATTACTTTAGCAACACGATCAGAACCAAATAAGCGCATTAGGTTGTCTTCAAGAGAAACAAAAAACTGGGAGCTTCCAGTATCTCCTTGTCTTCCAGATCTTCCTCTTAACTGTCTATCTACTCTTCTGGAGTCATGTCGTTCAGTACCTACAATTGCAAGTCCACCGGCGGCTTTTACTTCATCTGATAACTTGATGTCTGTTCCACGTCCTGCCATGTTGGTAGCAATTGTTACAATCCCAGGGTTTCCTGCTTCGGCAACAATATCGGCCTCCCTCTTATGAAGTTTTGCATTTAGTACGTTGTGCTTAACTTTTCTTAGATTAAGCATTTTACTCAGTAATTCTGAAATTTCAACTGAAGTAGTACCTATCAAAACAGGTCTACCTGCTGCAGAAAGTTTAGAAACCTCTTCAATTACCGCATTATATTTTTCTCTTTTAGTTTTATAAATCAGATCGTCAACATCTTCTCGAGCAATTGGTCTGTTAGTAGGTATTTCAACAACGTCTAGTTTATAAATTTCCCAAAATTCTCCCGCTTCTGTAATTGCGGTTCCAGTCATACCAGAAAGTTTATGGTACATTCTGAAATAATTCTGTAGGGTCACTGTAGCAAAGGTTTGAGTCGCGGCCTCAATTTTCACATCTTCCTTAGCTTCAATAGCTTGGTGGAGACCGTCAGAATACCTTCTTCCGTCCATGATCCTTCCAGTTTGTTCATCGACAATCATAACCTTATTATCCATAACTACATATTCCGTGTCTTTTTCAAAAAGAGTATACGCTTTGAAGAGCTGGGTCATGGTATGGATCCTTTCACTTTTAATTCCAAAGTCTTTGAAAAGAATTTCTTTTTGAACAGTTTCTTTTTCAGGAGATATGCCTGATTTTTCAATTTTAGCTATTTCCATCCCAATATCCGGAAGTATAAAAAAATTATCTTCTTGGACACTTTTTGAAAGATATTCTACTCCTTTTTCGGTTAGATCTACTTGATTGTTTTTTTCATCAATAACAAAATAGAGTTCAGCATCAATAATGTGCATTTCTCTGTTATTATCTTGCATGTAGTTGTTTTCGGTTTTTTGAAGTAATTGTTTAATTCCTTCTTCACTCAAAAACTTTATTAATGCTTTATTTTTTGGTAAACCACGATAGGCTCTTAGTAATAAAATCGCACCATCTGTAGTGTCTCCAGAAGTAATTTTCTTTTTAGCGTCAACGAGTACACTGGCTAGTAATGTTTTTTGTTTGTTAAATAAGTCCGCAACTTTTGGTTTTAATTGATCAAACTCATGAAGATCTCCCTGTGGAACGGGGCCTGAAATAATTAAGGGTGTTCTTGCGTCGTCTACTAAAACTGAATCTACTTCGTCTACGATTGCATAATGATGCTTTCGCTGAACTAAATCTTCGGGTGTATGTGACATATTGTCCCGTAAATAGTCAAACCCAAATTCATTATTGGTTCCGTAAGTAATGTCAGCTAAGTAAGCTTTTCTTCTAGCTGCACTATTGGATGGGTGATGATCAATACAATCTAGGGTTAAACCATGGAACTCAAATAGAGGAGCCATCCAGGCACTATCCCTTTTTGCTAGATAATCATTTACAGTAACTAGATGAACTCCTTTACCAGTTAATGCATTTAAGTAAACGGGTAGGGTAGCTACCAGTGTTTTTCCTTCTCCAGTTTGCATTTCTGCTATCTTTCCTTGGTGAAGTGTAATCCCTCCGATCAATTGAACGTCATAATGAATCATATCCCAAGTAATTGGCTTTCCTGCTGCATCCCAACTGTTTGCCCAAAGTGCATCATCGCCTTCTAGAACCACATAGTTCTTTTCCTGGGCAAATTCTCTGTCCTTTGGAGAGGCTTTTACGCGTAACTGCTCATTGTGAACAAAGCGTCGGGCTGTTTCTTTAACAACTGCAAAAGCTTCAGGTAAAATTTCATTCAAACAGTCTTCAGTAACTTTCAGACCATCAGCTTCTAAAATATCAACTCTATTATAAATATCTTCTCTTTGGTCAATATCTGTAATCTCTTTAAGTTGAGTATTTAAGTCACGTATTTCGGTATCAATTGCTATACGAGAATCTTGAATTTTAGATTTAAAAATTGAAGTTTTTTCTCTCAGTTCATCGTTTGAGATAGCTTCAAAGCCAAGGAAATGTTCGTTAATTTGATCCACAAGATATTGGATGGCACGTATATCTTTTTTCGACTTATCGCCGACGAAAGTTTTTAATATTGTATTTAAGATACTCATAGGGCTTCTAAATTAAGCAATCAAATTTAAGTAAAAAAAAAGCCTCCGAAGAGACTTTGTCAAGATAGTTATTTAGTATTCGTCTTCATTCCAAAGATAATCTTCATCTGATGGAAAATCAGGCCATATTTCTTCAATGGATTCGTATACATCACCTTCGTCTTCCATTGATTGTAAATTTTCTACAACCTCTAATGGTGCTCCAGTTCGAATTGAAAAATCAATTAATTCATCTTTCGATGCAGGCCAAGGTGCATCACTAAGGTAGGAAGCTAGTTCTAATGTCCAGTACATGAATATATTTTTTCGCAAAAATAAATTTTTATATCTAACTGACAAGTAAAAATTACTTTTTTTGCTTGGGAGTCCACTTTATTTCCTCAATTTCGAAGTCTAGTCCGAATTTTCGCGATAATGTGAATAAATAATCCGAAAGTCTATTGATATAAAAAATGATGACAGGATTTGTTTTAGAATCTTGATTTAGCTCTGTAATAATGCGTTCTGCTCTTCTACAAACACATCGTGCAAGATGTGTGCTTGCAACACTTGGCTGACCGCCAGGGATAACAAAATTCTTTAACGTTGGCAGTTCTTCTGTCATTCGATCAATCCACTTCTCAAGTGTATCTACATCTTTTTTGTCAATTAAATCGATTCCTGATGTTTTGTTGTTAGCTGAATCATTTGCTAACTCAGACCCAATGTACATAAGGTCATGCTGAATTTTAATGAGTTCATCAGCTTGTTCTTGCTTAATTTTTTGACTTCTAATTATACCAATCCAACTGTTTAGTTCATCAACAGTTCCATATGCTTTGATTCGGATGTGATGCTTTGGTACTCTTTCACCTGAGAATAGGCCAGTTGTTCCGTTATCTCCAGTTTTAGTATAGACTTTAATTTTTGTCATTTTTCTTTTTTCTTAAGTCATAGCGTTTACGAAAGCTCAGTTTCTTTTCTTTTTTTTTCTTGAACAAAATTTTTTTAATTAAAAAATAACTTACAACTAGTCCAATAACATATGAAACATTTTCATCCATTATGTAAAATTAGTAGATTTTAAAGAGTTCACTTAGAAAACTTTAAGAAAAATTAATTCAGCTCCTTGTTGAGGTCTTTGAATTACAATTCCAAAAAAATATAAATCAACAATTATATATTTAGAGGTTGAAGCAAACGATTCCCATGTTTTTCTCTGATTATGAAGATCCCCCACCATAGTAATCTGAGGTTCTTTTCTTTCTTTAATTTCAGATATATTTTGCTTTAAACTTTTATCTTTTTGATATATAATTTTATCTTTTTCAATTTTAAATTCAGCTCCAATCTGCTGGTTAAATAGCATAAGCTGTTCTAAGAAATAAGTAGCCATAATATCTTGAGCACTAGAATTCCATGGAGTTACTCTTATTTTATTGAACTTTGAATTATAAAAACACGAGCATACAAGTGCATATAAATATGGAGAATGTACTCCATGCTCTGTGGTAGCTTTTCTTTTAAAAAACCAATATTTTAAATAATGATGTATCATTTCTTTCTTCGAAAAAAATTTCCAAAAGCAGCTAGAATAAGTAAGAAAAAGGTAAAGTTTGATATTCGTGCTATATAATCTCCATATTGCGTATAGAATGTTAGCTCACTGTTTAGGCCTACAGAGCTTTTCAAGGCTCCTTTTTCATTATAAGCTATAGAGCTTGTTATTTTTCCTTGAGCGTCTATAAAAGCGCTAATTCCAGTATTTGCACTTCGAGCAATTGCACGTCTATTTTCAATTGCTCGAAGTCGCGCATAACTTAGAAGTTGTTTGTGCCCTTGAGTATTTCCCCACCAAGCATCGTTAGTAAGTATGCTGAAAAATTGAGCTCCATTAAGTGTGTATTGGGTAACAAATTCTCCATAAATAGATTCGTAACAAATAATAGGTGCTGTTAAAGTTCCTTGAGTTGAATGCTTGAAAACAGTACGTATTTTTTGAGTAGACCTGCTAGAAACTGTACCTCCTAAGTTAAGCAGAAATTCTCCAAGTAAAGGTTTGAAAAAACTTTTGTAAGGCATGTTTTCCACCCCAACAACCAGTTTTGATTTATGGTAGATAGGGGATTTTTGGTTTGAATCAATTTGAATTGCGGAGTTATAGTAGTCAACCCAAAAACCATCACGAATTTTATTTGCGGTTTCGGTTGGCTCTTTTTCACTCCGATGAATTTTATAGAATTGAGTTCCCGCTAGGAGGGTTAAGTTTTCAAATGAACTAATATAATTCTTTAAGGAGTTATTAAATTGAGAATTTTCAAAGGTATCAATATCAAAACCAGCCCCTTGTGAGAAAAATGTTTCGGGAGTAATCAGATAGAATGTTTTGGGACTTATTTTTTTTGATGAAAGATCAATAAGTGTGTTTCGAAAGTCATCATTAGTTAGTTGATATTTTTCATTGTAGGGGTCTATGTTAGGCTGAATAACAATAACTTCAGTATACTCTTGTGGAGTATCTTGATTTGCAAAAATAATTAAAGAAAAAGCTATGGGAAGTGCAATACCCAGTAACCCTGGAATGGAATTTTTTAATAGACTTTTTATTGATTTACTTTCTTTATATTTTTGATATTGAAAAAGAAAAAAGAAATTAAGAACCAAAACCCAAAGTGTTCCTCCAAAAACTCCTGTGTATTCATACCATTGAATCCAGTAAATGTATTCAGAAAAAGCATTTCCTAAATTTAGCCATGGCCAGGAAAAGTCCCATATTAGGTGAAATTTTTCAAAAGATATCCAAGTGGCTATTAAAAACACGGAAGCTCCCGTTTTAGAAAACCTACTTAATGACCAATGATAAAGAGTTATTAAAATTGCATAAAAACTACTGTTACAAATTATTGCAAAAGCTCCACCAAAAGGAGAAGAATTAAATATCCACCAAGTTGTACAAATATTCCAAATCAAAAAGGCTAAATAAGAGTAGCCAAAAACAGTTATATTTTTATTTTTTATAGAAGAGTTTTTTACCTGATGAACAAAATCAAATAAAGGAACTAAGGCAATGAATAGAAAGATAGGGGATCCATAAGTTGGCCATCCTAAACTTAATAAAACTCCGGTAAGTAAAATAAGTATGTAGTTTTGCTTCAAAATATTAATTTTCCTAAAGTTAATTTTTAGTTTTTAATTCCAAATCGCTTTCGGTGCTTTTTTTTCCTTGAATCCAAAATAGAATAATTAAATTTTAAAATTATATATTGAGGATAGATTAATCTAAAAATAAAACTATTATTTTAGTATATTATTATCAATTATGATCAAAAAAAGCATCCCGCATATTTTTACCCTTCTTAATTTGTTTTTTGGATGTGTCGCAATTTTTTTAGCATTTTCTCACTTTTTTGAAGCAGCTTTAATTGCTATAATTCTTGGAGTTATTTGTGATTTTTTTGATGGTTTTTTAGCAAGGCTTTTACACGTGGAAAGTCAACTCGGAGTTCAGCTCGATTCTCTTGCAGATATGGTAACCAGCGGTCTAGTTCCAGGAGTGATAATGTATCAAATGTTTGTTATTTCAGGTATTCACAGTACTGATTTTTCTTTGGAGTTTAAACAGTATTCGTTGATTTTTACTATTGTACCTATTGCTCTAGTAGGATTTATAATTACCTTAGGAGCCGCTTTTAGATTAGCGAAATTTAATTTAATAACTGAAAAAGTTTCATTTTTTAGAGGATTACCCACTCCTGCCAATGCCTTGTTTATTGGAGCACTTCCTTTATTTGTTCAGCATCCTTTGTTGACCGATCTTAAAGCTTTTCTCTTAACCCCGTTTGCATTAATAGTTATAGCGATATTGTCTGTTTTCTTTATGAATATTCATTGGAAAATGATTGCTCTCAAGGGATTTGATCAATCTAATGTTTGGGGAATTATCTTTTTGATTCTTATCCTATTATTAGCAATACCGATGTTTTATTTTTTAGGACTAGCTGCTTTTGTTGGGATAATAATGTCCTACATAGTATTGAGTCTTTTAAAAAATGTACTTGGATTTTAAAACTCTAGCTTAGTTTTTCTCAACTCAAAATTTTGACCTAGATAAACTTTTCTTACCATCGGATCTGCTGCTAATTCTTCAGGTACTCCAGCTTTCAAGATACCACCTTCAAACATCAAATAGGTTTTGTCTGTTATGGCTAGCGTTTCTTGAACATTATGATCGGTTATAAGAATACCGATATTCTTATCCTTAAGATGTGCTATAATTCGCTGAATATCTTCTACTGCTACTGGGTCAACTCCCGCAAAGGGTTCGTCGAGTAAAACAAACTTAGGGTCTGTTGCAAGTGCTCTTGCAATTTCTGTTCGTCTTCGTTCTCCACCTGATAATAAATCACCTCGGTTTTTTCGGATATGGGTTAATCCAAATTCTTCCAAAAGAGATTCCATCTTTTCTTTTTGTTGCTTTTTTCTTAAAGAAGTTAATTGCAATACGCTAAGAATGTTGTCTTCTACGCTTAGTTTTCTAAACACAGAGGCTTCTTGGGCTAGATAACCAATTCCGTTTTGAGCACGCTGATACATTGGATAAGTCGTTATGTCTTTATCATCAAGATAAATCGATCCTTCATTGGGCTTTACTAAGCCTACAATCATGTAAAAAGAGGTAGTTTTACCCGCTCCATTTGGACCCAATAAACCAACTATTTCTCCTTGATTAACTTCAATCGAAATTTCTTTTACAACCTTTCGTCCTTTGTATGATTTTACAATTTTTTCTGCTCTCAACTGCATAATTATTTCTTGTTTTCTGGTGCTTCCCAATATTCAAAAGCTCTTCTAAGATTAGGGATTACTATTGTTCCGCCAACCAAAGTAGCTATTTCTAAACTTTCCATTACTTCATTTTTAGAAATGTTTTCTTTATGACATTGCTCAAGATGATATTGAACACAATCATCACAACGAGGAACAGTTGGAGCTACAAGCCCCAGCAATTCTTTTGTTTTACGATCTAATGCTCCTGGTTTGAATGCATTTGAATCCAAATTAAAAATCCTGTTTAAAACTTTAGATTTTTCATTTAAAATTATATCATTCATATTAGAACGACAGGAATTGAAGTCAACTACGATATCAGACATTTTGAAGTTCTTTTTGTTGACGTTTATATACTACTTTAGAAATAAAAATACTTACCTCATACAAAATCAATATGGGAATGGTAACAATTACTTGACTGGCAATGTCTGGAGGAGTAATTACCGCAGATAAAATTAACACAATAACAATCGCAAACTTTCTGTTTTTCCTTAGGAATTTGGGGGTCACTAATCCGATTTTAGTTAAAAAATAAATCAGAATGGGTAGTTCAAATATAAGTCCAGAAGAAAGAACCGATGCCCTTAAAAGGCTTATGTAGCTGCTTAAATCAAAATCGTTAAACACTTCAGAACTTACGGAGTAGTTTCCTAAAAAGTTAATTGAAAGTGGGGTAACTATGTAATATCCAAAAAATACACCCATAAAAAACAATAAAGAAGCAACTAAAATAAAACCTCTTGCATTTTTCCGTTCATTAAGATTTAGACCTGGGCTAATGAATTTCCAGAATTCATAAAGTATATAGGGGAATGCGATTATAAATCCTGTAGTTATTGAAGTCCATAAGTGAGCAGAAAATTGACCAGACATGGTTCTACTTTGAATTCTAAAAGGCATTTCTTCAATACACAGACTGTTTCCTTGTCCCAAAGTCTGAGACAGTTCACAGAACAAACGGTAAGTGAAGAAGTCAGTTTTTTTTGGCCCAAAAAGAAGGGTGTCAAAAATAAAATCTTTTGCTATAAATGCGGCAGTAGCAACAATGACTATGGCTAAAGTAGATCGGATTAAATGCCATCTTAATTCTTCAAGATGGTCTAAAAAAGACATTTCATTAGATTCATCAGCCATTATTCAATTCCTTCTTTAATTAAATCTAAGATATGAATCATTCCAATATAAGTTCCAGAAAGATTCTGAACAATAAGCTGCCCGATTCCTTTGGTTTTTAGTGTAGCCATTACATCATATGCTAGAAGTTCTGGGTCAACTACAATTGGTTTGGATGACATTATGTCTATTGCCGTCAAGTCTCCTATGTCATCATGCTTTTCAAGCATTCTTCTAACGTCGCCATCGGTTATTATTCCAACTATTTTATTGTTTTCTAGAACAGCAGTAGCACCCAATCTTTTTTTGCTGATTTCTGAAATTACAAGTTTTACTGGAGTATTAAGATTTACAGCTGGTCGTTCGTGTTTTTTTGCTAATTCACCAACGGTTAGATATAGTTTTTTACCAAGAGCACCACCTGGATGATGTTGGGCAAAATCTTCTGCATTGAATTTTTTTAATTTCAACAAACAAACAGCAAGTGCATCCCCAACGGCTAGCTGAACTGTTGTACTTGTTGTTGGAGCTAAATTATTTGGGCAAGCCTCTTTTTCGACATAAGTACTGATTACTTTGTCTGCTGTTTTTCCAAGGTACGAGTCCAAATTTGCAGTAAAGGCAATTACTAAATTACCGCGTTTTTTAATGAAAGGGATTAAAGCCTGAATTTCTGGTGAATTTCCACTTTTAGAAATACATATTACAGCATCCTTTTTTTGGATGATCCCTAAATCTCCGTGAATGGCATCAGCAGCATGCATAAATACAGCAGCAGTACCTGTTGAATTTAATGTTGCTACTATTTTCATTGCAATAACAGCACTTTTTCCAATTCCAGTTATAATAACCCTGCCTTCAAAATTCGATAAATATTCTACAGTAGAAACAAATTGATCGTCAAGTGTTGCTATTAAATCACGAATTGCTTTTGATTCAAGTTCAAGAGTTGTTTTTGCATTTTCTAAAATATGCTCTTTATTTAACAATAGTTTGATATATTATATTAAGTTAATTAAGTAAGTGTTATATTTATTGATACAAATGTAAAATAATTTTGATTCAAAGAGGTAATTAAATGTCGCATACTCCACTTCAAAAAGAACTTAAAAAACATTTCGGCTTTTCTAAATTTAAAGGCTTACAAGAACCCGTTATTGAAAACCTTATGGAAGGTAAGGATTCTTTTGTTATTATGCCTACTGGAGGAGGAAAGTCACTTTGTTATCAACTACCTGCATTAATTTCTAGAGGAACAGCAATTGTTGTCTCACCATTGATTGCCTTAATGAAAAATCAGGTTGATGCAATTCGCGGAATTTCTTCCACAGAGGGAATTGCTCATGTTTTGAACTCATCGCTTACTAAAACAGCAATTCAACAAGTAAAGCAAGATATTGTTGACGGAGTAACTAAGCTGCTATATATTGCTCCTGAATCGCTTGTAAAAGAAGATACTCTAACATTTCTAAAAACAGTTGATTTGTCTTTTCTCGCTATAGACGAAGCACATTGTATATCTGAATGGGGACATGACTTTAGACCTGAATATAGGAATTTGAGGGTAATGCTTGAAAAAATAGAAAAAGACCTTCCAATTATTGCCCTAACGGCAACAGCCACACCTAAAGTTCAGGAAGATATTCTTAAAAATCTTAAAGTGCCCAATGCTAAACTTTTTAAAGCATCCTTTAACAGACCAAACCTCTATTACGAGGTTCAACCAAAAACAGATCAAATCGAATCTGGCATTATTCGTTTCGTTAAACAGAACGAAGGCAAATCAGGAATTATTTATTGCCTCTCTAGAAAAAAGGTCGAGCAACTTGCGCAAACACTTCAGGTAAATAATATTAAAGCAATCCCTTATCATGCAGGTTTAGATAATAAAACCAGAGTGAAGAATCAGGATATGTTTCTAAAAGAAGATTGTGACGTAGTTGTTGCTACCATAGCTTTTGGAATGGGGATTGATAAACCCGACGTTCGTTTTGTGGTTCATCACGATATACCTAAAAGTATTGAAAGCTATTACCAAGAAACTGGAAGAGCAGGGCGTGATGGTGGAGAAGGTCATTGTTTAGCTTATTACTCTCACAAAGACATAGAAAAGCTCGAAAAATTTATGGCTGGGAAACCAGTTGCGGAACAAGAAATTGGTTTTGCTCTTTTAAATGAAATGGTAGCTTTTGCTGAAACATCAATATCACGAAGAAAATTTATTCTTCATTACTTCGGAGAAGAATTCGATAATGAAACTGGTCTAGGCGGGGATATGGACGACAATATGCGTTTCCCTAAAAAAAGATCAGAAGCTCAAGACCAGTTGATGTTGCTCATCGAAACCATCAAACAAACAAGAGAACAATTTAAATCAAAAGAGATTATAAAAACTCTTTTAGGAGAATCAAATGCAATAATTAACAGTCATAAAACATCAGAATTAGAGGTATTTGGTAAAGGTAAAAATGAGCGCGCTTCATACTGGATGGCATTAATTAGGCAGGCTATTGTTGCTAAATTTATCTCCAAAGAAATAGAAACCTATGGGGTTGTTAAGGTAGCTGAGAAGGGTAAGGAATTTAATGAAAATCCCTATTCTTTTTTGATGACAGAAGATCATGACTTTGCATCTTATAGAAATGCCTCAACACCAATTATAAAAGAAGCAGAAGCAGACGAAAAACTTCTCAATCTGCTTAAAAGCTTAAGAAAAAATGTTGCAGATAAGGCAGGAGTTCCGCCTTATACAGTTTTTCAGGAGAATTCTTTAAAGGAGATTGCTTATAAGTATCCAACATCCCTTGAAGAACTTAAAAATATTAATGGTGTAGGAGAAGGGAAAGCAGTCAAATATGGAAAGCAGTTTCTAATATCAATTAAAGAATATGTTGAAGAAAATAAAATCCTCAGACCTGATGATTTGATTGTTAAAAGCACAGGAGCCAATTCAGCCCTTAAATTATATATGATTCAAAACGTGGATCGAAAATTACCACTTGACGATATTGCAGCTGCTAAAGGAATGAGCATGATTAAGTTTGTTGGGGAAATGGAAACAATTGTTTTCTCGGGCACAAAACTTAATATAAGTTATTGGATAGATGAAATTCTTGATGAAGATCAACAAGAGGAATTGAATGACTATTTTATGGATGCGACGTCCGATGACATATCACTCGCTCTTGAAGAGTTCGAAGGAGATTACGATGAAGAAGAGATTAGACTTTTTCGAATCAAGTTCATGAGTGAAGTAGCAAATTAATTTGTTTCTTTTTTATCGAATTACTCAAATACACTTCTTTATCTTTGTGGCTCATAAACAAACAATATAACACAAATGAAAGACGGTCTTTACGCTAAATTTTCAACTCCCAAAGGAGCTATTTTATTATCATTAACTTTTGCCGAAACTCCAGGAACAGTTGGAAACTTTGTAGGTCTTGCAGAAGGAACTATTAAAAATGAGGTTAAGGAAGAAGGTACACCATATTACAATGGTTTAAAATTTCATAGGGTCATCGAGGATTTTATGGTTCAAGGTGGTTGTCCACAAGGATCAGGAACTGGAGGTCCAGGATATCAATTCAATGATGAATTTCATCCTGATTTAAAACACGATAAGCCAGGTGTTTTATCTATGGCTAATGCAGGTCCAGGTTCAAATGGGAGTCAGTTTTTTATTACTCATATACCAACTCCTTGGTTAGACGGGAAGCATACTGTTTTTGGTTTTGTTGAAGAAGGACAAGATGTTGTAGATGAACTAGCTCAAAACGACACTATTAATTCTCTAGAGATTATTCGGATAGGTGCTGATGCAGAGGCTTTTGATGCTCCAAATGCATTCACTGATTTTGAAATGAATCGATTAAAAAAAATAGTTGAACAACAAAAAGCTAAGGCTGAGGCATTGGCTGGTATTACCGAAGGATTTGATAAAACAGATTCGGGACTGTTCTACAAAACAGAAACAGCGGGAACTGGTACTAAACCTTCTCAAGGACAAAATGTATCTGTTCATTATGAAGGAAGTTTGTTAGACGGAACTGTTTTTGATTCCTCATACAAAAGAAACGCACCAATTGATTTTACTTTAGGGGAAGGTCAGGTAATTAAAGGATGGGACGAAGGAATCGCTTTGTTGTCCAAAGGAGCAAAGGCTACTTTTATTATTCCTTCGGATTTAGGATATGGTTCTGCTGGTGCAGGAGGAGTTATTCCTCCAAATGCAACTCTAAAGTTTGAAGTTGAACTCGTAGACTTTAAGTAAGAACTATTTCCATTTAATATTACAACCCATACTCGGAAACTGATTTTCGGATATGGGTTTTTTGTTGACTAGGTTTAATGCAGCATTTCTTATATCTTCACCAGTAATGGGTGTCACTAGTTGAGGTCTTGATGTGTCATATCGGCCTCTATACACTAACTTATTTTGGTCATTAAAAAGGTAAAAGTCTGGAGTACAAGCCGCATCATATGCCTTAGCTATTTTTTGAGTTGGGTCGTATAAGTAAGGAAATGAAAAATTATATTCTTTTGATAGCTCAATCATGTGATCCGGATTATCCTTCGGATAATTATCTATATCGTTACTTGATATAGCAATAGTTGAAATCCCCTTTGGTTTGAGCTCAAGTGCAAACTTAGTAAAGTGTGATAAAAGGTGTATCACAAAGGGGCAGTGGTTACACATAAAAACAATCAGTGTTCCTTTTTTACCTCTAAGCTCTTGCAGACTACTTTCCTGATGCAGGTTAACATCCAGTAAATTAAATTCTGGAGCAACTGTATAAAGCGGAAACATTTTTGAAGTTGTAAGTGCCATGTTTTTTTTTAAACAAATTATGTGTAATTTCATTAAAAATTTCAAACCATGCAAACATTACAACAACTGCTTGATAAATATGCGGAAAGTCATCAAAACAAAACCAATAAGATAATTCATTATTTTTGTGTACCAGCGATCTTCTTTTCGGTAATTGGATTATTAATGTCAATTCCATCTAATTTAATTCAAAATTTAACAGGAATTTCAGATTCTTTATATGCCAATTGGGGAGTAGTGGCTTTAATACCAGTTTTGCTTTTTTACATTCGATTATCTTTAAAAATGACTTTTTTGATTTTAGGCTTTTCAATTCTATGCATCCTTGGGAATTTTCAAATGAAAGTATTTGTTGAATTATGGCAAGTCTCAGTTGTCATTTTTGTAATCGCCTGGATTATTCAGTTTTATGGACATAAAATTGAGGGTAAAAAGCCTTCATTTTTAGATGATATTAAATTCTTAATGATTGGACCGGCTTGGATTTTAGATGATATATTTAAAAGTAAAAAATAAGTGTTTTTTTAGGTTAATAAAAAATCCCAAAGAGTTATTATTCTTGGGAGTTTTGTTTTACTGTATTTTAAGCTATCTCATGAAGTTAGAATAAAACAAGGCGTTAGCAAACACTTTATTAGTTCCATACCAGTATGCTCTAAAGTTTGTATTATCTGTTAAAAGAAGAATATTTCCTCTTCCTTTTCTGAGGTGCTTAAATGGGACACTACCTTTTAATAGGCTCAGTTGTTCTTTGGATATATAACCACTTAATAATGGATTTTCTGTATAACGAATAGGGTTGTTATAACTCTGCTTATCAGCTTCCATGAAAATTCTTGAGTTTCTGAAAATAGGTAAGGTGCTTTGCTCAATACCAAAGTTAATTGGATGACTTCTGTCAATATCAGTATTGAAAATAGCCCCACCAATATTTTGAGCCCCTTGATAATTTTCTCTTTGGTCAAAAGCAACATCAGAAGCTTCTCTTTTAAATGATTTAAAATCAACAGCAGCTAATTTATTTTCGCTCACCCATTTAATTGCATCTCTGTAAGCAACTAAAGAACCACCAGCTTTTATCCAGTTTTCGATTTTATCTTTACTGGAGTTTAATAAACCTCCGCTGTAGCTAGGAATGATAAAGTGTGTATAGCGACTTAAATCAACACGACTAAGTTGACGTATATCAATTTTGGTTATTGGAATTTCATACTGAGTATCCATTAAGTGCCATATTTCTCCGGCATCATAGCTTCTTATTCCATCGCCTATCAAAACTGCAGCTTTAGGTTTTTTGATAGTTTTAAAGTTATTAGATCCCAAATCAATTCCTTCAGTTAAACCTGTACTTACCGATTTTATTTCTAACATTAATTCAGAGGAAGCGTCTCTGATTAGTCCATAAAGCGCTTTTGAATCCATATTTTGATTCGCAACAGGAATCATTAAACTTCCATAGTCATAAGAATTACCTTCGATTGAGAAAGGTTTTAATCCTACTTTAACCCGAACTCCTGTATCCAATAGGTGGTATAGAAATTTCGGAGTATAATAACCATGTCCCTCGAGAAGATATGCATATGAAGATTCTTTAATAAGGTCATCTTTAGGATGCTCTAGAACTTCAATTTGAGATCCTGCAAGGTCAACCGATTTTTCAAAAGAATAATTTAAGTTAAATGCTAGGGGAAAGGTCCAAGCAGAAATGTCATAAAATAAGCTGTCCTGAAATTTAGTTTGAGTGTCAAACATTGCATGAATTAGCTTGTTTTTCTTTTGATTTAAAGGGACAACATAACTTGCCTCTTTTGCATATTTTTTACCCTTTATGGTAGTGTTTTTATTTAGATTATGTACTTTGATTTGGTGCCGCTTTAATATTTCAGCTAAACGATAGGAAGTAGCAGGATCTTTAGCATTTCCAAATACAATTGATTTTTGTTTACTCTGCTTAGCTTCTCGTAATGCGTCACTATAAAAAGTTCTTTGGTAATCTAGCAATTTAACACGCATTTTTTTTGCTGCCTTAAGAGTTGAAAGCGCAGTATTAAATTGATTTCTAATTGTAAAAGGAAAAGTTAGTATCCCATTATCACTTTCTTGAATATGGCCTCTTGAACTTGCCTGCTCAAAAAGAATTCCAATACTTCCATTTATATCTGGATAGGTAGATCCTTTACCATAATAGAAATCATCATAACTCTCTTCTGTATAATAAAGAGAGCCAATTTTATTTAAAGCTTCTGCGTGAAATTCTCCTATTTCACGGGTGAGTGTTTGGTTCATTTTAGGAGTCAATGGATTTACTCGAGATTGAATTCCAGGCTGGAAAAAGAATGTTGCATTAGTTCCCATTTCGTGATGGTCAGTAAGTATGTTTGGTAACCATTCTGTGAAACTTTTAATTCGCACATTAGATTCGGGTAATTGAACTGGTAACCAATCTCTATTCATGTCAAACCAGTAGTGATTTGTTCTTCCCCTTGGCCAAGCTTCGTTATACTCTCGATCGTTAGGGTCAGGGTTTAAGATATTACTCTTGTGAGTATTTGCCCATTGAGAAAAACGTTGTAACCCATCTGGGTTAAAGCTGGGATCAAATAATATAACAACATCTTCAAGAAGTTCTATAACGCTTGCATCTTCTGAAGCTGCTAGGTGGTAGGCAACCATTAATCCGGAATTTGCACCGCTTGGTTCATTTCCATGTATAGAAAAACCTTGATAAACAATAGCAGGCATTGAGCTGAGGTCTAGATTTTGTCCTTCGGGCTCGGACAACTGCATATGTTGTTTTTTGATTTCATCGATATTTTGATGATTTTTAGGACTTGTAATAGTTAATAACAACAAAGGGCGTCCCTCGTATGTATTTCCTCTATTTTTTATTGAAATCCTATCAGAGGAACTAGCTAAAACCCGCATGTACTCTGAAAGTTTGTCATGACTAACATGCCAATCCCCAACATTAAAGCCTAAAATGCTTTGAGGTGTTGGTATTTCGGAATCATATTGATGACCATCAGGAAGATAATAAGATGCATCAGTAGTTTGAGCGAGACCGGTTAGGCTGGTTGCTAAAAAAACGAGTAAACAGATAATTTTTTTCACAGCTATAGTTTTTTTAAAAATAAATATAATTTTATATTATAATTAAATCTTAACACAGGTATTATTGTGTCTAGTTTAAAAAGAATAAACATTTATTTTAAAGATATAAAAAATATCATGACATCTAATTAGCAGTCACCTTAGGAACTTGAATCTAAATATCTTCAAAATTCAAATCAGTAAAGCTTTTAGATTCATTCGAAACAACATCTTTATATTCCTCCGGTTTAAATTCTTTTTGATGGCGATCGCTAATGACCTCCTCACCCCTTTGTTTTATTACAAAGTCTATCATCTCACCTAATATGCCATGAAACTCAGAAAAATCTTCTTTATAAAGATATATCTTGTGTTTTTTGTAAAAAAAAGTACCGTCGTCATTGGTAAACTTTTTACTCTCCGTTATAGTTAAAAAATAATCAGAAGCCTTGGTTTCTCTAACATCAAAGAAGTAAGTTCTTCTTCCTGCTCGCAGTATTTTTGAAAATATTTCTTCTTGCTTGATTTCCATCCCTATTTTATTATGTTTAACAAAAGCCTTTTAATAACTGTAAAAATGGCGAAAATATTAAACAAAAAAAAATTATTGATTTTTTTCCGTGTTTTGTTTGAGATATAATCTATTGTAAAACCCATCTTCCTTAATGAGATCAGAATGTGTCCCCTGTTCAATAATCTCGCCTTGTTCAATAACAATAATACAATCAGCTTCTTTTACTGATGTTATTCTGTGGCTAACAATGAGTGTTGTTTTTTCTTTAGAACTTACGTTGAGGTTTTTAAGGATTTCTTCTTCTGTGTCTGCATCTACAGCAGATAGGCAATCATCAAATAATAATATTTTAGGGTCTTTTATTAGTGCGCGGGCAATAGATATTCTTTGAATTTGCCCTCCCGAAAGGGTAACGCCACGTTCTCCTAATATAGTTTTATAGCCCTCATTGAAACGTTCAATATTTCCTGAAACAGCACTACTTTTAGCTGCAGCTTCAATTTCTTCGAAACTTGCATCAGATTTTCCAAAACGAATGTTACTTTCTATAGTTTCTGAAAATAAAAATGGATTTTGTGGAACATACCCAATTTCAGAGCGAAGCGCTGCCAGGTTATAGTTTTGAATTGGAATTCCATCGATTAATATCTCCCCTTCATCTACATCATATAGTCTACTAATTAAATCAAGAATTGTGGATTTTCCAGAACCAGTTTTTCCAATAATACCTAGGGTTTCCCCTAGTTTCAGTTTAAAATTGATGTTCTTTGCTGCTTGTATTTTAGTTTCTTTAAAAGTAAAACTTACATTTTTAAATTCGATGGTTCCGATTTTAATTGTCTCATCAATCGTTCCACTAGTTATTTTGGGAACCTCTTTCAAAAAGTCATTGATTCTTTTCTGAGAGGCTTCAGCTTGTTGGATTATGGATGTTACCCATCCTACTGTCGCTACAGGCCATGTAAGCATATTCACATATATAATGAATTCAGCTAAAACACCAATCTCTAAGCTACCATCGATGTATTGTTTTCCTCCAATAAAAATAACTAGAAGATTACTGAATCCAATAAGTAATACCATTAGAGGGAAAAACCAAGCCTGAATTTTAGCTAAATCTACATTTTTCTCTTTACTCAAATAGGTTAACTCTTTAAAGTCTTTATTAACTTTTGATTGAATAGCATAAGATTTAATTACCGCAATTCCGCTAAAAGATTCTTGAGTAAAAGTTGATAAATCTGAAAGAATTTCTTGTACCGCAGTACTCCTTATATTAATCGCTTTACTTAATTTATAAATAGTAACCGATAGAATAGGTAAAGGTAAGAGCGTATAAACAGTTAAAACAGGAGCAATACTAACCATGTAAGAAATCACAATAACAAATAGTGACACCGTATTAATGCTATACATTATCGCTGGGCCAAAATACATGCGAACTTTTCCTACGTCTTCACTAATTCGATTCATTAAGTCACCAGTTCGATTGTTTTTATAAAAACTCAAACTCAATTTTTGATAATGCTCAAAGATTTCATTCTTTAAGTCAAACTCAATATACCTAGAAACATTAATGATGGTTTGTCGCATTAGAAAAGTAAAAAACCCTGATACTATTGCTGCAGAAATAATGATCACAATATTCCAAAAAAGTTCTTCTTTAATTACTTCAATTGGTGTAGTCTCTGATTTTATAAAGCGCTCCACAGCAGTAAGGGAATTACCTATTAAACGTGGTGCGAAAAGCGAAAAAATTCGAGCTATGATCGTTATGAGGACACCAAAGAGTAGTCGGACACGATATTTATATAGGTATTTATTGAGGTATTTTAATTCTTTCATAAACTTTCAAGATGTTCAAAGGTACGTAAATGCAAGGCTAGAAAAAAGTAAAATTAATTTGCAAAAAATTAATAGAAGTTTGGTGCAGTACTTTTCAAAACACTATTTTTGTAGCCTAAACAAAAGTTCTTATACATGTTAACAAGAAGACACATTCGAATTAAAATTATGCAATCGGTTTATGCACTTTCGAATGGAAACCAAAATTCTTTATCTGAGGAAGTTAATTTCATCAAGAACAGTTTAACAGGTGTTTTTGATTTGTATTTAATTAAGCTTGCTTTCTTCAAACAACTTCAGAAACATGCAGCAAGTCAACACGAAATTAATAGGACACGAGTAAGAATCAAAGACTCCTTTGCAGAATTGCATCAGGCTATTGCTAATAATAAAAGCTTGTTGTTCATTTCGAACAACAAAAAGCTAATCCAGTTTATTTCTAATAAAAAACTTAATCATTGGGAGTTAGAGTTTGACTATATAAAAAAAATATACAATTCTATATTGACAAGTGAGGTTTTTGAAACGTATAATAAAATTGAATCTCCTTCTGACGAAGAAGACATTCGTTTTGTAGTTTCCATTTTTAAAAACATCATTGCTCCAGATGATTCTTTATATCATTATTTTGAAGATTTGAACATGACTTGGATTGATGATTTACCTTTAGTGAACACCTTTTTGTTAAAACAACTTAAAAGACTTGATTTGAATTCTGAAAGTTCTTTAGAATTTCCAGATCACAATGAAAGTATTGAAGATGTGAAATTTGGAATTGAATTATTCGAAAAAGCAATAGTAAATGAGGAAGAGTTGCAAAAGGAATTAGATGGAAAAACGCCTAACTGGGATTCTGAGCGAATTGCTAACCTCGATGCAATCCTAATAAAGTTGGCAATTGCTGAACTTTTTTACTTTTCAAACATTCCTCCAAAGGTAACACTAAACGAATATTTGGAAATTGCTAAAGAATATTCTACTCCGAAAAGCAATTTATTTATTAACGGAGTTTTGGACAGTCTTGTAAAAGAGTATGAGAAATCTAACCGAATGAATAAACAAGGTAGAGGATTATTGTAATTTTTTCCTTAATTTTGAAATTTAATGAACTAAAAAATATTATGAAAAAATTATTATTACCAATTTTAGCAATTGTATCATTCACTTTAGTTTCTTGTGGTGATACCGAAACAAAGAAATCTGCACCCGAGACTTCGGCTGATCAAGCTATTGTATCTAAAGCTGTTTCAGACTTAGCTGTTCTCTCTTTTGACAAAGGAATCCATGATTTTGGAGTTATTACAGAAGGTGATCGTGTCGAAACTATCTTCACTTTTACTAATACGGGTAAATCAGAACTTATTATCTCAGATGCAAGAGGAAGTTGTGGATGTACAGTTCCAGAATACCCCAAGAATTTACCTATTGCTCCCGGAGCAACTGGAGAAATCCGTGTTAGCTTTGACTCAAGTAATAAACCTAATTTGCAGCAAAAAACAGTTACTCTTACAACAAATACAAGTACAGGTAGAGAAACTATTCGTATTAAAGCAATGGTTACAGCAGACCCAGTTAAACAACAACAACGTGATGCTGCTCAAGCTGCACGATTACAACAAACTAATTAATATATAACTTCAATGGAAGGATTTTCTGCTCAGGTACCTTTTTTATTATTGATGCTCGTCATCTTTGTTTTCTTTATTATTTTACCTCAGCAAAGGAGACAAAAAAAAGAAAAAGCATTTATGAATGATCTTAAAAAAGGAGATCGTATAATCACTAAAAGCGGTATTCATGGTAAAATTGCTGAGTTAAATGATAAAGACAACACTTGTGTTGTTGAAACACTGGCAGGTAAAATCAAAATGGAGCGTTCTTCAATTTCTTTAGAAATGAGCGCTAAGCTGAATGCTTAGTACTAAAAATTCCAATTTTATTATATTATAATTAAAACCAACTCTTATCGAGTTGGTTTTTTTATTTTTGTATAAAATCAAACTATATGTATCAAAGTATTATTAAAAAATTTCTTTTTCTTTTTGATCCAGAAAAAATTCATCATTTTTCTTTTGCGATGATTTGGTGGAGCTCTAAGCTTCCTGGAGTCTCCTTTTTGATACGTAAAATGTATTGTGTTGAACATCCTACTTTGGAGCGTTCTGTTTTTGGTTTGACATTTAAAAATCCTGTTGGTCTAGCTGCTGGTTTTGATAAAGATGCAAAGCTTTATAATGAACTTTCGAACTTTGGATTTGGTTTCATTGAAATAGGGACCTTAACACCAAAAGGTCAAGAAGGAAATCCAAAGAAACGTTTGTTCCGTTTAAAAGAAGATCACGCCATTATAAACAGAATGGGCTTCAATAACGAAGGGGTTGATGCTGCCGTTAAGCGATTAAAGAAAAACTCAAATGTTCTCATAGGAGGTAACATTGGTAAGAATAAGATAACTCCCAACGAAAATGCTGTAGACGATTATATTTATTGTTTTGAAGCATTATTTAATTATGTAGACTATTTTGTTGTTAATGTGAGCTCTCCAAACACTCCTAATCTAAGATCACTTCAAGATAAAGAGCCTTTAACACATTTATTGAATGTTTTGAAAAAGAGAAACGATCAAAAAAGCAAGCCCAAGCCAATTTTACTTAAAATAGCACCTGATTTATCTGACGAACAGCTGCTAGATATTGTTAGCATTATAGAGGAAGTAAAAATTGAAGGGGTGATTGCAACAAACACTACGCTAAGTAGAGCTGATCTAAAGGCTCCCAAAAAGCTTTCAGATCAGGCGGGTGGATTAAGTGGAAAACCCTTGAGGGATAGAAGTACAGAAGTTATTCGTTTTTTAAATGAGAAAAGTAAAGGCTCTTTTTCAATCATTGGAGTAGGAGGTATTCATACCGCAGAGGACGCTTTAGAAAAACTAAAAGCCGGCGCAAACTTGGTTCAGCTTTATACCGGCTTTATATATGAAGGCCCTGCTATTATTAAGCGAATTAATAAAGCATTGATTAAAAACGTCTAATCAAAATAACTTAAAGAGTCCTCAGGATTAATCGTTAGTAATGTTTCGTATATCAAACGAATTACGTTTTCAATATCTTCCTTTTGAACCATCTCTACAGTTGTATGCATATAACGTAAAGGGAGTGAGATTAAAGCAGAAGGAATTCCACCGTTACTGTATGCAAATGCATCAGTATCGGTTCCTGTTACTCTTGAAGAAGCTAATCGCTGAAACGGGATGTTGTTTTTTTCTGCAGTTTCAACAATTTTTTCTCGAATTAAGTTATGAACCGCTGGAGCATAAGAAATTACGGGACCGTCTCCTATTTTTGTTAAACCCTCTTGTTTTTTATTGATCATAGGGGTGGTTGTATCATGACATACATCGGTCACAATAGCAATGTTTGGCTTTAATCGCTGAGTTATCATTTCTGCACCACGCAATCCAACTTCCTCTTGTACCGAATTTGTGATATATAATCCAAAAGGTAATGTCTTTTTATTTTCATGTAAAAGGCGTGCAACTTCAGCAATCATAAATCCACCAGCGCGATTATCTATGGCGCGACACACAAATTTATTCCCATTAAGAATTTGAAACTGATCCGGGTAAGTAATAACACAGCCTACATGAACACCCATTTTTGAAACTTCTTCCTTATCTTTTGCGCCAATATCAATAAAAATATTATCCAGTTTTGGAATTTCTTCTTTCCCATTTTTTCGCGTATGAATAGCAGGCCACCCAAAAACACCTCTTACCAATTCTTTTTTAGTATGAATATTAACCCATTTAGATGGTGCAATTTGATGATCACTCCCCCCATTTCGAATTACATAAATTAACCCTTCGTCTGTTATGTAATTAACATACCAAGATATTTCATCAGAATGTCCTTCTATTACTACTTTAAAAGGAGCATCTGGATTAATAACTCCTACTGCAGTTCCGTATGAGTCTGTAATAAATTCATCTACATACGGACTTAAGTATTTCATCCATATTTTTTGTCCTTCAGCTTCATATCCAGTAGGAGCTGCGTTGTTTAAATATTCTTCTAAAAACTTCAGAGAAGCATCATTTATTATTTTCATTTTATTTATTTTAAGTGAGGCTAATTTAAGATTATTCATCAGATTTCTCTGGATCATAGCCCGTTAATATTTTGTATTTTTGATATCGATGAAATTATTTTTAAGCTTATTTTTTCTATTTATAGCTTCTTGTCCAATTATATTGGCTCAGCAAACCCCTAATTATCAAGAAGAACTTATCCTGATAGCTGGAGACAGCATACCTACTTATGGTATTCCATTAAAAGAAGTGATTCTTTTTCAACCCTTGCGTTTTAAAACCCAACTAGAACTAAAGCGCTACCTTATTTTAAGGAGAAAAACCCTGAAAGTATACCCTTATGCAAAATTAGCAGCTGATCGATTAACTGTCCTTAATGAGCGTTTAGATAATTTAGAAAAAAAGAGTAGTCGTAAAAAGTACCTTAAACGAATGGAAAAATTCATTTATGGAGAGTTTGAAGAAGATTTGAAAAAATTTTCTCGATCAGAGGGTAAAATACTAATTCGCTTAGTTCACCGTCAAACAGGTAAAACTACTTTTGATTTAGTAAAGGAATTACGTGCCGGATGGAAAGCATTTTGGTACCAAACAACTGCCTCCTTATTCAAACTATCTTTAAAAGACACATTCAACCCAGAATATTCATTTGAAGATTACTTGATAGAAGATATTCTTCAGCGTGCATTTGCTGATAAGTACCTAGAAGAACAACCTGCTTCTTCAGGTCATAATATTGATGACCTTTATTATATATGGAAAGATAAAAAATAGATTACCCGTTTTTATTTTTTTCATCTTCAAATTCACAAGGAAAAGAGCTTTACATAAGTGTTGTAAAAACCTGTATTTCAATGCATCTACGGGGGGTTGAAGTAGGTGGTCTGAAAAAACTAAAATTTTTTCATAAAAGATGTTGCTCAATGATAAAAAGGGTTCTATATTTGCACCCGCTAAAGAGAACAACAGTATACTTCTCGGAGGTGAAAGTTCATTGAAAGATTAGAAAAATGACAGCGTGTATCATAACGATATACAAACTAGAACAGAACCATTTTGAGACCTTTGAGGGATAAGTCGTGAATGACAAATTAAAACAAACTACAACGAAGAGTTTGATCCTGGCTCAGGATGAACGCTAGCGGCAGGCTTAACACATGCAAGTCGAGGGGTAACAGGGGAGCTTGCTTCCGCTGACGACCGGCGCACGGGTGCGTAACGCGTATGCAACCTACCTTCTACAGGGGGATAGTCAATAGAAATGTTGAATAATACCCCATACGATCTTAGAGTATCATTACTTTAAGAAGAAAGCTTCGGCGGTAGAAGATGGGCATGCGTCCTATTAGTTAGTTGGTAAGGTAACGGCTTACCAAGACTACGATAGGTAGGGGCCCTGAGAGGGGGACCCCCCACACTGGTACTGAGACACGGACCAGACTCCTACGGGAGGCAGCAGTGAGGAATATTGGACAATGGAGGCAACTCTGATCCAGCCATGCCGCGTGCAGGAAGACTGCCCTATGGGTTGTAAACTGCTTTTATACAGGAAGAAACCTACTTACGTGTAAGTAGCTGACGGTACTGTAAGAATAAGGATCGGCTAACTCCGTGCCAGCAGCCGCGGTAATACGGAGGATCCAAGCGTTATCCGGAATCATTGGGTTTAAAGGGTCCGTAGGTGGTTTATTAAGTCAGAGGTGAAATCCCATAGCTTAACTATGGAACTGCCTTTGATACTGATAGACTTGAGTTATTGTGAAGTAGTTAGAATGTGTAGTGTAGCGGTGAAATGCATAGATATTACACAGAATACCGATTGCGAAGGCAGATTACTAACAATATACTGACACTGAGGGACGAAAGCGTGGGTAGCGAACAGGATTAGATACCCTGGTAGTCCACGCCGTAAACGATGGTCACTAGCTGTTTGACTAACATTGGTTAGTTGAGTGGCTAAGCGAAAGTGATAAGTGACCCACCTGGGGAGTACGCTCGCAAGAGTGAAACTCAAAGGAATTGACGGGGGCCCGCACAAGCGGTGGAGCATGTGGTTTAATTCGATGATACGCGAGGAACCTTACCAGGGCTTAAATGTAAGTTGCATGGACCAG
>CAJIYH010000004.1:195000-276121 GCA_905181615.1 uncultured Flavobacteriaceae bacterium
GCTTAGAGAAAAGCTGCAATAACTATCCCAGTTAGAATGACAATAAACTTTCGAAAATTAAAGACATGTCCGGCGGAACTTTCAAAAAGAATGGTTGTTGAGATGTGTAATAAAATCCCCACAACAATTGCATCTATAATCGTTGTTATAGACTCATAATTCAAAAGGGTTTCTTTTACTATTTCTCCAAGCGGAGTCATGATTGCGAAAATAAATAAAGCAATTACCTTTTTATGCTTTTGCGTTTTTATTTCCCATAGCAACAGGGTTATTACCATGGCAATAGGAAGCTTGTGGATAATTATTCCAATTAATAATTCAGGCTGATTAGAAAGTGGCATTCCTTCCATAAAGGCATGTATACAAAGACTTCCAATTAGAATCCAGGGTATTTTTTTACTGTTGTTATTATGAGTATGACCATGTTCTGTACCCTTAGAAAATAATTCTAATAAGATCTGAAAAACAATTCCTACCATAATCCAAATGCCAGGGTTGGTGTCTGAATTTTGAAAAAGATGTGGTAATAAATTTATTACTATTATCGATAAAAGAAAGGAACCACTAAAAGCTAAAATTAACTTGACACCAAAAATTTCTTTAGGGCGAAAATATAAAGCAATTGCCGCACCTAAATAAACTGCAAAAAAAGGTAATAATAGAGTGAGTTGCATAATGTAATTTTGAAGGTGTCAATTCCTTCGTTTATTGGACAAAATTAAGCTATTTTTGATGGCAATTAAAAGGGGTATGGAAGATAATTTTAAAATGCTAGCTAAAACATTCTATGGAATGGAAGAATTGTTGGCAGAAGAGCTTAAAAATTTAGGAGCCCAGGACATTGAAAAGGGAAATCGAATTGTTCACTTTGTTGGTGACAAAGGGTTTATGTATAAAGCTAATATGTCTTTACGAACTGCATTGAAAATATTAAAACCAATTCATACGGCACGAGTAACTAATGAACATGAACTATACAATATGGTTTATGATTTCCCGTGGGAAGAATACCTTAGCCATGAAAATTCACTTGCTATTGATAGTGTAGTTTTTGGGGATAATTTCACTCATTCACTCTATGTTTCGCAAAAAGCTAAAGATGCTATTGTAGACCGTTTTCGTGAAAATACAGGTGAACGTCCTGATGTGAATTTGGATCATCCTGATGTTCGAATTAACATTCATATAGATTTAGATCAATGTACAATTTCCTTAGACAGTTCAGGGAGTTCATTACACCATAGAGGATATAGAACCGCTACAAACATTGCTCCTTTAAACGAAGTTTTAGCTGCTGGTATAATATTATTGTCAGGTTGGGATCAAACCGTAGATTTTTTGGATCCAATGTGCGGTAGTGGTACAATACTAATAGAAGCAGCCATGATGGCATGTAATATTCCAGCAAACATTAATAGAAAAGAATTTGCTTTTGAAAAATGGAACGATTGGGACGAAGAATTGTTTTATAAAATAGAAGAAGCGCAGATAAGTAAAATTAGAGGTCTAGCAGGAACTATTTCAGGTTTTGATAAAGCACCTTCAGCAATTGAAAAAGCTCGAGAGAACATTAAAAACGCCAATTTAGAAGAATTTATAACTATAGAAAAAAATAATTTTCTTTATGCTGATAAAGAAACAGACCGCCCCTTACACCTATTATCTAATCCGCCTTATGGAGAGCGTTTAGAAGGTAATATGAATCAATTTTATTCAGAAATTGGAGATACGCTAAAGCAAAAGTATCAAGATACTCAGGCATGGATGATTAGTGCAAACATGGAAGCTCTAAAGCATGTGGGTTTAAGACCTTCTCGTAAAATAAAGTTGTTCAATGGAAAGTTAGAAACCAGGTTATCGCTTTACTCGATTTACAAGGGTACAAAAAAAACACATAAACTAAACCAGGAAGAATCATGAATGTGAATACAAAATCTTTGTTGCTTAACCTTTTTTGCTTTGGAGTTTTGTTTTTACTTATAAAGACTGTTATAGGAACACTAATTACTCTATCTTATATACCACTGATAGTTTTTTCGGCTTTACTAGCCAGTATTTTCTCTCCAAAATTTTTAGTAGAAAAGGGAAAGTTATTTATGAAATTACCCTTAGTTAAAAAGCCTCGGGAACTTTAGATTTTCTGAAACGAAAAGGAAGAGAATAGGTTAGGGTGTAGTTAAAACTTGCTCCAAAATTATTTTCATCCGTTACCTTATTAAACCCTGGTACATAAAGATTTCCAAAATTTTCAGGTTGTGGATTTGTAATCATCCTGTTCATTCGTAAGCTAATTCCTAAATACAGTTTAGAATTTAGTTCTATTTTGGTTCCAAACACAAATTCAAGCCACCCTGCGCTTAGCGTTTCTCTTTCCCCGATAGCAAAACCAGTTGAAGTTCTTGGAGTATCCCAATAATGATGAGTAATGTATACTAAATAGTTGTTTAGCTTTTGCGTATGGATACTTCTACCATAACGCATTCCAACATAAACATCATTATTCATTCCCGTCCAGTTTTTATACATATTGTAGTCGAAACCGATTTTTATGTAACTCCCAGACGATGTAAAGTTTAGTTCTTGAGCATCTGTTGTTTTTTTCTCGCTACCTATTTCTGCCGCTATATAAATGTTTTCTTTAATTTTTAAATCTCCAACAATTTCAAGCCCTTGATATGTATCATCAAACTGAGACCGTATGGGTTTGTATAGATCAATTCCAGCTCGTAAAGCATAGGTTATTGGCTCTTTACTTTTTTCAGTTTGTATTTCTTCTTTTTCTTGAGCTATTGTAAACCAACTCAAAAACAAGCAGCTAATGATAAATAGCCAGGTGCGATTGTTGTTCATTGGATACAGTGTCAATTAATATTTCAAAAGATTCTAACCATACGGGAGTGTTGGTTGGAAACGATATAGCATTTTGTTCTAAGATAAAATTAGCACGATAGCCGCAAGATCGATTAAGATATCTGTCGTAACGCCTGTAATTAAATTGAAGCGTGTCTGCAACTGTTAAACTAGCTGTGCTGGAAGGTAATATAAAAGCATATTGTGTGAATGCCTCTTGTGTATTTAAGGGTATGGTTAAAGAGTCTGTATTTAATGTCATCAGAGGTTCTTCTTGTCCAACGCCCTGTATAATTATATTGTTTGCAGCTTTAAATGTAGTTCTATTGTCCTTATCATAAAGACGAACAACAAGTCTAGGTGAGCTAGGAGTTTCTACAAGACATATATCGTCTTTTTCACAACTAGAAATTAGTATGCAAAAGAGGAGGAAGAATAAGAAAGGAGCTGATAAATTTTTAATCATATCTTTTCCAAAAGTACAACATTTTCTACATGATGTGTTTGCGGAAACATGTCTACAGCTTGAGAAGCAATTACACGATAGTTCTCTTTCATTAAAGATAGATCTCGAGCCTGTGTTGCACTGTTACAACTGACGTAAACGATACGTTTCGGGTTAAGGTCAAGTAGTTGTTTTACCACACCCTTATGCATTCCGTCACGAGGAGGGTCGGTTATTACTACGGAAGCCTTTCCGTGACGAGTAATGAAATCTTCAGTAAAAATATCTTTCATGTCTCCGGTTTCAAAAAACACATTGTCGATTTTGTTATGAATGGCATTAGTTTTAGCTGCATCAATAGAATCAGGAACGACATCTACTCCGACTACTTTCAGAGCGTTTTGAGCTACAAACTGAGCAATTGTTCCCGTTCCAGTATAAAGGTCATATACCAATTCATCGCCTTTTAAATCGGCTAATTCACGAACTACTTTATAAAGCTCATAAGCTTGAAGTGAGTTGGTTTGATAAAATGATTTTGCTGTTATTTTGAATTGAAGGTCTTCCATAACTTCTGTTATGAAATCTTGACCTTTATAACAAACTATTTCTTGATCGTAAATTGTGTCGTTTGCTTTACCATTGATAACATATTGAATTGAAGTCAGGTTTGGGAATTCAGTTGCAACGGTATCCAACAAGGGGAATAAAATTGCATCTTCTTTATGAAAAATTTGAAGCACAATCATTACTTCGTCGGTAGAAGTAGTCCTGATCATTAAACTACGTAAAAATCCAACTTGATTTTTAGGGTCAAAAAATGTTAACTCATTTTTATTTGCATACGATCGAACAAAATTACGAATAGCATTAGAAGGATCCGCTTGAAGATGACACTTGTCTACATCAACTATTTTGTCCCACATTCCAGGTTTATGAAAGCCCAAAGCATTTTGGTTAATTTCAATTCCAGAATCTACCTCTTCTTTAGTAAGCCAACGTTGATTAGAAAAAGAGAATTCCATTTTGTTTCGGTACCAATACGGATTTTCTACAGCAAGTATGGGTTTAAGTTCGGGCAGGTCTAGTTTGCCAATGCGTTTTAGATTTTCAGTAACTTCCTTTTGTTTAAAAATTAGCTGTGCATCATATTTCATGTGTTGCCATTTACAACCGCCACAAACTCCAAAGTGTTCACAAACTGGCTCTGTTCGATGTTCTGATAGGGTATGAAACTTTACAATATTACCTTCATAAAATCCTTTTCTCTTTTTATAGGTACTAATATCTACAACATCTCCGGGTACTCCGCTGCTCAAAAAAATGATTGCTCCTTCGCCTGTTTTAGCGACAGTTTTGCCCTTAGAAGCCGTGTCGACAACTTTTACTCCTTCAAATAAATGATTTTTACTACGTCTTCCCATGGAGCAAAAATAAGGTTTTATAAATCGTTTTGGCAATAGAATTATTCATCAAGATTTAATTTTTTTTATTAGATTAATTGTAAGTTTGTCTTGGATGATTTCTCTCCCTAACATATAAGAAGGAATTTATATTAAAATTTTTAAATACTTTAATATGGAATCTACAATCCAAAAAAACTCACTGTACCATCTCGATTTAGAAAAAAAACACGGAGCCCACGATTATCATCCTTTACCAGTTGTTTTAGCTAAAGGTAAAGGCATTTATTTATGGGACGTTGAAGGAAAACAATATTATGATTTTCTATCGGCTTATTCTGCCGTTAATCAGGGACATTGTCATCCAGAAATTATTAAGACAATAAATGAACAAGCTTCGACCTTAACTTTGACTTCCAGGGCATTTCATAATAACCGCTTGGGAGAATATCTTGAGTTCACAACAGAATATTTCGGTTTCGAAAGCTTACTTCCAATGAATACGGGAGCAGAGGGAGTTGAAACAGCAATAAAAATAACCCGTAAATGGGGATATACTATAAAAGGAATTCCAGAAGGTCACGCTCAGATTATAGTATGCGACAACAACTTCCATGGAAGAACAACAACTATTATTTCTTTTTCTTCCGATGCAGGATCAAAAGATCATTTTGGACCCCATACAGGTGGGTTCATCCACATACCATATAACGACACAGTTGCTCTAGAAAAAGCGCTTCAAGAAAATCCTAATGTAGCTGGATTTTTAGTAGAACCAATTCAAGGTGAAGCTGGTGTTTATACTCCAGACGATGATTTCATAGCAAAAGCAAAGGCTGCTTGTACAAAACATAATGTATTGTTTGTGGCCGATGAAATTCAAACAGGAATTGGACGAACAGGAGCTCTATTGGCTGTTTGTGGAAATTGCTCTTGTGAGGCTCATTGTGAAAGACAAGAAGCAACTTATGTCCGTCCCGATTTATTGATTTTAGGAAAAGCATTGAGTGGGGGAGTTTACCCAGTTTCTGCCGTACTAGCAGACCGAGCCATTATGGACGTAATTCAGCCGGGGCAGCATGGAAGTACTTTTGGAGGTAACCCAATGGGATCTCTTGTAGCTCAAACTGCATTGCAGGTTATTAAAGACGAAAAATTAACTCAAAATGCTCGTGAATTAGGTCATTTTTTCAGAGCTCAAATGAATCAATATATTCAAAAGAGTAAAATTGTTAACTTAGTTCGGGGAAGAGGCTTACTTAATGCGATTTTAATTAACGATAAAGAAGACAGTAAAACTGCTTGGAATATATGTTTACGTCTAAGAGATCAAGGTCTATTAGCTAAACCAACCCACGGTAATATAATTCGTTTTGCTCCACCTCTTGTAATAACTAAAGATCAATTAGTAGATTGTATTCGAATTATAACCTCAGTTCTTGAAGAATTTGAACCACAAAATCCTTAATCTGATTACAAGTATAGCTCATGGAAAGAAGTGTTTATTTTGATAATGCGGCCACAACACCAATAAGAAAGGAAGTTATTGAGTCCATGCACTCAGTGTTGTTAGATACTTACGGAAACCCTTCTTCATCGCATTCTTTTGGAAGGTCTGCAAAGACACAAATTGAGACTGCTAGAAAAAACATTGCCAATCACTTTAATGCGAACCCACAGGAAATTATTTTCACTTCTGGCGGAACCGAGTCTGATAATATGTTGATTCGTTGTTCAGTTCAAGATTTGGGAGTAGAAACGGTTATTACTTCTCGGATAGAACACCATGCTATTTTACATGCAGTTGAGTTTTTAGCACAAAATAAACTAGCACAAGTCTTTTATGTCAAAACCGATACAGAGGGTGTTGTTGATTATAATGATTTAGCACATTTATTAGCTGCAGATGACTCTAAGAAACTTGTTAGTCTGATGCACATTAATAATGAAATCGGAAGTATTTTGGATTTAGAGCGTGTTTCTAATTTGTGCAAAATTCACAACGCATTGTTTCACTCAGATGCTGTTCAGGGTGTTGGTCATTACGCTATAGATTTAGAAAAAATTCATATAGATTTTTTGTCAGCCTCCGCACATAAATTTCATGGTCCAAAAGGAGTTGGCTTTTCGTTTGTTAGAAAAAATTCGGGTTTAAATCCGTTTATATTAGGTGGTTCTCAAGAGCGCGGACTCAGAGCAGGTACAGAATCTGTTCATAATATTGTAGGAATGGCAAAAGCTCTTGAAATTGCCTACTTGAATTTAGATGAAGAACAAGGCTACCTCAAAAGGATCAAGCAATATGCTGTAAACGAATTAAAAGCAGCGTTTCCAGACATTCACTTTAACGGATGTTGCTCTGACCTAGACCGCAGTACTTGTACCCTTGTAAATGTTGCAATACCAGTTCCTGAAGATAAAGCTTCACTTTTAAATTTTCATTTGGACCTCAAAGGGATAGCTTGCTCAAAAGGAAGCGCTTGTCAGTCAGGGAGTGCAAAAGGTTCGCATGTTCTAGAAGAAGTTGTGCCAGAAGAATTTAAAAGCAGACCTTCTATTCGTTTTTCTTTTTCGATATTCAATACAATCGATGAAATTGATTATTTAGTTCAAACCCTTTCTTCTTTTGTAGAAGGGCACTAAGCTTATTTCTTAGGTTTTCTAAAGAGTGTTGTTTCATAAAAACTTTGATTGCCCTGCTGATCTTCCACTTCTAGTTTAAAGTCTAATTGCACCTCTTCAAATTTAAGATCATCAAAGTTGTAAATTATAGTTTTGTTTTTAGGTTCGTGTTCCAGTAAAATCCATTTTCCGTTTATAGTTCCTTTGTATTTTTTAATACCTGAAAAATCATCTTCAATTTTAAGTTTGAGATAAGAGTAGTTACTGAGCCATTGTTTTGGCTTAAAATTAAGCGGATAAATTTTAGGAGCAAGGGTGTCTTGGGCAAGAACATATTCTCCAGAAGTCCCCCCTTTTGCAATTAATTTCCCTTCTTCAAACTTGGTGTAAACATATTCTGGCTTTCCTTTTTTGTCAAGTCGAGCAATACTCCACGAGTTATTATAAAGGGAATCTGTTTTTGGAGCGTCAAATTGAATCGTAAAAGGATTTTGAAGTGCATATTCCTTAGAGTCTATAATAAGACTGTCTTTGGTCGCTCTGATTTTAAAATCTACAGTTTCAAAAAAGGTATTCTTAGGTAAATAAACTTCTTTATTTTCTAATTTAAAAAGATAATCCAAATCAGTTTTAACAAAATTAGAAGAAACATTATCTTCCTTTTTGAGCTTAGATAGTTCGTCTTTTCCTTCAATATAGCTTTCAACATACGTTTTATTTCCATGGAAATCTTCTAGGGTTATTTTTAATTGATACGATCGTCCTGCTTCAATATTTAAAATGCCGTTTGCAGCTTCTTTAGACAAAAAACTAAACCCGTAGGGGAGGTCTCGGAATAGTTTTTGAATCCGAATGCCTTCATTAACATAGGTTGCATAATCGATTAATGTACTGATGTACTTACCATCGTCGAAACTAATACGATCCATGGCGTATTGGATCATTTCTTTTCCGTTGAGACGGACAGAAACCTTATAAACCCCATTTTTATTATAACTCAAATCTTGACGGTCATACATTCGAATACCAACTCCATTTTTTCCAGACCAGGAAAGGTTTTCTGTGGAATAAGTGCTGTCATTTTCTCGAAATAAGTGTATTTTATTTTTTTGAACTGAACTGTTTAGATTGTATTGATATAGCTCTTGAATAACTGGACGCTGGGTGTCTTTGACATCATAATCTAACTGCAAAGGGTTTTTTGGTGTTTGTGCTTTTGTATTGCGAAGTTCGAAGTGAAGGTGGGGTCCTAAAGAACCTCCTGTGTTCCCAGAATATCCAATAATTTCTCCTTGGGCTACTCTAAACTCATTGAGCTTGTAATAACTTTGAATTAAAAATTGCTTTTTTTGGTATTGCTTTTCCTTAATTACTTTTTCAATTCTAGGCGAAAATTTCTGTAAATGTCCATAAACCGAAGTTGTTCCATCGACATGATCTATATAAAGAGCTTTCCCATAACCAGTAACTCTTACTCGAATACGCCGGATACTTCCGGCTAGAATACTTTTTACAGGAAAGCCTTGCCTTCCTTGTGTCTTAATGTCTAGCCCTGCATGAAAATGACTTCCTCTGAGCTCCCCAAAGTTTCCAGATAAAAGAAGTGGAATGTCCATGGGTGGAACTGCTTTTTGAGCCAAGCCAGAATAAGTGAGTAAAAGTAAAAAAGCACTGAAGTAACTTTTTGCAACATTAATCATATAAGCGAAGATAAAAAATCTCTTATTGAGGGATTGTTTTTATTTTATTTTTTATCAATAATTCTGTGATGGATGTGTTTGAGAGGGTAAGGGTGTTTTTCTCTGATGCAAAACATATTTAAATTTTCACCGTATTCAAAACGGAAGTCTGCTTTGTCATTGTTGCGGTTAAATTCTTTTAGATAGTAAACTATCACCTAGAGCAAGCGTTTATTCACTGTTTTCTGATACTTTTCCGCTGCAGGTATATGCGCACAACATCAGAAATTATGGTTTTAAACACCAATTCAAACTCATTGTTTTCATTGAAACTTATTTCATCAACATAGCAACGATTCGGTCCTTCAACAGGAATTTTTCGTTTAAGTTTTCATTTTCCAACCATTACGGAGTCTTCTAGTGATGGAAGGGAGTGAGTAGAATGAATAAAATAGTTAGAAGAAAACGCATGAATTTTTATTTAAAAACTAATATGGGGATTTAAGTTCGTAAAATAATCCGTTATTTAATTTAAATTTGTTTAATGGACCTTAAGTACAAATTACATTCCGAGCCTTTTATTTTTTGTTCAATGCGTAAATCTATTTTTATGGAAGAGGATATTCTACTTTTTTTTAGAGAACCAGAAGGAAATACGTATGTTGTGACTAAAGAAAATGCGCTTGCAAAAAAAATACCTTGTAAAGAAACCTGGGCGTTAATTACAGTCGAAACAACAACATCTTTGAATGCAATAGGTATTACTGCATACATTTCTTCAATTTTAGCACAACACAAGATACCCTGTAATATAGTCTCTGCCTTTCATCACGATCATCTGTTTGTTCCTTTTATACAAGGATCTTCCGCACTACAAATTCTTAGGGAGTAAACCTTGATCTTAATTTCCTAAATGTTTTGTTAAAATTATTAAATGACTTTCTCAAAATCTAAAGAATAGATTTTAAATTCTTAGCTTTGTATAGTTAGGAGTTATGTGTCATTAATGAGCGAAAAAAATCAAAATATTGAACTTCTTGAACGAAACATAGTGTTGCTTTTAAATAAGTTAGAAGAAAATCACTTCGCTTTGCAGACGCTAACAGAACAGCTGGAAGCCACCAAAAAAAAGCAAACCGAAGTTTCCGAAGAGAATAAAACCCTTAAGAAAGTGCAAGCTTCCTTAGAAATGGCAAATGCATTACTCGGCAGTAACGAAAGTAATACAAAAACTAAAAACAAAATCAACACTCTGATAAAGCAAGTAGAGGGATGTATGATTCAGCTACAAACCACAGAGTAATTTTTTTTTATGAGTGAATTGCTGAAAATAAAGTTAACCATTGCAGATAGAGTCTATCCTTTATCGGTTGCTCCCGAACAAGAAGAGTCGCTAAGAAAGTCTGCAAAGAAAATAGAATCAATGATCAAACAGTTGGAAAAAAATTATGCAGTTCGGGACAAACAAGACGTCCTGGCAATGTGTGCTTTGCAATATGCAACCCAACTGGAAAAGAAAAGTACCACTGAAATAGATGAAGTAACTATAGAGCATCAAAAAATCAGCCATCTTATTGAGATGATTGAAAATCATATGGCTACTTTCTAATACGTTCTTTTAAAATAAATAATACACTACTGCCTGTATTAGTTTAAATTTTTGATAAACTCAACGATCTTATTTTTATAAGAGGTGAGTCCATATTGTAAAAGCAAGCTGTCTTAGAACAGATCCTTGATCAGTTGGTTAGCCGCAAACCTTTTTTTACGGAGTTTATACAGACCTCTAAGCTAGTACAGGCTTTTTTTTAAATAAATATAAATTATGACAGCAACTATATACCTTATATCATCCGGAGTGGGTGGCCTTTTTTTAGGATTGATCATCATGCAGATTGTTCAAAAAAGAAATTCGCTCTCCATTATTAAAAAAAGTGAGCAACAAGCACGACGTATAATTAAAAAAGCTCATCAAGAATCCGATAGGATTAAGAAAGACAAAATGCTTCAGGCCAAAGAGCGCTTCATTGAGCTTAAAACTGACCACGAAAAGGTAATCATCCAAAGAGAGAAAAAACTGGTTGATACTGAAAATCAAATGCATGAAAAAGATAAAACTTTAAACAAAGAAGTACAACGCAATAAAGATTTAAATAAAAGCTTTGAGCAAAAGACATTGAACCTTGATCAACGCATTCAAAAACTAGATCGCAAAAGCCAAACTCTTGACGAAGCAGAAAAAACATATCAACTTAAACTAGAAGAAGTTTCTGGTTTGACCACAGAAGACGCTAAGAAAGAATTAATAACTTCTTTACAAGACAAAGCAAAAACAGAAGTAATGTCTTTTATTCAAAACTCAATTGAAGAAGCAAAATTATCTGCTGAACAAGAGGCTAAAAAAATAATTATCGGAACCATTCAACGAATTGGAACAGAAGAAGCAGTAGAAAATTGTGTTTCTGTTTTTAACTTAGAATCTGACGATGTAAAAGGTAGAATTATCGGTCGTGAAGGTCGAAACATAAGAGCTATTGAAGCTGCCACTGGAGTAGAGATAATTGTTGACGACACTCCCGAAGCAATTATATTGTCTTGTTTTGATCCTGTTCGAAGAGAGATTGCCAGACTATCCTTGCACCGTTTGGTTACCGATGGTAGAATTCACCCAGCACGAATAGAAGAGGTTGTAACCAAAACTTCAAAGCAAATTGAAAACGAAATTGCAGAAGTAGGTAAACGTACTGTAATTGATTTAGGAATCCATGGATTAAACCCAGTATTGATTAAAATTATTGGGCGAATGAAATACCGTTCCTCTTACGGACAAAATTTACTTCAACACTCACGTGAAGTTGCTAAACTATGCGGTGTAATGGCTTCCGAATTGGGATTAAATCCAAAGCTAGCAAAACGTGCAGGTTTACTTCATGATATAGGTAAAGTACCAGAAGAAGAGTCTGAACTTCCTCACGCAATTTTAGGAATGCAATGGGCAGAAAAATATGGAGAGAAACCAGATGTTTGTAATGCAATCGGTGCCCACCACGACGAAGTAGAAATGACTTCTTTATTGTCTCCAATAGTTCAGGTTTGTGATGCCATCTCTGGAGCACGTCCTGGTGCTCGTAGACAAGTTCTAGATAGTTATATACAAAGATTGAAGGATCTGGAAACAATTGCCTTAGACTTCAACGGGGTAAGCAAAGCTTATGCTATTCAAGCCGGCAGAGAATTACGTGTAATTGTTGAGAGTGAAAAAGTTACAGATAATAATGCTGCTGAATTATCGTTCCAAATTTCTCAAAAAATACAAACAGACATGACCTACCCTGGTCAAGTTAAAGTAACTGTTATTCGAGAAACAAGAGCCGTAAACGTAGCTAAATAATAGAGAAGTTTAAACCAGAAGAAAGTTGTAGAGTAAACCCGCAACAAAACCTCCAGCTAGGGGTCCTAAAATAGGTACCCAAGCATAAGACCAATCCGAGTTCTTGTTTTTTCTAGGGAGCATACTATATACTAATCTTGGACCCAAATCACGAGCCGGATTAATTGCATATCCCGTAGTTCCTCCTAAACTCATTCCAATTACCCAAACCAAAATTCCAACAGGAAGGGCTTCAAGGGAACCAATTCCAAAACTTTGAGTTTCCATTCCTATAATTTCAATGTTGGGTGTTACGATAAAAAAGATTCCAAACACAAGTATGAAAGTTCCTAAAAATTCACTAAATAAATTGTTTTTATAATTTCGAATTGCCGGTCCAGTACAAAATGTTCCGCGAATAGCATCTTCATCTGATGTAGCTCTATAGTGATCAATATATAATATATAAGACAACCAGCTACCGAACATGGCCCCGAGCAATTGACCTAGTGCATAGGTTGGAACTAGTGACCAAGTGAATTTTCCAATTAAAGCCAATCCGAGGGTAACGGCTGGGTTTAGATGAGCACCACTAAATTGTCCCGTAACGTATGCTCCTGCAAATACAGCAAAACCCCAAGCGGTAGTAATTAATAACCAAGGTGTTTGATCTTTGGCTAAGGTTTTTTTTAAGGTAACATTAGCTGCAACTCCTGCTCCTAATAGAAGTAAAATAGCGGTTCCAATAAATTCGGCAATAAATGGTGTCATCATAATAATTTTATTTGAGGGTTAAATTTCGTTAAAGAAAACGGAATACAATAAACCTATCCGTTTTTATTTTTATAGATATCATATTAATTTGATAGAGTTATTTAAAAAACTAGCTAATAAGGTTTCCTTGTTCGTCCCAAAATGCAGCATCATTTCTTTTGTCGCCATTCCAGCGCCGGCTCCGGACCCTAAAATAACAACATCATAGTTTTTAGAAGATTCAATTATTTGCATAAGATGAAAATATATTTAAGAATTTATGTATTTATTTACTTCAAAGTTTTGGTTTATTCCGTTTTGGTAGTGCATATAAGTGAAGCCTTTATGGATACAACTTGACCCAACATTACCTTGTTTGTCTATCGCTATATATGCAACCTGAAAGTCAACATCGACTCCTTGTTTTTCTGTGATCCGATTTATGGCTTCATCACAAGCTTCTTGGGGAGAACGACCTTGACGCATTAGCTCTACAATTAAAAAACTACCAACCGTCTTTACAACCTCTTCACCCATTCCTGTGGCAACTGCTCCACCAATAGTATTATCGATAAACAGACCTGAACCAATTATTGGAGAATCTCCGACACGACCTTTCATTTTGTAACCCAATCCACTGGTGCTACAAGCACCTCCAATATTTTCTTCTTTGTCTAGACAAAGAATACCAATGGTGTCATGGTTCTCTATGTTAATGATGGGTTTGTATTTGGAGTTTTTAGTCCATTCTTCCCAACTTTCTTTAGATTCTTCTGTAAGGAGTTCTGTATGCTTATATCCTAAAGATTTAGCAAATAATTCTGCTCCTTCTCCTGCTAGCATAACGTGTGGCGTTTTTTCCATAACATCTCGAGCTAATGCCGCAACATGCACTATATTTTCGACTGCAACTACTGAACCACAATTTCCAAGATGATCCATGACCGATGCGTCTAGTGTTACATTTCCTTCGCGATCTGGTGATCCTCCGTATCCTACAGTAGTATTTTTCTCATTTAGTTCTTCAACTTCAGCGGCTTTAATTGCAGCAGATAATGCATCTGATCCAGATTCAAGAGCCGCCGCCGCCGCCGCATTCGCTTTTATGAATTGCCAAGTACATATAGAAACCGGGCCTTTGGCAGTCTTGATATTTTTATTTGAAAATGAGGTGTCTTGCGCAGAAATTGCCTTAGGAATAAGCAAAGCAGCCACACTTCCGGCTAATGTTTTTCCTAGAAATAATCTTCTCTTCATGAATAAATTTTATTCAATGTATTAAATTTTAGAAGATTCTTTAATTTTTTCATCAATGATTTATTCATTTTTTATAATATAGTCCTTTAATTAGCATTTCAAATCAAATCATGAAAATTGAAGTATGTGTTGCTAGCCTTGAGGATGCCAAAAAAGCAGAACAGCTATGTGCTGATCGAATCGAGTTATGCGCAGAGTTGGGCGTTGGAGGAATAACCCCATCAATGGGCTTAGTTGAACAGTTGTTGGAGGAAATTGAAATTCCAATTCACGTTCTAGTTCGCCCTCGAAGTGGTAATTTTAATTATTCAACAAAATATTTTGAGGTCATTATGAACGACATCGTTCATTTGAAAAAACTAAATGTTGATGGCATTGTAGTCGGAATAACTAATGAAAATGATGATTTGGCAGTGCCGCAATTAAAAGAAATGCGAGCTTTGGCAGGAGGAACCCCATTGACGTTTCATCGTGCTTTTGATTTAGTTAACAATCCTTTGGTTGCATTAGAGACATTAATTGATATTGGTTATTCAGCAGTACTGAGTGGAGGTCAATGCGAAAAGGCGAGAGATGGTTTTGATTTATTAAAACAAATGAATTCTATTGCAGGAAACACTATTGACATTCTTCCCGGTGGTGGAATTAATGGTTCTAATTGTCAAGCTTTTAAAAACGAACAATTTCGATGGATTCATTTATCTGCAAAGAAAGAAACCCCGTTGATAAATAAAGGGGATAAAAATCTTTCATTCTTAAAACAGGTTCAATACGAATTAGACCAAGGAAGACTTGAAGCAGTCGTTAGAAAATGTAAATAGTAAAATCAGCTACTTTTTAATAGAATCTTCTCTGTAAGAGAAAAATATATTTGCCCAGATTATTTTAGATAATGCGTTGATATAAGGGCCCATAAGCGTCAAGACAATACAAATTGCAATGAAGGTGTTTTGGAACGAAAAAGTACCCGTTGCCCAATATGAAACAGCTATAACCCCTACCATAAGTGCTACCCCAAGAGCGTATGAAACAAACATGGATCCAAAATAAAAACTAGGCTCTAGACTATATTTTAAGCCACAACTAGCACAGTAAGAGCGTACCTTTGTAAATTCAGAAAAATCATAGGGTGCTTTTTCTAGAAATTTTCCTTTGTGACACTGGGGACATAGAATGGGTATGATGCTATTTAGTTTGTTCCCTTTTCTAAAAATCATATGGTTAAATTTCATGTAAATGTAATGAGTTTGTTCATATTTTAGAATTTATTTAAGAAAGTATCATGTTAGATTCTTTATATTAGATTTTTTTAAAATATTAATTAGATGAAATTACAAGATTCTAAACTTAATTCATTGAATGATTATAAAGAAGCTTATAAGGCTGCTGTTGAAAATCCAGAATCTTTTTGGGGAGAAATAGCCAATACCTTTGAGTGGAATACGCCGTTCAATAAAGTGCTTGAATATGATTGGAATGGTGAGCCAAAAACAGAATGGTTCTCAGGCGGAAAACTTAATATAACCGCAAACTGTTTGGATCGTCATGTGAAAACAAACCCAGATAAAGTAGCTCTTATTTGGGAACCAAATGAGCCTCAGGATAAAGCAATAAAATTAACCTACAAAGAGTTGCTAGAATCCGTTTGTAAATTCGCTAATGCACTCAAAAACATAGGAGTATCCAAAGGAGATAGGGTGTGTCTATACTTACCAATGGTGCCCGAATTAACCATTGCAGTTCTTGCTTGTGCAAGAATTGGCGCCATTCATTCTGTGGTTTTTGCAGGTTTTTCTGCCTCTGCACTTGCTGCTAGAATTCAAGATTCCGGCTCAAGTTTTTTGATCACAGCAGATGGAGGCTTTAGAGGCGACAAAACTATTCCTCTTAAAGACATTGCCGATGATGCATTAAAGTCTTGTGATACGATTAAAAAGTGTGTTGTGTTGCAACATACATTTGAATCTGTAAGTTGGAATAAATCTATGGATTTATGGTGGCATGACTTTATTGACGGTTTGTCGTCTGTGTGTGCTCCAGAGATTATGGATTCTGAAGATGTATTATTTATTTTATATACCTCAGGGTCTACTGGGAAACCTAAAGGAATGGTTCATACTTGTGGAGGGTATATGGTATATACAGCATATAGTTTCATGAATGTATTTCAATATAACCAAGATGATATTTTTTGGTGTACTGCAGATATTGGATGGATAACAGGACATAGCTACATGGTTTATGGTCCTTTAGCACTAGGGGCTACTTCTGTTCATTTTGAGGGAGTTCCTTCACATCCTAAATGGAATCGGTTTTGGGATGTTTGCGAAAAACATAAAGTCACACACTTTTATACAGCACCAACTGCAATTAGAGCATTGGCAAAACACCCTACAACACATATTACAAAGCATGATCTAAGTTCTTTAAAAGTTTTAGGCTCTGTTGGTGAGCCAATAAATGAAGAGGCTTGGAACTGGTTTGACACCTATGTTGGAAAAAATAAATTGCCTATTGTTGATACTTGGTGGCAAACCGAAACAGGAGGAATTTTAATTTCAAATCTTGCTGGAGTTACTCCACAAAAACCAACATTTGCTACTTTACCTTTGCCAGGAATTCAAACTGCTTTGATTGATGACAAGGGTAATGTTTTAATGAATAAAGAAGCAGAAGGCATATTGGCAGTAAATTTTCCTTGGCCCTCTATTGCTCGAACAATTTGGGGTGACCATAAGCGTTATCAAGAAGTCTATTTTTCTGCTTTCCCAGGTCATTATTTCCCAGGAGACGGAGCTTTACGTGACCTAGATGGTAATTATAGAATTACAGGCAGGGTAGATGATGTTGTAATTGTTTCGGGTCATAACTTAGGAACCGCACCAATTGAAAACAGTATCAATGAGCACCCTAAAGTTGTAGAAAGTGCAGTAGTTGGATACCCACATGACATCAAAGGGAATGCACTCATGGCCTATGTGATTTTGTATGAAGCAACCAATGACCCGGAGCTTTTGATTCAAGAAATTAGAACTTTAATTTCTAATACCATTGGACCTATTGCAAAACCAGATCGTGTTTTGATCGTAAGCGGTTTGCCTAAAACAAGAAGTGGAAAAATTATGAGACGAATACTTCGAAAACTTGCTTCAAATGAAACGGATCAACTCGGTGATGTTTCTACTTTGTTAAATCCTGATATAGTAGATGAAATTAAAAGAGAATTAACTATTTGAAAAAGATTACCAGAGCACCTAAAGCTGTGAATAGTAAAATTAATTTTCTGTAAGTATTTTCATTAATCTTTTTAACCAGTTTAATTCCAATAAACAAACCTAAAGCAACAAAAGGGATAAGCATCAGGCTGATGTTGAATGATTTTAAATTTATCGTTTCCCAAACAAAAATGTGAAAGGGTAATTTAAAAATATTAATTATAAAAAACAACCAGGCAGCCGTCCCTATGAATTCATTTTTAGGAAGCTTTTGAGCAAGGAAGTATATGTTGGCAAATGCTCCAGCTAAATTTCCAATCATTGTGGTAAACCCTGCTGTTATTCCTATTAGACCTGCAAAAATCCAGTGTTTTGGTACTGTTTTGTTTTTTTTACGATCCCAATAATACATTACAAACACGGATAATAATATAATTATTGCCATCCCGATTCGAAAGCTATTCTCGTCTATACTATACCCATAAAAAACTCCAATTAATACCCCTACAATAGTCCAAGGAATCATTTTTATTATGTGGTTCCAACGGGTAAATCTATTATAATAAATAATTGCAAATATATCCCCAACTACGAGTAAGGGCATAAGAATTCCGGTAGACTCTCTTGCTCCATAAACTAAGGCAAGCAAAGTCACAATCAACACAGCTATTCCTTTAATCCCTGATTTAGCAATGCCTAATAAAACAGAAGCAATTGCTGCTAGATAAAAAGAAGGATGCGCTAAAACCTCTAAAAAGGAAGATGTATCGATAACTTTAATTTTTCACAAAATTAGGTTTTAAATTGGTCTTAAGCTCAAAATAAAATATATACAAGTCCTTTGGGCTGCTTTGAAATTTTAATCATCTTTGCAAAAAAAACTTGAAAAATTTATCCGAAGCTATACGTTTCATGTTGCTTAGCACATTGGCATTTGCTCTGATGAATGCTTTTATTAAGGAACTCAATCACTACTCACCTTTTCAGTTGGTTTTTTTTAGATCCTTTGGCTCATTATTTTTTACTACAATTTATTTAAAAGTAAATAAAATTTCTTTTCGAGGTAATAAAATGTCTTTGTTGTTATATAGAGGGCTTACAGGTGTAATTTCTATGACTTTATTTTTCGCATCTGTTCAATATATTTCTGTTGGGTCTGCTGTTACGCTCCGATATGTAGCCCCACTTTTTGCTGCAATCTTGGCTGTTATTTTTCTAAAAGAAAAGATCCTTCCCTTGCAATGGTTTTTCTTTATTATCGCTTTTATTGGGGTTGTTTTAATTAAAAATTTCGATTCAGCTTCATCAACTCTTGGTGTAGGTTTAGCAATAGCTGCTGCTTTTTTTAGTTCTATAGTTTACATTTTAATTAGTAAAATTGGCCACCAAGATCATCCTGTAATTGTCGTGCATTATTTTATGTCAATAGCAACTTTAGTGGGCGGGATAGGCACTTTGTTTTTTTGGACTGAACCTGTGAAAACTTTAGATTGGTTTTTGTTGTTTTCTTTAGGGATATTTGGTTATTTCGGTCAGCTTTTTATGACCAAGGCCTTCCAGTTTGGTCAAGCTTATATGGTTGCTCCTTTTAAATATGTTGAGGTTGTCTTTACACTTTCGTTGGGTGTTTTTTATTTTCAAGAGGTTTATACTTTTTGGAATTTATTTGGAACTGCTTTAGTTATTGTAAGTCTTTCTTTAAATGTGATCTATAAAAGCAGGAAGGGGTAATCCTTTTATTTTCTTTAATTTAATATATTTTCCCTATCTTCAACATACTAATATTAAGCTTTTTCTATGCGTGATTTGAAATATTTATTTGCTTACAGCATCCCTTTATCTACTTTCTTATCCATTTATTTTCTAGGAATCTATTCTTATGGAGCTGTTTTTTATGCCTTTTTGGTAATCCCAGTATTAGAAGTATTTATAAGTAATCCATCGCGAGTGTACTCTGAAGAAGAAAAGTCAAGTCGACTTTCAAATATTCTTTTCGATATAATGTTGTTTGGAAATTTACCTATAGTCTTTGGGCTTTTGGGGTATGGTTTTTATATAATTTCTTCTGGAAATTTGACAACTCCAGAAACCGTTGGAATAGTTTTTTCGTTAGGGATCTTACTCGCAACCAATGGAATCAATGTCGCTCATGAATTGGGACATAGAAAAACCAAAATAGAGCAAACTATGTCTAAGGTATTATTAATACCTTGTTTGTATATGCACTTTTATTTAGAACATAATTTTGGGCATCACAAAAATGTTGCAACCCCCGAAGATCCAGCTACCTCAAAATATAACCAAGCAGTTTATTTTTTTTGGTTTACTTCTGTTATAAAGCAATACAAGAATGCATGGAAAATACAGATGCATATTTTGAAAACTGAAAAAAGTTCTTTTTTGTCTGTAAAAAATGAAATGTTGTTTTATATTCTTTTTCAAGGTTTATACCTTTCGACCTTATTTTATTTTCTAGGAGTTGAAGCCATCTATTTTGGAGTTGCTGTTGGTGTTCTTTCTTTTTTGTTTCTAGAAACAATTAATTACATCGAGCACTACGGATTGCAGAGAAATAAGACCGAATCTGGAAGGTACGAGCGGGTTCAGACAAAACACTCATGGAATTCCAATCATATCATTGGACGTATAGTTCTATATGAACTAACGCGTCATAGTGATCACCACTTTAAAGCATCAAAAAAATATCAAGTATTGGAGCATAAGGAAGAGAGTCCTCAACTCCCTTTTGGATATCCTACTAGTATTCTTCTTGCTTTAGTTCCGCCTCTTTGGTTTAGGTTGATGAACTCTAGGATTCCGAAAGCAATGATTCCTTCAGTTTAAATTTAAAAAAACACTCTTTTAAAAACCCACTTAAAAAGTTCCAAGAGCTGGATTTAAAGCAAAACCGTTAACTCCATGACCTGTTGTGTAAACTTACATAGTAGAGGTGCCATAAACAACATGTCCAGCAGCTACTTGTTCTGTTCCTTCCTGTAAAAAATCTTCTATTAAAACAGAACTTCCGATAGGAGTTTTTATTCTATACACAGAAAAGATAGTTCCGACAGAAACATTCACATCAATATTACTAGAACCATCCAAAGGATCAATTAAAACTATATATTTATTTGAATTATTTTTGGCTAAACTATTAATACTGATATAATCATCTTCTTTTTCTTCTTCTTCTTCTGATGCCAAACCACAAATAATCTCTCTGTTTGTAAGTGCATTAATAAAAACCTCATTGGCAAAGACGTCTAATTTTTGATGCGATTCTCCAGAATGATTTGTTTCACCACCACCAATAATATCTACTAAACCAGCTTGATTAACTTTATGATTAATTACTTTAGGCGCTAAGCGTATTGCGTTAATTAATCTTGAAAGTTCACCAGTTGAGTACTCAAATTCTCTTTGATTTTCTATAATAAATTCTCCAAGGGTCTGATATTTAGAATTAGTCATAATTTAATTTAGTTAGTGAATGCTTTAGCTAAATTATACCTGATCGCGTTAAATGAAGAAATAATATATTTGTTTTATCATATTGTTCTTAATAATTTGATATTTTATTGTTTTAAAAAAAAATCAATCAATTAATGTCATCGGATTAATGTAAAAACTACTTAATATTTTATTAAGTTCTTAGAAGATAATTACTAACTTTATTGACTTTAAAAAAAGTCCTTTTAGCTTTAAAATATAACACGTTAAAATTAGATTTCAGATGTCACAAACTACAGAACATGTAAAGTGCTTAATCATCGGATCCGGACCAGCCGGATATACTGCTGCAATTTATGCAGCTCGAGCAAATATGTTTCCGGTTTTGTATCAAGGTGCTCAGCCTGGAGGGCAATTAACCACGACAAATGATGTTGAGAACTTTCCCGGTTATCCAAATGGAATCACAGGGCCTGCCATGATGATTGAATTGCAAGAACAAGCTCAACGCTTCGGGACTGATGTGCGTGACGGATGGGTTACAAAGGTTGATTTTTCAGATGATGTTCATAAAGTATGGGTAAACGAAACTACTGAAATTCATGCAGACACTATAATTATTTCTACGGGTGCATCTGCTAAGTATCTCGGCTTAGAATCTGAGCAAAAATATTTAAATCTAGGAGGTGGAGTTTCTGCATGTGCCGTATGTGATGGATTCTTTTACCGCAATCAAGAAGTTGTTCTTGTAGGCGCAGGAGATTCAGCTTGTGAAGAAGCACATTATCTTTCTAAATTATGCACCAAGGTTACAATGCTTGTTCGCCGAGATGAATTTAGAGCTTCAAAAATAATGGTAAAACGCGTTCAAAATACAGAAAATATTGAAATCTTGTTTAACACTGAAACGGAAGAAGTTCTTGGTGATGGTCAGGTAGTCACAGGTGTTCGTGCTAAAAACAATAAAACCCAAGAAGCTGTCGAAATTCCAGCTACTGGATTTTTTGTTGCCATAGGACATGTACCAAACACAAAAATATTTTCAGACTATTTAAAATTAGATGAAACGGGGTATATCATAAATACAGCTGGAAGTTCAAAAACCAATGTTGCTGGTGTTTTTGTTTCGGGTGATGCTGCCGATCACGAATATAGACAAGCAATTACTGCTGCTGGGACAGGTTGTATGGCTGCACTTGACGCAGAACGCTACTTATCCGCAAAAGAATAAATTAAAGATATTTACCTGAATAGTAGAGTAAAGGAGATAGATCTTCGTTCCTTCCTAACTTTTCAACCGCACACAAAACCATTTGGTGATCACCTGTTGGAGTTAATTGTGTGACTTTGGTTATGTACCATGCCAAAGCACTTTTTACTACTGGAAACCCTTTTGATTGATCAAACTCAACTACTTTTTCTGGATCTGGATATCCTGCAAAATGATTACTTATGTTTTGTTGGTCAGAGGAAAGAATGCTAATCCCTATAGTATCACCAGTTTTGATGTTATCTAGGAGTTTAGCATTGTTATCTACAAAAAAAGAGACCAAAGGAGGGTCTAGCGAAACGGAAACAAACGAGCTTGCTGTCATCCCAACAAGCATATCAGCATTGTCTTTAGCAGTTATTATTGTAACTCCGGTAGAAAAACTACTTGCAACTTTTTTTAAAACTGTTTTATTAATTTCCATTTCAATTTAATAGTGGTGTGTAGTGACCTATGAGATTAATCTTCAATTAAGAGATGTCTAAAGCGACGTTGTTTTAGATAGGAAGAATACTCTTTAAATTTCCTTTTTCTGGGTCTATGTAGGAATATTATCAATATCATCTCTTAAAGAGGTCGAATGACTCACCTCCATGGTATATTTTTGGCTCAGAATACTGTTTAATGATTTTTGAACCGTATTAATTTACTTTAATTTCAGATAAGAAACTCATTGGTTCTCGGTATTAATAATTTGAAAACCAATGCTATGAGTTTGTAGCGAGAGGGGGGCACGATCCCCCGACCTCCGGGTTATGAATCCGACGCTCTAACCAACTGAGCTACCTCGCCAAAATATGATTGCAAATATAAAAAATAGAATTCAATACCTCGAATATTTATCTTTAAAAAAACTACATAATTTTTACATATAGTTTTATATATTTTCAATATATTGGTATTAAATAATTTTTAATGACAACTAAAAAAGCTTTTTCTATTGAATATGACTTCCAATCCTCACCACAATTGTTGTTTCAATATCTCTCAACTCCCTCAGGCTTATCGGAGTGGTTCGCAGATAATGTAAATTCAAGAGGTGAAGACTATACTTTTATTTGGGGTGATACCGAAGAATATGCGAAGCTGATTCAGAAAAAAAACAACGAAAAAGTTAGATTTCGATGGCTGAATGATGAAGATGATCAAGATGATTGCCATTTTGAATTTAAAATAATCGTGGATGAAATCACAAAAGATGTTTCTTTGAACGTTTCTGATTTTGCTGATGAAGATGAATTGGAAGAAGCAAAAATGCTTTGGGATAATTTAGTTTCTAGTTTAAAGCAGGTTTTAGGCTCAGTTTAAAGTTTTATGATTGTATTCAATGGAAGTGTTTATGCTTGTATTAATTCTCTTCCTGAAGATGAGCTTAATGGATTACTTCATTCTGGAATTTCTATAGTCGAAAATATCCGAGTTGAAGCTGAAAAGCTTATTTTTTGGGAATTACATTATTTTAAAATGATGGCATCGATGCGTATATTAAGGATGGAAATTCCGATGTCTTTCACTATGGAGTATTTAGAAGAGCAAATAATAAAGCTTCTCCAAGAAAATAAACTAAACACTGTTTCTACTAAAATAAGTTTGTCCTTCTTTTCAAAACATATCCCTACAAGATGCACTCCCATTGTCCCTACTTCTTTTTTAATTGAAGCTGAAACTTCAGAGACATTTAGTTCCATTCAGCTCGGGTCTCGCAATATTGAGCTATATAAGGATCATTGGGTTGTTAAAGGCTTATTCGGTACGCTTGAATCATCAAACGATCGCATGCGAAAGCTTGCTGCTGTTTATGCTTACGAAAATAATTTCGAAGACCTTATTCTATTGAATGAGAATAAGCAAGTATCAGAGACACTTATCGGCTCTCTGTTTGTTGTTCAAGGCGATGTAATAAAAACACCTCCTCTTACCAGTGGATGTAGATCATCGGTTTATCGTCAGGTGGTTATTGATTTGCTTAAAAAAATAGAGGGAGTTAACTTGATTGAGGAAGCTGTTTCACCATTTGAGCTTCAAAAAGCAGATGAACTTTTTGTAGTAAGCTTGTCCAATGGAATTCAATCGGTAAAACAATATAGAAAGAAAGTTTTTTCTTCATATAAAGCAACGCTTTTGTTCCCAAAATTTATAGCGAATTATCGATTAAGTTAATTTAGGTTTGGGTTTTCTGGCGCATTCCCCCAAATTAAATATTCTCCCCCAAGAGATTTTATTTGTTTACTCCAAAATGATTTAGAATCTACATTGATGAGCTTATTTCCAATGAAATTCTCTTTAATAATCCAAGAATTAAGCTCAATTTCAGTCTCAAGCTGATTTTCTCCCCAGCCGGAATACCCTAAAAAGAAACGAATATTTTCTACTCCAATCACGTCTTCATTTAAAAGTTTGATAACAGTTTCGAAATCTCCACCCCAATATAAGTCCTCATTTATTTCAATACTTCCTGGGATAAGTTTAGGTGAGTTATGAATAAAATAGAGGTTATCTGGCTCAACTGGACCACCGTAATGAATTTCTATTGGACAATTTATTTCGGGTAATACGTCTTTTAAAAGAAAATCAAAAGGCTTGTTAATTATAAAGCCCAGAGAAGCAGTGGTTTTGTGGTTTACTAATAAAACTACAGAACGATGAAAGTTTGCATCTCCTAGTATAGAAGGTTCAGCGACCAATAATTTGCCTTGATGTAATTCCATAACTCTAATAATTTAAGGATTTTGAATTAAAAAGTTCAATTAAATCCAAAAAAAAATCTCCCGAAGGAGATTTTTATATTTAATAATTGGAAGTAAACTTAGTTTACAGATCCAGATAATTCAGCACCAGCTTTAAATTTGACAACATTTTTAGCTGCGATTTTGATTGTAGCACCAGTTTGAGGGTTTCTTCCATCGCGAGCTGCTCTTGCAGATACAGACCAAGATCCAAATCCTACTAATGATACACGTCCACCACCTTTAAGACTTCCTTGTACATTTCCAAGAAAAGATTCAAGAGCTTTTTTTGCTGATGCTTTTGAGATGCCAGCGTCTGCTGCCATTCCGTCAATTAATTCTGTTTTGTTCATAATGTAAATTTTTTAGATTAAAAATGTATAATAACAAATATATAGTGTTTACTGTAAGTCCCAAGGAAATAGCATAAAAAAACATGATTTTGTTAATAAATCATCCGTTTTGTTGATAATCCTAGGCTTTATAAGACCTTAGCTGCAGTTTTGAAGCTAAAACCGTTCAATAAAGCTTGGCTATCCATTCTCTTTTTATTTGGCAGTTGTATCTCTTCGACGAGCAGAATTCCTTCTGAATGCGAAATTTTAATCTTTTTATCTTCATCAAAAACACTTCCCTCATTTAAATCATGCTTAATGCTTTGGTAACTCGCTTTAAATATTTTGACATTTAATAGCTCTGGGCCGTTTTGTATTTCAGTCCAAGCACCAGGGTAGGGATTCAATCCTCTAATTAAGCCGTCTATATGTATAAGGGGCTTTTTCCAATCAATCTTAGTATTTTCTTTGGTAAGTTTTGGAGCTTCTTTTTCGTTCCCAGATAGCTGCTGTGGAATAGGATTGGGGTTTGTTTTTATGTATTCTATTGTTTTTAAAATAAGTGATGCACCTGTAGATGCAAGTTTGTCGTGAAGCGTTGCCACTGTTTCCTTGGGTTTGATAGCAATAGTTTCTTTAAGCAATACAGCTCCAGTGTCTATCTTATTATCAATAAAAAATGTTGTAACACCAGTGGTTGTTTCATTGTTTATGATTGCCCAATTTATGGGTGCTGCACCTCTATAATTTGGTAAAAGTGATGCGTGTAAATTAAATGTTCCTTTTGCTGGAATATTCCATACAGCTTTCGGTAGCATTCTAAAAGCAACCACTACAAAAACATCTGCTTTTAAATTCTTCAATGCATCTATGAATACTTTGTCTTTTAGATTTTCGGGTTGAAGTAAATTCAAATTCTCTCCAATTGCATAGTCTTTAACTGCAGATTGGCGTATTTTTTTTCCTCTTCCAGCTGGCTTATCTGAGCTTGTAACAACCCCAACAATGGTATGTTTAGATTCATGTATAGCTTTAAGCGCATTAACAGCAAAAATGGGTGTCCCCATGAAGACAATTCTCATACTATTGATTTATTTTAAGTTTGTTATCTGTAGTTAATATAATGTTATTGTTTTCCAATAAAAGTCTTACAGATTCTCCAATTTCAAAGGTAATATAATCTGCAATTGATTGATCCAAATCTTTTAAGCTCATTTTATTTATTTGAAGCTTCTCAATAATAATCTCTATAATTATAGATTCTACATTATGTTTTGGTTATATGCATTCAGAAGCATTGCACTGTTTGCATTTTTCTTTATATTTTTCTCCAAAGTAGTTTAAAATTTGTTTTTGCTTACAGTCATTAGTAGAATAAGCATAAGCAATAACGGCCTCTATTTTATCTTTTTTTACTTGAGTATAGCGGTCAAGCCTTTGCAGTAAAGGAGAAAGAGTATACTGATCTTCACGTGGAGCTAGCCATTGAATTTGAATATCGGTTTGTGCGTAATCAAGCAATAGATTTCCATCGTTATGCCATTTTTTGAGAGTAGTAATTACTGTTTTAAAGCTAATATTACTCACACGAATAATTCGTTCTATATCCAATTCAAATGAAGAAGAATAGACGTCGTGGTGGTTTCTTATAATTTCTTGAATTACCCGAGAGGCATCCGATTGGTTTCTTAATAATTCAAGTATTTGATTTTGATTAATCAAAAAGTGGATAACAGCCTTTTGCTTATTGTATTTTATGAGGTTAAAAATCCCCTCCTGTTCTATATAAGAAAGAGTAGTTAGTGACTTTTTAGGATTGATAGTATAAGTTTTACAAAAATCAGCTAACGAAAAATTATTTATTAGATCGTTACCCTCTCCATAAGCTATGTTCAGGTAGTTACATAGGTTTTTATAACATACTCGGATGAACTCTTTATCCGGAATAGCACCTAGAAACTGATCTCTAGTTCTGTTTTTATCACTTGCTTGAAGTAGTAAGTATGCATTTGCGCTGAGACCATCTCTTCCGGCACGACCTATTTCTTGATATAAATTTTCAATACTAGAGGGGAGGTTTAAATGGATAACAGTCTTAACATCACTTTTATCAACCCCCATCCCAAAAGCATTGGTTGCTACCATAATTTTAGTTTTGTTAGTTAACCAATTATGAAGAAGTTCTTTTCGTTCATTGGTAGATTTTCCACCATGAAAATAGTCACAAGAAATTGAATTATTCCGAAGTATTTTTACAACCTGTTCTGTTTTTTTTCGACTTCCACAATATATAATTCCCGAATCTTTATTCCCGGATAAAAGCTTAATTAAGGTTCCTAGTTTATCTTCAGTTATTAGGGTTTTTAACTTAATGTTGGGTCGAATAAAAGATTCTTGAAAGAGACAGGTTTCTTGGAGTTCTAAGCTTTCAATAATATCCTGAAGCACCATAGGCGTTGCAGTTGCTGTGACAGCTATTATAGGAATTAGGGGCAGTAATTCTCTGAGTTTTTTTAGTTGCTTAAAAGCGGGTCTAAAGTCATTTCCCCATTCCGAAATACAGTGGGCTTCATCTACTGCGATTCTGTTTATATTAAGTTCTTTAATTCGAAGTCTAAATTCTGTTGATAGGGTTTTTTCGGGAGAACAATATACTAGTTTGTAGTTTCCATATAGACAATTATCAAGTTGAACGCCTAGGGGCTGCGTATTAGTCAACATCATACTTTTAATTCCCTTCTGGTTCATTTGATCTACCTGATCTTGCATAAGGGCAATTAACGGAGAGATGACTAGCGTACAGCCTTCAGATAGTATAGCAGGTAGTTGATAACATAATGATTTTCCTCCACCCGTTGGCAACAAAGCTACAGTGTCTTTATTTTCAATCACCCGATTAATGATCTGCTCTTGCTTTGAACGAAACACATTATAACCCCAATATTTTTTGAGAATTTCTATAGGACTATCCATTGATACATTGATTTAGGATAATATTCAAACGCTTTTCCGGTGTGGTAAAAGGAATGTGAATTACTTCTATGTTACTTTTTAAGTACGTCTTTTCAAGACTTTCATGAACCTTTAGAGCTTCGTCAAATGTTTCCATCCGATCTTCATCTTGTGTGTAAATTAGGGCAACAGGCTTAACTAAAAACACAAGATCATATCGGAACTGATCCAGCTCTTTCTCCCAAGGGTTAATAGGTGCTTTTACATGATTGAGATAAGCCACTACATCGTGAACCCCTCGATCAAAAAAGACAAAGGATTCCTCAGATTGCTGTGCTTCTGTAAACTGCTCTTTTCGTCTTTCCCAAAGGTGATTACTGAAACTGTGGGGATCTTCCTTAAAGTAGTTATCAATTCCTTTTTCTTTACCTAGCTTTATGAAATCTCTTGATATTTCTTTAAAACAGATATACCCTTCAGCTATCAATAAATTGATAAGTGTTGTTTTCCCACTTCCAGGTCCACCACTGATTACAATTTTATATGGAGTTTTTGATTTGATAATATATGGATTTGACTATTTGAACTATATTTGTGTAAAAATAGCGGTCTAAATGATTCCTAAAGAAGATTCAGAAGAATTTTATTCACGTTTTCACCAACAATTAGCAGATTCTCAAGATTGGCCAGGTCCTTTTCTGTTTAAATTCATCATTCGTAGTGATGAACATAAGGTGAACCAGTTAAAGAAAATGTTCGAAGGTAAGGACGTACAACTAAAACTTAAAAATTCAAGTAAAAACACCTTTGTCAGTGTTAGTTTTTTAGCCAAAATGAAAAATCCAGACGAAATAATAGCGATTTATAAAGCGGCAAGCACTATTGAAGGAATTATAACACTATAAAAGTTCAAAAATTTCAGTAATTCTTTAAAATAGATTATTTTGCAAATAATTACATATAAATCCATCAAAACACTTCATGGAAGCACTACAATATAACTCAGAACGTACACCCTTAATTATACCTGAATACGGAAGACATCTTCATATTATGGTTGATCAAATGCTAGAAACCGAAGATCGGGAAGAGCGAAACAAAAAAGCAAAAGCAATAATAGGAGTGATGGGGAACTTAAACCCTCACTTGCGCGATGTACCTGATTTTCAGCATAAGCTTTGGGATCAATTATTCATAATGTCTGATTTTAAATTAGATGTTGATTGTCCCTACGAAAAACCTATTCGAGAGTTGCTAGAAGAACGTCCTCAACCTTTAACTTATCCTCAGAACTTTCCTAAATACCGTTTTTATGGAAACAACATTAAGAGTATGATTGATGTTGCTCGAAATTGGGAAGAAGGCGAAATGAAAGATGCATTAGTATACAACATTGCTAATCATATGAAAAAGTGCTTTTTGAGCTGGAATAAAGACACCGTAGATGATGAAGTTATCTTTAATCACCTCAAAGAGCTTTCAGAGGACTTATTAAAAGTAAATCCGGAACATTTACCTCTTACTGATAGTTCAGACTTTTTGAAGTCTAAACCAAAAAATGGTAACGGGCCAAAAAGTAACCAGATGTCAAAACCAAAGAAAACTAATAGAAATAATCGTAAACGTTACTAGTTTAGTATGGGATCATTTATTATCGAAGGGGGAAAACAACTGAAAGGAGAAATTACTCCTCAGGGTGCTAAAAACGAAGCATTACAAGTTTTGTGTGCAGTGCTATTGACTCCAGAAAAAGTTATAATTAACAATATACCTGACATTATAGATGTCAATAAATTAATTCAACTTTTAAGAAATTTCGGAGTTAAAGTAGACCATATATCTACAGGGAGCTATTCCTTTCAATCTGATGCAATTAACTTGGATTATTTGACTTCTGATCAATACAAAGTAGACGGTAAAGGTTTACGGGGTTCTATTATGTTAGTTGGACCCTTATTGACTCGTTTTGGCAAAGGAAGCATTCCACGTCCAGGAGGAGACAAGATTGGAAGACGACGCCTCGATACTCATTTCGAAGGCTTAATTAATTTAGGTGCTCGATTTAATTACAGTAGGGAAGAACATTTTTATAGTGTAGAAGCAGAACGCCTTTTAGGTACTTCTATGTTGTTAGATGAGGCCTCTGTAACAGGAACAGCAAACATTATTATGGCTGCTGTTTTGGCAAAAGGAGTTACAACAATCTACAATGCAGCTTGCGAACCATATTTACAGCAACTTTGTTCTATGTTAAATAGAATGGGAGCAAAAATAAGTGGGATTGGTTCTAACCTACTAACTATTGAAGGGGTTTTGGATCTTAAAGGAACTGAACACCGTGTGCTACCAGATATGGTAGAAATTGGAAGTTGGATTGGATTAGCAGCACTAACCCGAAGTGAGCTGACTATTAAAAATGTACAATGGGATTACTTAGGTCAAATTCCAACTGTCTTTAGGAAATTAGGGTTAACTTTAGAAAAACAGGGAGATGATATTCACATTCCTGCACATACTAAAGGTTATGAAATTCAAAACTATATTGACGGATCTATATTAACAGTATCCGATGCTCCATGGCCTGGATTTACTCCAGATTTATTAAGTATTGTTTTAGTAGTAGCTACTCAAGCTAGAGGAAGTGTTTTGATTCATCAAAAAATGTTTGAAAGTAGACTTTTCTTTACCGATAAGTTAATCGATATGGGAGCAAAAATAATTCTTTGTGATCCTCACCGCGCATCAATAATTGGTCACGCGTTTGAATCAAATTTGAAGTCAGCTACACTAACTTCCCCTGATATTCGAGCTGGGATTTCGTTGCTAATAGCTGCCCTATCTGCCGAAGGAACGAGTACTATTCACAATATTGAACAAATCGACCGTGGTTATGAGAATATTGTGGAGCGTCTTCAAGCTATAGGGGCCAACATAAAACGCGTGTAATACTTTACTTATTTAGTTACCTTCTTTTAGAAACTTTGTTGTTGCTAATTCCTCTTTGTCTGCTGCATCGGAAACGATCAACTTCCATGCCTCTTGCTTTTCTATGTTTTGTTTTTCTTCCCTGAACCCTTGCACGCCATAATCTAAAACTAGTTGGCTTCATTTCAAGACGCATTAGCGTAATAACTTCTTGCTCTTTAATTCCAAATTGATCTTGAATAGCATCAAAAGGTGTTCGATCTTCCCAAGCCATTTCTATAATCCGATCGAGTTCTCTGTCGTTAAAATTGTATTCTTTTTTCATTTTTTTATTAGTTTTTACTATTGAACAAGTATTTTGAATTAGAATGCATCTGGGTTTTTAATAATCTTGTAGGCGCGCTCTTTCATTTCGACTAATTCTTCTATTGGAATTTTTTCAAGTAATCTTAACATCATTGACATCCTGTTGTTTTTAGCAAAATATTGTTTTTTTTCATCTAAAAAATTCCAGTACAAACTGTTAAAAGGGCATGCGTCTTCTCCTAAACGCTTTTTTTTGTCATAACTACAAGTTGAGCAATAGGTGCTCATTTTGTTTATGTAAGCGGCTGCAGACACATAAGGTTTAGTTGCTACAATCCCACCATCTGCCCATTGACTCATTCCTCTTGTATTAGGAAGTTGAACCCACTCTATTGCATCAGCATAAATTCCTAAATACCAAGCATCAACTTCATTTGGATCAACTTGAGCCAGTAAAGAAAAGTTTCCAGTAATCATTAGTCTTTGAATGTGATGCGCATAGGCATGATCTAACGAGTTAGTAATACTATTACTCAAGCAATTCATTTTTGTTTTTCCAGTCCAATAAAATTCTGGAAGTGGATTTTTGTTATTAAGAACATTTAATGTTTTGTAGTTCGGCATCTCTTTCCAATAAACGCCTCTTATATATTCCCTCCATCCAATTATCTGTCTTACAAACCCTTCTACCTGAGATAACTCAATAAAATCTTGATTTTGGTGATAATATTCAATCACCGTTTGGACAACCTCTAGTGGATTGATTAGTTTTACATTTAGAGAAAACGAAATTCTTGAATGAAAAAGATTTTCTTCTTCAGTATCCATTGCATCTTGGTAAGTTCCAAAATGCACTAATAAATGCGTACAAAAATAGTTTAACTGCTCTATTGCTTCTTCTCGAGTCGTAGCGAAAAGGAAATGATTCTCGTTAAAACTACCTAGGGTTTTTACTCCTTCAGTTTTTATTGTTTTTTTTAGTTCTAAAAGTTGATCACTTTTAGGCGTATATGGTTTTGGTATTGCAGGACTACCTTTCCATTTGTTGCGATTGTTCTTGTCAAAATTCCATTGACCCCCCAGTGGTTGACCTCCTTCTAGTAAAAGATTAAATTGTTTTCTCATATTCCGATAGAAAAACTCCATGATTAACTGTTTTTTTTCTTTAAAAAAATCAGTAAAATCAGTTCTACTTGTCATGAAATGCTCAGAATCTATAACTTTAGATTCAATCTCAATATGCTTACAAAACTCTAATAATTGTTGATCTAATCTATATTCATCAGGAAATTGGTATTCGAATTTTGTGGCTTTATATTCTTTAAAAATTGATTTCAAGTTATCGGTTAAGCTTTGCTTATTATTGGTGTCATCCAGTTTGATGTAATGTGTACGATGTCCAAGATCGATGAGTCGTTTATTGAAGTTTCGCATAGCTGCAAAAAACGCAACAACCTTTTGGATATGATGCGTAACATAATCTGTTTCTTGTTTTATTTCCATCATAACAAACAACACCTTGTAATCTGCTGTTTCTAGCCAGGAATGTTGCTCGTTGAGTTGATCTCCTAAAATTAATCGTACAATCATTCGAATAAGCTTTTTTGGTTCCACAGCTGTTGAAAATTTCCGTTTTCATCATACCGATCTGCTTGTGAACGAATGTTAAATTTTCTGTTTCGAGGATCATTTCCAACCCCAGCGATGTACATCCAATTTCCATAATTACTATGAACATCATAATCAATAAGTAGGGATTCAAAATACGCAGCACCTATACGCCAGTCCATAAATAGCTCTTTAGCGAAATAGGAAGCAGCATTTTGCCGACCTCTATTGCTCATCCAGCCTGTTTTCTTTAATTCCAACATATTGGCATTCACAAAAGGCTCTTTGGTTTGACCATTAATCCATTTTTTAAATACAGTTAAATCATTTTCCCAAGAATATGACTTGTCTAAAATTCCTCCTAAATGGAAAATTTTATTTTTATGTTTTAAAGAAATAAATTTAAAATAATCTCTCCAAATGAGTTCAAATATCAGCCAATAAGTAGATTGATTTTTCTGAACCTCCGTTTCATATTTTTGAACCTCCCAATAAATCTCTCTTGCAGAAATTGAACCGTTGGCGAGCCAGGCTGAAAGTTTAGAGCTATAATCAATTCCTAAAAGCCCGTTGCGTGTGTTTTTGTAATACGATAGTTTTTTAGATTTCCAGAAGTAATGTGAGATTCTATTTTTGGCAGCATCACTTCCTCCTTTAAATGGAAATGCCGTGTTTGGATGTGCCTGTATTTCTAGATATCCCATGTCTTCTAGAGTGGGGCATTGGAAATTCTTTTTTAGTCTATTCGAAAGATTAAACTTTTTGATTGAAGTATAACACGCTCGAACATTAGTATTTTTTTCACACTCTTTTCTAAAACGAGTAAATACCTCTGGTAATTGTTCCAAGTTAATTGGAATGTCTTCTGGGTGAAACAAGAATTGATCGTAATAAGAATGAAAAGTAATGTGGCTAAGTTTTTTCCTTAAATTATTTTCAACCTTAAGCTCTTCTTCGGTCCACTCTTTTTGAAAATAAATTGCATCAATTTTTTCTGATTCAGCATATTCACGTAATACCAATAACAGGATCTTGTTTTTCAATAATTAAAGTGATGTTCTGTTCTTCAAGTTCTTTCTGAACTTGAAGAACAGATTCGATCAAAAACTGGGTTCGATAGGATGATGTTTTTTTAAAACCCCATTGATTTTCTTTAAATTGATTTACATCAAAACAGAAATACGCAACTACATTTTCATAATCTTTAGATGCATTTAAAAGACTGTAATTATCTGTAATTCTCAAATCATTACGAAACCAAACCAGTGCTGTTCCTTTTATTTTTTGCATTTTTTGCTCAGTAGATTACTTGTCATTCGAATTGCCATTTTTTTCTCCAACTAAAAGGTCGCTCACAAGTAGGACATATTTTACTTGGAAGGTCGTTTTTTTTTACTCCTCTCATATTCTGTTTAAAGCAGATTTGTAGGTGGTTAAGCAACGTTCACGAGCAAACTTATGATCAACAATTGGTTGCGGGTAAGTGAGTTCTTGGAAATCAGGCACCCATTTTTCTATGTATTCAAGCTGCTTGTCAAACTTTTTAATTTGCTCTATTGGATTGAATATTCTAAAGTAAGGCGCTGCGTCTACTCCACAACCTGCTACCCATTGCCAGTTTCCTACGTTACTTGACATTTCATAGTCCAATAGTTTTTCGGCAAAATATGCTTCACCCCACCGCCAATCGATAAGCAAATGTTTACATAAAAAACTTCCAACCAACATTCGAACTCTATTATGCATGAAACCTGTTGCATTTAATTCTCTCATTCCAGCATCTATAAAAGGGTATCCTGTGGTTCCAGTACACCACTTTTCAAATTCTTCTTCGTTATTTCTCCAATCAATGTTTTCGTATTGAGGTTTGAAACATGTGGTTGCAGAATGAGGAAAATGCCATAATATTTGCATAAAAAATTCCCGCCAAATTAATTCTTTAAGAAAGGTGTTGTTTTCATCATTATTAGATGCTATAGCCATTTTCCGAACACTCAGAGTTCCAAATCTAAGATGAGAGCCTGTTCGTGATGTTTGATCTAATGCAGGAAAATTACGCGTAGCTTCATAGTTAGCAATGATCTCTTCATTGAATTCAAAATCAGGATATGGAATTGAAGAAAGTTCGAACCCAATTTCATTTAGTGTTAGTTGAGGTTGTATTACGGGGGCTAATTCTTCTAGGTAGTTTTCAGAAGGAAACTCAGGAATTCCTTCAACATTCATTTTAGCAAGCCATTTCCTTGAAAAGGGAGTGTATACTCTATATGGAGTGCCATCATCTTTTACAACTTCTGCTTTTTCGAAAATAACTTGATCTTTATAGGTTTCAAAAGCTATTCCTTTACTGGATAACAGATCTTCAATTCTACGATCTCGATCCTGGGCATAAGGCTCATAATCTCGATTGGTAATAACTTTAGAAATAGAATACTTTTTAGTTATTTGTTCAAAAACGGCTTCGGGTTTTCCGTGATACATTCCTAAATTGCATCCGTTCTTCTTCATTGCATCCGAAATGTTTACCAAAGCCGTGTGAATCATTGATAAGCGTGCATCATTTTTATTGGCTAAATTTTCTAATATTTTGGGGTCAAATATAAAAATGGGGAGCACTTTGTGAGCAGAATTTAAGGCATGGAATAATCCAGCATTATCATCGAGCCGCAAATCTCTTCTAAACCAAAATATAGTGTATTGTTCCACTGTTTAATTTGTTTTCAAATCTCCAATTCCCCCGTCTAAATGAACAATTTGACCAGTCATCCACTTACTTTCATCGCTTAGTAAAAAGCGAGCAGTATGTGCAATGTCTTTAGCAGAACCTATGTTTTTTAAAGGATGGCGTTCCTTTGCCTTTTCTAGTTTAACCTCGTTATTTAAAAACTTGTTAGCTAAGGGTGTATCTGTTATTGAAGGCGCAATTGTATTAACTCTAAATTTAGGAGCATATTCAGCTGCAAGAGATCTTGTTAAGCCCTCTATTGCTCCTTTAGCAGCTGCTACTGAAGCGTGAAAAGGCATTCCAGTTTGAACAGCAACGGTACTGAATAACACAATACTTGCTTGCGGGCTTTCTAATAAATTTTTCAGAACTGCCTGTAAACTTTTAACAGCACCTAAAACATTAATTTCAAAATCCTTTAAAAATGTCTCTGGTTTCAATCCTTTAAATGGTCTAAGGTTTATGCTGCCTGGGCAGTAAACAAAACCGTCTAATTGATCTGGCAAAACAGAAGTATCTAGTGGACCTTCAATAGCGTCGTACTTAATGTAATTCACTTTTTGAGTGTCAATACCTTCTGAAGTTCTGTTTGCAACAAATATAGTATTGCTGTCTTGTAGAAGTTCAACTAGTGCTTGTCCGACTCCTGAGGAACCTCCTATAATGAGAATGTTTTTATTCATTTATTTTTCTTTGTAGTTTCCAAAAAGCTCAATGAGTTTGTGATATCTGTATTCAAAAATTTCGTTTAGTTTTCCTTTCACTAATATGGGATGCGCTATGCGTCCTAATAAGCCAAAAGGTAGTTTGTAGTCAATAATATCAATCATTTCGACACCTCCTGGAATCTCTTTAATAAAATGCTTGTGATGCCATAATGCATAGGGGCCAAAACGCTGTTCATCTACAAAATACTTTTGGTCTTCTACATGAGTTATTTCCGTTACCCAGGTCGTTGGAATACCCAGAACAGGTGTAACGATATATTTAATGATCTGCCCTGCATACATTTTAGGTTCATGTCCATCCAGTATTTTAAAACTCATATATTCCGGGGTGATTGTTTTTAAATTTCCGGGATTACTTAAAAAATCCCATGCTTCCGATACAGAAATAGGAAGTCTTTGCGTGGTCTTTTTTTGATAAATCTTCATCTACTATTTTTGTTAAAGGTACGCAATGTTTAAATATACTGTAAATATGTTAAACAAAATTACCAATTGTTTTTCCACAACAAGTTTTAAATATTAATTCAATACAAATTCTTACATTTGAAATTAAATAAACCTAATTTAATAAAAATGAAAAATACAATCTTATTTTTAATGTTCCTAGCAAGTTCATTTGCTTTTGCGCAAGTGCAAACTCCCCAACCAAGTCCTTCAGCTCAACTTTCTCAGACAGTTGGTTTGACTGAGGTGACAGTTAAATATTCACGTCCAAGCAAAAAAGACCGTGACATATTTGGCGCTTTAGTTCCTTTCGGAAAAATCTGGAGAACAGGTGCAAATCAAAATACAATTATAAGCTTTGGAGATGCAGTAACTATTGGTGATAAAGAAATCGCAGCAGGTGCCTACGCAATTTATACACGTCCTGGTAAAACTACTTGGGAAGTATTCTTTTATAACGATATTACAAACTGGGGTAATCCTGCTGAATGGGATACTTCAAAGGTTGCAGCTTCTATAGAAGTTCCAGCTGTTGAGACAGATGAAATGCAATCCTTTGAAATTTGGATTTCTAACCTTCATAACAATGGAGCAACTTTAAACATTGGATGGAGTACCACGATGGTTTCTGTTCCTTTTGGGGTTCCAACAGTTGCAAAGGCAACTGCTTCCATTCTCGAAGTAATGAAAAACGATCCAAAAGATCGTGACTACTATAACGCTGCGGTTTACTACCTTCAAGAAGGTCAAGACCTTAATCAGGCTAAGGCATGGATTGCGAAAGCAATAGCTGTTAATGGAGAAGCTTATTGGTACTTTCGTCAGCAATCTTTAATCCTTGCAGGATTGAATGATGTTGATGGAGCTGTTGCGGCTGCTAAATCTTCTTTAGCACTTGCAACTAAAGCTGGAAACACTGATTACATTAATTTAAACGAAGCTTCTTTAGCTGAGTGGACTAAGTAATTTTCTTTCTTTAAGATAAACCAAGACCAATATCTTGAAAATATTCCAAAAAAAACCGGAAACTTTATTTTGGTGTCCATTAATTTATTGAAATAACTATAAGATCTAAGAGAGCTTATCTCATGGCTATGTCATATTTTTACTATGAGAGTATAATTAACGGATTAAGTTTATATTTATTCAAGCATTAACTACTAAATATTTATTGTGTAGTTATTATCAATAAATATTATTCTTTTAATAAATAATGATTTTATTTTTCAACCCGATGGCTTAATTCATAGATAAAAAATCAAACTTAAAAACCTCAAATTAGCTAAAAATATTTTTTACTTATCAAAAAAAACTGGTACATAAACTTATAATGTTTTTTTATAATTAAGCTTTTATTTTAAGGCGAAAAAAATCAGAAAAAATTTTCTACTTAAAAAAATAAAATAGGTTGCGCGTACAAAAAAGCAGTAGTAATAAATTATAATATTTTTAACTTTTTAACTTTTTAACATTTTAAAACACATTGTTAACAACTTGACTTTATTTGATTTAAACACATAATCCGGTCTAACCAATTGATTATTAGGCCAATATTTAGTTTATTTTTTCTGTTAGGCAAAATTAATGTATGTTGATTTTAAGTGAAGTATAAATGCAGTAGTGTGAGTTGCAGGCCAAGCGATTATTTGTTCCATTTTTATATTAACAAATAAAGTTAGAAACCACAACATACAATTGAATTTTTTTATTAGAGTTATTTTATTGGCTTACTTTGTCATTGGGACACAATCATCATTAGCTCAAAGCTCAATTATTGATGTAGTCACCCATTCAGATATTGTTACTGACAGTGATAATATTGTGGGAAATGGAGACGTTGTTGTCTTTACTACAAAAGTTACCAATATAAGTAACATTACGATTTCATCTTTAACTATTTCAAATTCATTAGTTGGGATTGATGGGAGTGTTCTTTCCCTTTCATCCCCTATAACTTTTGTTAATAATTCTGGTTCCTCTTCTGAAGGAGATTTAATCGCAGGAGAAGTATCTACATATGTATCAACTTATACTTTTGATTCAAGTGGAGTTACTGCAGGCGGTATTAGTTTAACTGTTTCAGGAACAGCCAGTACTCCTGGTAATACAAATAATGTAATTGATGTTTCTGATGATGGAGATAATTCTGACGGAAATATTATTAATGACCCAACCAAGTAGTTATTAATAATATAATAACCTTGGTTGAAGGTACTAAAGTAGAAAACTATATTGATAATGATTCTAATGGTTCTATTGGTTTAGGAGATCAATTAGAATATATAATTACAGTTTATAATAATGGTGAGGAAGATCTTGAAAATATAGAATTATTTGATATTCTTAAAGATTTAAATAACAACACATTAGCCTTAGTCGCTCCATTTACACCTCCGGGTCCAATCTTTGTTTCTTCGGATCAAGGATCTATAAATTCAAATATTCTTGTTGGAGAAACAGTTACATATAAAGCTGTTTATCTTGTTCAGCAAGGAGCTGTTGATTCAGGTGGATTAAACAATTGTTTAGATGTTCAAGTAGATGGTGTTAATTCTGGGCGAAGATTCACCGATACCGCTGACAACGGAAATGATAGCGATGGAAATTTAATAAACGATTGTACTGCATCTACAATCACTGCGACTCCTTCGATAGAGGTAACTAAAAGTGCGATTGTTCAAGATGTCAATGGCAATAGCCAAAATGATCCTAATGATATTATAAATTACACCATTCGAATTGAAAATGATGGTGATTTAACCCTTACAGGTCTTGTTATTGCTGACACTTTTGTAGATGGAAACAGTAATAGTATTTCTCTAAACAGTGCTCCAGCTTTTTCCACTTCATCATTAGGTTCTTCAGAAGGAACTCTTCAAGTTGGTGAGGTTGCAATTTATACAGCAGCTTATACAATATCCTTAATTTCTGCAAATTCAGGATCAGTATCAAACTCATTATTGGTAACGGCAAGTTCTCCAGGGCAATCTAATAATGTTTCCGATACATCAGATGATGGTATTCAAGATGATGGCAATATAATTGATGATCCAACAATAACTAGTCTTTCAATTAATAAAAAGATAGAAGCGACAAAAACATTTAGTATCGCAGATAATGGAAACGGTCAAAATGGACAAGGAGATGTTGTTACTTATACAATAACTATTGAGAATACGGGGCAGATTAATGTTTCTGGAATAACCTTAGTTGATCAACTCACAAATTGTGATGGATCTTCTATATTGACTCTTTCAAGTGGGCCAACTTGGAATTCTAATAGTGGTTCCTCTGCTCAAGGAAGTCTCGATCCAGGAGAAATAGCGAGTTATACTGCAACATACACTATAGGATCTGTTGAAATTGATTCAGGATGTATTCTTAACACAGTTACAGCAACTGCTAGTTCACCTGGTTTTACTAATGATATTACTGATGTTAGTGATGATGGGAATGATGCTGATGGAAATTTAGTTAATGACCCAACAAGAATTGATTTTTCTGTTAATCCAGTTATAGAGGTAACAAAGACAGGACTATTAATAGATAATGGAGATGATTTGCCAGGTGTTAGTGATACTGCAGTTTTTACAATAACTATAGTAAATACAGGTAACACAGCATTATCAACTATAACGTTAAGTGATACATTCACAAGACTTGACGGTACTGCACTCACATTAGATTCTGGACCATCATTTAATAGCTCATCAGGAGGTTCTGCCCAGGGAACATTACAATCAGGAGAATCAGCAACATATACAGCTAGTTACACTGTTGATGCGGCTGATGTTGCTTCAAACGCAGTTGTTAACCAGGTTACAGTATCGGCAGAGGCATTTAACGGTACAGTCATAACAGATGTGAGTGATAATGGAAATGATTTGGATGGAAATACTGAAAATGATATTACAGAAATTCGTCTTGATTACGCTCCATTGCTTGAAGTAACAAAGACAGTCTCTGTTTCAGCAAATCCTGTCTTAGGTGATGTTGCAGTTTATTCAATAAATATTGAGAATAAGGGTAACGTTAATCTAAACACATTAAGTATTGTTGATACTTTTGTAGGATTAGCTGGAGCATCCATTTCGTTAGATGCTGGACCTACTTTTACAAGCGCTTCACTCGGATCAAGTGAAGGTAATATAGTCAAAGGTGAGATTGCGACTTATACAGCAACTTATACTATTTCTCAAGGGGCAATAGATTCAGGTGGATTCAGGAATACAGCTGTTGTTTCTGCTCGAAATCCAGGGAGTTCTTCAACCGATGTTTCTGATGCAAGTGATGATGGTGATGATACTGATGGAAATATTACTAATGACCCAACTGATGTTGTGATTTCTGAAGATGCTTTTTTGGAGGCTGTAAAAACATCAACATATACTGATAGTGATTCTGACAGTCAACTTTCATTTGGGGACACAGTTAATTATTCAATTACTGTCCAAAATAAAAGTAATGTAACCTTAGATAATTTACAGCTAACAGATGATCTGCAAAATATAAGCTTAACCAGTTCCATGACTTTAGATACTGGTCCAAGTTTTGTTAGCTCTAATTTAGGATCTTCTTTTGGTTCTCTAAAACCTAATGAAATAGCATCGTTTATAGGAACTTATTTAATAAGACAAGCCGATGTTGATGCTGGAGGTATCTCAAATCAAGTGTCAGCAACAGCTCAAACTCCAGCAAACACCGTCTTGTATGATCTCTCAGATGACAATGACGACTTTGACGAAAACACTGAAAATGATAGAACAGAATCCCCCATTACCAGAACTCCATTAATTGAGGTTACAAAAACATCAACAATAACAGATCAGGGTGACGGTCAGGTCGGTCTTGGTGATACAATCACCTATTCAATTAGTGTATTTAACGCTGGTAACCAAAATCTATCATCAGTAACTCTTGATGATTATTTTACCACAATGAATGGGAATGCTTTGACTCTGTCTTCATCGATAACATTCGTATCCGCTTCTCTTGGATCAAATGAAGGGTCATTGCTTGTTAGTGAGACAGCTGAATATACTTCTACATTTATTATAAATCAAACTTCTATTGACGATGGTGGAACTTCAAATATTGTAACAGTCACTGCTGCATCTTCAAATGCAACAGTAACAGATATTAGTGATGATGGTGATGATGCTGATGGAAATCTGGTTAATGACCCAACTCAAAATATATTTTCAGGTTCACTAGAATTAGAGGCTACAAAAACCTACACAATAACTGATTCTAATTCAGATGGAATAACTGGAATTGGAGATATAATTAATTATTCTATTGTAGTAGAGAATAAAGGTACAGAATCGCTTACGAATTTTTCAATTACTGATACACTCACTGATGCAAACGGAAATTCACTTTCATTAAATGCATCGCCTACTTCAAGTGACGGAAGTATTATAGCTCCTTTATCAACTAAAACCTACTTGGCAAGCTATACTATTTCTCAATCAGCTCTTGATAATGGAGGTTTAAAAAATACTGCTTTGGTACAAGCAAGTAATATAGCAGGCACAATCTATGTTACTGATATTAGTGATGATGGTGATGATAGCGACTCAAATACAGCAACAGATACTACGGACGTTATAATAGCTGCAAATTCTTCTTTAAATTTAACTAAGACTTATGTAAACATTGATAATGACAGTGACGGCGTAATTTCTTCTGGAGATAAATTAGTTTATACTTTTAGTGTTATAAATGACGGAAATATAACACAAAATTACATTTTCATAACTGATGCAATTTCTGATTTTGACGGAAATACACTGGCGCTTGATTCGTATGCTTCACCAAATAGGCTTGCTTTTAATTCAAATTCAAATGGATCTACTCCAGGGACATTAATCTCAGGGGAGGTAGGAACTTATACTGCAACCTATACGGTTCAAAGTGCAAATATTGCAAGCGGAGGTATATCAAATACAGCTACAGCTTCGAGTTTTGTTTATATAGACGGAAACCCTGTTATTAAAGCTGTTGACAAAAGTGATGATGGTGATGATACGGACGGTAACACTATTGACGACCCTACCCTTTCTTATTTTGGAGGCATGCCGATAATTGAAGTTACAAAGACTGCAACCTATACTGGATCAGCAGATGGAGCAGATGTTGGAGATATAGCTGTATTTACAATTACAGTTGAGAATAAATCTACTCAAGATGTAATTCAAAATTTAACTTTTGTAGACACGCTAACAGACACTTACCTTTCTGGTAATACCATGTCATCAACAGTAACGTTTAATTCCGCTTCTGCAGGGTCTTCTCAAGGAACATTGACTATTGGGGAAACAGCTACTTATACATCGTCATATACAATAACTCAAAGTGACATCGATGCTGGAGGGCTGCGAAATAGTATAACATTTGAAGGAACTTCTGCTCGAAATCCAGTTCAAAGTGAGAAAGATGTCAGTGATGTCAGTGATAATGGAAATGATTTAGATGGAAATTTAATAGATGACCCTGTTATTTTAATTTTAGGGACAGATTCTGATGGAGACGGAACCCCAGACTCTACTGATATTGACGATGACGGGGATGGTATTTTAGATAGAGATGAGCAATGTTTAACTTTTTTATTGGATGGAAATTCTTTTGAAAGTTATACAGGAGCTTTCCCACCACAGTCACCAGGGAACAGAAACAGTCCTTATCCAAATATTAGTACAGCACCTCCCTTTACATCTGTTAACGGAGATGGTGAGGTTTGGAGTTCTAGTCAGGGACCTCAAGGAACAAGTTTTTCTCCACAACAAGGATTTTATTTTATTGAATTACTAACTAACGCTAGTTCTGCTAATGATGGATCATATTGGAATGAAACTTCCCTAGGCTCAAACGGAAATTATGACCGTATAATGGTTATTGAAAATGTATATCCAAACAGAACCTATAACATTAATTACTATCAACAAGAAGGGGGTAGATTTGTAGCTACTCATGCTGGAGGTGGAGCTTCCCTTGTTCAAGTTCAATCAATGCAAACTAATTACGCAGTAAGTTTTATTTCCACATCTACATCTAGTTGGGTTTCAAATACAGTAAGTTTTACAACCGATAGTCAAACAACTAGAGTTGCAGTATTATTCTCAGCATATTCTCCGGGGATTAATAGCTCAGTACAATTAGATGCGATTAGTATGACTGCCTCAGATTCATGCAATAATGATATTGACGGTGATGGTGTTCCAAACGGACTTGATCTTGATTCTGACAATGATGGAATTTATGATGTTATTGAATCTGGGAATGAGGCTTTAGACACTAACAATGATGGAATAATTTCTGGATTAGATACAGGTTATTTAGACTCTGATTTAAACGGTGCGTCTGATGTTACTGAATCAAATGTGTTAAAAGATTCTGATGCAGATGGAATAATTGATGCTTTTGAATTGGATTCTGATAATGATGGATGTAATGATGTTCAAGAAGCCGGGTATACTGATGGTAATTCTGATGGAATATTAGGAGGAAGTCCTGTAACTCAAGATTCAAATGGGAAAGTAACAAGCGGCTCTGATGGATACACCCAGCCACAAGATTTAAATATCGATTTACTTTTCGATTACAGAGATGCCGCTTACGATGTGGGTTGTTATAACCCAGCATTAGATGTGGTTAAAACCTATACTGTATCCGACACTAATGGTAATGGGATAAACGATGTTGGAGATGTAATAAATTATACTGTTGTTGCAACAAATACGGGAGGATTAGATCTTTTATTCACAAATACAAATGATATACTGACCTATGGTAGTAATCAAAACACCCTAACTCTTAATTGGTCCTCTACATCTACTAGTGTTTTAGTAACACCAACTCATAATTTGTTCAAATATTCAAATTATATAGAGGATTCTAGTACATACTGGTTGGAAAATAATAATGGTCAGGCAACACCTCAAACTGAATATGGTTATGTTCCAAATATCCCCTACTATTTTAATACAAATAGTGGAAGTTCTTACAGTGAAGTGGATCACGTTTTTACAACAGAAGGGTTTGGAGTTACAAGATCTCCATATACATATGCTGGAACTGATGCAAGAGTCCACACCTATTCAAGAGTATCAAATCAAAATAATGTCACTTATTATCATTATCAAAACGTTTCATTAGAAGCAAATACAACCTACACAGTTTCATTATATGCAGCTGCACCCAACAATACTTATTATAATACTGTTCAAAACTACGAAAAATTGAGATTTGTAAGCAGACCTCCTTCAGGTACAGACACATATTCAGATTATAATCGTGTAACAGGACCAGTAACTTCTAATAACTCTAATAGTGATACAGGTTGGAGTAGGTATTCTCATACTTTTACAACCGGAGCAGCTGGAACCTATAGGGTTGGGTTTTCAGCTCCTTATTTTGGTAACAATTGGACAAGGGTTTGGGGGGTTCAATTAGAGGTTGGGAGTTCTGCTGGACGTTATAGCTATACTTTTAGTTCAACTCAACAAAACGCAGCAGAATCGATATTTGTTGATCCTAGTGAAAGTGCTCTCCCAGCAGGAGAAAGTGCAACATTTACTTCTTCGCAGATTATTACTCAGGAGATATTTGATCTGGCACCTGAAATTTCTAATTCTGTAACATTTACAGCTTCGTATACCTCACCCGGCGGAATTTCAGGAACCGTACAAGGAGTTAGTGATGACGGAGATGATTCGGACGGTAACACAGAAAATGACCCAACAGTAACTTCTTTATCACGGACGCAGGGTGTTGAGGTAACTAAAACATTCACTCTTACCGACGTTAACAGTAATACGAAAACAGATATTGGAGATCAAGTCAACTACACGATAACTATATCAAACACAGGGAATACCTCTCTAAAATCTTTTACCGTAACAGATACTTTAAGTAGATCAAATGGTGAAACAGTAGCTACTTTAGGGACTGCATCACTTACTACTGTAACCAGAAAGAACTTTTTTAATTACAGCTACACAATAGATGACAGTGGTTCTGGCTGGTCTGAATATCAAGGAATATCTGGTGCTTCTAATCAAAATATTGAACCCCCTAATTCGGTACCATATTATTTCAACACAAATAGTGGAGCAGCTTATTCCACTGTAGATTCCTGGTTTCCAAATGAAGGCAATGGAACTACTCCAGCATCCTCCTCGGGATCTTTGAATTTTAGTGATTCTGGGATTAGACCAGGGATAATATATACGTCAGGCACAGAAGAACAAGGATATCATAATGGATACTGGGCTTATAAAATAGCATCTTTAGAAGAAGGACAGACTTATACTTTTTCCGTTTATGTAAAAGGAACAAATGGATCGCAACTTGACGATTCATTCAGATTTATTATTGACAATGATAGTAATGCTCAAGACGCAACAGTAGTTTCTACAGATCAGTTTATGACAACAAGCTGGGTAAGAAAATCATATACTTTTACAGCTAGTTTCAGTGGAAATCATTATGTCGGAATTCATCCAACAAAGTATTCTACAAACTACTATTGGGGACTTCAATTAGAAAAAGGAAATTTACCTACCCGATTTATTTACACTTCCAATCTAACTCCTGAGGTCGCACTTCCACTACCTTTAAATGTCCCTTTGTCAACTTATATAGAATGGGCTTCTAATCAGCCTGACTATAATAGCAGCACCTATGCAGCAGCTTTCATGAATGGAACTTCAGCATCTGACCAACAATACAGTTCTGGGCTTGCTTCCATTATCGAAGTTGAGCCGGAAAACTTCACTAATTTTGATAATAGACCGACGAGTGGTCACTTTGATAATGGAGGGCCGTATGAACATAATGGGCATCGTTATTATCGAGAAACTACCACCTGGGATTTTGCGACTCATAAATCTAATGCAACAGCTGCCTCGGGTTATCTGGCTGTTCCCAATACAAAAGCAGAATGGGATTTTTTAAAAAATATGATATCCACTAATTTTAGTAATGCAAATCATTATATAGGGGTATATCAAGACAATACAAGTAGTGATTTTACAAGTGATAATATTAAAGGTGGTTGGACTGTTACAGATGGAAGTGGCAGCACAGTTTTATTACCAGGGGAAATTACATCTTTAGCGCCAAATAGTGTTTCCATTCTAGAATACACCCACACTATAACCCAAGCAGATGTTAATTCAGGAGGACTATCTAATTCCGTTATTGCTTCCGCGAATGGTTTCTCAACGGTAAGTGATACCTCAGATGACGGAGATGATACTGATGGTAATTTAGTGGACGATCCAACAGTAACTGAACTTTCTAAAACATCATCACTCACTGTTGCAAAAACTGCAGTAGTTAGTGATGTTAATTCGGATAGTTTAAATGGGGTTGGTGATATTATTACCTATACAATCACAGTTACTAATACCGGAAACACAAAATTAAGTACGGTGACGTTAATTGACCAATTAACAGACGCTTTAGGAAATGTTCTTTCACTAAACTCAACCCCAACTTATGTTTCATCATATGGAACTGGTTTAGTATCTGGGACACTTCAAAACCTTTTCAAATATTCAAATTATATAGAGGATTCTAGTACATACTGGTTGGAAAATAATAATGGTCAGGCAACACCTCAAACTGAATATGGTTATGTTCCAAATATCCCCTACTATTTTAATGCAAATAGTGGAAGTTCTTACAGTGAAGTGGATCACGTTTTTACAACAGAAGGGTTTGGAGTTACAAGATCTCCATATACATATGCTGGAACTGATGCAAGAGTCCACACCTATTCAAGAGTATCAAATCAAAATAATGTCACTTATTATCATTATCAAAACGTTTCATTAGAAGCAAATACAACCTACACAGTTTCATTATATGCAGCTGCACCCAACAATACTTATTATAATACTGTTCAAAACTACGAAAAATTGAGATTTGTAAGCAGACCTCCTTCAGGTACAGACACATATTCAGATTATAATCGTGTAACAGGACCAGTAACTTCTAATAACTCTAATAGTGATACAGGTTGGAGTAGGTATTCTCATACTTTTACAACCGGAGCAGCTGGAACCTATAGGGTTGGGTTTTCAGCTCCTTATTTTGGTAACAATTGGACAAGGGTTTGGGGGGTACAATTAGAAAAGGGGAGTAGCCCAACTCGATATAATTATACATTCTCTTCACTCTCACCCTACATTGGCACAAAAGTCGGAACTGCAACAATAATAGATAATAATCAAATTTTAGAGAGTAACACTGGACTTGTTGGAGACTACTATGTCGATACATATACGGCAAGTTACACCATTACTCAATCTGATGTTGATAGTGGATTTGTATCAAATATCGCTACAATTACCTCTATAGATCCAGATGGGAGCACCGTAGTTTCAGCTACAATCGATGATCCAACTGTAGTTTCATTAGCTACTACTCCAACTTTGGAAGTAATTAAGACATCAACGATAAGTGATGTTAACGCAAATGGATTAAATGACATTGGAGATATAATCACTTATTCAATTGTTGTTTCCAATACAGGTTATGTCACCTTATCATCAATTACACCATTAGATACACCTACAGATTCTTCAGGAGCATCTTTAAGTCTTAATGCTCCACTTAGCACAGTAACTTCAACCTCTGGATCAACCTCAAGCACAATACTTCCAAATGGATCAACTACATTTACTGCCTCACTTACGGTAAATCAGCAGGCACTAAACAGTGGAGGCGTAACCAATACCATTTTAATTACAGCTAGTAGTCCAGGTCAAACAGACAATGTCACTTCAACCCACCAAGTATATACTCAATTAACAACTGTCAGCCCTGTTATTGAAATCACAAAAACAGCATCAATTACCGATAATGGAGATGGTGTAAATGGAGTGGCTGATATCATTACTTATAGTATAACCATTGAAAATAAGGGAAATGTTAATCTACAAAGCTTAGATATTGATGATATTTTTACAGATGGTAATGGTAATTCAGTTTCTCTTGCACTTTCACCAACTTATCAATCAACAACTATATCTGGAACCACTTCTGCAAATGACGATGGAATATTAGGAATCAATCATATTGATAATTATACAGCAAATTATGTTGTTAAGCAAGCAGATGTTGATAGCGGTAATTTATCAAATGTTGTTTCAGTTACTGCAAGTAGTCCAGGATTTACAGATGATGCATCCGATGTTTCTGATGATGGGGATGATTCCGACGGAAATACAGTTAATGATCCAACAGTAACAACTTTTACACCTTCTGCATCTATTGAAATCACCAAAACTGCGACTATAAATGATGTTAATGGGAATTCTGAAAATGATTTAAATGATATTATCAGCTATACATTTGAAGTTAAAAACACAGGTAATGTTAATCTTTCAACACCCACATTATCTGATTATTTATCTGATGGTGTTGGACTTGACCTTTCTTCAGAACTAAACGGTCCAACATATCAATCGCAAACTTTGAGTCCTTCAATTGTTGAATATACAGTTACGATAGCAAGTGTTTCTGGACAAAATAAATTCTTTATTGACGGGATTCAACAAAAAAATATTGTTTTCCAAAAAGGCTATACATATAGATTTATTCAAAGTGATGCTAGCAACAATTCACACCCAATTAATTTCAGTACAATTTCTGATGGAACGCACAATTCAGGAACATCATACACTACAAGCATAACAAGCTCAGGTTCTCCTGGAAGTAGCAACGCATATACCCAGATATATATATCCGACTCTACACCAGCATTATATTATTATTGCGCTAATCACTCTGGTATGGGAGGAAATACATCCAGTATAGGAAGTGTTTCAGGTGTTCAAAATATTTTAAGACCCAATGAAATCGTAACTTATACCGCCTCTTACACTATATCAGGATCTTCTGCCAACACTGCATTTATAAGTAATGTGGCTTCTGTTACTGCATCTAGTCCCGGAAATTCAAATGATGTGAGTGACTTGTCTGATGATGGTGATAATAGCGATGGTAATACAACCAATGATCCTACAATTGTGGAATTAGTTCCAGACCCTAAGATGGAAATTACCAAAACAGTAACTCAAACTGCTGATAATGGTGATGGCCTTTTAGGTACAGGGGATACAATAACCTATACAATTGTTGTTGAAAATACTGGAAATTTATTGTTATCAGGTCTATCACTTTCAGATACAATGGCTGATGGTAACGGTAACTCTTTAAGTTTAGATTCTGGATTAACCTTTGTAAGCGCATCATTAGGCTCATCATCAGGAACTCTTCAACTAACAGAGGTTGCTACATTTACAGGAACTCACATCCTCACAAGACCTACAGTAAATAGTGGTCTTGTTTCTAACTCAATTTATGGACTTGCCAGTGCAGGGGATTTATCAAATAATGTTTCCGACACCTCTGATGATGGGGATGACTCTGACGGAAACTTAATTGATGACCCTACAGTATTTAATATTCCTCAAGTACTGGATCTTAATGTAACAAAAACTCAAGCTCATTTGGATCTTGATGGTCTTGGGACCATCAATTTAGGAGATAAAATAATCTATACTATAGAAGTTAATAACCTAAGTAATGTAGAATTGACTTCGGTATCTTTAGTAGATACCTTTACTGATCTTCTGAGTAATACTTTAACATTAGATTCTGGACCTACCTTTATTAGCGCAAGCTTATCCTCTCCTTCAGGTACAATAAAATCAAATGAAGTTGCAACTTACACAGCAACTTTTACAATAAATCAAGCAGCTATTGATGGAGCCGGGCTTTCTAATTCTGTGCTCGTTAGCTCTAGTAGTCCAGGACTATCTAATAATGTTACAGACACTTCCGATGATGGGGATGATTCTGATGGTAATACCGACAATGATACTACTGTTACCGAGATCAATTTAATTTCAAGCCTTGATGTTACAAAAACAGCAACTGTAAATGACACAAATTCAAATTCAAGAACAGATATAAATGACATAATAACCTATACTATTACAGTTTTAAATAATGGTGAAACAACTCTTACCGGTATATCTTTTAATGATGTAATAACAACTTCTCTAGGCGCTCAACTATCTCTTACTGCTAATCCAGCAAGAATAAGTACATCTGATGGTTCACCTGTAGGAACACTTAAAGTGAGTGAAACAGCTTTGTATACTGCACAATTCATAATAAATCAAACCGCATATGATGCAGAGTTTATAAGTAATACGGTTACCGTTACTGCAAATTCAATAGGATTAACTGGTAATGTATCTGATACCTCTGACGATGGAGATGATAGTGATGGAAATACAGTAGATGATCCTACGGTTACTATAATGACTCCAAATTCCGAAATTGAAGCTACAAAAACCTACACAGTAATTGATGATGGTAATGGCAGTATCGATGTAGGAGATATTATTAAATTCAACATAACAGTTGAAAATACAGGGAATGCTCCACTCTCAGGTGTATCAATTACAGACTTATTATCCGACGGAAATGGAACCACAATTGCATTATCCGATGGGCCGTATTTTACGACAGCTTCAATGGGCTCCACAGTTGGTAATTTACAAATAGGGGAAACAGGAAATTATGTTGCTTATTATACAATAACCCAATCGGCTTACGACTCATCAAGTATATCAAATATTGTTTCTGTTACTGCTAGTAGTCCATATGGCACAAATGATACGACTGATCTGGGGGATGATGGCAATGACTTAGACGGAAATACAGTTGATGATCCCACAGTTGTTATTATTACCTCTGCAGCAGCAATGAATGTTGTTAAAATAGCTTCAGTTTACGATGATGGAGATGGTTTTACAAACTTTGGGGATACAATTAACTATACCATAACAGTTCAAAATACAGGAGCTTCAGCCTTAACCACCGTAACCTTAACAGATACCCTTACTGATAACGCAAGTAACACTTTGACCTTAACCAACGGACCAAACTTTGTGTCTGCATCTCAGGGATCCTCTCAGGGAAACCTTAATGTTGGTGAAATTGCAACCTATTCGGCAAGTTATTTGATCGAAGCTGCTGCTGCAAATACAGGATCAATTTATAATCAAGTTGTTGCTGTTGCTAGTAGTCCAGGAGAATTAAATGATGTTACCGACACCTCAGATGATAATGATGACTCTGATGGAAATACCACCAATGACAAGACGGTGGTTGAAATGGATTTTTCACCAATTATAGATATTACTAAAACGTCATCTCTGATTGATAATAATTCCAATTCTGTTACTGATTTGGGTGACACAATTGTTTATCAAATTTCAGTAAGAAATTCTGGGAATGTTTCACTAAGCAGCCTTGTCGTTACCGATACTTTAACCGATGCAAATCTTAATCCATTAACATTATCATCAGGTCCAAATTTTGTTTCCTCCTCTTCAAGTTCTTCTGAAGGTAGTCTTCTTGTTGGGGAGACAGCGACTTATTCTGCAACTTTTGTTATTGATCAAATAGCATTAGACTCAGGAGGTCTATTAAACTCTGTTTACGGATTGGCAAGTAGCCCTGGTAATAGTAATAATGTTTCTGACACCTCAGATGATGGTGATGATAGTGACGGCAATACTGTTGATGATAAAACCCAGACAAATATAGATCAAAGTATAATTTTGGAAGCCACCAAGACAGCAACAGTAACAGATAATAACAGTAATGGTTCTACCGACTTGGGCGATACGATTGTTTATACGATTACGGTAGAGAACAAGGGTAACGTAACACTATCTAGTATAGGCTTAACCGATACCTTATTGGATGGAGATGGTTCAGCTCTTAGTTTATCAAGTGGTCCAGTGTTTACATCAGCGAGTGCTTCATCAGCTCAAGGAACCTTGCTTGTAGGAGAGACAGCGAGTTATACGGCGAGTTATACGATAACCCAATTAGCATTAGATACGGGAAGTATAAGCAACAGTGTTTTAGTAACTGGAAGCAGTCCAGGTCAGAGTAATAATGTAACGGACACTTCAGATGACGGAGATGACAGTGACGGCAATACAGAAGACGACACCACAGATATAACAATAAGCAACACTCCATCTTTAGAAGTAACTAAGACAGCAGCGATAACCGATAATGGTGATGGTGCAGTCGGTAAAGGAGATGTGGTTCAGTATACAATCTCTGTGATTAACAACGGTAATGTTACCTTATCTAGTTTAAGTGTAGCAGATGTTTTAAGTGATTTAAATTCAGGAACACTATCACTTAGTTTTGGTCCATCATTCTCGGGCTCGTCACAGGGATCTGCACAAGGAACTCTTAAGGTAGGCGAGACAGCAAGTTATATTGCTTATTTCATAATTAACCAAGCAGCAGTAGATGCAGGAGGCTTATCGAATCAGGCATCAGCTACGGCAAGTAGTCCAGGGAATAGTAATGATGTTACTGATATGTCTGATGACGGGGATGATAGTGATGGCAATCTAATTAATGATCCAACTGTCACTACAATTACTACATCTAGTTCACTAGAGGTAACAAAAACAGCAGCTGTAACTGATAATGGTGATGGTAATACAGGAGCTTCTGACGTAATCAACTATACCATTACAGTAGAGAATAAGGGTAATGTTACTTTATCTGGCTTAACCTTGGTTGATACCTTAACAGATGGAAGTGGCGGATCACTTACACTTACTAATGGTCCATCGTTCTCATCGACAACCTTAGGGTCTTCCCCAGGTACACTAAAGCCGAATGAGGTAGCAACCTATAGTGGATACTATATCATCAGTGCAAATGCAGCGTTAACTTCTAGTATAAATAACAGTGTATTAGCTACAGCGAGTAGTCCAGGCCAGAGTAATAATGTAACGGATACTTCTGACGATGGAGACGATAGTGATGGTAATACAGAGGATGATGTAACAGTTGTTGACATTAGTCCAAACCCTGGAATTGAGGCAACTAAAACAGCTATAGTTATCGATTCAAATTCTAACTCAGCAAATGATCAGGGTGATATAATAGTTTATACAATAACAACTGAAAACACTGGAAACGTAACCCTTACTGGTGTAAATTTGACAGATACATTAACAGATAATTCAGGAAACGCTCTTACCTTAACTAGTGGTCCCATCTTTAATTCTGCAAGCGCTTCTTCTTCTGCTGGGATATTAAAAATAGGAGAAACAGCAACCTATACGGCATCCTATACAATTGAGGCTGATGCAGCAGCTACAGGTAGCATTAGAAACCGTGTATTAGTTACTTCGAGTAGTCCAGGGAACACAGATGATGTTATCGATATATCTGATAATGGTGACGACAATGATGGTAATACTGTAAATGACCATACTGTTGTTTCAGCTACTGCCGAACCAAAATTAGAAGTAACTAAAACTTCTATTTTAATTGATAATAATAGTGATGGAAATACAGGTGCTGGAGATACATTAGTTTACACCATAGCAATTACTAACACCGGGGGAATTACATTATCTAATATTTCTTTAGTTGACGTATTAACCGATGGTAATGGTAATGGATTAGCACTATCTTCAGGCCCTACTTTAACTTCTGCTTCATCAGGGTCGTCTGCTTCAACTCTTCAAGCTACAGGTGTTCTTACTTATACTGCAACTTACACAATATCAAGTGCTGCAGCCAACACATCTTCTATCAACAACCGAGTAACGGTTACCGCTAGTAGTCCAGGGAATAGTAATAATGTTATAGATGTATCTGATGATGGCGATGACAGCGATGGAAATACAGAAGATGATCAAACCACGATATCTATTGATGCTATTCCTGTATTGGAAGTAACTAAAACAGCCTCTGTCACCGATGATGGAAATGGAATCACTGGCCAAGGAGATGTAATAAATTATGTAATCACAATAGAGAATAAGGGTAATGTTACGCTTTCTAGTTTAACAGTTACAGATAGTCTAACCGATGGTAACGGAGGTTTACTAGCTATGGGTAACGGGCCTTATTTCTCTGGATCTGACCAGGGGTCTGGTTTAGGAATATTACTACCAGGCGAAACATCTACCTATAGAGCTTATTATATTATAACGGCTGCTTCTGCAGCAACCGGCCAAATCTCCAATATAGCTACTGCTACGGCGAGTAGTCCAGGCAACAGTAATGACGTTTCTGATCAGAGTGATGATGGCGATGACACGGATGGTAATTTAGTTGATGATCCAACGATTGTAGATATTGTCCCAAATACTTCAATGGAGATTACTAAAACCGCATCTGTTACTGATAATGGAGATGGGGTAAATGGAACTGCAGATGTTGTTGTTTATACTATTACGGTTAATAACACGGGAGACACCTCTCTTACAGGAGTAATAATAAGTGATGTTCTTACTGATGGAAACGGAACAGTACTATCCTTAGATGCAGGACCTACCTTTGGAAGTGCTTCTTCAGGGTCATCACAAGGCACTTTAGCCTCAGGCGAAATTGCAACCTATACAGCTACCTATACTATTGCTCAAACCCCTGCTAATACAGGTTTAATTAGTAATGTTGTTACAGGTACAGCATCTTCCCCAGGTCAGAGTAATAATGTTACAGACACCTCAGACGATGGTGATGATAGTGACGGCAATACAACTAGCGACGCGACGATTGTAAACACTCAATCTAGTGGAGCTATGGAAGTCACCAAGACAGCATCAGTAGTAGACACTAATGGTAATGGGAACAACGATCAGGGTGATGTAATCGTTTATACGATAGCCGTGGCCAATACGGGTAGTGTTACCCTATCAGGTTTAGCATTAACTGACACGTTAACGGACGGCTCAGGAGGTTCTCTTAGTTTAGCTTCAGGTCCAACTTTTACTAGTAACAGCGCCTCTTCAGCGGAAGGGAGTTTAGCAGTAGGAGAGATATCTACTTACACAGCGACTTATACGATAAGCCAGAATGTAGCCAATACAGGGTCAGTAAACAACAGTGTATCTGCAACGGCTAGTACTCCAGGGAACAGTAATGATGTTACTGATGTATCAGACGATGGTGATGATAGTGATGGAAATACAGCAAATGATGTAACAGTAGTTTTAACAAGTTCAGATTCTTCCATAGAGGTAACTAAAACAGCTGTTGTAAATGACACTAATGGTAATAGTAAAACAGATCAAGGTGATGTAATCGTTTACAATATTACGGTTCGCAACACAGGAAATATTACCCTTAGCAGCATAACAGTTAGCGACACCTTAACAGACGGTAATGGAGGATCTTTAAGTTTAGATATCGGACCAAGTTTTGTATCGAATAGCGGTTCATCAGCACAAGGGACATTAATCTCGGGTGAGATTGCTACCTATACAGCAACTTATACGATAAGCGCGGCAGCAGAGAACACACCAAGTATTAATAATACCGCTCAGGCAACAGCTAGTACACCTGGAAACACAAATGATGTTAGTGATGTATCGGATAATGGTAATGATGGGGATGGTAACACGAGCAATGATCCAACGGTAGTAAACATTACAGCAAGTCCCCAGATGGAAGTAACCAAAGAAGGAACGGTTACTGACAATGGTGATGGAGTTTTAGGAGTAGGCGATACAGTAAATTATACCATAAAAATCGAGAACCAAGGGAATGTAAATATTACAGAACCATCATTAGTAGATACCTTCACAGATGCACTGTCCAACACCTTAGCATTAACAAGCGGACCAACGTTTGACTTTGGAGACCTAGGTTCTTCAGAAGGAACTATCAAGCCAAATGAGACGGCTCACTATGGGGCAACCTTTGTAATCACACAAGGGGTAGTAGATGCAGGAGGACTGATCAATAGTGTAACAGTAACAGCGAGTAGCACGGGTAATCCAGGTGGTCTTAGTGATGTATCGGATGACGGGGATGACACAGATGGTAATACAACCAACGATACTACGGTCTTGGTTATTAATCCAAACCCAATTATTGAAACTACTAAAACAGCTGTAATAGTTGACAATAACTCTAATGGTATAAATGATTTAGGAGACACAATCACCTACACAATTACGGTAGAAAATAAGGGTAATGTAAGTTTAACCGGATTAGGATTAGTTGATACCTTAACTGATGGTAATGGTGCTTCACTTAGTCCTTATTGAGCGGTCCTACGTTTGTTAGTTCGAGTGCTTCATCATCTGCAGCAGGGTCATTAGCTGTATCTGAGATAGCAACTTATACTGCGACTTATAGTGTAACACAACAAGCGGTAGATAGTGGAAGTGTAGTTAACACAGTACTGGCCACGGCGTCCTCACCACAAAACACGAATGATGTAATAGACCGTAGTGATAATGGCGATGATAGTGATGGAGAAACTCAAGACGATAATACGGTAGTAGTTCTTAGTCGTACATCAGAATTAGAAGCGACCAAGACAGCAACAGTCATAGACAATAACAGTAGTAGTTCGACGGATTTAGGGCGACACTATAGTTTATACGATTACAGTAGAGAACAAGGGTAGTGTAACACTATCTAATGTAGGCTTAACCGATACCTTATTGGATGGAGATGGTTCAGCTCTTAGTTTATCAAGTGGTCCAGTGTTTACATCAGCTAGTGCTTCATCATCTCAAGGAACCTTGCTTGTAGGCGAGATAGCGAGTTATACGGCGAGTTATACGATAACCCAATTAGCATTAGACACGGGAAGTATAAGCAACAGTGTATTAGTAACAGGAAGCAGCCCAGGACAGACCAACAATGTAACAGACACATCTGATGATGGGGATGACAATGATAGCAATACAGAAGATGACACGACAGATATAGCGATAAGCAAGAGTCCATCGATAGAAGTAACTAAGACAGCAGCGATAACCGATAATGGTGATGGTGCAGTGGGTAAAGGAGATGTGGTTCAGTATACAATCTCTGTGATTAACAACGGTAATGTTACCCTATCTAGTTTAAGTGTAGCAGATGTTTTAAGTGATGCGAGTGGAAACACACTTAGTTTAAACAGCGGCCCGTCCTTCTCGGGCTCGTCACAGGGATCTGCCCAAGGGACACTTAAAGTAGGTGAGACAGCAAGCTACAGTGCACTTTATATTATTAACCAAGCAGCAGTAGATGCAGGAGGCTTATCGAACCAGGCATCAGCTACTGCTAGTAGTCCAGGGAATAGTAATGATGTTACTGATCTGAGTGATGACGGGGATGACAATGATGGCAATCTAATTAATGATCCAACTGTCACTATAATTACTACATCTAGTTCACTAGAGGTAATAAAAACAGCAGCTGTAACTGATAATGGAGGTGATGGTAATACAGGTTCAGGAGATATTATAAATTATACCATTACAGTAGAGAATAAGGGTAATGTTACTTTATCGGGCTTAACCCTGGTTGACACCTTAACTGATGGAAGTGGCGGATCACTTACACTTACTAATGGTCCATCGTTCTCATCGACAACTTTAGGTTCATCACCAGGCACCTTAAAACCGAAGCGAGATAGCAACTTATAGTGGATACTATATCATCAGTGCAAATGCAGCATTAACTTCTAGTATAAATAACAGTGTATTAGCTACAGCGAGTAGTCCAGGCCAGAGTAATAATGTAACCGACACCTCAGATGATGGAGACGATAGTGATGGTAATACGACAGATGATGTAACGGCTGTATCGATCACTCCACTTCCAGCCATAGAGGCAACTAAGACAGCGGTAACAACAGATAATAATAGTAATGGTATTGTAGACTTAGGTGATACGATTGTTTATACTATTACGGTAGAGAACAAGGGTAATACAAGTTTATCAGGGTTGACGTTGGTTGACACATTAACAGACAATAATGGATTAGCACTTAGTTTATCGAGTGGACCAATCTTTACATCAGCAAGTGCAGGGTCTTCTCAAGGGACACTGACTCTTGGAGAAACAGCAACCTATACGGCATCGTATACAATAACACAGGTAGCGGTAGACGCAGGAGGAACATCTAACACAGTATTAGCAACAGCATCTTCTGCTGGGAATACGGATGATGTAACCGACACCTCAGATGATGGAGATGATGATGACAACAACACCACTGACGATCCAACGATCACTAGTATAACAGCTTCTCCAGGGATAGAGGCGACCAAGACAGCAACTGTACTTGACAATAATGGAGATAGTAATACAGGCGCAGGCGACACCATAGTGTATACGATAACGGTTCAAAATACAGGAGGTACTTCACTTTCTAATATTTCATTAAATGACGTGTTGACTGATGGAAATGGATCTAGTTTATCACTTACTTCAGGACCAATATTTGTATCGAATAGTGCTTCGTCAGCAGAGGGTTCCTTAGCTGTAAATGAGATAGGAACTTACACTGCTACTTATACCATATCAAGTGCAGTAGAGAATACTTCATCGGTAAATAACCGAGTAACGGTTACCGCTAGTAGTCCGGGACAGAGCAATAATGTAACTGATGTATCTGATGATGGCGATGACAATGACGACAACACTGAGGATGATCAAACTGTTGTAGCAATAGACGCTGTTCCAGTATTAGAGGTAACTAAAACAGCATCTGTAACTGATAATGGAGACGGTTATACAGGTTCTGGTGATGTGGTTAATTATGTAATCACAATAGAGAATAAGGGTAATGTTACGCTTTCTAGTTTAACGGTTACCGATAGTCTAACCGATGGTAATGGAGACAGTCTAGTAATGAGCAACGGACCCTACTTCTCAGGTTCTGACCAGGGATCTGCACAAGGAACTCTTGTTGCTGGTGAGACTGCTACCTTCCAAGCCTATTACATTATTTCGTCTGCTGCTGCTGAATCAGGCCAAATCTCCAATATAGCTACTGCCACGGCGAGTAGTCCAGGCAACAGTAATGATGTTTCTGATCAGAGTGATGATGGTGATGACACGGACAGTAATTTAGTTGATGATCCAACGGTCACTTCAATGAATCCTATACCATCTATTGAGGTTGTCAAAACAGTAAGTACGATTGATAATAACTCTAATTCTTTGAATGATATTAATGATACCGTTGTCTATACCATTACGGTTAATAATACAGGTAATTTACTATTAACAAATGTTGCTTTAACGGATGTTCTTACTGATGGAAACGGAACAGCACTATCCTTAGATGCAGGCCCTACATTTGTTTCTGCTACAGATAGCTCAAATTCTCAAATACTTCAAATAGGTGGAACTTCAACATTTACAGCTACCTATACTATTGCTCAAAACCCTGCTTATAGCGGTATCATCAGTAATATTGTTTCGGTTACTGCAAATACTTCAGCAGGCATCAATGTAAGTGATCAAAGTGATGATGGCGATGATAGTGACGGTAATACAGTTGATGACCCTACAACTATTCAGACATCTCCAAGAGCTATGATGGAAGTCACCAAGACAGCATCAGTAGTAGACACTAATGGTAATGGGAACAACGATCAGGGTGATGTAATCGTTTATACGATAGCCGTGGCCAATACGGGTAGTGTTACCCTATCAGGTTTAGCATTAACTGACACGTTAACGGACGGCTCAGGAGGTTCTCTTAGTTTAGCTTCAGGTCCAACTTTTACTAGTAACAGCGCCTCTTCAGCGGAAGGGAGTTTAGCAGTAGGAGAGATATCTACTTACACAGCGACTTATACGATAAGCCAGAATGTAGCCAATACAGGGTCAGTAAACAACAGTGTATCTGCAACGGCTAGTACTCCAGGGAACAGTAATGATGTTACTGATGTATCAGACGATGGTGATGATAGTGATGGAAATACAGCAAATGATGTAACAGTAGTTTTAACAAGTTCAGATTCTTCCATAGAGGTAACTAAAACAGCTGTTGTAAATGACACTAATGGTAATAGTAAAACAGATCAAGGTGATGTAATCGTTTACAATATTACGGTTCGCAACACAGGAAATATTACCCTTAGCAGCATAACAGTTAGCGACACCTTAACAGACGGTAATGGAGGATCTTTAAGTTTAGATAGCGGACCAAGTTTTGTATCGAACAGCGGTTCATCAGCACAAGGGACATTAATCTCGGGTGAGATTGCTACCTATACAGCAACTTATACGATAAGCGCGGCAGCAGAGAACACACCGAGTATTAATAATACCGCTCAGGCAACAGCTAGTACACCTGGAAACACAAATGATGTTAGTGATGTATCGGATAATGGTAATGATGGGGATGATAACACGAGCAATGATCCAACGGTAGTAAACATAACTGCAAGTCCTCAGATGGAGGTAACCAAAGAAGGAACAGTTACTGACAATGGTGATGGAGTTTTAGGAGTAGGAGATACAGTAAATTATACGATAAAGATAGAGAACCAAGGGAATGTAAATATTACAGAACCATCATTAGTAGATACCTTCACAGATGCACTGTCCAACACATTAGCACTGAGTAGTGGACCAACGTTTAACTTTGGAGATCTAGGTTCTTCAGAAGGAACTATCAAGCCAAATGAGACGGCTCACTATGAGGCAACCTTTGTAATCACACAAGGGGTAGTAGATGCAGGAGGACTGATCAATAGTGTAACAGTAACAGCGAGTAGCACGGGTAATCCAGGTGGTCTTAGTGATGTATCGGATGACGGTGATGATACGGATGGTAATACGACCGATGACACTACGGTCTTGGTGATTAATCCAAACCCAATACTAGAGACAACTAAGACTGCAGTAATAACAGACAACAACAGTAATAGTATAAACGACTTAGGAGATACAATCACTTATACAATCACAGTAGAGAATAAAGGTAATGTAAGTCTGACCGGATTGGGATTAGTTGACACCTTAACTGATGGAGATGGAGGATCCTTATCCTTATTGAGTGGACCTACGTTTGTTAGTTCGAGTGCTTCATCATCTCAAGGGTCATTAGCTGTATCTGAGATAGCAACTTATACTGCGACTTATAGTGTAACACAACAAGCGGTAGATAGTGGAAGTGTAGTTAACACAGTACTGGCCACGGCGTCCTCACCACAAAACACGAATGATGTAATAGACCGTAGTGATAATGGCGATGATAGTGATGGAGAAACTCAAGACGATAATACGGTAGTAGTTCTTAGTCGTACATCAGAATTAGAAGCGACCAAGACAGCAACAGTCATAGACAATAACAGTAGTAGTTCGACGGATTTAGGGGACACTATAGTTTATACGATTACAGTAGAGAACAAGGGTAGTGTAACACTATCTAATGTAGGCTTAACCGATACCTTATTGGATGGAGATGGTTCAGCTCTTAGTTTATCAAGTGGTCCAGTGTTTACATCAGCTAGTGCTTCATCATCTCAAGGAACCTTGCTTGTAGGCGAGATAGCGAGTTATACGGCGAGTTATACGATAACCCAATTAGCATTAGACACGGGAAGTATAAGCAACAGTGTATTAGTAACAGGAAGCAGCCCAGGACAGACCAACAATGTAACAGACACATCTGATGATGGGGATGACAATGATAGCAATACAGAAGATGACACGACAGATATAGCGATAAGCAACACTCCATCGTTAGAAGTAACTAAGACAGCAGCGATAACCGATAATGGTGATGGTGCAGTTGGGAAAGGAGATGTGGTTCAGTATACAATCTCTGTGATTAACAACGGTAATGTTACCTTATCTAGTTTAAGTGTAGCAGATGTTTTAAGTGATGCGAGTGGAAACACACTTAGTTTAAACAGCGGCCCGTCCTTCTCGGGCTCGTCACAGGGATCTGCCCAAGGGACACTTAAAGTAGGTGAGACAGCAAGCTACAGTGCACTTTATATTATTAACCAAGCAGCAGTAGATGCAGGAGGCTTATCGAACCAGGCATCAGCTACGGCTAGTAGTCCAGGGAATAGTAATGATGTTACTGATCTGAGTGATGACGGGGATGACAATGATGGCAATCTAATTAATGATCCAACTGTCACTACAATTACTACATCTAGTTCACTAGAGGTAATAAAAACAGCAGCTGTAACTGATAATGGAGGTGATGGTAATACAGGTTCAGGAGATATTATAAATTATACAATTACAGTAGAGAATAAGGGTAATGTTACTTTATCTGGCTTAACCTTGGTTGATACCTTAACAGATGGAAGTGGCGGATCACTTACACTTACTAATGGTCCATCGTTCTCATCGACAACCTTAGGGTCTTCCCCAGGTACACTAAAGCCGAATGAGGTAGCAACCTATAGTGGATACTATATCATCAGTGCAAATGCAGCGTTAACTTCTAGTATAAATAACAGTGTATTAGCTACAGCGAGTAGTCCAGGCCAGAGTAATAATGTAACGGATACTTCTGACGATGGAGACGATAGTGATGGTAATACGACAGATGATGTAACGGCTGTATCGATCACTCCACTTCCAGCCATAGAGGCAACTAAGACAGCGGTAACAACAGATAATAATAGTAATGGTATTGTAGACTTAGGTGATACGATTGTTTATACTATTACGGTAGAGAATAAGGGTAATACAAGTTTATCAAGCTTAACTCTGGCAGATACTCTTAGCGATGGAAGTGGTGGATCACTAACCTTAACAAGCGGACCAACATTTACATCAGCAAGTGCAGGATCAAGCTCAAGGAACACTGACCCTTGGAGAAACAGCAACCTATACGGCATCGTATGTAGTTAGTAGTTCAGCTGCATATACTGGATTTATCTCTAACACAGTATTAGCAACAGCTTCTTCTGCTGGGAATACGGATGATGTAACCGACACCTCAGATGATGGAGATGATACAGATAGTAATACCACTAATGATCCAACAGTAGTTAATATAACAGCTTCTCCGGGAATAGAGGCAACTAAAACAGCAACGGTTACAGATAATGGTGATGGAGTTTTGGGTAAAGGAGATATAGTTAGATATGATATTAAATTGACTAATACCGGTAATATCAATCTACAAAATATTAGTATTTTCGATCAATTTTTATCTAATGCTGGAAGCTCACTAAACTTAATTTCAGGCCCATCATTTTCCGGATCGTCTCTTGGATCAGCGGCAGGAAATCTTAAGCCGAATGAAATAGCTAATTATATAGCATATTATATAATTGAACAAGATGTAGTCGATGCCGGTGGATTCACGAATCAGGTGATTGCCTCAGCAACTTCAAATGATGGGAATGTAAGTGATATAAGTGATGATGGCGATGATACAGATGGAAATTTAGTTAATGATCCAACACTAATCTCAATCACAGCTAACCCTTCAATTGAGGCAACTAAAATTAGTCAGGTAACAGATAACGGTGACGGATTAACAGGTGTTGGTGATGTAATTAATTATGTTATTACTATTAAGAACACAGGAAATGTTAGCTTAAGTAATGTAACAATAACAGATATATTAAATGATGGTAACGGTAATTCCCTTGCTTTATCATATGGGCCAACATTCGGGGGATCTTCACAGAATTCTATAAATGGTAGATTAATTCCAGGAGAGACAGCAACATATAATGCTTACCTAATAGTTAATCAAAATCAAGTTAACACGGGGTTAGTTTCAAATACAGTAAACGTAGTTGCAAGTAGTCCTGGACAAACTAATAATATAAGTGACCAGTCTGACAACGGAAATGATACTGATGGTAATGTCCTAGATGATGCTACAATTAACCAATTTGATATAAATTCTTCTTTAGAAATCACTAAAATAGCTAGCATAGTAGATGCAAACAGCAATGCTCAAAATGATCTTGGAGACTCTATAGTTTATACAATTACTGTTGAGAATACTGGGAATGTTGCTTTATCAAATCTTGTTTTAATAGACGTACTAAAGGATGGTAATAACAATACACTTAATTATACACAATCAATTAGTTTTAACTCATCCAGTTTGGGATCATCTTCAGGATATTTAAAAGTTAATGAAATTGCAACATATACTGCAACCTATACAATTGATCAGAGTAATGTAGATTCCGGTAGAATTATAAACTCAGTATCAGCTGTTGCTTCAGACCCATTAAATTCAGGTTCTGTTTCCGATTTAAGTGACGACGGAATTGATAGTGATGGAAATATAACCAATGATATAACCGAAACCTTAATATATCAAAACTCAATAATTGAAGTTGTTAAGACTGCATCACTTGTTGATATAAATTCAAACAGCATTAATGATAGTGGTGATGTAATTGTTTATAATATTACAATCGAAAATACTGGTAATGTTAGTTTATCAAATCTCACTTTAGTAGATAATTTAACCGATGGAGATGGAAATGCATTAGCCCTTTCAGAGGGACCAGTCTTTACTTCTTCAAGTGCTAGTTCTGCACAAGGAAGTCTTCAAGTAGGAGAAATCGCAACATACACCGCCTCTTATACTATATCCCAACTTGCCGCTAATTCAGAATCTATAAATAACTCAGTTCAAGCAATAGCAAGTAGTCCAGGAAATTCAAATAATGTATTTGACATTAGTGACGACGGTGATGATTCAGATGGAAACACAACTAATGATTCAACAGTAGTTTTAACAACTTCAGGTGGATCAATAGAAGTAACTAAAACAGCAGTAGTTTCCGACAATGGTGATGGGACTAACGGAGCCGGAGATACAATTAATTATACTATAACCATAGAAAACATAGGAGGTCAATCCATTACTGGAATTACTCTTGTTGATAATTTAACAGATAATAATGGAAACACATTAACCTTAGATTTAGGACCAAATTTCTTGAGTTCATCACAGGGATCTGTTCAAGGTACTCTTCTTGCAGGGGAGATTACAACCTATTCTGCAAGCTATATCATTACTGGAGCTTCCGCTGACAGTGGATTAATTCAAAATAGTGTAGTGGTAACAGGAAGTAGCCCAGGGAATACCAACGATATAACCGATACTTCGGATGATGGAAATGACACCGATGGAAATACAACAGATGATCCAACGGTAGTTTATACTTCATTAGCACCAGCTATAGAAGTCACTAAAACAGCAACAGTTGCTGATAATGGGGACGGAGTCAATGGAGCTGGTGATACTATTAATTATTTAATTTCTGTTGTTAACACAGGAAACGTAACTATCACTTCTCTAAACTTAGTTGACACAATAACTGATGGAAATGGAACCTCGTTAACTCTAACTTCTGGTCCAAGCTTTGTTTCAAATTCTAATAGTTCAAGTCAAGGATCAATTATCTCTAACGAAACAGCTATTTATTCAGCCAGTTACATAATTTCTAGTTCAGCTGCTTTAACCTCTCAGATTCAAAATATAGTAACTGTAACAGGAAGTAGCCCTGGTAATTTAAATGATGTTTCTGATGTTTCTGATAATGGAAATGACAGCGATGGTAATACAACTAACGATCCAACACTAGTTCTAATTGCTGAATTAAAATCAATAGAAGTTACCAAAACAGCTACTGTTGCAGATAATGGAGACGGAGTTAATGGGGTCGGGGATACTATAAATTATGTCATTACTATTAAAAATAATGGAAATGTAACGATAAATTCTTTAAGTCTTACAGATATCCTAACTGATGGAAATGGAAATGCCTTAATCTTAACATCAAATCTGACATTTATTTCCAATTCAAACGGATCAAATCAAGGTTCAATTATAGCTGGAGAAACATCAACCTACAACGCTAGTTTCCTAATTACGGAAAACACAGTAAATTCTGGAAGTGTTAATAATTCTGTTACAGTGACAGGAAGCAGTCCAGGGAATAGTAACGATGTTTCTGACATAAGTGATGATGGAGATGATACCGACGGCAATACTACAAACGATTCAACAGTTATTAGTTTTAACACCAACAAATCAATTGAAGTAACAAAAACAGCCTATACCATTGACAATGGAGACGGAAGTGTAAATGCCGGTGATACCATTGTTTACACAATTACAATAAATAACACAGGTTCTACACAACTTTCATCAATTGCACTAATTGATACTTTAAAAGATGGCAACAATAATGTTCTTCAGTTATCTTCAGGGCCACTCTTTGTTTCTTCTACCCAGGGATCTTCCCAAGGCTCATTGAACCCCAGTGAAAGTGCAACCTACTCGGCAACCTATATAATTTCAAATAGTGATGCTGGAACGGGGAAAGTCATAAATACAGTAACAGTGAACGCTTCTAGCCCCGGGAATAACAATGATGTTACAGATATAAGTGATGATGGAAATGATTCTGATGGAAACACAACCAATGATCCTACAGTGATCGAGATCATTTCATTGCCTAAAATAGAAGTAACAAAAGCAGCATTGGTTACTGACCTCAACAACAATGGAATTAATGATGTCGGAGATAGAATTGATTACATTATTACAGTTGAAAATAAAGGAAACATTACTGTCAGTGGCATATCGTATGTTGATACACTTACAGACGGAGGCGGAAGAGAACTTACACTAACCTCGCAACCAACATTTGGTTCAGCTTCTCGAGGTTCTGCCGAGAGCATTCTTGCACCTTCAGAAATAGCAAACTACACAGCAAATTATATTATTGGACAAAGAGCGGCAGATTCAGGTGTAATCAGAAACACTATTGTATTTAGAGGAAATAGTCCAGGGAATGTAGGAAATGTATTTGATGTAAGTGATGATGGAGATGACACCGATGGGAATACAGCTGATGATCCTACGGAAGTGTTTACTGTATCTAATGTTGGTATGGAGGTTACCAAAACAGCAGAAATCACTGATAATGGAGATAACGAAACGGGTAAAGGCGACATAATTACCTATACCATCACTATTGAAAATAAAGGGAACTCAACTTTAAGAGATTTACAGATTGTAGACACTTTAACTGATGGAAATGGTAATGTCTTGAACTTGAGTAATGGTCCTTTCTTCTCTGGCTCTTCAGAAGGATCAGCGAAGGGAGTGTTAATTAAAAGAGAAACAGCCACTTACATAGCCTTTTACATTATTCAAGATAATGATATTGCTTCAGGACAAATCATCAATACAGTAGAAGCCTCTGCAACAGGACCAAATCAACAAACACGTATTACCGACATAAGTGATGATGGCGACGATATGGATGGTAATACCATCGATGACCCCACAATTGTTCTACTGCAAGAGGTTCCATCAATTGAGGTAACTAAAATAGCATCTATTGACAACAACAACGATGATTTAATTGATACAGGAGATATGATTTCATTCGAAATATCAGTTGAAAACAAAGGAAATACGATACTGACTAATCTGATGCTTGAAGACACAATGACGGATGGAAATGGAAATGCACTTAGTTTGTCCAACGGTCCATACTTTACTGGATCTTCATTGGGATCTCTTGAAGGAGATTTAAAAATAGGAGAAAATGCTACCTACATCGCTTTTTATACAATCGAGCAAAGTGCAGCAGATTCTGGTAAAATAATTAATACGTTAATGGCTACTGCTGAAAACACGGACGGGTCAATAATGATTTCGGACATTTCTGATGACGGAGATGATAGGGACGGGAATACTCAGGATGATCCGACCGAAGTATTGATTTCTCCAAATCCATTACTCGAAGTTACTAAGACAGCTTCTTCCACAATTAGCATTGGAAGGATAGCGATGGAGGGAGATATAATTATCTTTAATATTGTTGTCGAGAACAAAGGAAATGTAAGAATAGATGACTTATTAATAGAAGACTTCATGACCAATGGTGATGGCACTACTATTTATTTATCCATCGATCCAGACTTAGTCTCAGCCACTTCAGGTTCTTCAGAAAATTCAATAGCTCCAAGTGGAATACTTGTCTTCAGAGCAAGTTATAGAATTACTCAATCAGATATTATTTCTGGAGGAATTTTCAACAGCGTTAGAGTAGTTGGAACAGCTTTAAATTATGACGATGAGATCTTTGACTACAGTGATGACGGGGATGATGAGGACGATAACACAGAGGACGACCCTACGGAAATTGAATTAAATGGTGAGTATGTTCCAGAAATAGAAATATTTGAATTGGTTACTCCAAATGATGATCAAAAAAATGATTACTTCATTATTAATGGCATAGAAGATTATCAGAATAATATTTTACAAATTTACAACCGATGGGGTGTTTTAGTTTTTGAAAGCAACGGATATCCTGGCCCAGGTAATTCAGAAATATTTACAGGATACTCCAACGGCAGAATTACTATTAGTGAAGACGAAAAACTTCCTTCTGGAACATATTATTATGTTTTAACATTCCCTTCAAATAATAATCCAGGAAAGAGCGTGTATATAGGGTATTTATATCTTCAAAATGATTAGAGAATGAATAGTGAAATTAGAAAATATTTATTCATATTAATGGTACTGGTATACAGTTCTAATTTTGGTCAGCAGGAATCTCAGTTTACACAATACATGCACGTACCCCAAATTTTTAATCCAGCTTATGTAGGAAACCGAAGAATAATGAGTTTAAGGACACTAGCTAGATCTCAATGGTTAGATCTGGAGGGTGCTCCAAAAACAAATCTAATTTCATTTGATACTCCTATTGGAGCTAATGAAAAAGTTGGTCTTGGGGGAACAGTTTTGTTTGAACAAATAGGCCCTGTGACTGAAACGAACTTTTCAATTGATTATTCATATTCTATAAACTTTATGTTCTCTAAATTAGCATTTGGACTTAAAGTGGGATTAAATTCATATGATATTGATTTCAATAAACTCAATATTTACGATCTAACAGATCCTTACATAGGTTATGTTGAAAACAATAAATATCAACCACAAATAGGAGTAGGGATATTTTATAATACCCAAAATTACTATTTGGGGATTTCTGTACCAAATCTTTTACAAAAGCAATATTTTGATTTGGTAGAATCGGAATCAAGTTTCTTCTCTACCTTTTCAAAAACAATTCATTTATATATTATTGGGGGATATGTTTTTGATTTACATCCGTCATTAAAATTTAAACCAGCTACCTTAGTTAAGGCAGTTAAGGGTAGTCCAGTTCAGTGGGATATTTCTCTTAACTTTATAATAAATAATAATTTTACTTTTGGTGTTGCAAATAGAATTAGCTCTGCTGTAACAACTATGGCAGGAATTCAATTGTCAGATTCAATGATGATCGGGTTTAGTTATGATTTTTCAACTACTGAAATAAAGAAATCAACAAGTGGAACTTTTGAAGTTCTTTTTAGATTCGATTTTGGAACAAATAAAAAAATACTAACACCTAGGTTTTTTTAAATCATGAAATTAAACGTTAAATATTATACTACTATTTTTTTACTTGCACTCACATATGTTGGGCAAAATTTGAATGCTCAAAATAGTTCAGATAAGGATAAAATTGAAATAATTGTTGGGTCTTACAAATATTATAATAATGCATACCTCCATAAAATAAAATTAAAGAAGGAAGGGTTTAAAAGAGTCCGAGTTCTTGCAAAAAGAGACGGATTCCATAGAGTATCCGTTAACCAGTTCATAACTTTAACAGAAACAAATGAATTTATAGATAGTGTAGGCATTAAGGAAATTGATTATTGGCTTCTTTATCAAGAAAACTATAAAGCACCTTCAGAAATTCTTGTAACTGAAATTGATTCACTTAAGGTTAAATTAGTAAGTATTCCAGTAGATGAGATAACACAAAAATTGTTTAATGACTCTTTAGATTCCTCTAAAGTTATTGTAAAAGAAGATGAAAATATTATTTTTTTAAACTCAAATACAAACATAGAAATCAAGGTTGACACAAAAAATGTTATTGATGAAATTGAAAAAAATGAAGATAATCAAGATCCTCTCGAAACTGGAGAATCATTTAATATATTTCAATTAGAAAACAAAATAGCTATTGATTTACCAGTTTCTAATGACGCTAGGTTGTCCTTTGATTCATCTAGAATAGATTCTCTTTCAAATAAAGTGGATAATAAAAAACAAAATAGTGTTAATAATATATTTTCAGCGAAAAGTAAATACGAAGCATATGAATTCTCGCCTGCAATAGATCGTTATCTAAAATTAGCCAGATCAGGCAAGGGTAATAAAGAGGTTTTTGAAAACTTAGCAATTGCTTATTACAACAACAGTCAATATGATTTGGCTACAGTTTGGTTTAATAAATTAATCACTTTATATCCTAAAAACCTTGATTCTGAATTATATTTTAAGGCATCTATTGCGTTCAAAAGTATAGAGGCTTATGATGCTTCAGATCAATTTTACAAAAAATATCTTGAATTAAATAAGCAACTTATTTTGCATAATTATTTAGAACCGAATTCAAATTATATAGATACTATTTTAAGTAATAGTGGAAAATATAACCTTTTCAAAACAAATATTAATTCTCAAAACTCTGATTTTGGATTAAACTTTTATGGTGAAGATGAAGTTATATTTGCTTCATCTTTAGACGCAACTGGAAGTCAAAAGTTTAAATGGTCTAATGAGCCGTTTTTGGATTTATTTACAGCTCAAATTGATTCATTAGGTAACTTGTCACAACGCGAGCAGTTAAAAGGAAATGTAAATACAAAGTATCATGAATCTACTGCAACAATAAGTATGGATGGAAATACTATGTATTTTACTAGAAATAATTTTTTTAAAGGAAGGTTAAAATCTTCAAAAGATAAACAAGTAAAACTCAAAATATACAAAGCAACCAAAAATCAAGATTCTTGGAGCAATATTAAAGAATTGCCTTTTAACGGCAATCAATATTCTACTGCTCATCCAACTTTGAGTCCTGACGGGAAAAAACTCTATTTCTCATCGGATATGCCTGGAACATTTGGCATGTCAGATATTTGGTTTGTCTATATATTTGAGAATGATACTTACAGTCAGCCTATTAATTTAGGACCAAATGTTAATACTGAGTTTAGAGAATCTTTTCCATTTATAGACACTAAAAATAATTTATATTTCTCCAGTGATGGAAAATTAGGACTTGGAGGTTTTGATGTTTTTGAATCTAAATTAAATATTAGGGGTTTCCCATACGAAACTTCAAATATTGGAAAACCCGTTAATTCAACATTTGATGATTTCAGTTATGTTTATAATAATAAACGAAATTTTGGATTTATATCATCTAATCGAAATGGTCTAAATGGAAGTTCTTCAGATGAAGTGTATAAAATTATAAAGACAGAAAAATCACCACAATCCGTATTATCAAAAAAGGTTGTGTCAAGTTGTGAAGGTCATATTGGAGGAGTTGTTTACGACATATTCACCAAAGATTTACTCCAAGGGGCATCTATAGAATTACTTAATGAGAATAATAATATTATTAAACAAACCAATACTGATCAGAAAGGTAAATTTAATTTCACTGAAAAATTTAACTGCTCCAAATCATATTTTATAAGAGTTTCAAATGGAATTAGCTATACCAGCAGAATTTTAAAATTCAACCTCGATGAAAATCAAAATATTTTTGAAAATATTGATTTATCATGGTTAACAAATTGTTTGCCTGATGATCTAATTTGTGTTTTAGGTGTTGAGCCAATTTTCTTTAGCTTAGACAAATCAACTTTAACTAGAAGTTCTGTGCTATCATTAAAAAAAGTTTTAATTGCAATGGTTAAATATCCAACAATGATTTTACAAATAAGCTCTTATGCTGATTCTAGAGCTTCTAAGGAATATAATAGAGAGCTTTCCGAAAGAAGGGCTATTACAACTAAAAAATGGCTAACTAATAATGGTATTGATCCAAATCGTTTAATAATTAAAGCACTTGGAGAGGAAAATTTTGATAATATTTGTGGTGACAGATCGGAATGTTCCGAGTCTGAATACCAATTGAATCGAAAATCAACTTTTAAGATATTATTTTTTTAATATAATTTTAATTAATTATGAATGCAGTAGCATTGCAGTGCCAATAGGTAATATTATTTATGGTTTTTTAAATAAATTTGATAGTAATAAATTTTCGAAATGAGTTATTCAAAAATATTCAATAAAAGTCACTCATGAATAAATATGAATTTGCAGAAATTATTTTTTTAATAACTTTAGGTATAATATTATTTACAGTTCTTAAAATTGACTAAAATGAGAAGGATTCTTTTTTTTTTTATATTTTGTAATATTGCTTTTGGTCAACAAAACCATAATCAAGTAATAAAATCTTTAAAAGATTCAATCAATTTATATAGGCATTCAAATCCAGATAAAGCCTTAAATTTTGGTTTTGAAGTTTTGAAAATTGCTGATTTTTCTAATCCCACATTTGATCTTGTAGCGGTTCATTCTAAAATAGGAGAAATATTATATTACCGAGGTCTTTATTCTGAGGCTATTGGTTTTTATAATGAATCACTAAAATTACATGAATCTCTACCTTTAGATTATCGAATTGAAAAAAAGATTATTAATCCCCCTTGGTTATTACTAAACATTGGTAATATTTATTTTGTAAATAATGATTATGACAATGCAGCCATAAAATACAATGAAGCTCTTGCGAATTTTAAATTATTTGAAAATACTGTAACTAAAAATTATGGTTTTTCTACTGTTTACGATAATTTAGGATCAATTTCAGAGAATAAAGGTGATTTTAAATTAGCGGAAGAATATTATTTGAGAGCATATGATATAAGAAAGAAAAATAATAAAATAGAAGATTTATTGTATTCCGAAATGCGTCTAATGAGGCTGAATATGAAACAGAATAATATGTTTAATGTCAACAAACATTTTATCGAAATAGAAAGATTGTATAGTTTAGGAGAGAAGAACTTTACAGGTAATGATTACAAAAAATCTTATGAAACTCGAAATTATGGATATGCATATAGTTATATGGGTAAATATTATTTAAAAATAAGTGAATATAAAGTTGCTAAGGAATTTTTCTACGCAGCTCTACAAATACTATCTTCTTTTCCATCTGAATTACCAATTTTGAATTCGAAAATAGCAGAATGTTATCTTGGTTTAAAAAAATATGATGACGCTATTGTTGTCGCAAATAAAAATTTAAATTCAATTGAGTTAAATCTCTTTATAAATGCAAAAAATAATAATTATAAAGTTCTTGAAAAAGTCTATCAAGAAAGAGGTGATTTAAATAATCTAATTAATGTTAAAGATTCATTACTGTTTATTGCAAAAGCTATGACTTCTATAAATAATAGCAATAAAATGAGTGATTTAGAGACTAATATTATTTTATCTAAAAAAAGATCAGAAATAAATGATAATCGAATTAAATACAATACTTATTTATTTATTCTAATAATATGCTTTGTGATTTTATTCTTTACTCTTATTTCACTTCGTTTAAATTTCAACGTAGAAAAGGAAAAGTCAAAAAAAATATTTAACGAAAAATTATTAATTGAAAATGATTTAAATCATAAGAAATTAGAATTATTAAACAAGTCTAACTTTTCTGCAAACAGAAATAAAAATTTAAATTATTTATTAGAAGTCGTAGAAAATTCTGAAAAAGTGATCAAAAATCAGCCCCTTGAGATTAAACGAAAAATAGAAGGTCTTATAAAATATGAAAATATGGCAGATCGCTTTGAAAAACATTTTGAGGACGTATATCCTGGATTTTTCAAATCATTAATTGCTGTTTCAACAAGTAATTTAACTCAAAATGATTTAAGGCTTTGTGCTTATTTAAAAATGAATCATGGTACAGATGAGATTGCTCAACTAACAGGTGTCTCAATCAGAACCGTAGAAAGCAAGAAATATCGACTTAAAAAGAAATTTAATTTTAATAAAGATCAAACTGTTACAACTTTTATTCATGGAATATAGCCTATATCTATATAATAGAATAATATTAAAGTTACATATTGATATGGAATTTAATATCCTTTAACATTAATATAAAATCACTTAAAAATGAGTCATAAGGAACCAAAAATCACTTTTGATGAATTATTACTGGGTATACTCTTCAGTAAGTCCAGGTATTATGTAATATATCCATTTCAGCAGCACAGCTCCGAAAGGAAAATGTTTTTAAATTGAGAGGGTGGGGTTAATATTGAAACTTTTAGGCTGGTCTTTTTAGGCTTTATAATGCTGACCGTACAATAATCGTACAAATTCAAAAAAAACTAACACATTAACTGTTAATATATTAGGTTTTTTTATTGTGGAGAAGATGGGAGTCGAACCCACGACCTCTTGACCGCCAGTCAAACGTCTTAAATCTGACTGATTACTTTTTATCTCAATGATAGAAGGGCTTAAGCTAAATAGTAAAAACTCTAAATATAGGCATTCTCACAAATATCTCACAAAACAGCCTATTTTATGGCTCACAAAATTCTTCATTTCCACCAGTAAAACCGTCTAAATCATCAAAAGACGTCAGATAACTGAAAACAAGCTCTAAAAACAGTTTTGTATATTGTATTGATAAATTAGATATTATAATAAAGCCTTTTAGTAGATTAACACTAAGAACAAATACTAAAAAAACTTAAAAATTTACCTCAATGAAAAATTTATTAAAACTTATTGCATTAACCATAATTATTGTGAGCGTTTTTTTAATTGTTAATACTTTAAAATTAGATTCAAAACAAGTAGCGTCAGATAAATTAAATACAGTTCAATTTTCAAATGACATATTCCAAAATCTTTCAAATGCAATTAAGTATAAGACCATTTCTTATAATGAAGATGCTATTCCAGACTCCACTGCATTTTTAGGTTTCCATAAGTTTCTTAGAAAAACTTTTCCATTAATCCACTCAAAACTATCTCTGGAAAAAATAAATAACTATAGTCTATTATACACCTGGCAAGGGTCAGACCTATCAAAAAAACCAATTATTTTCATGTCACATCAAGACGTTGTTCCGATAGATGAACCCACTATTGGCAATTGGGAAGCAGGTCCTTTTGAAGGGAAAATAACAAAAACAGATATTATTGGACGTGGTACTTTAGATGACAAAAGCACCTTAATTGGACTTTTAGAAGCTACAGAAAAATTATTAGAAGAATCCTTTCAGCCATCAAGAACAATTTACTTTGCTTTTGGCCATGACGAGGAAGTTGGAGGGTCTAATGGAGCACTTGCCATTGCAACGCATTTAAAAGCAAAAGGCATTCAAGCGGCAATGACAATAGATGAAGGAGGGTTTATTGCTGAAAATTTAGTTCCCGGATTTGAAAATCCTGTAGCCATTATCAATTTAGCCGAAAAAGGGTTTGCTTCTTTCCGATTAATAGTGGAGACTAGTGGAGGACACAGCTCGGCACCTCCTCGGGAAAATACAATTGGAATGTTGGCTCAAGCTATTGTAGATCTAGAAAACAATCAGCTCCCGTATAAATTAGTTAAGCCTATCGATTACCAACTCGAGTATATAGGTGCAGAACTTCCCTTTTTCGAAAAACTGACTTTTGCAAATCCTTGGTTATTTAAAAAACCAATTCTTGAAGCTTTAAATTCACATACTACAATTGCTCCAACTATAATACATGGTGGTGTGAAAAATAATGTTATACCTACAGTTGCTGAAGCCACAATAAACTTTAGGATTCTTCCAGGTGAAACCATAGAATCCGTGAAGAAACATATTATAAATACAATTTCTGATAAAATCAAGATAGAACCTGTTGGTTTCCTAACGGATCCTTCCCCAGTTTCAAGCATCGATTCTGAAAGCTTTAAAATTTTAGAAAAGACAATTCGCGATATGTTTCCAAACAGCATTGTAGTTCCCGGGTTAGTTGGTGGAGGAACGGATTCTAGATATTTTTATGAAATTTCAGATGATGTATATAGGTTTTATCCAACGCGTATAGGACCTAACAGCATGAAACGGTTCCATGGAATTGACGAAAAAATAAGAAAAGATAATTATGAAGAAATTATTACGTTTTCTTATCACCTAATAAAGAAACTTAATTAAACATTTAAAAAATCTTGAAGGTTTATTATATTTCATCAACATGTTGACTGGATTTGTAGAATACAACTAAATAAAAAAAACCACCGAAAGCAACAGCATCATTGAGGATTTCAAACATTTATAATACTCAAATCACACGGGTCTTCTGAAAATATAACGAGTAATAAAGATAGCATCTCTTTCTTTGTCAGCACTTTCTACACCCGCTACAACAGTAAACAATTCCCAACCTTGATTTGACATTTCATTTAATTTTGACTTAACCAAAGCGTCATTTGTAGCAACATTATTAAAACGTATTCCTGCAACATTATAAAAGTTTAATAGTTTAGTCTCTTCAAAGGCTTTTGTTCTAATTTCAGACCTTTTTTTATCACTTTTAATTTTTTTACCATCCTCCAGCCTTATTGTAGTAGATTCTTTATAATCAATTGCTACTGTACCCGATATCATTCTTGACCTACCTAACCCTCCTTGAATAAGAGACTCGATAACTGTAACTGTTTCAAATTCAAAAATAGTTTGTTGCTCTTGTGTTGTATTGTTAATTGAAAAGCCTGATGCAATTACTACAAATCCAATTACAGCAAATACTCCGATAATAGTTTCTTTAATGTTTTTCATAATAAATATTTTTAGATTGAAATACAAGATAATGAAAAACAACTAATTAGGTAAATATGTATTCAGGACTAACGATATACTTGTTCTTAAATATTGTCAAATATGGTAGTTCTCTGAGTTGAGTTTATAATGACTCGAGGCATGATATGAACCTCCTCTGCTAGCTCTTGCAATGCGGCAATAAACTTATTCCCTTTAGCTAGTTTTAGGTTCTGTTTGTCGTTTGTAGTCCATACTTCGAAGTCGCTTCTTTAAGGAACTTAACTAGGTTAACCGTACTCAAAGATTATTGGTAAATCAATGTCCTCATATTGCTTTTATGGATCGATAGCAAGATAAGTTTGGTGACAAATCGTATATTGCAACTCTTCGGGATGCTCTGACACCTACTGTATGAGTTGGTATGCATTAAAACAATGAAGAACTCAACAGACATAATTATCACAGATTCAAAAACTAGTTTAGAAAAAGTTATTCAAAATTATATTGACTGTTCACCTAAAGAGCACCTCACTATTAGAAGCTACTTTAAAACTAAAACTCTTAAAAGACGCGAAATTCTTCATGACTGTAATGTGGTTTGTGATAATTATTATTTCATTGAAAGCGGTGCCATTAGATATTATCAAATGAAAGATGGAGAAGAAATTACTGGGGGGTTTTTTTCAGAGGGATCAGGGTATACTGATTTAGATAGTTTTCTTTCGAACAGTTTTTCTAAACAGACTGCCCAGGCCATCGAATATTCAACACTACTTTTTATATCTAAACTAGATTTAGAAAAATTATATCACGAGGTTCCTAAATTTGAACGAATCGCTCGGATTTTAACTGAAGAAGCGTTTATAGACCTTCGAAAGAAAGCTGACAACTTCATTCTCCTAGATGCCAAGGAACGTTATTTAGATCTTTTAAAAAATCGTCCTGAAATAATAAGAAGAATACCTCAACATTACATTGCCAGTTATTTGGGGATAAAACCGCAATCCTTAAGCAGAATTCGCAAGAACTTGTAATTAACATTTTATTAACTTAGGTTAAGATATAAAGTAATTTATATCGATAAGTTTGGTAAAAATTTTTATGAAAAAAACAATTACATTAATACTCGCACTCTTTTTAATAAATTGTAATAAAAATGATTCTGTCTTTGAAGAAGTTCTATCAGAAGTTGAAGTTACTACTGCAAAAGGAATAAACTACGAGAAATTATCTGGTAAATGGAACTTCTCTTCGTCCTCAACTTCAGCTAAAAGTATGGCTTCGTGTAGTATTAACTGGATTGAATTTATATCAAACACCGACGGTACACCAAACTACTCTAGTGGTAAGTTTATCATGAAACTTGATGTTTCAGATGGCGCTTCTGAGTATGTTCAAGGATGGTACCACATTCGTTACGATTTAACTGCTAATGATGTTCCTATTGATAGAGTTACATTATTTGACACCCAAATTGAAAATGGATCTACCAGTGATGGACCTGAAAATGGAAATATAGCTACTTTTACTAATATTCAATTTGATGCTCAAGGAGGTGGTATTTCGTTCACATTTTTACCTGAATCAAGAATTAGTGCATTTTGCTCTACAGAACCTGTGGCGATGTTAGGCGAAAAATCTCAGATTTGGGGTGAGGAACAAAATGTTACACAAGGGGTAATAAATAATCTGGAATCTATACAAGGAAGTTGGATTTTTTATGACTTAGACAGCACTTTTTCTAATGCGGTTTATCCTGAAGGAAGTCCTGTTGCAGTTGCTGAAGGATACACCCACTTTTGTTATTGGCTAGATGACAAAACAAGAGAATTCTGTTCAAATGGGACTGACGCTTATGGACTGCCAATAGTTGATGCTTCCTGTTCGCTACTTTCCCCTAACCTTAATCCAATAAGATTGGCAAAGGTAACTATTACTAAATCTGGATCTTATTTCTTGAGCTATTATGATGTAAGCGGAGTTAGAGTAAGTTTGATTGATGGTTCATGGAGACCATCGGGAGAACCCAATAGTAATGGAAATTATTCAAGAATTGAAGTGACAAAATTAATCCCAGCTCCAGGGGAAGGTTCAGGACCAGCATCTTCAATATGGGAAGAATCTGAGTTATTTAACATTGTTGGATTTAATGATGACACATTTCAAAATGGTACAGAAATGAAGCTTTCTAGCGGGTGGACAGAGTATTCTATTGAATATCTTAATACATTCACTTTGATTTCTGAAGGTGCTGAATATTCATTATATCAATGTCCACAAATTGTTATTGAGGAAGCAGCAGCAGATACAACAGCCCCTGTGATTACTTTAATAGGTTCAATAGTAATTGAACTATCGGTAGGAGACACCTTTACAGACCCGGGAGCAACTGCTACTGATAATGTAGATGGCGACCTTACTTCTTCAATTACAAGTACGTCAACGGTTGACACGTCTGTGGTTGGTTTTTATGCATGTTTTATATTCTGTTACAGATGCTGCTGGAAATCCCGCTGCCCCAGAGTACCGAGAAATTAACGTAAGAGCAGCAGATACAACAGCCCCTGTGATTACTTTAATAGGTTCAACAGTAATTGAACTAACTGTAGGAGACACCTTTACAGACCAAGGAGCAACAGCTACTGATAATGTAGATGGCGACCTTACTTCTTCAATAACAAGTACGTCAACGGTTAATACGTCTGTGGTTGGTTTTTATTATGTTTTATATTCTGTTACAGATGCTGCTGGAAATCCCGCTGCCCCAGAGTACCGAGAAATTAACGTAAGAGCAGCAGATACAACAGCCCCTGTGATTACTTTAATAGGTTCAACAGTAATTGAACTAACTGTAGGAGACACCTTTACAGACCAAGGAGCAACAGCTACTGATAATGTAGATGGCGACCTTACTTCTTCAATAACAAGTACGTCAACGGTTAACACGTCTGTGGTTGGTTTTTATTATGTTTTATATTCTGTTACAGATGCTGCTGGAAATTCCGCTGCAGAGTACCGAGAAATTAACGTAAGAGCAGCAGCAACTTCATACTCCATTTTGGTTACTGCTTCGTCTAATTCTGATTACACCTTATCAGGAACAGATGTTAACGGAACAGTTAGTGGAGATGATGTTTCAATAACAATAAATAATGGAGATACACTTAGTTTTGATGTAAATGCTCCAAATCATCCTTTTTATATTAAGACAGTTCAAGGAACTGGAACAGATAATCAAGTTTCTAGTGTAACTAATAATGGAACAATAGGCGGAGTAGTAAATTGGACGCCTACAGTTGCTGGAATATACTACTACCAATGTTCAGTTCACGATGGTATGTATGGGACAATTACAGTTCAATAATGTCAATGGCACTAACCCATAAACTTACACAGTTTATGGGTTAGTGTCTTGTCAATATCTAATTGCTTAAAAATTGGCTGTTCTGATTCTGTTAATTCTAAGCTTTGTTTGACTGCTACATAAGCCGAATCCATGAGCGCTTT
>CAJIYH010000005.1 GCA_905181615.1 uncultured Flavobacteriaceae bacterium
ATCTTCACAATAATTTTGTTTGGGCAAAGGAACATAGGTCAAGTTACTTCCTCCTACTATTTACTTCACCTTTGAGCCAAAGCATAGAGCATTTTTCGTTTTGAAATTGGACCATGTTGGAAACCTGAAGAAAGAATCTTTGGAAAATAGTTATTCAAAACATAGGACACAAATCGACCTGTACAATACTCATGTAAGTGATAGACTACCTCTTTGGGGCTTACTTCCTTAAAAAGACTACAATAGGCGTTGAAGTACATTATCAGTCGTGGAATTTGGTAAGACGATAGTTGGAGTTCCTCTTTCAATTGAATCTTCTAATCTAACTCCTTTGAAGTCGAAGGGGCTCTCTTTTAGTCATTTGATACTTTCTTTTTATGCTTCATAATAGGTTATGAAGTGCGCTAAAAACAGCGCCAAAAGAAACATACAAATCTAAAAGATAGAAATTCTCTGTTTTCTGTTTTTGTCTCAGTTAAACTCAGATTGTCTTCTTAACAAATTGATACGGGCTTTAAGTTTTGATGAAAGCCATCGGAAATTATAGTTAACAGTAAAGAAGACTCTTTTTCGTTTATTAATCCCACATACTTTATTTTCCCTAAAGTCTTCATTGAAATGGTGCGGAAAACTGAGAAATATACAACTTGTCCTGTGGGGTTTTGTTTTTCTTTAAAAACAGCTTCAATAAAGCTAAATAAACGAGGGCGGTTAAATAAAAAAGAATGTTCCTAGAGCTTGCCATATTCACCCTATTCGTATTTTGTTGCTTGTCTTTAGATTGAACGTTTGCCCTAAGTTCAAACTTAATTGTGTTACTTCTTCAACTGAAAACCCTATGCAACTGACGGAATTGAACGAATTTTCCTTAAGGATATTTATTAATATTCTTAATATCTGCTAATTTTTGTGCGAAAAACTCTGTGTTCTGGTCAAAAAGTATTAAAAGAATAGAGATAAATGTCATTGAAGATAATTTTTGATCAAGGAATAATTCGATTTTTACTGTAAATAAAATCTGTATAATCTTGTTTTTCTACAAGTGCTAAATCGTTTAACAATTTAGCATTATTGAAATTTATGACTCCTTCAGAACAAAGCGTACCCTGTTTAAAATTATAGGAATACAGAATCTCATTAGGAGATGCCTGCAGGCGCATATCCTTTGTAGATTTAGTTATAACAAGTGATCTCTTCTTCATTATTGTTTTATAATATCTTTTAAAATTTCAGCGGTTGTCTGTCCTCCTAAACTAAAGGTGTTAATGTAATTAAACTGTCTTTGTTATCCAAAGAGAGAACTGCTGATATCTGATCTGTAATGGCTGATCAAAGGCTATTTTTTGATAAAGGCTATCTTGTTTTAAACAATGAAGAGTCTTTGGATCCTATTTTCCTGTTACCTATATCAAAAAAAATAACTTTTTTGTGGGTAGCAAGAGTTTCTGTTAGAGCGTAGATACATAGTCTAAAATAAATCCATCATAGCAATCAAAACACTTTTCTAAAGTTTCCTTTTCCAACTCATTTTCATGTAAGTGAGAGTAGATCGCGCTAGTTTTAGGGTGGGTTTTAATCATGTACTCAACATTATTCTCCTTTAATGTCTTCAATAGAGTTTTTTGCCAATCAATATAAAATGCGTCATAAAAATTTCGGTACGGAGCATACGTCTTATAAGATGAAAGACTTGTAGGGATATAAAGTAGTTTTTTAGTGGTGGTCTTATGCTTTTTGTTATGAATCTTTTGAATGTGAGCAGACTTTGTATTTATAACCGAATTACTATCGCTTAGTTCTTTTGCAGGAAATCCTCCATAATTTACATAGATGAATTAAATTTCCATTCTCCATATTCCACGATAGGTTCTTCTATAATGGCTATTGAAGCGTATCCGTGACTAAAAGAAATGACATTCCCTTTATCTTTTAAAAAGTTAGCTGAAGCTACTCTTTGCATTAATGAAGAATTACTCCCTGCAAGCAAAAATTCATTTTTCTTAGAGATTGGTTTATACCCTTCAAAACAAATGAATTGTTTAAAATAATTTTCTAGTGCTTGTATGTGTTTTTCTGAAAAAGGTAATTCTAAAGTCTTTGAGATTTGCGTAATTTCATTTACAAAAAATTGATAATGACTAATCTTAATAGTTAGTTTTTTTCTTTTTTCTTTTTTTATTTTAACCTTCCATGCTTTCTTGAAAAGGCTTATTTTTTCTTCACTTCTAAGATTAGGACCAACCCAAAGAGTTTTTTTTGACCAGAAATTTAATTTAAAAAATAAAAAATAAAAAGGAATAGATTCTTGTTTAAAAGCCTGAATTTGGAATGCATTAGGGTCTGTTATGAATCTAGAGTTCACAAAAGGAAAGCTTGTTTTTTTGTTACTTTTTATTTGGGTAAGAATAGTGATATAGGCTGACGAATAAAAACATACCAATTCATGAAAAAATAACTCAAATAGATCAACATTAGTTTGCTTTGATTTCTTTTTAACACAGTTTTGCAATAGTTTTATACATCGATACCCAAATGCATTGATCTTTTGTTGATTCTCACTATGTTTTAAAAACTTGTCATTACTCATGATAGGCCTGTATTATTTTTTTTATTGCTCGATAAATATCATCTATGTCCTCCTGAGTATTCGGTAACCGGATATGCTCATTGATCGTCATTTCGTGATAATGGAGCTGTTCTGTATTTGGACATAACCCCTTATTATAGTCCATGTTTAGATGTTGATTTACTGGTGCTTTAAATGGATAACCCTTTTTAAAGAGTTGTTTTTCCTGATACAGGGGTTGTAAATATAGGGGCGGAGTATAACCCTGAAAAAAAAGAAATCCTTCTGCGTTTAAGGCAGCTACAAATTCATTTCGAGTGATATTGACCTTTTCTGGAAGGAAACGCATGGGGAAAACATAAAAGGTTGGCTTACACTTCTTGTTTTCCTCACAATTACAGTCTTTGCATTCTGGACGAGAAACTAGGGGCTGTAAAAAATCAATCTCTAAAAGTTGGTCTACAAGAGAATAAACCATACCTATCCTGGCTTGATTTAATGTGGGAAGTTTTTTTAATTGCACTGAAGCAACCGCTGCTAAAATCTCGGTCATCCGATAATTATATCCTGCGATATTAACAATGTTTTTATAACCTGCAGGACCAACTACCGCTTCACCATGGTTGCGAATTAGCTTTAAACGGTAGGCAAGATCATCGTCATTTGTAATACAAACTCCTCCCTCTCCAGTTTGAATTGTTTTGTTAACATTTAAGCTAAAGACTCCAATGTCTCCTATTGTACCTACTTCTTTTCCTTTATATAAACACCCATGTGCTTGAGCGCAATCCTCGATTATTCTGAGATTAAATTCCTCTGCAATATCCATGATTACATCCATATTTGCTGGAATGCCAAATTGATGAACTACAATAATTGCTTTTGTATTTTTTGAAAAGCGACAATCAAACCCTCCAGGTCCAAACTTCCAGTCTCCAATTCAACATCTGCAAAAACAGGAATAGCACCATAAATAAGTGGAGCCAGTGCGCAGGCTGTCATTGTAAAGGGAGATACAATTACTTCATCACCATAACCAATTCCCAGGGCACCAATAGCAGCATATAGACCCGAAGTAGCACTGTTGATTGAAATTGAATGTTTAATGTTATAGTAAGCAGACCATTCAGTTTCAAATTTTTGTACATAAGGCCCTCCTTCAAAAGAAAAAGGAGCATCAGGTGTATGAGAACCTTCAAAAAGAGATAAATAACCTGACTCAATTACTTCAATGGCAGCAGCTTTCTCTTCTTTCCCAGTGGTGAAATTATCTAGCCATCTTTTGTGTTCGTTTCTCAGAGGGTTTCCTCCATTTAGCGATAGTTCAGTATTTGTAAGATCAATCTTCATAGTAAGGAATCATTTTAAAGTATAATTTCATTGATTTTTCAATCCATTTAGTCATTAATCAGCTAAGGTAGTTTTGTTTTGAAAAAAAAGTTCCATCTCCTGAATTAATCCAAACATATTTGAGACCTCCTGAGTTGGCAAATCATCTGATGAAAGTTTAAGAATGTTTTCATTCATTGTGTTAATTGTCTTTTTTTCTATAGAAAGTCGTTGCTCAAAATCTTGAAAATGAATACGGCCTTAAAAAAACTTAAAATCCATTTCAAAAAGTTGATAGAATTGTTCAGGAACATAATTAATGGTAACAATAAATTCATCATTGAACCGGATTAAAACATCTGTCCAATTAACTTTTTTAAGAGTGATCTTTTTTGCTTCGATACGAATATCTTCTTCCTTTATTGATTTACCAAACAAGTACATTAAAGTATCTATCGTATGAATTCCATTTTTTTCCCAATCACCATAAGTATAAAAATCCAGGCGAAAAGGAGCTCCATATTCTTCTTTAGCTATTTGTTTTTTTAACATCTTAAAACGAGCGTTAAAGCGTCTCGATTGGTTAATAATATATCTAAACCATTTTTTAGCTAATTGTTTTAACTCTCTCTAATTCATCCAACGAAAGGCAAAGGGGTTTTTCAACAATGATCAGTTTTGGGCAATTTACTGAAAGAAGGATTTCCTTGCTTATTTGAAAATGAGTGTGGTCTGGGGTAGCTACAATAACAAATTCGGGGCTTAGTTCTGCTTAGGGCTCTCGTGGTAATCCGTATAGGTGTGTGGTATTGAATAGAGGTTTGCTATTTTTTTTGCTTTTTTCTCGTCAACCATGAGCTGCAACATCCTTCTAGGATCTAAAAACTACTGGTGTGCATAGCTCCTGCATAACTATAGACTGTGGATGGAGATTGAACAAGATTTTGATCAAAAAAACCCGCAATTTTACCACAGCCAATAATAATACCTTTTATTCTTCTCTGAATTCTTTCCATCTTCGGTGAACTTTAGTGTTAATTTTTGTGATTTCAGGGTTTTTTATAGCGGTCTCGATTAAGTTTTCTGTGCTAAAATCTTCTCCGTATTGTGCCACAATAACTTTAAGAAGCTGTGTCAACATCAAAAAATCTTCTTGAGTGTCTATTTCAAAATAAAACTCTGGATAATTAAATTTTATAGGTGCTTCTATTAAACAGCAATGTTAAATTTGTTGAATGTTAGGCCCAACATGTTCTCGTAATGGGTCATCAATGGCTGTGCTTTTTTGAGCTTCCAAAAGGCATGAAGCTTTGTAAACGGTTACCTCCAAACCTGGTGGATAAGTAGTTTTTATTGCATTACTCACATAGTCTAGAGAGGAGGTGTTTTTCAATAAATAACCAATCATTTGATCAACTTGAAAAAAATCGACAAACGGGGAGTCTCCATAAAACTCAACGTGAATATCAGCACAAGTGGAAAAAAACGCATCGTGTACTCTGGACAAAACATCTTCTTCACTGCCACGCCAACAACTAACATTTAATCGTTTTGCTTCTGCTTCTAAAACGTCATCTTGCGGCTGGTCTGGTTGTTGCCACAATTATTTCATCAATCAGCAAGTGATTTTTTAATACGCTGTATTTGCCACTCCAAAATCGATTGTTCCTTCAATTTTTTTCAATACTTTTCCAGGAAGACGGTTGTATCCCATGCGCACTTGGAGCGAATTGCTCGATTCTCATTCCGACTTCGATAATCTCTTTAAAATGTTATGTTTAGAGCCAAGAAAGGATACCGATGAAATCGTGGATTTGAAGTAAGCCTTTTCTTGCAAGAGACTGGCCAATTCGTTCTCTTGAAGGTTATACGATAAATGGAGTTCTTCTCCAATAAAGCGCTCCGTTTGATTCGGCCTATAGGTATACACTGTACTCCCCATTAGCGCTAATTCGATCAATAAAAAAGAATTCATCCCAATGATAATTTCATATTTTCCCATCGCTTCTTTGGTAGCTTCTTGGAGGAGCTCTACACCATGTGCTTGACACAGGGTTTTATATTTATCCTTTTTTTCTTCTGGATGTAGCTTAATAAAAAGTGGGGTCTGTGGGGGTTTATATTTCAAAATAGCTTCTAAAACACAATGTTCATCAAAACCATATTTTTGTTTTAATTGAAAGTGAGGGTCACTCATGTGTTCTGAAACAAACAGAATGGCATTATTCTTTGATTGTTTCATTTTTGGACTTTGTTCTAGTTTCTCCAAAGTTGGATTTCCAACAGAACATATACTATTTTGGTTTATACCCAATTCAATCAATTTCTGTTTACAGCTAACATCATTAACCCAAAATTCTAACGGAAAGTTACTTTCGTCCAATGCCGTGATTCTTTCCTTAAAATTGGTCCAATGTTCAATTATCATGATTGTTTTTATCTTATTTTGCTTTCCCCATTTCAATAATTGAAAATCAATTGACATATTAGATAAAGGACTTCCAACGATGATTTGACTCACTTTTTCTTTCGGTATTCGATCTGATTTGTAGGCTATTGCCTTGATATTATTTTTAGTAAAAACCTTTGCCGAAATGACGGAGGAAAAACACAAATAGGGAGTACTAATCGAATGGATTACTTCCGATAAATATTGAGCCGGACCGGCATCTGCTGTACCAAATACAATCACTGTTGTTGTTTTATTTTTTTACTATTTTTCCCGTCCTCAGGATTTAATAAAAAGCCTTGAACTAAATCAGCCCAATGCCCATTAATTAAAAATCGTTTTGGAAAAATCACGCATGGATTCATTCCTAATTTTTCCATTAACCGAATCATCCCTAGGTTCAAGCTCGCAGTTCCACAACTAATCAAATTGATCCGTTTTTTTTTAAATAGATAATTACTTAGATTCTTTATTGCCAATAAACCGATCCCTCTCCCCCAGAAATCTTTTTCTCCAATCAGAATAGAAATGTCTGCATATTCATTCATTGCATCAATACTTATCCCTAGGTTGCCTATGTGTCTATATTTGTCTGAATAGTTATTTCTTGCCTCAAGTGCAAAGAATAAGTCATCACTCTGCGATTGTTCCTCATAATAGTTTTGACAACTTGCTAGGGTGTGAGAAAAATGACGCTGTTCCGAATACTTTACCGCAACCGGATCATTGAGCCACGCAACATACTTTTCTGTAAGGTGCTGGGGGCTAAAGTCGATAATTCTCAACTGGTCATTTTCAAAATATATTTCACTCATTTGTTACCGTTTTTAGCATTTCCCATACAATTTGTTCATCTTCTTTTATTGCCCTGGTTGTTTCTTTTCCGATGACTTGGTCAATGTCTTTGGGACTAATGCCCGATGCGGGACGCTTAAAGGTTAGATGTGCTTCAGTAATTGTTGTTCCGGCTGGAATATCTAAAGAAGAAACTAGGCTTCTACGTGCATTTTCAATGGCTTTCGCTTGACTCGATAGATCATCGAAATCAACAGATTTATAGAGTGTTGAGACTAGGGATAAGGACTCTGTAAATTGTTTTAAATCGTTTAAATCCATCGCGTGATAATGATCATTACCGGGCAAACTCTTATCAAAGGTAAAATGTTTTTCAATCACTCTAGCCCCAAGAAGAACTGCTGCAATACAAGGCAGCATGTCTTGTGGATTGGTATGATCCGAATAACCAATCAAGTATTGGGGAAACAGTTCTTTTAAAGTTTTTATTTTTTGAAGACTCGCAAATTCATTTGGGGTAGGATAGTTTAACACACAGTGCAAAAGTGATAGATGAATGTTATAGGGGGATATCCAATCAATTGCTTCTTGGATTTCTTTTCTAGTACTAGCACCAGTTGAGAGAATAATGGGTTTGTTGAACTGACACAGATATTGGATAAAAGGTTTGTTGGTAATGTCCGAAGAAGATATTTTATAAACATCCATCAAATCATTTAAAAACAATGCCGACTCTATATCGAAAGGAGTAGACATGAATTCTATATCTACCTGATTGCAATAAATTTTTAAGTCTTGAAATTCTTTTTTCCAAAAGGAGTCATTCTTTTTAAATAATTCAAATTGAATTACTTAGACACAAGTTGTCACAAAAGCTGGAGAATTCTTTGAAGCTAATGTTTCGGCCTTATAGGATTGAAATTTAACCGCATCTGCGCCGCCTTCCTTGGCTTGATCAATCATCAACTTCGCTTTATCCAGAGAGCCTTCATGGTTTACTCCAATCTCGGCAATTATAAAAGGACGTAAAGATTGATCTTCTCTTTCAATAAATTCGTTGTGTTTCATATTCTTGTTTTTATACTTTAACGCTTATGTATATTTAAATGATTTTAATAAAAAATAATGTATTGCCTTTCACATATTAAAAAATAGTGTTAGTTGAATTAATAAAAAGACTAAAATTATGAACAAGGTAATCCAGGCACTGAAAAATTTTGAGAAAATTAAAAACTGCTTAAATGAATAACTGTCTTTTTTTAATTTAATGTTACATAAAAGGGTTTCAAAATGACTAATATAGATATTGCGTATATTCCAATCACCAAAAAACGAATAAAACAGATAATGTAGACTGGAATAAAACGGTCTACCCCTTTTGTCAAGAGTAAATAACCGGAAATCGATCCTACACCGTAACAAGGAATTAACCATTTTATTACTGAAAACACTTCTCCAAGAGCCAAATAGATTATTTCGTTTCCTATAAAATTGATAATGATTTGCGCAATATAAATTATGGGAAAGAAAATAAACAAAAAGAAGATGGATAATTTTTTCATGATTAGTTTTGGAATTGCTTTTATTCTAGTCAAGATTGTTTTACCCTAATTGAAATTGGTTTAATAAGTTCATCTAAAAGCCCGGTACCTAGTTTTAGAAGAAATAGACAAGCAGCATAAAGACATGCATCTGCCAAGGAAAAATAATGTGTGATCAAGTAACGCTCAAAAAATATCCACAAACCCAATAGGATGGAAATTCCTGAAAAGAACAAACCAAATTTTAGTTGTCGCTTTAACTCTATGTGATCAAATTTAAAATCAAATCCAATCTCGTATTTATTGTAAAAGTAGGCAAAGATTAAAAGTAAAGCGAATGACTTAACCACCAAAGGGGCATAAATCCCAATAAAAGCAACAGTTGATAAAATAAGCATGTTTTGAACAATAATTAACACCAAAGAAAATTTGGCAAATTGCTGGAAATTTTTATTTAGGATCATGTCCATTCCAATAACTTTTATTCCTTTTGTAAGAAGAAAAGAAACTGCGCCAAAAATAATTCCAACCTTTACTTGGAATGATTTATCAATAAAGAATAAGGTGAAAAATAACAGGGCAAATAATATCAACGTAATAAGCAACTCAAATCCATAAGCAGTTTTCTTTCTGTTCTTTGCTAAAGTTGGGTTGTTTACTAAGTCATAGTTGTATTCTCTCTGAACATTGCTTAACAAGCCTATATCTGCGTGTTTTGAAAGGGAAATGATTTGGTTTACAATGTCAATAATCCCAAAATCTGCAGGTGAAAATATTTTTAAAAAAACAGCTCCTCTTAATAAATCAAAAACTTTCCCAATAGAAGATGCAACAAAAAGATAACTACTCTCTTTGAGGAGTTTATTCGATTTTATGGAAAATAATGAACTGGTCAAAACTAAGTATTTTTAAGACGTTTCACATTGTATTTATCCATCATTTCATCATTTTTAGTCATGTTCTTATCGTGTTGTCTGTAACGATATAAGGGAAACTGTAAATGAGAAACACCAAACTTTTTCAAAAAACGATCCATTAACTCCCGCTCTTCATTCCATAATTGGTCTTCATTGTATAAACCAATTTCTATGAGTTGTTCTATTCTAAACATAACGCCACAACCTATTGGCTTTTCTTCATATGAATGACGCTCAATGATCTCTTCTTTATCATCAACTTCCAAATAATCGCAACTAACTGCGTCAACATGGCTATTCATCTTCATGAAGAGGCTTAAAATATTTAAATACTCAAAATGTACATAATCATCCGAATCTAGGCGGATAATAAACCTACCTTTAGCCTTTTTGATTCCTGCATTTAAGGCAGATGGTAACCCTTTATTTTGTGGCTGTTTTACAAGGATTATTTCCTCTAAAAATTTCTTTATTACGCTTAGAGTATTGTCGGTAGAACAATCGTCTATAACAATTATTTCATAATCCTTTTGATCCATCGATTGGTTGAGTATTGAACGTATACAACGCCCAATAAATCGTTCTTGATTAAAAACGGGAATAATTACACTAATATGAATATTATTTTGAACAGGCATCTTGTATGCTTTTAAATATAAAATTGACGTTTTCCGGGTTTAAAGTAATTGAAATGGGCAAGGAAACTGCTCTCGAGATAATTTCTTTCGAAGGTTCAAGCGAGCTTTCAAATTCATCCCAATTGGAATATAGCTCAGGGATATGTTTCCAGGTTGCTGCAAAATGCCAAGTATACGCCTCAGGTAAAATCTTAGTTGAAATACCTCGGTTTAGCAAGTTTTCTCTACATTTTAAAGCTGTGGCTTTATCTTTTACATAAAAAATTAATTACCCGCATTAGTTATAATTCGATTCTTTAAATTTTCAGATCTAGACTCTTTTATTTTTTGAATAATAGTTTCCTTATTTCTTTGATGACTAGCAATTATTTCATCGAGTTTCTCCAGTTGAGCTAGTCCAACAGCTCCTTGCATTTCTGTCATTCTATAGTTAAATCCACTTCTAGATCTACTATCTTCCCAACGAGGCAAAGAAGGGTTATTTTCGTGACCATGATCATGATAAGCTTTAGCGGCTTCTAAAATTAATGGGTCTTTTGCAATAACCATACCTCCCTCACCAGTAGTTATTGTTTTGGCAAAGTCGAAACTAAATGTGCCTAGATCTCCAATAGTCCCTAAATATTGATCATCATATTTCCCTCCACATCCCCAAGCTGTGTCTTCAATCACTTTAAGGTTATGTTTTTTTGCTGTATATGGAGATAGCCACAAGGAATTCCTAACATATGAACTACTATAATAGCTTTAGTTTTATTTGTGATTTTAGCTTCTAAATCTTGAGGGTTTATATTAAGCGTCTTATCAATATTTGCAATTACTGGTTTTGCACCAGCTTCAACAATCGATTCAACAGTTGCTACAAAAGTAAAGGCTTGCGTGATCACCTCATCACCTTTGCCTACTCCGATTGCTTCTAAGGCAACTTTTAGTGCTGCTGTCCCCGAGCTTACGGCTAATGAATCAGCAACACCTAGTTTTTTTGAAAATTTTTTCTCAAAATCCCTTACTTTGTAGATGTCATTTCGCATCGCATCAAACCCATGCCGAAAGAGTATTCCGCTATTTTCAAATAAATCTTGAATTTCTTTGTATTCTTCTTTTCCTATAAGTTCAAATCCTGGCATTTAAGAAAGTATTTTATGAAAAAGCTCACTTACTTTATCAAAGGTTAATATTGTTTTAAAATCGTCACCCAAAGCGTTAGATAACGGTTTTTCGTGAACTAAAGTTGCGTCATATAGTTTCTGAAGAATTGATTCATTAAGAATTTGTTCTGTTATTTTAGGAAGAAAAATGTTATGCTTCTCAACAAAATTATTAAACTCGTTTACTTCCGTTGGATAAAACTCTTCCATCGCTAACATTACAACACAGTTAGACACACAATGATGGCTTCCAAAAACTGAAGACAACCCAGCTGAAAAAGGGTGGATTATACCAACCATGCTGTTGGCTATAGCGACTCCTCCAAAATAAGACGCTAACATGATTTTTTCTCGATTTTTATCGGACATTGGATCATTTGAATCAAAAACTTCTTTACAGATATCAAGTGCACTATTTGAAAATGAATCTGAAAAAACATTTTTAAGTTTTCCGTTTAAAGATTCAATACAATGAATATATGTATCCATTGCCGAATAAAAATATTGATTAAAAGGAACACTTTCTGTTAGATTAGGATCTAAAATCAATTCATTATAAACAGAAAAATGACTGTTCATTCCCATTTTGATATTTTTCCTTTTATTAGAAAGCACACATGTTCGAGAAGATTCAGCCCCAGTTCCTGAAAGAGTTGGGATGCCAATTTTATAAACCCCTGGTTTTTTAACCAAATCCCAACCCTGATAATCTTCAGCTTTCCCAGTATTTGTTAGCATATTGGAAACGGCTTTTCCAACATCATAGGGTTGCGCCACCTCCAATTGAAACGATTAATTTAATCTCTATATTTTTATCAAAAATAGATTGAGTAAAGAAATCAATAAGTTCAACTGTTGGCTCGTTTTCTGTATCATTAAAAAACACATTTATATAAGAACTAAAGTCAAATGGCAAAATATTTATTTTGTCTTCAAAATACGAATCGATGAAGAAAACTGTAGACGCTGCTGTTGCTCCAATTTCCTTTATTTTGGGAGCGAGTGATGAAAACGCTCTTTGATGAAAATAAATTTGATTTATATTTTTTATGGATGTCATTGCTTTTTTAATTTCCTATACCTTCAACTATATTAGTTAAATGGTTGTTTTTTTTAATGATATTTCTTCCATCATAAATTTTTGAAGGGCGCATCATTCCATCATATATTTTTTGCCAATCATAGGATTTAAATTCATCCCATTCGGTTAGAATTGCTGCTGCAAAAGAGCTCTCTAAAGCTACATATGTTCTTGATGAACAATACAACGTTTTAGTTTGGATTCTATTTCTTTTTTTGAATCATTTCTGGCTTCCCATAGATGAGTTAGATCTTGATGAATTCTGGCTTCTTTTACCATAGGATCAAAAACATGTAGCTCGGCTCCTTCTTCAAGTAATACATCGGCTACATAAATGGCTGCAGATTCTCTTGAATCATTGGTGTCTTTTTTAAACGCCCATCCCAACAGAGTTATTTTTTTTTGATTGACAGTTCCGTTTAGCCCTGCAATTATTTTTTTAGCAAATCGGTTTTTTTGATAGTCGTTTATTTTAACTACCTGATGCCAATACTCGGCTACTTCATCTAAACCAAAATGCTTGCACAGATAAACTAAATTCAAAATGTCTTTTTGAAAACAACTTCCTCCAAAGCCAACCGATGCTTTTAGGAATTTTGGTCCTATTCTTGAGTCCATTCCAATTGCTTTGGAAACTTCTTCAATGTCAGCACCTGTCTTTTCGCAAAGTGCAGATAAACTATTAATCGATGATATGCGCTGAGCTAACATCGCATTTGACGCGAGTTTTGAAAGTTCGGAAGACCAAACGTTTGTAGTAAGTATTTTTTCTTTTGGAATCCAATTTGAATAAATTGAAACTAAAGCAGCTACTGCAGCTTTTCCCGTTTTTGTATCATCACCACCAACAAGAACTCTGTCGGACTTAAATAAGTCTTGAATCGCAGTTCCTTCTGCCAAAAATTCAGGATTGGAAAGAACTTCAAAATGAACTCCTTTTGTATTTGAGCTGAGAACTTCTTTTATTTTTTCGGCTGTACGAACGGGTAAAGTCGATTTTTCGATTACAATTTTATCGGAAGTAGCAACTTCGGCTATTTGTCTTGCACATTTTTCTACAAAAGTAAGATCGGCTGCAAATCCTTTCCCTTCTCCATAGGTTTTGGTAGGGGTATTAACTGCCATAAAAATCATTTGAGATTCTTCTATGGCTTTCTCCACATCTGTGGAGAAAAATAAGTTTCTTCCGCGTGCTTCTGCAACTACTTCTTTTAGTCCCGGTTCATATATTGGTAACTGGTCTAAATCAGCATGGTTCCATGCAGCAATCCGTTGCTCGTTTATGTCTACAACAGTGACTTTAATGTTTGGGCATTTAAGCGCAATAACAGCCATTGTTGGGCCGCCAACATAACCTGCTCCAATACAACAAATGTTAGTGACGTTCATAGAGTAGAATGTTTTTTTGATTTGGATTGGGTTTAAACGCTAAAGAAAAATTTACTTTTCGCTCAATTAACCCTTCCACCTTTTCTTCTAGGGCTTCTATATATTCTGTATTGAGTTTGTTTCCGATCAAAACAACGTCTATTGTTCCGGAATCTAAGCCTTGGGCATAGTCGCCTACTAATAATATCTTTTGAACGGGCCCCATACGCTCTAGGACGCGCTCTACGATCTCCTCTAGCCCAAGGTGTTTATATACCACCTTTTGGAGTATATCGAATAAGGGGTGCTTTATATTGGCTTTGTAGCCAACTTTATTATGGTCTTTGTATTTTTCTAAGTATCCCGCCTCTGAAAGATGATTCAGCTCTTTGCGGATTGAGTTTGTAGATTCGTTAAACTCGGATGCTAATCCATTCAAATACCCGCTATTCGCCTGATTGATAAAGAATTTAATCAATAGGCGAAGACGAGTTTTGGATGTAATCAGCTTATTAAGCACTATAAATGTATTAATCTAAGTAACAAATGTACTTGAAATACATTAATATGCAACTTAATTACTGCAATATTTGTTAAATTCTTGTCTATACATACGTTTTGGGTAGGTATTCATTAAGCTTCAGAATACGGCACAAGACTCTGATTGTGCACCAATTTTGTAAAAAGAAAGCGCTGTATATCGCATCGCTTTTTCCTTTACAATACTTTTTTGAGAATTACCAGCCATCTTAAAGTAGGTAATCGCCTGCTGATATTGTCCGTTTTCATAAAGTGCTAATCCAGAATTTAAAGCATAGGTATATTCTAAAGGGTCTAAATCAAAGGCTTGATTAAATAAATCAAAAGCTTCTTCGAAATTTTCTTTATTATAAGTCAATTCCTTGTTTATATAGCTGTTCTGCTTGAACTACGCGTTGTTGACCATAAGTCATGATCGATAAGAGTAAAAATCGTTCATCTCTGAGGGAAATAGTTTAAATGCTTCGGCTGCTTTGCTCATCGGCATAAGCATCTCCTAAGGCAGTAACCTGGGCAAGTGAACTTAAATAAATGTTCCAAATAATCTGAGTATCGCCTGCTAAGAACGAACATATTCAAATGTTTTATTGATTTCTGCAATGTCTTTTCTGCCACTAATGTATTCATGTATATGTTATAGTGCGGCATGTTGTTGGGTAAATTATCAAAAGCTAGTTTGGAATAATAGTAGGCACTATCTTGTTTTTGTTCTTGTAAATAAAATTGGGCTTTTAAGCTTTCTCCAAAATAAATCTGCGGGTTGTCTTTAGCTCCCAAAAGGCATACTTGATGTGCTCTTTCTTTTTGATTATTTAAATAAAAATAACGCGCTTTCATTGCTTTTATAGGCATCGCTGTTTCTGTTAAATTCGGAAAATCGTCTTCAATTTGATCTAGTTCTGCTAGAGTTAATTTATAATCTCCGTTATTGAACTCATAAAGTAAACGCCCTTGCTGAGTTAAAGATTGATACGAAAGTATATGAATTATTATTCCTGGAATTAACAAGCATAATGAAAGCCCTAGAATTACTCGAGAATATATCGGCTTAACTGGACTTATGTCTTTTGATGTAAATCGATTAAGATAAATAGAAAGTAAGAGTCCCATGTAAAGCGCCAGTGAAGACTGCATAAGGGGTCTTGCGATTGGAAAGTTTAAGTCCTGCATCAATTCCATAAATTATAAAAGGCAAAACAAGTAAGAATAGAGAGAAATCTGTATTTCCATCTTCTTTACGTTGAACGTATAATAAACGAAAAAGAAAGAACGTCAGGATTATAAATAAACTCAAATAGGCTATTCCTCCCAAAATACCGACTTCTGTAAATATATGAATAAAGTCGTTGTGTGCATGATAAGGGACGGTATATCCCTTTATATGGTCCTTACCATACGAAATAGAAGCAATCTTCCAATTTCCCTAAACCAGCTCCTAGTATAGGATGATCTGAGACTTGCTCATAAGCATCGGACCAGTATTGGAAACGACCGTTAGACGATTGTTCGGTAAACTCTATGTCACCTAGTTGACTGGTTATATCTCCTTTATTTTGTGAACTTGTGAAAGCTAAGTTTAGAAGAATAGCAGCAACATAAGGCACTATAGTTAATAGAAAATTAGGCAAACCCTTAACCAAATTGGAACGATTAATGACCAAATTATAAAGAGAATAGGACAAGAAGATTATAAACACAATAAAACTACTTAAAATAGCAGCACGTGCATAAAGAACCGATATAGAAAATAAAGCTGCAAAAAGAATGAGGCTTAAAATAATTTTTAGAAGGCCTTTTCTAACCGTTACGATAGAGTATAAAACAAAAGGCACTTTAAACGCAATGGATGCTGCTGTAATGTTTTTGTTTCCTGCAACCCCTTTTAGATTCATAGCATTAAAATCTTTAGTTTCTAGCTGAGTAAAAAAGTCACTGTAAAAAGATAATAGCTCGAAACATAAGAAACCAATAAAAATTCGACTGATAAGAACAACTTTGTTTTCTAGATTATTGAGTAATAAAAAGCAAAAGAAAACAGCGAAAAAGGTATTCCCAAGCCTAGGCAGATTGAGTAGTGTTTCGGTTGGGTTTATGGCATAGAAATAAGACAATCCAGACCACAAGAAATAGAACAGATAGATATAAATAAAAATTGACTTAAAAAGTTTACTAAGTCCAACTTGAGCAGAAGAATTATTAAAAAAAAGAAAATAAAGACAGGCCAAAATATTAACAGCTCCCAAGAATATCCATTGTGGAGCTAGGATGTCAATGGCTTTAAAATTACTTAACGAACCGGTTATAATATATAAAACAAGTAGTATGTAATTCGGTAAATGATTGTAGAGCCTCATGAAATTAATTTAAAATCCAAATATAAAAAAAACCCTCGCAATGCGAGGGTTTTTTATAAATGTATTTGAAGTAATATAAATTACTCAGCAGTAACCATAGCTCTTGTTGCATTGTCTGCAATTGGAGCAGCAGCAGCTCCAGAAGCACCGTCTCCGGTGATAGCAGCAGATAAAGCTCCTTTTAATACTACGGTTGGTGCAGCACTTGTAGAATATGTGATGTTTTCAATATCAATACTAGTAGAAGTAGCAACACCAGCATCAGCATTAGCAGCAGCAGCATTCCACCATGTAAGTAAAGAATTAACTGAATCAGAAGCAATAATAGGAAGAACAGCAGCAACAGCTGGAGTTGTCTCAGTTGCAGCAACAGCAGCAGACCCATTTGTATATGTTCCTGTAAAACTGTTAGTTCCAGTTGTTATCGCAATTGCTGCACCAGCTTCAGGCAGTACAGTTGAAGACGGAGCAACTACTGATGTTAAACCACCATTCCCTGATAGAGTAATCGATTTAACTTTTGTAATTGCACTCATATCTATTGCAGAAGCTGCAGAATTCTGAATGTCAATTACAACAGCAGTATCACCGGTAATATAAGTATGACCTAGAGCAAATGTTGCAAGAGAAGTTGCTGTAGTAGTAAGACCAGTAATATTCCCAGATGTTGTTAAGCTAGTTGGACCAGCTCCAGCAACAGTTAATGCACTAACTTCACCACCAACTGTTACAGTTGTAAGTGTAGCAGCAGAAGTTAAAGAGATAGCTAATGTAGTTACACCTGTAACATCTTTTCCAGTAATATCTACAGTAGTTAAGTCATCAAATTCAGTAGTTAATGTGAAATTTTCCGCCAGTGCAGTCAAAGTCAAAGACGTTGCTTTAGGGAGAGAAAGATCAGCTACAGCAGCAGAAACCATATTTGCAGATGTTGCAACAGCTGCAGATACTCCACTTCCAGCAGAAGTTGAGAATGCAGGTAAGTTTGCTGTAGTTGCGTTAGGTAAAGTAAGTGTACCTGTTGCAGCAGCTAAATTTGTAAGTATAACAGTAGCTCCTCCAATAGAAGCAGCAGCATCAGTATCAGTAAGTGCAGCGAAATTTGCAGCAGCAGAAGCGGCAATAGCTAAAGTTCCAGCTTGAGTAAGAGCTCCAAAATGAGCCTCACCTACAGCAATAGTAGTAATGTCACCTGAAGTTAGCAAGCCCATCAAAGTGAACTATAGTTGTAGTACCAGCACCAGTAACACTAATATTACCAGTAGAACTAGTCATTTGGTTTACGTTAATTGCAGTTGCAGATGTAGCGCTAATAGTAATACCAGCAGCAGTAACCATTCTTGTTTCAACTGAAGTTGCAGCGTTAGCTGTAACACTAGTAACAGGAGCAGTCCCTAAGTTTACAGAAGTTGCTGAAGGGAAAACAACAACTCCAATGCTTCAGTACCATCGTCAAAACTGGCAACAGTAACTCCAGTAAAGTCTACTAAAGTAGCACTTCCAGAGTCGGTTATTACAACAGCACCAACACCGTCTGAAAGGTGAGTATAGTCATTGATCACCAGGATAATCAGTTGTTAAACTTCCTGAGATAGTAGCTAAATTTGGATCGTTAGCATCAGAACCTGAAACGCTATAATTTCCATTAATAAATGATAAGCTTTCTAAGTTTAAAGCTACTGCAGCAGTAACAGCTACATTTCCTATTACAGTTCTGATTTTTCCTGCAATTGCATTAGCAGTGATTGTTTCAGAAGCAGTTAAAGCAGTCGTATTAATTGTTACAGCTCCGTTAACTATTACGTTTGGATCATCTATAGCGTATCCTATAAGAGATGAAACATACTCTAAATTTGCAGAGTTAGTTATAGTAACTGGTTGATTGATTACAGCATCAGCTTCAAGTAATGTTGTTACATCGGCTTGAACAGCAGCAAGTGCAGCACTTACAGCAGCTAGTTCATCAGCAGTAGTTACGTTAGCTAGTAATGCTTCAATTGCAGTCAATATCTGCTTGAGCTGCAGTAAGAGCAGTAGTAAGAGCAGTTAGAGCCGCAGTACTATCGGTAGTTGGAATAGCAGCAATTGCTGAAGACAGACCATTTACTGTAGTGTTAAGAGCAGCAACAGATGCGTTAACAGTAGATAATCCAGCTACTTCAGTAGATAGACCATTAACAAGACCAGTAAGCTCAGCAAACTGATCATCATAATCTTGACAGCCAACCATCGTTAGAGTAACCGCCAAAAGACTTAATAAACCTTTTTTCATTTTGATAAAATTTAAATTAAAATTAATAATGCTTTTATTTTTTAGATTAACATTTGTTTGCAAATATAAATATATAATTGAACTTTCAAATAGTTTTTACAAAAAAATATATAATTTATTATGGTCGAAATCCTACAAACAGCAACGTTTAGAAGATTTTTAAGGATAAATTTTGGTTATATCTTCAAAAAAAAACCTCCGCTTTTGGCGGAGGTTAAAGATTTTTAAGACTTTCTAAGAAGCTTATAACGATATAGTACAAATATATAAAAATTACAGTTCGCTCGAGTTGTTTGATAAGTTACTTATTAACAACAGCTGTTGATTAGCCTCATTTAACGAAGCTTTCCTTTGAGAATAAACAGTTCTTTTACTATTGCTTGCTTTACTTTTTGGACACTTTTAGTGTGGTTATTAACAGAGATTACAAAAGCATATGGTCTTTTTGACTCTGAATATAAATAACCTGCCAAAATATGATTGTTCTTTAAACTTCCTGATTTTGCGTAGACCGTTTTGATGTCAATATTTGGGGCATAACTTTTTAATGTTCCTGATGAATTTAATTGTGGAAAATATGCTTTAACCCCATTATTTCCCAATTCATCATATAATTCTTTCAAAATTCCCATGATCGCATTCGGGCTAACTAGGTTATATCTAGATAAACCTGAACCATCCACTTGATTGATTTCTTTTAAAAGAACTTTATTATTTAGTTTTAATATATCTAAACCTACTTGAGTGTTTAATTCCCATTGAGTAGTTCCCGAAAGCATAAGCAATAGGGATTCTGCTATATGATTGTCGCTGTTTCGAAGAAGCGCTTCATATGAGGTGCTTTTGGTAGTAGATAGGGTCTTATATTCTAATTCTAAAGAATCAAATTTATTAGCTATATATATAGGAGTACTTAGTTTGTCTTCTAAAACCTTCAAAACTATCCCGTCTGATGGAGTAAAAGGAACATAAAGCGTGTCCGCTTTATCTGCCCTTAAACGGTACTTATGCTTATTTACATTAATGTTGTAAAATAGGGAGTCTTTTTTATACCCAACGGACTCATTAAAAATAGGCGGATAAACCCTAAGGGTATCCTTAGACGGGTTGGCAATAACTTGAATGAGATTTCCATGAATTGGAAAACTAGATTTCTTAGCCGAAAATCCAAACCCTTCATCATCCCATGCCCAACCAGAACCAAGCGCTGGTGAACTCATAGGCCTTGGAACAAAAAAAAGAGAATCTTGTTGCTCTGCCAAAAACTGAAGCACCTCACCAGAATCATATTTTGGATGATTAATCAATGGGTAACCCGAAGACCAAAAATAAAAACGACCTTCTTGTTTGATGTAATGTAACATTGGAAGAGATTCTTGGAACGCCTGAAAAGCTCCAAGAAAGGTAACTAACTTTATAGTAGATGCGGGGAGTATATTAATGTCCGATCTGAAAGACACCTTTTGTTTTTGTTTCTTGAGGTCAAATACACTTATGGAAACTTGAGCCCCACTAAATGCGGGCTCCTTGGCTATGGTGCGTTCAATTTTTCTTTGAGCATTAACAGCTAAAGAAAATAACAAGCAATAAAATAACATCTGGCTTTTCATAGAACGAATATAAGACATCCCTAAAGAGAGCCACATCAATAAAAGAAGAACGGCTAATTTAATCGTTTCCATTTTTGAGTTCTACCTATAAAAGAAAAACCAATAAAACCCCGAACATTCAATTCAGATTTTCCGTTTAGGGTTAGTGTACAATCATACTCTTTTCCATTTGCTGGATCCAAGATGGTGCCTCCAGTCCAACTTCCATTTTCTTTAGACAACCCTTTTAAGATTAGAAGTCCTTCTATGGGGGTGTTTTTTTCAGAGCCTCTGCAATTACTACACAAACCTCCTTTGTCTTCTGGGAGTAAGAGCTTGTCAATTCGGCCGTATAGCTTATCATTCTCAATATACAATTTGATTATTGACTTTTCCACCCCTGTTTCGTCGTCTATTGTTACCCACTCCCCCTCAAAACTTGGAGTTTGTATTATAAAAGAAAGTATAAGATAGTAAACAGAAAGTGTCATGCTTTTTTGATTAAATATAAAGAAAAAATTCAGAACAGTTTTTCGTACATTAGTTGAATTGTAACTATATAAAACAAAAATAATTTTGAGAATTTTAAAAATCCTTTTACTTATTGTATTAATAGTTTTATGCCTATTATGTTTCGGAGTAGTAATTTTTATGCAATATTTTTCCAGTTATATTGAATACATATACCTAGGACTTGGAATCCTGTTTTTTACCCTCTCCTATATTTTGCTTAAAAACATAAAAAACTCTAAATAGTTTTAAACAGAAATTCAGTAATCAAAAAAGAAACAAATGTATTTTAGCGATAGTGAAGAATGGTTAGTAATACTTGCTGCTTCAGTAATTATAATTGGCTTGTTAGTAAAAACTTATCGTGATTATAAATCCATGACTTTTGATATGAATAAGAAAGTTGCTAAGCAAGAAGAAGATGAAGCTTACGTGAGAAAACTTAAGAAAGTAGTAGATGAAAAAAATCAGCAGCTCAAAAAAGTAATTGAACAAAAGAATAAGGCTAAAAAATAAAATAGGGTTTTTAAATAAAGAAAATCAGTTATATTTGTACCTACAAATGTTAAAAAAACTATATGCAAACTGTTTTTCATGCTGCAAAAAGCAGAGGCAATCAAAATCATGGGTGGCTGAACGCCAATCATTCTTTTAGTTTTGCTAATTACTACGATCCATCGCGAATGAATTTTGGAGCCCTAAGGGTTCTAAACGATGATGTTGTTGCTTCGGGAATGGGTTTTGGAACACACCCTCACAGTAACATGGAGATCATTACGCTTGTTCTAAAAGGAGATCTGGAGCACAAGGACAGTATGGGGCATTCAGAAGTAATTAAAGAAGGAGATATTCAGGTATTGAGTGCTGGAACTGGAATTGAGCATAGCGAGTATAATAAGAATGCAGATCGGCCGATTAACCTATTGCAACTTTGGATTTTCCCAAACAAACAAGAAGTAACCCCACGCTATGATCAAATGTCAATTAGAGATTTAAAGAAAGAAAACGAGTTTTATCAAATTCTATCACCTAATCCCGATGACGCCGGTGTTTGGATTCATCAAAATGCTTGGATGCATCTTGGAGATTTTATAGACAATAAAGAACAAACCTATACTTTGAAGGATAAAAATAATGGCGTGTATATTTTCATGTTAGCAGGTGAAGCCAAAGTTAACAAACAGGTCCTTGAAAAAAGAGATGCCTTAGGCGTTTGGGAAACAGAAACAATAAACTTTGAACCTAATCCTGGTGCAAAAATATTTTTAATAGAAGTACCCTTAAATTTTTAATTTCATCCTATGAATAAATCAATTACAGCAGCAGAACTTTTAGAAGAACTGATTCAGAGAGTTGAATCGAATGACGTGAAAGACTCTGTTCACAAAATTAAAATCATGACTGCCATTGATATCATCCGAGAGAGGATACGATAAGACCCATAAAAAACCATACACTTTTCATTAAAATAACTTCGTTGATTTTGTAGATAATGAATGTAATTCAATTACATTTGTTTACAAATTGTCTTCAATTACAGTGTTTTATGAGGTTTAATGGCTTATTATTCTTTTGTTTTTTATCAAGTTTATTCTTGAACAGTCAAGAGATTCCACCTATACAAAAATACACTCCTCAGATTACAGGTTCTGGTAATCAAAACTGGATGATTACCCAAGGTGCTAATGAAAACATCTACTTCGCTAACAACAAGGGCCTACTCGAATTTAACGGATCTAAATGGAGTTTATACTCCAGTCCTAACGGTACAATTTTTAGATCGGTAAAAAGAATTGAAAACAGAGTATATACCGGAGCTTATATGGATTTTGGGTATTGGGTTCCCAAAGAAAACGGATTGTTAACTTATACTTCGTTGGTAGATGAGCTGGGAATTAATGTATTAGAAGATGAGCAGTTTTGGAATATTTTAGAATTTAATACCCTTGTAATATTTCAATCTTTGGACCGCCTTATCATTATAGACCTCATAAATAATTCAGTCAAAACCATTGACCCGGAAGGCACCCTTTTGAAGTCTTTCAAAGTTGCCAATCAATTGTATTTTTTTGAAAACGGAAAAGGACTTTTTATAATTGAAAAAGGAAAGCCCAAATTAGTGACAGACTCCCCCCTATTTAAAAATCAAATTATTCTGGGCTTGTTTATCATAGATAATAAAAAAATCGTGGTTACCAATGAATCTCAATTTTACAACATTACAGACCCTAAAAATATCACAAAATGGAATATTGCTGCTCAAAGCACATTAGCCCCTTACACGCTCTATAGTGTCCAAGAGTTGTATAATGGCAATCTTATCCTTGGGACTATTTCAAATGGTGTTTTTGAATTGAACCCAAAAGGGGAAATTGTTCAGGCATTAAACCAGAATAGAGGACTTTCAAACAATACCATTCTAAGTGTTTTCGAAGACAAACAAAACAATACCTGGGTTGGGCTTGATAACGGAATTAACTGCATTAATAATGCCGCTCCATTCTTTGAGTACAAAGAAGAGTGGGATGCACTTGGAACGGTTTACGGCTCGCGAAGCTTCGAAGGATACGATTATCTTGGAACAAATAGAGGACTATATGCTAAAAAGAAATCTGAGAAAAACTATACCATAATTCCAGAAACATCTGGGCAGGTTTGGAATTTACAATTAATTCAAAACACCTTATTCTGTGGACATGACAAAGGAACTTTTGTGATTAATAAAAGGAAGGCGGTAAAAGTTGGCTCAGTTGGAGGTTCTTGGATTTTTAAAGAACACCCTTCTAACAAAAACTTGGTGTTGCAAGGAAATTATAACGGAATCCATGTGCTCGAGCAGAAAAACGATACCTGGGAGTATCGAAACAAACTGGAGGGTTTTGATATTTCTTCCCGTTTGTTTGAATTTGTTAACGACACCACTATTATAGTAGGGCATGAATATAAAGGAGTTTATAAGCTAAAGCTAGATTCGAGTCTTTTGAACGTGACAAATCTAACCAAAGAGGAGTCCGTTAAAAAAGGAGTAAATGCTGGACTTACGTCTTTTGATCAGGAAATCTATTATTATTATAAAGAAGGAGTGTATAAGTATAATGTAAAGGAGGAAAAATTCATAAAAGACCTTGTGATTTCATCAATACTTAATAAAGAGGAATATGACACGGGTAAAATGGTAGAGGATGATCAGGGAAATCTATGGTTTATGACCAAAAATAAAATGCATTATTTCACAAAAGATGTATTTACAAATAAATTAATCCACCAATCCTTTTATTTAGATCGTAAAGACAGAAAAAGTATTTCCGGGTTTGAGCACATTGCCCCAATTAATAGAACAAACTATTTGATTGGGTCTAGCGAGGGTTATATCGCAGTCAACCTAGAAAAAGTAAAGAAAATAAAACCACAGGTTAAGATTGACGCAATAACAACTAAAGACAGTTCGCGCGTTTCTTTAAAAACAACATTAAGTGTAAAAAATAAAAACAACAACCTTCTGATCGAATACAGTGCAAATACATACCAAAAATATTATCCAGTTAACTTTCAATATAAATTAGAAGGAAATCAAGAAATTTGGAGCTCCTGGAGTGAACAGGCTTTTGTAAAATTTGAAAATTTAAATGCAGGGACCTATGTTTTTATGGTAAGAGCAAGAGTGCGTGATGAAATTTCCGAAACGCAAAAAACCGAGGAAATCTCGATTCTTCCTCCATGGTATTGGTCCAATACAGCAAATACAACTTATGTGTTTAGTTTTTTCTTGTTTGTGGGACTACTAAGAGGTTATTACGGCTGGAAAAACAGAAAAGAACAACTTAAAATAATTAAAAAGAACAATCAAAAAGCTGAATTACTAGAACTAGAAAATCAAAAAGAACTTATTCGGATCCGAAATGAACAATTACAAAATGATATACAAAGTAAAAATAGAGAGCTTGCAATTGCGACCATGAGTACTTTAAAAAGAAATGATTTTCTTAATAAAATAAAGAAAGATTTAGCCGACATGGAAGCACTTCCAAAAGTGGAGCAACTTATTAAAAAAATCAACAAGAATCTAAAAAAGAATGATGACTGGGAGTTTTTTGAAGATGCTTTTAACAACGCAGATAAAGGTTTTTTTAAAGAAGTTAAAGCCAAACATCCAAAGCTCACAAATAACGACCTTAGGCTATGTGCTTTCTTGCGATTGAACCTTTCTTCTAAAGAAATCGCACCTTTACTTAACATCTCTGTTCATAGCGTAGAAATTAAACGGTACCGCCTCAGAAAAAAGATGAATCTCTCTCGAGATCAAAGAATTGTAGATTATGTGATGACTTTGTAAAGGTGTTTTTGTTCGTAAAAATACTTTACAAAAACTATACATAAACTTAAATATTTTGATATATTTAATACCAACTACTTGTTTTGTAGCAATTTAATAATTAAACGGTTTTTAATACAAATAAAATAACAAAAAGCTATTTATTTTTAAACAGTTGAGTTTTTGTATAGTTTATTTTAAAAGCTAGTAAAGCATATTATTAGTAAATTTAACAACTTAAAAAGATTGATGCATTCATATTGAAATTTTAAATATAAATGAAAGTCAACAAAAAAACAACCAATAACAAAAAACCATGAACCTAACTAAAAACTTATTTTACAGTCTATTTGCATCACTAATTATAATGGGATGTAGCAAAGATGACGATGTTGCGCAAATAACAGGTCTCGACTTCACCATCACAGCAAACGCTGATGATCAATTACAGATTGATGTATTGCCTTCTGCAACTGGAGCAGCAACTTATGATGTGTATTTTGACGCAGTTGGTGCGCCTACATCATTTTTAGCAACAACTGGGGATGCCATAACAAGCACTTATCCTGAAGCTGCTGCAACTTACACCATCAAGGTAATTGCAAAAAACACAAACGGAGCTTTAGATGTCGAGTTGACTAAAAGTCATACTGTAGAATATGTTGCTCCAAGATCTATTTCTAATTTTGAAGGAAGCGATGATGTAACACTTGTAGACGCTACATCGGCAATAACAATTGTTGCCAATCCTGATGCATCTGGAAACAACACATCTGCTAACGTAGGTCAAGTTGTAAACGGAAGTGATTTATACGAAGCTTTTGTCTTTGCACCTAATACAACAATCAATATGACCGCTTCTAGTAATCAAGTAATCAAAATGGACTACTGGCAAGAAACTGCTGGAGATGTTCAGCTTTTAGCAAAACTTGAAGGGCAATCTAGTGATGATTCTACATTTTTACCCCTAGAAGTAGAAGTAACAGCTTCTGAAGCTGGATGGCAAACAGTAACTTTTGATTTTGCAAACAACAGAAGAAATAGCTATCCAAACGGAGATGCTGCTTTGGCAGACTTAGGTAACTACTATAAGTTAGCAATCTTTATTGGGTTTGGAACTGCAACACCCGGTACGTTCTACGTGGATAATATAACTGGTGGAATTGAGGGAGCTGCTGTTCCTGACACAGATGGAGATACAGTAGTTGACTCTGTTGATACTTGTCCAAATGATGCTGGAGAAGTTGATAATGGCGGGTGTCCGTCAGTTAGTGCGCTTCCTGCTGATAATTTTGAAGGTACTGGAAACATTGCTTGGAATGCTAATAATCTTGGAACTCTTTCGGGAGATGCAAATTTAATTACAGAAACTAACCCAAGTTCAACAGGAATAAATACTTCTGCAAATTCTGCTAAATATGAAGATTATGGAGCTGGACAATATGCAAATGTTTCTTTTGATGTTTTATCACCGTTTGATCTTTCTATTAATAATGTTATTACAGTAAAAGTATTTGTACCAACTCCATCAACTGCTTTTTCAGCACCAGCTCAACTTGAAATCAAACTTCAAGATAAGACTAGTTCTGAACCATGGAATGGACAAGTATCTGTAATACAAAATTATACTTACGACACATGGCAAACACTAACGTTTGACTTTTCTGATCATGCATCTGCTACTAACTTCAGTAGGGTTGTTGTTCAGTTTAACGGAGAGGCAAACAACGAAGCAGTTACAGCTTATATCGATGATTTCGTTATGGGACCTGCTAACTAATTTCAATTTCATATTAAACCCCCTTTTTTCAAGGGGGTTTTTTTATGAAAAAAAACAATTATAATTCACTTATCTCCAACGGTAATGAAACTAAAAAACTTAACAATATTAAATTTATTTGTTGTTCTCCTATTAATCTCTTGCGGTTCAGGTGACGATTCTACAGTTCCAATTGAAATAGATGATGAACAGTTGAATGACACTTTGGTTTGGACGGATGAATTCACTGATAATGGATCACCAAATAGCTCTAAATGGACTTATGATATTGGAAATAATGGCTGGGGAAATAATGAAGTACAATTTTATACAGATAGAACTCAAAATGCTGTTGCCAGGGATGGAATTCTTTCAATAACCGCTAGAAAAGAAAATTACAATGGATCTAACTACACTTCGTCAAGGCTAAAAACACAAGGGAAATATTTTTTCACCTATGGTAAAGTTGAAGTTCGAGCAAAATTACCAGCTTCTGCAGGTACATGGCCTGCAATCTGGATGCTTGGAGCAAATTTTCCGTCAGTTGGTTGGCCAGCATGTGGTGAAATTGATATTATGGAACAAAAAGGATGGGATAAAACTAAAGTAGCCTCTACTTTACATAATCTTTCAAGTTCTGGAGATAGTAGAAATACTAGAGAAACCAGTCTGCCGGATTCATCTTCTGAATTTCATGTATATGGAATGAACTGGACCAGAGAAAAAATAGAATTCTCAGTTGATGGGACTATTTATTACACCTATAGTCCATCTAATAAAACTAGTGAGAATTGGCCTTATAATGAACCCCAATTTATAATACTGAATGTTGCAATGGGAGGTACTCTCGGTGGAGATATTCCAAGTGATTTCTCAGAAAGCAAAATGGAGATTGACTATGTCAGAGTATACCAATAAGCACAGCACAATTAAAAAAACTAAAATGTTAAAAAAACATTATTTATATATACTCCTAATTGGGAGTCTTATTGCTTGTAACCCAGAGTCTCAACTCAGCGAAACAGATACAAAAGTTGAAGTATTATTGGCGAAAATGACCTTGAAAGAAAAAATTGGTCAGATGAATCAATACAACGGGTTTTGGAACGTAACCGGACCAGTCCCCGAAGGTGGTGATGCTCAAGTAAAATATAATCATTTAGCGGAGGGATATGTAGGTTCTATGCTTAATGTAAGAGGAGTAAAAGAAGTTCGTGAAGTACAAAAAGTAGCGGTCGAGAAGTCGAGGCTTGGTATTCCACTAATTATAGGTTTTGATTTAATTCACGGGTACAAAACAATCAGTCCAATTCCACTCGCAGAATCTGCAAGTTGGGATCTAGATGCCATAAAAAAATCAGCAGCAATTGGAGCTAAAGAAGCGGCAGCTGCTGGAATCAACTGGACCTTTGCTCCTATGGTAGACGTTACACGCGATGCCCGTTGGGGAAGAGTAATGGAAGGTGCAGGAGAAGATCCGTATTTAGGAAGTAAAATTGCCGTTGCTCGTGTTCTTGGTTTTCAAGGAGATGATCTTTCTTTACCTCACACAGTTGCTGCCTGTGCTAAGCACTTTGCTGGCTATGGTTTTTCTGAAGGTGGTCGAGATTACAATACTGTAGATGTTGGTTTAAATACACTTCATAATATTGTTTTGCCACCGTTCAAGGCTGCAGCTGACGCTGGCGTTAAAACTTTCATGAATTCATTTAATGATCTAAACGGTATTCCTGCAACAGCCGATAAATACTTACAACGTGATATTCTTAAAAAAGAATGGAACTTTGAAGGGTTTGTTGTTTCTGACTGGGGATCTCTTCGTGAAATGATGGATCATGGGTATGCTAAAGACAGAAAACATGCAGGCGAATTAGCCTTAAATGCTGGCTCTGACATGGACATGGAGTCGTATATCTACTTTGAAGAACTGGAAGGCTTACTGGGAGAAGGAAAAGTAAAATTAACAGACATCGACGATGCTGTTAGAAGAATTTTAAAGGTAAAATATGAATTGGGCTTATTTGATGACCCTTACCGTTATTTAGACGAGGAGCGCGAAAAAGAAGTTACCGGTTCTAAAGAGATTATCGACGGTGTTTTGGACATGGCAAAAAAGTCAATCGTATTACTTAAAAACGAAGATAAAATACTTCCCTTAAAGAAAAAAGGACAACGCATTGCTCTAATAGGCCCTTTGGCTGCCGACAAAAACAGCCCTCTTGGTAACTGGAGAATTGGAGCCGATGATAATACTGCAATTTCTGTCCTGGAAGGCTTACAAGCTTACAATGGGAATAACATTAAACACCAACAGGGAGTTAAACTTGCAAATAAAATACCAGCTGGTTTTCATGAAGAAGTATCAATAAACGAAACAGACAGAACTGGTTTTGCTGCCGCCAAAAAAGCAGCTGCAAGAGCAGATGTAATTGTAATGGTTTTAGGTGAATATGGTTTTCAATCTGGAGAAGGTCGAAGTAGAGCTAATTTAGATTTACCCGGACTTCAACAAGAACTGCTTGAAGAGGTTTATGCTATTAATCCAAACATTGTACTTGTTTTAATGAACGGAAGACCTTTAATTCTTAATTGGGCTTCGGAAAATTTACCTGCTATTGTTGAGGCTTGGCATTTAGGGACTCAAAGTGGAAATGCTATTGCACAAGTTCTTTATGGTGATTATAATCCAGGCGGAAAGTTACCAATGAGTTTTCCTAGAAACGTTGGTCAAATGCCCTTATATTATAACGTTAAGAGTACTGGTCGTCCTGGTGCTGATGGAGAAGATCAAGGAAGTGTATTTTGGTCTCACTACACAGATGAAAAACATACAGCACTCTACCCTTTTGGATATGGACTAAGCTACACAACCTTCGGTTATTCAGACATAGAGCTTAGTGCTTCAGAAATGACTGCTGAAGGCGTTATAGAGGCTTCTGTTGTGTTAACTAATACTGGAGAAGTGGAAGGAAAAGAAGTAGTACAATTGTATCTTCAAGATCCCTTTGCAAGTGCAGTTAGACCGATACGTGAATTAAAAGGATTTGAATTGGTTTCACTTAAACCTGGTGAAACTAAAAAAGTAATCTTTACTATAGACGAAAAAATGCTTCAGTTTTATAGTGCTAATAATACCTGGGAGTCCGAAACAGGTGATTTTAATATTTTTATTGGAACCGATTCTACTACAAAAAGAAAAGCTACTTTCGTTTTAAACTAAACTAAAATGAAATCCATACTCCTATCTATATTCCTTTTGGGAGGTGTCCTTCTTCAGGCACAATCGAAAGAAAGAAAATTAGTCTGGGCTGATGAGTTCAATCAGCCCGAACTAAATCAAAACTTTTGGACTTTCAAATTAGGCGACGGTTGTCCCGATTTATGCGGTTGGGGAAATAACGAAAGACAAATCTATACGGATAGTAACCATGTTATACGTGATGGAAATTTAGTCATTCAAGCCCGCTTAAAAGACGGAGTATATACCTCGTCCCGAATCACAACAGAGAATCAAATACAATACACTTATGGGCGCTTTGAGGTGCGTGCTAAGCTTCCAGTTGGTCAAGGGGTTTGGCCGGCTTTCTGGATGTTAGGAAGTAATATAAAAGAAGTTGGTTGGCCACTTTGTGGGGAAATTGACATTTTGGAATATGTGGGTAAAGAGCCCCATGAGGTTTTTACTTCTTTACACACGCAAGCCAGTCACGGAGAAACTATCAATACCAAAAAAACTAAATTCCCTAAAATTGAAGAAGGTTTTCATATCTATACAGCCGATTGGGATGAAAATCAAATCGAATTTTTTGTAGATGGAATGAGCGTTTATACTTTTATTCCTAAAAACAAAAGTGAAGCAGAATGGCCTTTTGATCAGCCATTTTATGTGTTATTGAACTTAGCTGTCGGCGGAAATTTCGGTGGCCCTGACGTTGATGATTCTATTTTTCCTCAGGAATTTATAATTGATTACGTTCGGGTTTATCAATAAGACTAATCTGTAAACATCAGTTTCTTCATTAATTTTCTTAAAATTATAAAGGATAAAAGTGTTACAGCCAGTAAGATCGACCCTTCTTTATATTCACCATAAATAAAATATCCGGTGCTAAATAAAGCTCCGTATATTCCTACAGATCCGACTACCATGCATAATATTCCAGTAGGAACGTTCCAAGCTCGCTTTTCGGTAATTAAATCAACACCATCTGCTTCTGCTTCAGCAACTACTTTGTTCCAACCTGGCCCTCCAGGTTGTGTGATTTTATAAAACTCGTTGAGCGTTTTCTTATCCGAAGGAGACGTTACTAAAGTAACCACCACCCAAGATAAAGTTGTAATTGCTACTCCTAAAACTAATTGAATGTCATCAGCTATTGGGTCAAACCCTAGTTTTGTGTGAATTAATTTAAAATAAAGTGCCAATACAAAGGATACAGTCATCGCCGTTATTTCACTGTAGGCATTAATGCGGTACCAAAACCAGCGCATTATAAAAAGCAAACCTGTACCTGCTCCTATTTGTAGTAAAATTTGAAATGCTTCAAGAGCGTTACTCAATAATAGTGCAAAAAGTGCTGAAGCTATCATCAAAATCAAGGTACTCCAACGCCCTACCCTAACCAATTCTTTTTCGGAAGCTTCTGGCTTAACAAAACGTTGATAAAAATCATATACGACATAAGAAGATCCCCAGTTTAGGTGTGAAGATATGGTTGACATAAAAGCCGCTATAAGCGAAGCAACTATAAGTCCTATTAATCCTGCTGGTAAAAAGGTCATCATGGCTGGATACGCTAAATCGTCTTTTACAATACTTGGATCAATGTCTGGAAATGCAGCCTGAAGGGATTGCAAATCTGGAAAAATAATTAAACTTGCCAAGGCAATCAAAATCCAAGGCCAAGGTCGTAAAGCATAATGGGCAAAGTTGAATAATAAGGTTGCCCAGACTGCATTTTTCTCATCTTTTGCAGACAACATGCGCTGTGCAATATACCCTCCACCACCTGGTTCAGCGCCGGGGTACCAAACACTCCACCACTGAATCGCAATAGGTAATATAAAAAGGGTTATAAATACTTCTCTTTGTTGAAAATCGGGGATAAAATCTAATTTTGGAATTACGTTAGGATGAGTCAATAAAGCATCTAAACTCCCTATCTGTGGTAGATCAATTATATAATAGGTTGCCCAGAAGGTAGCACCCATTGCTAAAATAAATTGAAAGAAATCTGTAATAACCACACCTTTAAGGCCACCAAGCGAACTGTATAATACGGTAATAGTTGATGCAATTATGAGGGTTTCTACAGCAGTAAATCCAAGTAGGACACTCCCTATCTTAATAGCCGCTAAACAAACTGAAGCCATAATCATGATGTTGAAAAAAACACCCAAATACAAGGCGCGAAATCCACGTAAAAAGGCAGCTCCTTTTCCACTATAACGCAATTCATAAAACTCTAAATCCGTTACTACTCCAGACTTACGCCAAAGTTTTGCATAGACGAAAACAGTAAGCATTCCGGTAAGCAAAAATGCCCACCAAACCCAGTTTCCAGAAACTCCATTTTTTCTTACAATGTCGGTAACTAAGTTGGGAGTATCTGCCGAAAAAGTAGTCGCTACCATTGAAATTCCCAGAAGCCACCAAGGCATATTTCGGCCTGATAAGAAAAATTCTGTGGAACTAGTTCCTGCCTTTCTTGATACTAATAACCCGATAACTAAGGTTAAAACAAAAAATAAAATAATAATACCCCAGTCTAAGGTTGAAAGTGTCATAGTTGATTCCATTTGAGGCTTCAATGTATGAAAAAAAAGGATTTTACAGAAGTGTATTCCGATTCTTTAAAAATTCTTCAATTGCTAATATGTCTGTTTTAGTTGTTAAATCTGGCACGTGTTCTCGCATTGGTATTCCATGAACGGCTTCTAAACCTAATGCTATCAGGTTAGAGATAGCGTTTGGTAGTTCTTTTTCATTACGAACAGGGTGGAGTGGACATTCTTTTAAAAAAGAATAAAAAGTGGCTCCATTGAACGTAAAACAATTCATACTTACATAAACAGTTCCATGAGTTTCCTCTAAAGCTCTAAACTCTTCTGAAGATGGTTTTTCGACAATACTTAAAAGCTTAAAGTCTGGATCAAAAACTAGGAGGGCAAAACCCGCAATTTTTTCTTTCGAAAAATTTAAATGGTTTAAATCATATGCAATCAATCCATGATTTTCTTCAATACTTCGTAGGTTTTGAAATGCTTCTACAGAATATAAATTGTCGCTGTTACAAACTGAAAAATAAGTCTTCTTTAACTCGGGAAACTGATCTAATGCTTGTTGAATTGAATCCGCAGTTCCAAGTGGTTTTATTCTGCCTTCAGGGATAAATTGGGTTGCAAATTTAAATTCGAGGTGTTCTAAATTTGGAAGTTTCTCAATGGTTGATCGAAAAAAGGAAGCGTCTCTTCCCGTAACAAAATAGACGGTCTTATAACCTGCATCTTGGACGTTTCTCAGTAAATAATACAATAAGGGTTTGGCATCATCACCAATCTCAATAAGACCTTTAGTTCTGCTATTTGCTTGCTCATTTATATGTTCATCAACCAGACCCGAAACCGACGATTTCATTCGAGAAGAAGCGCCCGCCGCCATAATAATTAAATTTTGGGTCATGCTGATGTGGTTTTTACAGAACTTCCCTCTGCTTGTGAAACTATAAAGGCATCTATAGTCCCTGCTTCTTTTAAGGACTGAACGATTTTATTGGTGTTGTGCTTGTGGGTCATTGCAACAATGCATCCACCGCCGCCTGAGCCAACTATTTTTGCCCCATATGCGCCTGCATTTAAAACAGCGTTTATCATAGCGTCAATTCTTGGGGGGGTTATTTTTAGATTTCTTTGTAATTGTTCGTGGTGTTGATTCATCAAATTTCCAAGTATTTCTGGATTCGGGTTTGCTTTTAAAAATTCAACTTTAGCTTGTTTTGTAATGGAGTGGTTTATAAGTGCTGCAGTAAAAAATGGCAGCAAATCAGATGAAATATATTTTAAATACAAATCCAAGTCGGTGCTTTTTGCTTCTGCAATTTCAAAGGAAGGGATTTGGTTTTTTACTTGCTCAATTGCTTTAAGGGCATGACCTTTTAAATGAGACAAACTTCCAAAGGTGTCTTTTGCAATTCCAGAAACCCCAACAACCAAATGTCCAATTGGTTTTGAAAGTTTTAAAACAGAATTATCTGTTGTTTTTAAAAAAATCAACCCTCCCAAAGCAATGGTGTATTGGTCCATAGATCCTCCCGAAGTTCCGTGCTCCAAAACCTCTGTTTCATATGCGCGTTGAGCAATCCATTCTGGAGTTACCTCAGCATCGACTCCAAAGGCTTCAACCAAGAATTGAATCCAAGCTATAGTCAATGCTGTTGAACTTGATAATCCTGCATTAATCGGAATGGTTCCTTCAATAATAATATCATATCCCTCAGATGGGATACAGCCATATTTTAATAAAACCTTTAGGGCTGTTCTTAAAAAATCTTCTTTTCGAATAGTACTTTTAGACGGTTCAATCAAAATGGTTTCTTCTTTTCCCAAATCCTTCATATAAATGACAAATTGATTGGTATTATTTGGTGTTCCTTTAATTCGAAGGGATCGATCTATAGCGCATGCAATTATAGGAAGCTTTAGATAATCTTGGTGATCTCCAAAAAGACAGATGCGCCCAGGCGCTTGAGATGAAATAATTTTGCTCAATCGGTTGATGATTTAAAAGTACAAGGTAGTCAAATCATGAAACTGTTATGACGGTGATGGATCTTAAAAAGTTAACTAATCCAAAAAATTACATATCTTACTGGAAGTAAAAACCTACCATGAAAAAATTTGACAGAAGATCCTTTCTAAAAACTTCCTCTTTATCAGCCGCTGCGATAGCATCAACTTCTTTACTAAGCAGTTGTGTTGAGCCAAAAGTAGCCTCAAAAGGGATTTATATGGGAGGCTTTGCCGCACCGAAAATAGACTATCTCCGAGCTGCATTCATTGGAGTTGGCGCGCGAGGAGGAAGTCATCTTAGGGTAGTTGCTTCTATGGATAATACAGAAGTTGTTGCTGTTTGTGATCTGTATGAAGACCATGTAAATCGGTGGACTAAAATTGCTTCAGATATAGGAAAAGGAGAACGACATCAAAAGGCAGCTGCCTATTTTGGAGATGAAAACTTATGGAAAAAGATGCTCGAAGAGGTAAAGCCCGATGTTGTTTTTATAGCCACCAATTGGGACAATCATGCTCCCATGGTAATTGAGGCAATGAAAAAAGGAGCGCATGCTTTTGTAGAAGTTCCTATTGCCAAAACTTTAGAGGATATGTGGGAAATTGTTCGCACCTCCGAAGAAACTCAAAAACACTGCATGATGATGGAGAATGTTAATTACGGAAGAACGGAATTGATGTATCTCAACATGTGTCGCCAAGGAGTAATAGGAGATCTTATGCATGCAGAGGCTGCATACATTCATGAACTCCGTTTTCAAATGGAAGAACAAGAACGAGGAACGGGGTCTTGGAGAACTCATCATTACGCTAAGGGAAGAGGGAATTTATATCCAACTCATGGGCTCGGTCCAGTTGCTCAATACATGAATATTGGTCGCACGGATGACTCCTTTAAGAGTATTGTTTCTTACTCTACTCCAGCAATGGGAAGAAAGCTTTATGCCGAAAAAAATTATGCGTCGGATCATAAATGGAACCAATTGGATTATCAAAATGGAGATTTAAACACCTCTATAATTAAAACACAAGTCGGGAGAACCATAATGATTCAATGGGACGAAACCAGTCCTCGCCCCTATACACGTCATAATTTAATTCAAGGGACAAAAGGAATTTTAGCTGGCTTCCCAACCCGAATAGCACTCGAAGGTGGATTTGAAGGGTTTACTAAAAACCACCATTCCTGGGTACAAGGTGAAGATTTAGAGGCGCTTTATGAAAAATACGATCACCCTTTATATAAACGCTTAAATCAAAAAACTCAAAACAGCGGACATGGAGGTATGGATGGGATTATGGTGTATCGCATTGTAGAGTGCTTACAACAAGGTTTGCCCCTCGATCAAAATGTATATGAAGGTTGCTTTTGGAGTTCCGTTAGCCCACTTAGTGGAGCTTCTATCGCTCAAGATGGAGCACCGCAGCAATTTCCTGATTTCACAGCCGGTAGATGGAAAGAAACTCCCCCTTTGCAGATTATAAGCTAAGTTAACTTTGTGTTAGTTGGATTAAAAGGCTGTTAAAAAATTTCTTTAAAGATAAATTTATAGTAGGTTTGAAGCATGAAATTCGATTGTAAATTTTTCGGTTTTTTAACTCCTTTATTATTTAGCTCCATTGTTTTATTGGGTCAAACTAATGAGGTAAAACCTCAAACCTATAAGAGTGATGGTCCAAAAAAAACCCTTTTATTACCAATAAAAGATCCCAACAAACTGCCCGAGTATTTAAAAAAAGATTTTTTAAAGAATACCCCTGAAGTAGATGGTGATAATAAATATTTCGATCGTCCCGAAATCGACATGAGCAAGCAGGAAACTTTCATGGATAATCGAGATTACTTCCTCAATAAACTGAAAACTCCTGAAAACAATCGAAATCCAGTTGATTATATGGTGGATGAATATTTAGGGGATTTTAAAAGTAACGCCCCTTTCGTTCAGGTGATTTTTAGGGATCATGAAGTAGCAGACGGAGATCGTGTTCGAATCTTATATAATGACCGTGAGGTTGAAGCTAATGTATTGCTTCAAGAACGATTTAAACGATTGAATATTGACCTTATCCCGGGGTTTAATAAAATTGAATTCATTGCACTAAATCAAGGAGAATCTGGACCTAATACTGCAGAGGTTAGGGTTTATGATAATGTTGGAGGTCTAATTATGGCAAACCAATGGAATTTAGCTACCGGAAATAAAGCTACTTTGATTGTTGTAAAAGAATAATTTTTTTCAGCACCTCTCTTTTTTATTAATTACAACTCAAATGTCAAGGCTTTTTCTATCTTTAAACCTCATGGATTTATTAAGTTCCTTATTTCAAAAATTGCTCAGCTCTATTGAGCTTATAATGTTTATACTTGTTATAGGGGGTGGTTTTTTTTTACTGATTCAGGCTAGAGCAAAACCTTTACTCTTAATTAAAACTTCCTTCAAATTACTCTTCAGTAAAGAGGACGGTGAAGGCATTTCAAGATTTCAAGCATTATCGGCAGTTTTGGCGTCAACGGTTGGTTTAGGTAATATTTCTGGAGTTGCTATAGCGATTCATATGGGAGGGCCCGGTGTTTTGGTTTGGATGTGGGTAACTGCAATTATCGGAGCTGTTATTAAATTTTATTCTTGTACCCTAGCCGTTCTATATCGCGAAAAAGAAGTGGATGGAAGTCCATTAGGAGGGCCCATGTACTATATGAGAATAGCCTTGCCAAAATTTGGGAAGCCATTTGCAATTTGGTTTTCTGTTGCCGGTTTATTTGGTGTGCTTCCCGCTTTTACTGCCAATCAACTTACCCAAACCTTAGTCAGTGTAATTGAGCCCAATCAGTTTTTTAATATTGGTGACTTAAACTGGAAAATAATAATTGGGCTGTTCTTAGCCCTAATCAGTGGATTGGTTATTTTAGGTGGATTGAGAAAAATAGTTAAAGTAACCTCCATGTTAGTGCCCATAATGGTAGGGCTCTATTTTGGGATTGGAGTAACCATGTTGGCCCTAAATTATGAGGCAATTATTCCAGCTTTAAGTGAGATTTTTAGTCAAGCTTTTTCCCTTCAAGCTGCTGCAACCGGAGGTTTTTGGGCTTTGGTAATTATTGGGGTTAGAAGGGCTGTTTTTTCTAATGAAAGTGGAATTGGTAACGCGCCTATGTATCACGGCCAATCGAATACTAAGAATCCAATTCATGAGGGTCTTGTCGCTTCTTTAGGGCCGTTGCTAGATACTGTTTTGGTTTGTTCTATTACTGGACTGATTATTATAATAAGCGGAGCAACAGAAAATCCCGATCTTAACGGTATTGATCTTACCCTCGAAGCCTTTAATCGCTTATTCTATGGTATAGGAGATGAATTACTCTTACTCATGGTTTTTGTGTTTGGAATTTCTAGCCTCTTTACTTATTCTTATTATGGGGTTAAATGTTTGGGGTATTTGACCAGTAAAAAATGGGGCCCTTGGTATAACTATATATATATTGTTAGTATAGTTTTCTCGGCAGTAGCAACAGTTGATCTTGTAATTGGAATCATTGATGTTTCATTTGCTTTAATGGCCATTCCAAACATGATTACGCTGATTTTGCTGTCTAAAAAAGTAAATTCCTTGCTATTTCCTAAGTTTGAATCAAAAAAAGCTAACGCTTAATGGGAGATTTTTTTTTAGTACATTTATTAAACTAACTCAATAATAAAGTATTATGAAAAAGTTTATTCTCAGTTTATTAAGTTTCATGTTTTTTCTAAGTGGCTTCAGTCTTGAGGCTCAACGCAAAAAAAAGAAAGTAGAAAAAGCACCTGAAATTTCTTTAAATGCATTTAAATTTAGAAATCTAGGTCCTGCTTTTTTATCTGGTAGAATTGCTGACATCGCTATTCACCCTGACAATGATAACGTTTGGTATGTTGCGGTTGGATCCGGCGGCGTATGGAAGACAGAAAATTCTGGAACCACTTGGTCTCCAATCTTTGACAAAGAAGCATCCTATTCAACAGGATGTATAACCATTGATCCCAATGATCCATCTCGAATCTGGATGGGTAGTGGAGAAAATGTTGGAGGGCGCCATGTTGGTTATGGAGATGGCGTGTATTTAAGTCCAGATAGTGGTGCTACCTGGAAAAATATGGGACTTAAAAGCTCAGAACATATTTCAAAAATCATAGTGCATCCAGACAATTCGGATGTAGTTTGGGTTGCTAGCCAAGGACCTCTTTGGAAAAAAGGTGGTGAGCGTGGAGTTTACAAAACAACAAACGGTGGTAAAAGCTGGAAAAGAGTTTTAGGAAATTCTGAATGGACTGGAGCAACTGATCTTTTAATTGATCCTAACAATCCTTTAGTACTCTATGCAGCAACTTGGGATCGTCATCGCACAGTAGCCGCTTATATGGGTGGAGGACCAGGCTCTGGAATTCATCGTTCAAAAGACGGAGGAGAAACTTGGGAAAAATTAGCCAATGGACTTCCAAAATCTAACCTGGGTAAAATAGGATTAGCAATTTCTCCTCAAAAATCAAATGTAATCTATGCGGCTGTTGAGGTAGATAGAAAAAAGGGAGGACTATACCGATCAGAAGATGGAGGTAGCTCTTGGAGCAAAATGTCTGATACCGTTTCTGGTGGAACTGGACCTCACTATTATCAAGAACTGTATGCAAGTCCACATAAATTTGACCGCTTGTACCTAATGAATGTTCGCGTATTAACCTCCGAAGATGGAGGTAAATCTTTTACTCAGTTAAAAGAAGAAAAAAAGCACTCGGATAATCATGCCATAATTTTCAAAAAGGATGATCCAAACTATTTAATGATTGGAACAGATGCTGGAATCTATGAGAGTTTCGATTTAGCTCAAAACTGGCGTTACATCAAAAACTTACCCTTAACCCAATTCTATAAAGTAGCGGTAAATAATGCTGAGCCTTTTTACAGCATTTTTGGAGGAACTCAAGATAATGGATCTGTCGGTGGACCCTCTGCAACAGACGAAAGAGAAGGAATTGCAAACAAGCATTGGTATAAAACCTTATTTGCCGATGGTCATCAGTCCGCAACCGACCCTGTTCATAATGACATTATTTATGCCGAAACGCAACAAGGAGGTCTACACAGAGTTGATTTAACAACAGGTGAGCCTGTTCTTATTCAGCCACAACCCCAAGAAGGGGATCCTTTTGAGCGTTTTAATTGGGATGCTCCTATTTTGGTAAGCCCACACAATCCTGCGCGGCTATATTTCGCTTCCTATAGAGTATGGAAGTCGGAGAGCCGAGGAGATGATTGGGAGCCCGTTTCTGGTGATTTGACACGAAATGAAGAGCGTATTACGCTTCCGATTATGGGAAGACAGCAGAGCTGGGATAACGCATGGGATATTGGCGCAATGTCAAATTATAATTCCATCACTTCCTTGTCAGAATCTCCAATAAAAGAAGGTGTTCTTTTTGCAGGAACAGATGATGGATACATTCAAATATCTAAAAATGGCGGACAGCAATGGAGCCAAATTCCTGCGAGTAAACTTGGAATACCAAGTCGTTCTTTTGTTAATGATATTAAAGCCGATTTGTTTGATGAAAATACAGTATTCGTGGCTTTAGACAACCATAAAGAAGGTGACTTTAACCCGTATTTATTTAAAAGTACTGACCTCGGTGTAACTTGGAAATCGATTAGTAGCAACCTTCCAAAGCGTACTTTAGTTTGGAGAATTGTTCAAGATCATGTTAATAAAGATCTTCTTTTTGCAGCAACCGAGTTTGGAATTTATGTCAGTCTAAATGCTGGAGATGCATGGCAGAAGTTACCTGGAACACCAACGCTTTCTTTTAGAGATTTAACAATTCAGAAAAGAGAAAATGATCTTGTTGCAGCATCTTTTGGTCGTGGATTTTATGTACTAGACGATTACAGCGCTTTAAGAGAAATGACGCCGGCAAACCTAAAACGAAAAGGAAAACTTTTTGCGCCTCGAACCGCCAAATGGTATGTTCCTAGAAGTAATGTTGGAAATACTGGAGCAGACTATTATTTCTCTAAAAATCCAACCTTTGGAGCTGTTTTTACCTACCATCTCTCTGGTGATTTTTCTAATTTAAAATCTAATCGTATAAAAAATGAAAAAGCATTAAACAAAAAGAATATGGATGTTCCATTCCCAGGATGGGATGCTTTGGATAAAGAAAACGAAGAACAGTCTGTTAAGGTGTTACTAACCATTCAAGATCCAGATGGAAATATTGTTAGAAAACTAAGCACAAAAGCTAAAAAGGGAAGTAACCGAATTGCTTGGGACTTGAAACATTTTAATCCAGCATCGATTCCAGAAAATGGAAAAATAAGACGCAGAGGCTTTAACTCTGGGGCGCTTGTTATTCCGCAGAACTATACCGCAACACTTTATCTAGATGATAATGGAGCAATCACTCAATTAGATGAGCCTGTTACTTTTGAAGTAAAGTCGATTCGTGATGGGGTTCTTCAGGGAATATCTCATCAAGACTACGACGCCTATAGAAAGTCTTTATCTGCTTTAGTAAAAGAACTCGATGTAATTGAAGACGTAATGGATCGTAGTGAAATGAAATTAATGGCTTTGAAAGCGGCATTAGATAATTCTAGCATCGCTCCAGGGAAAATAAATAGTGAAATTCAAAGCCTGCAACAAGAAGTTGTGGCACTCATGAAGTCTGTTCAAGGAAACCCATCGAAAGGTGAAATAGGTGAACGAAACTCTCCGAGTGTTCAAACCCATCTCAGAGTAGCTTATAGAGGAATGGGATCGACTTATGGTCCAACACCTCTTCACAAAAAGAGCATGGTTTTGGCTCAAAAGATGACCAAACAGCTTGGCGAAAAAGTTAAAACCCTTTCAGAAAATAAGATTAAAGCTTTGGAACAAAAATTGAAAGACCAAGACGCGCCTTACATTAAGGGGCAAGGGTTGGAATAAAATAATCTAAAGCCTCTATTGACCAAACAGTAGGGGCTTAATTAAAAAAACATGATCTTTAAGAATATTAATGGAACACTGATTGACCCTATCTCTTATACCAAAGCTATGGTTGCTAAACACCCTTATGTTACTATACACATAGGTACTGACTCGCAAAGCATAGCAAAAAGAACGCTTTATGCAACGGTAATTGCTTACCGTCTAGGCAATAGAGGGGTTCATTATATTGTTCATAAAATTGGGTTTCCTAAAATACAAGATCTTTGGACACGATTGTGGAAGGAAACGGAAATGAGTATTGACATTGCTGAACAAATGAAACAGACTCTTGATGTTGAAATTCAGATAGATATGGATTATAATGAAGATGAAAGCTTTAAGTCTAATCGACTTGTAAATGCGTCTCGAGGTTGGGCAAATTCATTGGGTTATCGCGTAAATATGAAGCCCAATATTCAAGTAGCTACTCGTGCTGCAGATCACCATTGTAGATAAATAAAAGCTTTTAATATTTCCGTCTTTTTATTGCAGTTCTTCTCCAATTAAAAAAAGGATTATAATATATTTGTTTTTATTCAAAACTATTGACCTTAATTTATGAATGCATTTATATTCGATCTAGACGGAGTGATTGTCGATACAGCCAAGTACCACTTCATTGCATGGAAAACGATAGCAGAAACCTTTAATTATAATCTTACAGAGAGTCAGAATGAAAACCTAAAAGGGGTTAGTAGGTCAGATTCATTAGATTTGCTGCTTCAGTGGGGTAAAAAAGTTCTGATACAAGAAAAAAAAAACATGCTGTTAAACCAAAAGAACAAGCATTATCTGCAACTGATTCAAGAAATGGGATCGGAAGAAATCCTTCCAGGAGTATTGAATATCTTAGATTTTACAAAAAATAATAATGTGCCTGTTGCTCTAGGGTCTGCTAGTAAAAATGCCCAGTTAATTTTAGGAAAATTAAACCTTACTCCCTACTTTAGTAGCATTGTAGACGGAACTCATGTTAGGCATTCAAAACCCAATCCTGAGGTTTTTTTATTAGGTGCCAAAAACCTAAACACCCCTGCCAAATCATGTGTTGTTTTCGAAGATGCAAGCGCAGGTGTTGCTGCAGCCAAAACAGCTGGAATGACCGCTATTGGTATAGGTAATCCTGAAGAACTTAAGGCAGCAGATTATGTTTTCGAATCGCTTGAACAAATAAACATTTCCCTACTCAATAAACTAGCAGCTATTTAATGAACGCATCTCACTACCATCAAAATCCTTGGAAAATAATAGAACAAGGATGGAACCCTGAAAATGTTAAATCTTCCGAGAGTATATTCAGCATTGGAAATGGCGCTATGGGTCAGCGTGCAAATTTTGAAGAAGATTATTCTGGACCTAGCTTTCAAGGAAGTTACATTGGGGGAGTTTATTATCCGGATAAGACTAGAGTTGGTTGGTGGAAAAATGGGTATCCCGAATATTTTGCTAAAGTATTAAACGCACCCAATTGGATAGGAATTCATGTAAAAGTAAATGGTCAAAATTTAGACCTGAATTTATGTAAAGAAGTTACTGAATATGAACGCGAGCTTAATATGCAAGAAGGAACTTACACAAGAACTTTTAAGTGTAAACTTCAAGACGAAACTAGGATTCATGTCAAAAGCTTACGATTTCTTTCTTTAGATCAAATAAATCTAGGTGCAATCCACTATACTGTAACTGCAATTAGCGGAGAAACAAAGCTTGATCTAATCCCTTATCTTGATGCAGGAATAACAAATCAGGACAGCAACTGGGAAGATCAATTTTGGGAAATTGACCAGGTTTCAACAAAAGAAAGCAAAGCTTTTATTCATTCACACACCCTCAAAACAGATTTTCATGTGTGTACCTTTATGGATACAGAATTTTGGGCTGGTGAGACGCAGATAAAACGGAAGGAAAAGCCTCAAAGAGAAATCAATAAAACTACTTTAAATTATAGCCATCATCTATCTGAAGGAGATAGTGTTACGTTGATTAAATATGGAGGTTATATTACCGATCGTAAGCACCCAAAAGCTGAATTAAATAAACTAGCAGATACTGAGCTTCAAAAGGCAAGCAAACTCGGTTTCGACAGGCTTCTTCATAATCATAAAGCAGAATGGGCAAAAATTTGGGAACGGGCCGATATTAGGATTGGCGGTGATGTAAAAGCCCAACAAGCAATTCGGTTTAACATTTTTCAGCTGAATCAAACGTATACTGGTGCTGATGCAGGCCTAAATATTGGCCCTAAAGGCTTTACAGGAGAAAAATACGGTGGGAGTACCTACTGGGACACAGAGGCGTACTGCATCCCATTTTATATGGCTACCAAAAAGCAAGAGGTAGCCCGAAATCTGTTGGCATATCGTTATCATCAAGTTGATCGTGCCATTGAAAATGCTGCTAAACTTGGATTTACTTCTGGAGCTGCGCTTTATCCAATGGTCACTATGAATGGGGAAGAATGCCATAACGAATGGGAAATTACTTTCGAGGAAATTCACAGAAACGGAGCAATTGCATTTGCAATTTTTAATTATGAACGCTATACGGCTGATGCTTCTTATATACCGGAAATGGGCCTCGAAGTGCTTATCGGGATTAGTCGATTTTGGGCACAGCGCTTCAATTTTTCGGAAGACAAAAATTCCTATGTTATGCTCGGAGTAACTGGGCCTAATGAATATGAAAATAATGTAAACAACAACTGGTACACTAACTATATTGCCAAATGGTGTTTGGAATATACAGCCGAGCAAGTTGAAAAAACTAAGGAGAAATCCCCTGAAAATTTTAAACGCATTGCGGAGAAGACAAAAATAAACCTTGAGGAAGTTCGTGAATGGAATGTTATATCAAAAAATGTATATTTCCCATACAACGAAGAAAAACAAGTGTTTTTGCAGCAAGACGGATTCTTAGACAAACAGCTGCTTCCTGTTTCTAGTCTTGATTCTTCTGAACGCCCCATTAATCAAAATTGGTCTTGGGATCGAATTTTACGATCTCCATATATTAAACAAGCTGATGTTTTACAAGGGTTTTACTTTTTTGAAAATCATTTTGATCTCGAGACTCTTAAGCGTAACTATAACTTTTATGAGCCGTTAACCGTTCACGAATCTTCATTATCTCCTTGCGTACATTCTATTTTAGCATCTAGGCTTGGAAAAGAAGACCAAGCATACGAATTTTATTTACGAACAGCACGCTTAGATTTAGATGATTATAACACTGAAATTGAAGAAGGACTTCATATTACGAGTATGGCTGGAACCTGGATGAGTATTGTCGAAGGTTTTGCTGGGATGCGTATTCAAAACGACCAGCTTTGTTTTCGCCCAAGGTTGCCAAAGGCATGGAACGAAATAGAGTTTAGGATAAATTTCAGAAACGTCATCTTATCTGTTACAATTTCCCAGAAAAACATATCTTTTTCTACAAATTCTAATGCGAGCTTGAGCTTGTTTGTCTATGACAAGGAGATTCAAATAAAAGGGGAAACCAGTGTCGCGTTATAAAGGATTCTTTTATTCTTTATTATGCGTTACTAATTTCGAAAATCGAATCGCGGCGAATAATCCTAAGACAGAAAAAACTGACAACATCATAAATACCTGCTGATGACCAACAATTCCTGGCGAACGATCCAGTAAGTACCCCATTACGGGTCCAACAAAGATATCTGGAGTGTATCCAATAACGGATATCAAACCAATGGCTGTTCCTGTAATTGCTAGAGGTATTTTACCTTCTTGTAAAACCGCAAAGTAAAGTGTACGAATGGAATAAACCCCTGTTGCTGTAATAGTTAGTGACAAGAAAAACAAGAAGTTTAAATCTGATTGAACTACACCAGAAGCAAAAATTAAGGAACCTAAAAGCATCACTATAAAGCCTATAATGATCCACAGAGAACCTTTTGTTTTGTCTGCCATAATACCAATTGCAACCCCTAAAATCGGTCTAATATAGAGTTGAAAAGTTCCGATTTGAGCCGCTTTTATTTCATCGAATAGCATAATCTCCTTAGCGTATAAAGAGAATATTCCGGTTAATTTATATCCAACATAAGCAGAAAGCACAATAAACATTAACCACCAAACCGAGGGTATTTTTAAAACTTTTTTGATGTTTACAAGGGAAGAATCAAGGCTTTTTACTGGCATATTTGTTTCTTCGGGATCTTCCATGAAAAAGAAAACTAAAAGACCAACGGAGATAGCCAGTGAGGTCGCAAAAAGAATTACATATCGAAAAGCATCTTGACGCTCGACAAGTGAGGCGTTAGCAAGATTTTCGGGTAATATCATTGAAAAAATATAAACCCCAATAGCGCTTATGGAAGCTGCAACAAAACCTCTTCCACCTTCTAAGAACCCAAAAGCCTTTCCTTGTTTTGAAGTTCCACCCCAGACTCGGGTAGCTTTGATCATTGCTCCCCAAAATAAAAAAATTGTAGTGAACCCCCAATATCCATAAACAACCTTTAATACTTGAATAGAAGGAAAAGTAGAAAGAACAACACCGCCAAAGGCAGTTAAAAGCAAAGAGGCTGCAATAAGTTTTCTGGGAGAATATTTATCTGCAATAGCCCCTCCATATAGATAAGATAAAAGTGCTATAATTCCGTAAATCGACAAACAAGTACCCAGCTCAAGATTATTAAGAGTAAAAACATCTAAATAGGTAGGTCTAAAAATCCTCGGTAAAACAAAGGGAAGTATAAAAGCAGATTCCCCTGCTAATATTAGAAGTATAATTTGATGAATTGAAGCATTAGATTTTAGAGTCTGCATGTCTTATTTGAAATTATAAAGTAGTCTTACTCTTTATTTAATCGCATGAATATTTTGCAACAACAAGCCCATCTGATTTACGAATCTCTAAAATCCTATTAAATCCTCGAAGATGAAAATACCCAAAATCAGACCCATCTAACATTGTTGAAGGATAAGAGTATCTATTATTGTATATCATATAATTCCCAACCTGAGGCTCTAAAATAGTGCCGTCGTGATATGCTTGGTTATAGTTGTTATAAGAAACGTCATCACATAAAAAGCTTTCTGAAGCAACAACTATTGAGCCTGAAACCGTTGAAGTTTTATATATATTACTCAAGTAAATCGGACCTGTTTTTGGGGGATTAAAATTCACAACGTTATTAAATTGAACTGACGAGGCTACATTGCTTGCTACATCAAAAACGATTCCAGCAGAAGGTAAGATTGTTAGGACTTCTTTTCCTGTAATTGGTAGTCCATTCATTGGAAGAAGTAGATCAAACACATTATCTCCATAATTAGCTATAGAAGTTGGGTTAACAGAGTTTAAGTCTGCTGCACTTCCGTTTTGAACTAGACTTAGTGTAAAGTCAGAATTAAGAAGAGGATTACCGGCTGCATCAGTAAAAATATCCTCATTAAAAACAACACGAACCTTGGTGTTGTCATCAGTGATTGAAGAACTAACTATATAAGGATCTAACTTATCATTTAAATATACCTGATTAAGTCCATTTACTTGGGTAACTGCAGATACTCCTTCACAACTAAAAACAGAAGCTGGAGCTGTAATGGGATTAATTGTAACTAATTCGTCTCCATTTGGAACTCCATTTAAAGCTATTGTAATTTGATATTTGAGTTTTGAAGCACTGTTATCCATGGGTGTTCCGTCATCCCAATACCATCCGCCTGAAGGTTCGCTATAGTCGGCGGCTCCTGTATATTGGCGTAAGCCAATCCAAGTATTTGATACTTTAGTATTTTGATTATTAAACATATATTCAAATTCTTCTTGCGAATTATAAACCAGCAAATCAGCTCCTATACCTAAAGCAATTCCGGCATTGGTGGCATCAGCTTTTGAGTCTGACCAAGATTTTGCAGTATTTGCCTTGTAGTAAGAATGCGCGCATTCAGAACCTAAGGGCCAAGAAGCAAACCATGTATAGCCAGGAATTACTTGGGCTATTGGATTAATTACTTCTAATATACCATTTAAATTATTAAAATTCGACAAATCATTTAACTGGCCATCACTTCTATGTTGAGCATAATTTTCGTTACCCGCATTATTTGGCTCACCTGGGCCCCACCTGGAGGTAAAATCATAATTACCTAATCTTGTAATTGTTATTGGAGTATTTGAATTAAGCGTGGCACTTCCTCCGGTTATACTAAGACCAAAATCAGATATTTCAATACAGGTAAGGGTACTACAAGATGAATTTGAATAGATATCTTCATCAAAAGTAAGATCAATTTTAAGGTTATTATTATCAATGCTAGTAGCGGTGACGCTTGAAAATTGAGCTTGAACATTAATCCCTGACACAATAATTATCAGAAAAAGAATTAAAGGTAAGCAGTTGCTTTTACGCATCGATACAAATAAAATTTAGTGTCTTGACAATAAAATAATTAACTAATAATTTCAAATATAAGTAAATATAAGAGAAGAACCATCTGTCGTTAAAGAGGTTTCACTAGAATGTAAAATGATTTAATAATTTCTGAGAAGCTGTTTAAACCCATAAACCTGAGCTAGAATAGATATCATAAAAGTAAGTACAATCGATTTTTGGGCTATAACCTGTAACATCAATTCATTTTCGGTAAAAATTTTGCCCGGTCCAATTTGTGGCCCAAAAAATATAATCCTGAGGTAAACAAACAGAACAACACAAAAAAGGAGGTACCCAAAAGCATAACGATTGCTCAAAAATTTTGAATGGTAAATGCTTATGCTGTGAAAAACACAAAGGAAGAAAAGTACTAAAAAAGCACCATTAGCAAAGAAAACATGTCCTCCAAAATGTAAATCATGGGGTACAAAACCAACCCCAGCATAAAGTATACCAGCCAAAATCCCTAAGGGCTTTGTAAGTGCTCCATATTTTTGGGCTTTATCGGTATCATTGATCTGAATAAAAACTTCTTTAAATTGAATGTAAAAAAGAACTAATGTTGCTCCTATAAAGATTAGACTTCCATTAAAAAGAAGCATAGAAGGTGTGTTATCCTCTTGAATAATCAAAGGATTTGTTTCGTCTGTATTGGTTTTGAAACTCCCCAATTCACTCAAAAAATTATGTGTAAACGAATAACGATCCATCTTAAAGTCAATGATTTCTTTTTCTGACCCTGGATGAATTAGTGCAGCAACTAAACAGCAGCAAAAAAATAAAGTAATTGAAATTACAGGTAATTTTACAAGAGCAAAGTGTATTTTTTTCATAGATTTTTCATAAAATAGTAAATTAAATATAAAGTAAAATAATTAAACTATTACTTGCAGACCAAAATTAATTTTGATATTTTCGGATAAATTAAATTATTATATTTTATGAAAAAATTACTTTTTATTTTAGTCTTAGGCACTAGTATTGCGAGTGCTCAGTGGGTACAAAAAACTTCTTGTAACAAAAAGGCTGCACAAATTTCTAATCAAGCAATTGAATCGATGGCAAACTTAGAATATTTAACTGCGCTAGGAATGGCTAAAGCAGCACTTATTATAGATTCTGATTGTGGTTGTGCTCAATTAACTATTGCAGCAATTAGTGGCTCAAATCCAAATTGGGGAAGCCAAAAAACTAAACTTGAAGCAATTGATGTTTCTAAACTAAGTGCTGAAGAATCAGCTTGGTATGATGTTTTAATGTCTACACCTGAAAATAAGGAAACGGTTTTAAAATCTGCAATAGTGACGAACCCAAAGAGTCCAATCCTCAACTATCTTGCTACCTCTCCTGCAGACATGAAAACGTATTCAGGATTTGCGGAAAAATTTCCAGAGCAAGCTGCTTCTTCTTATAACATGATGTCATACGGATATCTAAGAGGAGATTTTGGTGAGACCAATCAGGATATGGCAATGAATTATGTTGCTAAGTCTCAAAATCTTCACGATGGACCAAATTCTTATGACTCAATGGCTGAGCACTATGCTTCATTAGGAGATTATGATAAGGCATTTGAATTACAATTAAAAGCAGTAGATTTTGCAGCTTTTGGATCTCCTTATGGGAATCTTGCTCGAGTTTATTACGCAAAAATTAATCGAGATGATCTTTCAGAAAATTTAATGAAAATTCAGAGAGAAGCTCAAGATGCTATTACGAGTCAGGATTACAAAACTTTTTCAAAGTATGAGCATCCAGAGATTACACATACTACTGGTGACTCAAATTTATCTCCATTTTATGAGTTCAACAAGTCTTCATTTGAAGAGGATCAAGGAATCACTTGGGACAGATTAGACATGAACGACATGAAAGTAAATTACTCTCCTGACATGAAAACGGCTGTTTTAACCTTTTATGGATCTGGAAGCTATACTTTCAATGAAACCAAAGAAAAGGTAGCCTACAGTACTAGAGGATCTTCAGTTTGGGTTAATACCACAGATGGATGGAAAATCATGCATAGTTCCTGGGCGCCAAACAAAGATGGAGTAGGAATTCCACAACAATAATCTATAAAATTTATATTATGAAAAAATTATTTTTAGTATTCGCTATGCTCGCTTCTATGGCAGTATCAGCACAAATTATCGTATTTCATCCCGTAAAAGTACCGGCTGAATTGAACGAAAAGTTCTTAGACATTGAGCTAAATTACAGTCAAAAAACAGCTCAAGATGCTGTAAATAAAGGACAACTTGAAGGTTGGGCATTACTCAAAAACACCAATCCAAAACCCGATGGATATAATTACATGTGGGTAAATGTTTACAAGGACATTGCTTCTGCTGTAAACGAAGGGGGTTGGTGGAATAATTCCAAGGATGTTGTTGGTGTTGAAACCCCTTTATTGTTTAGCATTTTCGATTACATAGAAATGGACAGAAGGTATTTTTACAAACAAGACATCACGCTGCCATCAATTGCAGCAGCAGGTTATGTAATTCTAAATTTCTCTAACAGTGATCAAGTAGATACACATTTAAAAGAACTCGAAAAATACGTTCTCCCACATTTTAAAAAGGAGATGCGTAAACATGGAATGGTTGGTTTTGGTGTTGCTTCTAAGGTTACTCCGCAAGGAGAAGATGTAGCAACGATGATGACTTATGACTCTTACGACTCTTTAGAAAATGCCATGATACACTTATCAGGTGGTGGTGTTATTTCGGGCTTACCGTCAGATAAAATAACGAACATCCCTTGGACTATGCGTCCCTTAATGAAAGTTATGGGATCTACAGTTCCAAAAGAGTAACCTACATTATTACAAACAAAAAAACCCTGCCAATGGCAGGGTTTTTTTGTTTGTAGTTCTATTCCTTTAATTTGGGTCTGTAATATTGATTTACTGTAATTATTTTACCGTCTTTAATTTTGAACCCTTCATGAGCATAGTGAGAATCGATTGATTTGTCATAGCAGTAACTTCTGCATTAAGACTAGTGGGATCAAAGTAGTATAAAGCGGTAACTATTTTGTCGTACTTCCATTCGTAGGCAAAATGACCCGGAACTTCACTAGCAGTTCCTGTGAAATTACCTTCGCCTTTCCATAAGGCCCATGCCATGGTCCATTTACTTCCACTTTTATAAGTTGCAGTTTCTTAACTAAAGTTATCCCAGCTTATGTTTTTATATAATTGATGGTGAGACTTAAACCCTTCAATTAAATCTTTTTTGTTAAATTTCACAGTTGATCCTAAATAAATAGAAACGTCGTCAGCCATCAAGCTTTCAAATAACTCAAAGTTATTATCAGCATAGTTGTTGTGCAGCTCTTTTATAAGCTCTGCTTTTTTATCATAACGAATTTTTCCGTTACTGTTAGGCCCTTGAGCAAATACAAACCCTCCGAATAGAACGAATGCAACAATTAATTTTTTTATGATTTTTTAAATAATAATTAAAGCTAATGTAATTACTTGCAATAAGCAATACAAAAATATATGAAAAATACAATTGCTTTTACAGTGCCCAAAAACAATAGTTTATATTTGATAAAAAAGTAGACCCTTATGAAAATTATCATTCAAAGAATACTTGCATCAGCAACTGTTGTTTTTTTAAGTGTAGGCCTAAATTACGCAACCACCTTAGAAATTGTTTCTCCAGAAGCAGCTGTTGTTGGCTATCATGTGCTGCTTATTATTTATGCGATACAACTCTTGGTTTTTCTGATTTCTTATGCGCTAAAAACTGAACACTATTACGACCTTACTGGAGGCATTACCTACATCTCCGTTATGGTATATGCACTCTATCAAAACGAGTTACAAGACCGATTAGATTATCGTTCAATTGTCTTGGGATCTCTAATTTTATTATGGGCAATTCGATTGAGCTCCTTTTTGTTTATGCGAGTTAAAAAAGTAGGAAAAGACAGCCGTTTCGATAAAATAAAGACCAATTTCACCCGCTTTATGCTTGCGTGGGCTCTTCAAGGGTTTTGGGTCTTTATGTGCACACTCCCTGCCATTACAGCAATTGCTTCGGAATCGAAAGAAGTAGATTACTTTTTAATTGGTGGAGCAATCCTATGGGTTTTTGGGTTTTTAGTGGAAGTTATCTCCGACCGTCAAAAATCAAAATTCAATCAAGATCCTAAAAACAAAGGAAAGTTTATGTCAACTGGCTTTTGGGCATTATCTAGGCACCCAAACTATGTGGGCGAAGTATTGTTGTGGACCGGAATTGCTGTTATTTCTTTACCGACCTTTAGTGGGTGGCAATACCTTGCCTTAATTTCACCTGTTTTTACCTATTTGTTGTTGACTCGTGTAAGTGGTGTGAACTTACTCGAAGCAAGCGCTGACAAAAAATGGAGTGCGGACAAAGACTACATTGAATACAAGAAAAAAACATCAGTTTTCTTTCCATTCTTATAGAAGTTTTTAGTCGTTAAAATTTACATTCAACTGGCATACTATATTTGATTTTATCTGTACTTTTGAAAGTATAATAAATAATTAGGATAAAAAAAATGCCATGTCAAATAGTTTTTTAAAATCGCCTTTACCAATAAATGAGCCCGTTAAATCTTACGGACCAAACACACCCGAACGAGCTGCCGTAACTGCAGCCTATGATGCTTTTTTCTCAAAGAAAATCCACATTCCAATGAAAATTGGCGGCGAAGAGGTAAGTTCTACTGAGGCTAATACCATGCATCCTCCACACGACCATAAACACAGTATGGGGACCTATAGTTTAGCTTCAGAAGCACATGTTGAGCAAGCCATAGCTGCCGCCATAGAAGCCAGAAAAACATGGGCATTGATACCTTTTGCTGCTCGTGCAGCTGTATTTCTTAAAGCAGCCGATTTAATTGCGGGACCTTACCGCGCAATAATTAATGCTGCAACGATGATGGCGCAATCCAAAACAGTACACCAAGCAGAAATTGATGCTTCGTGTGAGTTTATTGACTTTCTTAGATTCAACGTTCGCTTTGCCGAAGAAATATATCAAGACCAACCTACCTCTTCCGGAGGAGTTTGGAATCATGTACACTACCGCCCTCTGGAAGGTTTTATTTATGCAGTAAGTCCTTTTAATTTTACAGCCATTGCAGGGAACCTTTCTGCTGCTCCTGCATTAATGGGGAATACAATTGTTTGGAAACCAAGCGATCATCAAATGTTCTCTGCCAAAATAATCATGGATGTTTTTGAAGAAGCCGGATTGCCTAAAGGCGTAATTAATATGATTAATGGAGATCCAGAAATGGTAACCAATACCGTATTAAAAAGTCCTGATTTTGCTGGAATTCATTTTACAGGTTCAACCCATGTGTTTAAAAACATCTGGCATAAAATAGGGAGTAACATCCACCGCTATAAAACCTACCCTAGAATTGTAGGAGAAACAGGCGGAAAAGACTACATCGCAGTTCACAATTCAGCTAATGCTGAAGAAGTAGCTACTGCAGTGGTTCGTGGAGCTTTTGAATATCAAGGACAAAAATGTTCTGCAGCTTCCAGGATTTACCTTCCAAAATCTACCTCTAAAGCCATTTTAGACAAAGTAGCTGCCGATGTTAAAACCATAACCCTCGGCTCTCCAAGAGAATTAAAAAACTTCATGACTGCGGTGATTAATAAAGGCTCATTTGATCGACTTGCTTCAGCAATTGATCAAGCTAAAAAAGACTCAGACGTTGAGATTTTGTTAGGAGGAACTTACGACAATTCTAAAGGGTACTTTATTGACCCAACAGTTTTAGTAACTACAAATCCGACTTACGACACCATGGAAAGAGAGTTATTTGGACCTATTGTAACCATTTATGTTTATGAAGACGACCAATGGGAAGAAACCCTCAAACTAGTCGACTCAACTTCAGAATATGCCCTTACGGGAGCCGTTATGGCGAAGGACCGTCTTGTGATCGAAAAAGCACGTTTGGCTTTGGAGAACAGTGCCGGGAATTTTTATATCAATGATAAACCTAGTGGAGCTGTTGTAGGACAACAACCTTTTGGTGGAGCTCGTGCTTCGGGAACCAATGATAAGGCTGGATCTAGACAAAACCTTTTGCGATGGGTGTCCCCTCAACTCGTGAAAGAAACATTAAACCCACCTACAGATTATCGCTATCCATATATGGACGCTTAATTGAGATGAAGAGTATTTTCGAAAATACACAAATTGCTTTTGCGTCAAAATCCGATGCTGAATTAAAGAAGAGTTTTGTCCTCTTCAAGCTTATTTCATCTCCAGTTTTGACTAAAGTAGGAAGTGCTTTTATTCAGTTTTTAATCAAAGTAGGTTTACCTATTAATTTTTTGGTCCGCAAAACCATGTTCGATCATTTTTGCGTAGGAACAAACCTCGAAGAAACTGAGATTACAGTCAAGAAACTTCGTGCTAATGAAATGGATTCCTGTTTAAACTTCTCTATCGAAGGAATTAATTCTGAAGTAGGTTTTGATGCTACACTAAATGAAATTCTCAGAACGATGGACGCATCTAGTCCAGATGCAGGAACCCCTTTTGCAGTTTTCAAACCAACAGGATACGGAGCTACAGCACTGTTCGAAAAGGTCAGTGCCAAACTGCCCTTAAGTACCGAAGAAAACAAAGCTTGGGGTCGAGTAAAAGAACGTTTCCACACCAGCTGTAAAAAGGCAGTTCAACGCAACCTTAAGTTGTTGATTGACGCTGAAGAAAGCTGGATTCAACCCGCTCTTGATCTTCTTCTAGAAGAAATGATGGCAACCTATAACCAAAAAGAAGTGGTGGTTTATGCAACCCTGCAGTTGTATTTATCGGAACGATTACCTTACCTCAAAACCTTGATAGAAAAATCAAAAAAGGAAGGCTACCAGATAGGTGTTAAATTGGTTCGCGGCGCATACATCGAAAAAGAAACTGCACGCGCATTAGACCGCAAGCTTTCCAATCCCGTTTGTCCTTCTAAAGAAGCAACCGATCAAAACTTTGATAACGGCCTACAACTGTTGCTCGAGAATTTAGATCAGGCCGCTGTTTTTGTCGGAAGCCATAACGAACTCAGTACGCTAAAAGCTATGGAGCAAATGAAACAAAATGGAATTGCTTCAAACCATCCGCGTGTGTGTTTTGCACATTTGTTCGGAATGAGCGATAACATTTCGTATAACCTTTCGGATCATGGATATAATGTTGTGAAATACCTACCTTATGGTCCTGTCAAAAAAGTAATTCCTTATTTAATTAGGCGTGCAGAAGAAAACAGTTCCATTGCCAGCCAAACATCACGCGAAATGGAATTGCTTCGTTCGGAAATAAAAAGAAGAAAACAAGTTCAAAAATAAACGCATGAAACCCATCACAATAGTTAAAAATCGATCAGATATAGGGGCAGGAACCCGAGGTTCCGATTTGGGGGTAGATGCAATTGAAATTGCAGCAATCAATCAAAAAAATGGCTTCTTTAACGCCCATGAACACGTTGATGTTCCTACACATAACGAAACTATTTATAACAAGAATTTCCTCAAAATAGAGCACCGTTTGGGCTTTGTTTTGGAACAATGTGAGCGAGTATGTACTGCAGTTTCTAAAGTTTTAGGCCAAAACCGATTTCCATTAATCCTTTCTGGAGATCATTCATCTGCCTTTGGGTCGCTTGCTGGGATTCAAAAAGCAGCACCCGAAAAAACTCTGGGTGTGATTTGGATCGATGCCCATGCCGACTTACACTCCCCTTTAAGCTCTCCTTCGGGCAATGTACATGGAATGCCTTTAGCTGCTGCCTTAGGATATGATAACGAAACTCTAGACGTAAATCAAGTAAACGATAAAACGCTTCAACTTTGGGAAAATCTTAAAAAAGTCGGAGGCGATAAACCAAAAGTTGCTCCCGAGCATTTAATCTTTTTTGGGGTGCGCGATACCGAAGAACCTGAAGATAAAGTGATGGAGCAAAGTAACATCAAAAACTATCCGGTACACGAAATCCGACATCGAGGTTTGTCTTTATGCGTATGCGAAGCCCTCGAAAAACTCAAAGATGTAGACGAAATTTACATCTCTTTTGACGTTGATAGTTTGGACTGTGACTTAATTTCTAAAGGAACCGGAACTCCGGTTTCAAAAGGTTTTGACATAGACGAAGTGGTTGCGATTATTCAAAAAATAACTGCTTCTCAAAAAGTACTGGCCCTCGAGGTAACCGAAGTAAACCCCCTTTTGGACAACAAAGGAAACCGCATGGCAGAAGCTGCTTTTGAAGTGATTCACAGACTCTTTCAAAAAAAGTAGTTCGCCATACAGCAACTTTTACCTTCAAAAAAGAACTACCTTGCGGCCACTATAATCTTTAGCTTAAAACCATGGAATACGAAATAGGAGACCGCGTACAATTAACCATCCAAAGAGCAACCGACCTGGGGTATGTTGTGCTTATTGATGACGAATTTGAAGGACTCTTATTCCGCAACGAAGTCTTCCAGCCGTTGAATCGTGATGCAGAAATTAGAGGTTATATCAAGAACATTAGAGAAGACGGAAAAATTGATGTTTCGCTTCGCCCACAAGGGTTTCTAAACGTTATCGACGTAGATTGTGATGCTGTGATGGCCGCTCTAAAAGAGCAAGGCAGCTTGATGCTCACCGATAAAAGCTCCCCAGAAGCAATTAAGCGCGCACTCAGTATGAGTAAAAAAGCGTTTAAAAAAGCTGTTGGTTTTCTATACAAACGCAAACTGATTGTTTTGTTAGACGACCGAATTGAATTGGTGCAAAGCGACAAGAAGCCAAATTAAAAACCCAAATTTATTACCCGATAAAGATATTGTATCTTTGTGCACTTAGGAGCAAGAAAACAAGCTCCCCCCCCCTTATGAAATTTACTGATCTCGGCCTAGCACCATCGCTTTTAAAAGCAATACAAGAAAAAGGATATACAGAGCCTTCACCCATACAAGAAAAAGCAATCCCGCAAATCCTTCAAGGAAAAGACGTGCTTGCGTCTGCCCAAACAGGAACTGGAAAAACAGCTGGTTTTACACTGCCGCTGCTTCAGCTTTTATCGAAACAACAAAAATCGGGACACCGCAAAGTTCGCGCATTGGTACTTACACCAACTCGGGAATTGGCTGCTCAGATTTATGAAAATGTAAAAGAATACAGTACCCACATCGACATCCGTTCTTCGGTAATCTTTGGTGGGGTAAACCAAAATCCACAAATAGCAACTCTACGCAGAGGTGTTGATGTGTTGATTGCAACCCCAGGACGTTTGCTTGATTTACACAACCAGAAAGTACTTTCTTTACAACACGTAGAGATTTTGGTTTTGGACGAAGCCGACCGTATGCTCGACATGGGGTTCCAACGCGACATCAATAAAATAATGGGTTTCTTGCCTAAGAAAAGACAGAATCTGTTGTTCTCGGCAACCTTTTCTAAAGAAATAAAAACCCTTGCTCAGGGGATTCTAAATCAGCCGGTACTGGTTGAAGCAACTCCCGAAAACACAACCGTTGATGCGATTATTCAGCGGGTATATAAAGTAGACAAGACTCGGAAAACGGAGCTCATCATCAAGCTGATTAAAGATGGGAATTGGAATCAAGTTTTGGTGTTTACAAGAACCAAACACGGAGCCAACAACCTCACCAAACGCATGCTGAAAGCAAACATTGAAGCTGCAGCAATTCACGGAAACAAAAGTCAAGGTGCGCGAACCAAAGCCCTTGCAGGTTTCAAAGACGGAACTGTTGAAGTATTGGTAGCTACCGATATTGCAGCCCGTGGATTGGACATTCCGTTACTGCCACATGTAATCAATTTTGAACTTCCTAACATTCCTGAAGATTACGTTCACCGTATCGGAAGAACGGGTCGTGCAGGAGCAAAAGGGGAAGCCATTTCTTTGGTTTGCATCGACGAAAAAATATATTTACGCGACATCGAAAGAGTCGTAGGTATGCGCATTCCGTCGGAATTAAAAGAAGGCTTTGAACCCGATCCGAACATCAAGCCGGAACCGGTTAAGAAAAAAGGAAACAGCCGTCAAAAAGGAAGTTTCAATCGCTCTGGTGGTGTTGGCAGAAGCAGCAACCGAGGCCGTTAGGACAGCCCCGCAGCCCTTTTTATAAAGGTTAAATAGCGACGATAAATGCCTCTGGTTTTGGCATTTCGTGCATATTTGGTGCGGAACAATTCGTGGATTATAAGCAGTTGAGGTTCCGATGAACGGTTCACCGCTTCGGAAGTTATTACATCATCCCATTCAAAATCCAGCTCGCCTGTATCTTTGTCGTAGAACCCAATAATTTCCGTTTCCATATCGTATTGAACCGATACCCGTCTTTTCATTAAAAATTAAGGTTTGATTTTTAGTACAAGTTTACCGAGTTTTTCTCCGCTAAACAAACGGTAAAACGTATCTCTAAAATTCTCGATCCCGTCGTACACATCTTCTTTGGCTTTTAGTTTTCCTTCTTGCATCCAGCCCGCCATTATTTGCATGGCTTCGCGGTAGTGGTCTACATAATCCAAAACAACCATTCCTTTCATACTTCCACGATTAACCAACAGCGACAAGTAGTTTTTAGGTCCCTGCATGCCTGTAGTGGTGTTGTATTGTGAAATGGCTCCACAGATAACAATACGTGCGTTTTTACGGATAAAAACCAAAGCAGCGTCCAAGATGTCTCCTCCTACATTATCAAAGTATACGTCGATTCCTTTTGGGCAGTTTCTTTTGATTCCAGAAACAACATTTTCATTTTTATAATCTATGGCACCGTCAAATCCGAGCTCATCGGTCATGTAGGCACATTTTTTTGGACCACCGGCAATTCCGATTACAGTACAGCCTTTTATTTTAGCTATTTGTCCTACAACAGAACCTACTGCTCCAGCACCACCAGAAACTAAAACTACGTCTCCTTCTTTTATTTCACCTACTTCCAAAATTCCAAAATAAGCGGTCATTCCGGGCATTCCCAGAACACCAAGATACTTGGTGTGGTTGTCGGGATTCGACTCAATTTGAACAAAACCAGATCCATCACCCACATAATATTGTTGCACACCACCCCAACCGGTTACATAGTCCCCGACCTTAAATTTGGTGTCTCCTTGGGTGTCAATTACTTTTCCAACACTTCCGGCACGCATTACTTCTCCGATACCTACTGGAGGGATATACGAACGGGCATCGTTCATCCACCCACGCATAGCTGGATCTAGTGATATGTGGCTTTGCTCAATTAGGATCTCGCCGTCTTTGAGGGCAGGAACTGTTTCTTCTACAAAGGTCCAGGTGCTCTCGTTTGGCATTCCTTTTGGGCGTTCGGCTAATAGTTGTCTTTTATTAATCATAAGGGTTGTTTTTTTTAAGGTCTAATATACTCGGAATATTTATTCTTATCAAGAGCGGCGCGCCTAAAAAAACACAAAACATAAACGTTGGTTTTTATACCATCTATTACATAATTCCTCCCGATTGTATCACCAGAGCTACCAACAACAAACCCATTAACTCTTCCCTTTTTACTCAGCCTTGGCACAATTGAAACTAGATTTTTCTTCGATCAAGGTAAATAACAGAAGATAATACACAATATCAATTGTATTTAGCAACTTATATTCTATATTACACTTCAACTATAAATTTATGTAATGAAAAACTTAATTAAAGTATGCGTACTTGCCCTGGTATTGAATTCTTGTGCAACACAAACAGATTCTGAAGCTAAAGAACGTATGATCGGGTTTCATCCAAATCTAGAAATACAAGACTTAAAATGGCATTTGGGAACTCAAGAAGCCATCGACCATGTTATTTCTTTAGACAAACTTTGGGTTGCTAAAGATTTTGAAGCAATGCGAGGTCATTTTGTTGACACCCTAAAAGTGACCAACTGGGATGGAGTAACGTTTACCAATTTTGATGCTTTCAAAGCGTCACAAGAAGCGGATAGTGCCGAAGTAAGTTGGACCTTCGATTATGCGTATTCTGTGGATATCAATCCTTCTATGGGAGGGGAACACGTGCAAGCAGGTTTTTCAATCAGTTCACCAAAAGAAGACGGAACTGTTGAAAAATATCTAGTTCACGAAAGCTACTACATTATAGACCAAAAGATTGTAACGCTGAGTCAATACAAACAAGCAGCTGCTCAATCTGAAGAATAAGGTTTTATAAAAACTACTCCCTTGGGAGTTTTGGACCCCTCTAGTTTGCTCTAAGGGGTTTTGTTTGGGGTATTAACAAATGTAGGTCTAAGCAAAAAATTCCCGATCCTTTAAGAACCGGGAAGCATTAGGTAATCTAAAAAATGCTGGTAGTATTTATTTACTTGCTGGAGCTTTACCCCAAATAGAAACAAGAAACATAACCGAAATAGTAGCATACATTACAATATATGGGAGGTCTGGCATAAGTGTAGCCGGCCCTTCTGCAACGGTATGTCCTACATTTGAAATATAAGACTCTGCTATAGTTGATATTTCTTTTCCCATTTCTTTAAGTTCCGACAATTGGAACGAGGTGTTTTTCTGATTCATCGAAAAATAAGCACCTACTTGTAGTCCAAAGAAAATAGGAAACGAACAAAACAAAGTAAGGATTGCTTTCCCATAGGTTGGAAAATTAAGCTCATTGGATCTTCTTATTAAATAAAAAGCAAGAGTAGTCATCAATATAACTGCAATCGTGTAGATGGCATTATTAATGTAAATTTGGTTGGAGAGCTGAAAAATTTCAAATTCATTCATAATATGGTTTTAAATTATTTTAGCTAAATGTAACAATATTAATTGTTTTTTGCAAGCCGTAAAATTTTCAAAACCCTAAACAAAGGGTCAATAATTGCAGTTTGTTTTGGATTTGTAGGGCTAGAAATTATCTTTTTCGAAATCTTCTAAGCTCCAGACCACGTCTGGATTTTCAATAGAATCTGGTTCAGTATCCGTTGCTTTTGCATGAATATCTATGTCCTGATCGTCGAATTTCACGACCCAATAATCAATTTTATTGATCTTAGAAATGCCCTCCAACAGCTCTGCATCTATGTTGTGCTTATGCTTTAAGTGGTGTGTAAAAAAATAGCAGCTTTTCCAACTCTGATCTTTTTTGGGTTTGAAGTCCAAAAGAAACTCATCGATTATATCCTGTCTGTTCATAAATTCAAATTATTTAAAAAGCAAAGAAAGACAATATTTATGAAAAACTAGAGGCTAATGTTTTTTGATGTTCTAATGAACTGTGTTAATATTCATAGAGTCGCTTGTTTTGTAGTTTCTAAATTAAAATCCTTTTATCTTAAAAAAAGCAATACTCAGAAAATCAATTGTGGTTTGCAATATATAAGGCTATATTTAGATCTTATTAATCAAAACTATATTTATGAAAAAACTAGTACTAAGTACATTGCTTGCAGGTTGTTTAATTTCTTGCCAAACTCCCGCAGAAAACGGATCAGATCATGCACATGGACCAACTGTTATTGGTTATGAAATTAGTGAGACTGGAGAAAAACAAAATTTAATTGCTGGAGACATTGCAGTTATTGAAACCTATATGGAATTTATAAAAGCTCACAACGACAGAGATATTGATAAAATCATGGGTATGGTTCAAGATTCAATATTAATAAAAACTCAAGATGCACAGGAATTAAAAGGAAAGGCAATGCATAGACAAGCCTTGGAAAAATGGTTTCCAGAAAGTAATCCGAAGTGGGTCGTGAGATGGATGGCTGCCAATACCGTTGAAGTTAAAGACGGAGAAAACAGACATTGGTTAACTACAGGAATCGAAATTACGGAGACCCTAAACGGTAAAGAGAGAAAAAGAGAACAAATACTTGATGTTAATTTTGTAGGTAAATTGATAAAAGAAGCCAGCATCTTTGAAAGGTCAAAGCCCATAGAATAACTGATTTTTTAAGCCCTCCTTTGCGGAGGGTTTTTTATTGTATGGAAACTTTATTGGACTTCTTCTATGAATCAAAACCAGTTTTCTTCCAAAGAATCAAATCTCGATTTTCGACAACTTCATTTCCAAAAGGAGAATTTTTTGAAACATGAATCATCGCTTCTGCAACAAAAGATCCTAGTATCGGTTTCAATTTGTTTGGAAAAAGAAAAGCTAAAAATGGCATAATAAACTGCGCTATTTTTTCGCCAAATCTATACTCCTTTCTTTTGCCAATTAAAAGTGAAGGTCTAAACGTTACAGCTGAAATTAAATTAAGCTTGAAAACCGCTTCATCTATTTTTCCTTTAAGTTTCATATAAAAAGAAGCGCTTGAGCTGTTTGCTCCCGAAGACGAAACAAATAAAAAGGATTTTATATTCATTTTTTTACAAGCCATAGCAATGCTGAGGGTAATGTCAAAATCAATTTTTCTATACGCACTTTTATCTCCCTTTACTTGTGCTTGAGTTGTTCCAATGGCTGAAAAAACAAAGTCGCTGTTGGCAATACTTTGTTCAATTTGTTTCGTGGTGGAAAAATCAATAATACGGGTATCCATTTTTGGATGCTTTTTGGAAAACGGCCTTCTGCTTACAACAATAACATGATTAAAGTATGGGTCTTCAAGAATAATGTCCAAAAGATAACCCCCTATTAGTCCCGTTGCTCCAAAAAGAGTTGCTTGTTTTCTTTCCATAGTAAAGTTCGTTTTTAATAATTTATTGTTTGGTAATACTTAAATCGGCAAACAAAATCTCCTCATTTCTCAAATCATGTGGCAAGTTTTTTTCATTACTTCAAAATGGAATTCTATTTCTTCTTACGTCTGTTGGCGTTTTTATCTCCTTTACGTTGTGGTTTGCTGTACTTCTTAGCAATCTTAAATTTATATGATCCGCCTAAGTTAACTTTTTTGTTTTTTGATTTCTTTTCTTGTTCCATTACTTCAAATATAAAAATCTTTTGAACTTATTATATAAAGGCTTTTAAAGTTTTAGTTTTAAAAATATTTTTATAGCTTGCATATCACAATCATTAATACTATTTATTATGAAAAAACTATTAAGCCTACTCGTATTATTTTTTACTTTTATTCAAGTTCAAGCACAAAATGATGAGCCCATTCTTTTGATGTGGTATGGTCAAATAAATTCTGCAGACGCAGCAGAACATGTGCAATTAGAAAAGGACTACTATCTTAAATACCATCAGCAAAGAGTTGCAAACGGAGATATTTTAGGTTGGGATATGTGGCAGATAATTAACCCTGATGTTAATGAAATGACAACAACTTACCTCTATGTTTCTTTGGTTAAAGATTTTGCTTCTATTGGAAAAAACACTCCGATTAACTCGCTTAAGGGAGTTCCTCAAAAAGAATGGGAAGCTGCACAAGACAAAGCAATCAGTCACTACATTAAAAACTACCAGCTGGTAACGTCAATTAAAGGTTCTTATGGTACACAAGAAGCAACGGGTCCTGCAGATTATGCCGTTATTAATTATATGGAAGTAGATCCATATCAAACTGAAGCATATGAAAAATTAGAGTTGGAAACTTTTTTGCCAATGTTCAAAGATGATAAAGTAAGAGCTGGTTGGGGACTACATAAGGTTTTAAACCAATTTGGAACAGATAAGCCGGTAAACTACATTACTGCAGATTTCTATAGCTCACTCCAAACCATATATAAATCTCGAAATGGCGCTATAGCGCTTAACGAAGAAGATCTTAAGTTTTGGAAAAGTATCGACGAGATTCGAACACTCAAAAACTCACATATCGTTAGAAGAGTATTGTCTGTTAGATAAATGATTCTTTTAAAAATTCAATTCCCCTGTTGTCTGTTTTAGATTAACAGCAATCAAGACCTCGGCATTCGTCGAGGTTTTTTTATATGATATATCAAAACTATATTAATCATAAAAAAGATTATAATTGTATCTTTCTTAAATAAAAATATTAAAAATTAATCCCTCAAACCAGTGAATAAAACTTTCAAAAACATACTCAATAGAAGTCTAGGATATTTACCCTTCGCATTGTGCCTTGTGGTTTTGTGTTTTACCGCTTCTTTAGTAGAGTTTACCCTGCTAAACGGGGCGATTCAGTTGGTTCTTTTTGCAGTTGTAGTGTGTATTCCTACTTACCTTACCAAGCGAATGTCGTACGTAGATATTGGTTGGCCCTGGGGCTTGGTTTGCATTGGTCTGTTGGTCGTTTTTTATGGAGAAGGGTATTGGCTCAGAAACTACATTGTTGGAGGAATGTATTTATTTGCTGGTCTTAGAATGGGACTAGGAGCTTTAGTTCTTTGGAACAAAGGGCACTTAAATACTGAGCTTTCTCGTTACCAGTTTCAAAGAAAACGTTGGGAAAAACAGGGGTACAAAAACGAGAATTTATCCTTACAATATGAGATTATGATTCAGTGTTTTGCAAACATTACCTTTTTGGCTATTCCGGCAATGCTTCAGGCTTTTAATCCAACGGAAATAATAAGCTCCCTAGAAGTGTTTGGATATTCGATGTGGGTTATCTTCTTTGTAATGGAGCATCTTGCGGATCTTCAAAAGCAAAAATTTTTAATAAAATGTCGTCGTGAAAATAAGAAAAGACAAGTGTGTAATGTGGGCTTATGGAAGTACACGCGCCACCCAAATTATTTTGCAGAATGGATGGTTTGGAACGCATTGATTGTTTGTTCCATCCCTTCTTTAAGTGATTATTTTTCTGTCGAGGGCAATCTTATTGGAGCTGGGCTTTTGGCTTCCTTGCTTTACGTGTCTCGAATCATGTATACCACCCTAGTTTATTATACAGGGGCTGTTCCGTCAGAATATTACTCTGTCCAAAAAAGACCAGACTATAAAAAACATCAAGAAACTACGCCTATATTTTTTCCAGGAAAACCAAAAAATACACAAAATATTTAAACAATAAAAAATGAACACAACGAAAGAATTTGACATCCTTGTATGGGGAGCTTCTGGATTTACAGGAAGACTTGTTGCCCAATATTTATTCAATCAATACGGCGAAAATGGTGACCTAAAATGGGCAATGGCAGGACGTAATCAAGAAAAGCTAGAACAAGTTCGTGACCAAGTTGCAGACAAAACAGTCCCCTTAGTTATCGCAGACAGTGACGATGAAGCAAGTTTGAAAGCTCTGGTTTTGAGAGCCAAAGTAATCTGCACAACCGTTGGTCCTTATGTTAGTTATGGTTCTAAATTAGTGGCTGCTTGCGTTACGCACGGAGCAGACTATTGCGACCTTTCTGGAGAAGTTCAATGGATGAGAACCATGATCGATAAGCACCACGATGCGGCAAAAGCAAATGGCGTTAAAATTGTTCATACCTGTGGTTTTGACTCCATCCCTTCGGATATGGGTGTCTATTTTACCCAAAGAGAAGCACAAGCTCAAAAAGGGCAGCGAGCAAAAAGAATTCGAATGCGCGTTGCAGGAATGAAGGGAGGACTTAGTGGAGGAACATACGCCAGTTTGAGTAAGGTAATGGAGCAAGCCTCTAAAGACAAAAGTATTTATAAAGTACTGGTTAATCCTTATGGTTTAAACCCTTCCGATCAACAAAAAGGCGCTGACCGTCCAGACCTTCAAAGTGTAATTTATGATGCGACTTCTAAAAATTGGATTGGGCCTTTTATTATGGCTGGAATCAATACCAAAGTAGTTCGTCGCTCAAATGCATTGAGCGGATATGCCTACGGAAAAGATTTCCGATACGACGAAGCCACCATCAGTGGAAAAGGATTTAAAGGAAGAATAAAAGGAGTATTGGGAGCTTTACCCCTACTTATAATGACAGCCAAACCGGGATCTCTATTAAAACGTTTTGCAAATAGGATTTTGCCTAAACCTGGGGAAGGCCCTTCCAAAGATCAGCGTGAAAACGGGTTTTATAACCTACGATTCTACGCTACACTAGAAGACGGTTCTGCAGGATTTGGAAAAGTAACGGGGGATCGAGATCCAGGTTATGGATCAACCTCAAAAATGCTTGGTGAAGCAGCCGTATGTTTGGCAAAAGATAAGCTTCCAGAAGTTAGTGGTGTTTTAACTCCGTCGATTGCTATGGGTGACGCGCTTTTAGACCGTTTAGAGAAAAACGCAGGCTTGACTTTTGACTTCAAATAAAAAAAGTTAATTTACTTTTTACCCTGAACTGAACTCATAACTAAGTCCAAAAAAAGGAGCTTATGAAATCCTGGAAGTTTGGCTCCACTTGAAGTGGTAAGCCATTGTTCCCAAGTAGCACTAATGCCTCCAATTGGAATTATTTTAACCCACATTTGAAAAGAAGTTGGAACCCCCTTTTTGTCCAAATGCCATAAGTAAGAATCTCCGGGAGTGGTTCCGCCCGAAATATAGGTTACAAGTAAAGCGTCTCCGTTTTCTGTTTTAACTAATCTGCGTTCTACCCCCGAATCGAAAACTTTATAAGGAGCTACCAACCAAAAGGAGTCGTTATTAAAATAGCTTAAGGCTGTGTTTATGTATGAATTTTTATCGGGCCCTGAGTATAAGGTTCCTTCTAAAATTACAGAAGATTTGTCCTTGTTTTTTAAATCTAGATCAACAACTAAATTGTCCCATCGAACGTTGCATTTGCCCTCGCTTCTATTCCATTGATACTGATGAGCTCCTTTGAACGTCCAGCTTAGGTAGTTTGTTTCTTGATACGCTTCATAAGATAAAGCATCGAGCATTTTATCGGCCAATTGATCGGCTGCTGCTCCTTGTTTCCCAGTAGGTAACGGTTCATTATAATTTATATAGATAAAAATGGTTAAAAGAACCATTAGTGCAAATAAGCCAACGCCAATCAACCCCAGAACTTTTGCTGTTTTTTTCAAATACATATTTTACGCAAATATAGAACTATAAGCTACAATCTAGTTTTTTAAAAGCTGTTTAAAAAAATTAAGAAGAGCTCAAACTATTCTGTTTCCTTCAAAGTAGTGGTCATAAATTCTTTTGCAAATACAAATGCTTTCTTGCGTGCCTCCGGGTTTCCGCCAATATCAACACCCTGTTCTACACAAAACAGAAATCCAATTTTTTGTAATAACGGATTAGACATGGGAATCTGAAGGTAGTTCATCAAAATATCTCCATCTTCAGTTAGCTTAAAAACACAATCTTTGAAGCTATACCCCTTCTCGTTTCTTTGCACAGGGGTTTCGCTATCAAACGAATGATGGGAATCGGGGTAGGTAGTTAGCGATATGTTTGCCTTGTCACCGAGTTTGTCAATCAGATTAGAACATGGGGCAGCGGGAGTCCAATTATCCGATTCTCCTATTAGAATGTGCATGGGTGCTTGGGTAAATTCTAAATTTTCGGGGTCTATGAAACAGGGTGGATAAAAAGCTAAATGAGATGCAAAACTAACTTCTGTTGTAATGGCATTCTTTAGAGGCATCCATCCCGAAAATAAGGAAACTCCGCCTCCTAAACTCCAGCCAGTAATCGACACCTTTTCTTTGTCAATATTGGGATGTGTAGCTAATTTTTCGAGGGCTCTATATGCGTCTAAGATGATGGCTGCAATGGTAACCTCATCTTGTGATCCAACCGTTGAAAGGATGTCTCTACTTTGAAAACTATTGAGCTCGAATGTGGCAATACCATCATTTTGATACATTTCCATATAATCCAAGTGGTGTTTTTTCCAGCCCATACTTCCAGCCACTCCAATAATTAAGGGATACTTTTTGTCTGGGTTTAAAGAATCTATAGGAAGTGTCAATTGTCCAAAAACTATTTGCTTTTCTTGGTTGTCAAGATCTAAAATAACATCGCTTAATGAAAAAGGATTGGCGCTTTCAAAACTTATTTTTTCTTTGTTTACTTGAGCTTTAATTTCAAAACAACAAAGGATCAATACAGATAATAAAATGATTTTTTTCATGGGTTTTTGACTTAATAGAAGTTTAAAGTAACTAAACTTTTTTTACAAAACCCCACAAATTGATTTTGGGTTTTCTTTTAACCCAGCGTGGTGTTTTTATTATTTATATATTTATATAAAACATCCGGATGAAAAACGCTTCAACACTCTCTTTCTTCTTGCTTTTAGCACTCGTGTATTATAGCTTTTATAGTCTAATGCCGCGTTCAATCTCAGCCCTAGAGACTCTAAAAACAGAATTCTCAACCGAAAGAGCATTAATTCCTTTAAAAGAAATTACCAAAGCTCCGCATTATGTTGGAACCGAAGAAAACAAACGTGTACGCGAATTTTTGATTCAGTCTTTAAAAGATTTAGGGCTTAACCCAGAAACACAACAAGGCTATATATTGAATGAAAAATATGGGAGAATGGATCAGCCCGTAAATATTGTTGCTAAACTAAAGGGGACCGAATCTGGAAAAGCACTTTTAGTTTTTTCTCATTACGACAGTGCGGGAATACCTTCTTTTGGAGCAAGTGATGCAGGAAGTGGTGTCGTTGCAATTTTGGAATCTCTCAGGGCATTCAATGCCAGCGGGAAGCAGCCCAAGAACGATATAATAATACTGTTTACCGATGCCGAAGAAGTAGGGCTTGTTGGCGCTAAACTATTTGTTCGCGAGCACCGATGGGCAAAAGATGTGGGACTGTCTCTTAATTTCGAATCTAGAGGGAGCGGAGGTCCAAGCTCTATGATTGTAGAGACCAACCAAGGAAATAAGAACCTGATAAAAGGGTTTATGGAAGCAAATCCAGAATATCCCGTTACTAGTTCTTTGTTGTATAGTGTTTACAAAATGTTACCTAACGACACCGATTCTACAATTCTTAGAGAAGAAGGAGATATTGATGGTTTGTTTTTTGCTTTCATAGACGATCATTTTGATTACCACACAGCGGGAGATAATTTTGAAAGAATGGACCGCAATTCTCTAGAACATCAAGGAAGTTACTTGATGCCTTTACTGACTTATTTTGCAGATGCTGATCTTGGTTTGGTTAAGAGTTCAGAAGATTATGTTTACACCAACTTTCCTATAATTAATATGATAGCCTACCCATTTGACTGGGTTATGCCTATGCAGATATTTGCAATTCTTTTCTTTATCGCACTTTTGGTTCTTGGATTTAAAACTAAAAAACTGAATCTAAAATCAGTTTTAAAAGGGTTTGTTCCTTTTCTTTTATCCTTAGTAGCAACTTTTATTGTCGGGTTCTTTGGCTGGTCAATTTTGCTAAAAATTTATCCCCATTACACAGAGATATTACATGGGTTTACTTACAATGGGCATGCTTATATTGGCTTTTTTGTTTCTTTATCCTTAGCCCTTTGTTGGTTCCTATATTCTAAATTTCAAAAAAAAGAAACAACGGCTAATATTTTCATCGCTCCCTTATTTTTATGGCTAATCATAAATATTTTACTGGCAGTATATTTAAAAGGAGCTGCCTATTTTATACTTCCTTTTTATTGTGCACTAGTTTCGTTTTGGATTTTGATAAAAAAAGAAACGTCAAGCGCATTGGTGCATTTACTTTTGGCAACCCCGGCGATATTTATTTTCAGCCCACTCATTCAAACTTTTCCAGTAGGATTGGGTCTAGAGACAATTGTTTTAAGTACCGTTTTTACGGTCTTGGTTTTTGGGTTGTTGCTTTCTTTTTTAAGCACATTCGCACATAAAAAAAGAGCCTCCATAGTATTTATGTTCACGGCGCTTTGCCTGTTCATTTTTGCTCACGCTACAAGCGATTTTACCGAAGACCGTAAAAAGCCAAACAGTCTTTTGTACGTGCAAGACTTAGATGCAAAAAAAGCATATTGGTTTACCTACGATTCGATTCTAGACGACTGGACAAAAACATATATTGGATCTGACCCAAAAGAAGCATCCACCCTATTCAATTCGGCCGCTCGAAGTAAATATAATTCCGGTTACACATTTGCTGCAGAGGCGCCTCATTTTGACATTCCGCATTACCAAGCAACAACTACACAAGACACCCTCATAGGAGATCAGAGAAAGGTAAGCTTGAAGTTTTTGGCAGAAAAAAAAGCCGCTGTTTTACTGCTGTATGTAGATCAGGAAATTACATTTTCTTCGCTAAGCTATAATGGTGTTGACGTTGTCGAAAACTTATCGTTTACAGAAAAGAATAACAGGCTGCTAACTTTTTCTGTTCAAGAACTGGATTCGCTGGAGGTTTCGTATACCCTTCCACAAGGTATAAACCCAACCTTTACACTTCACGAATATTCATTCGACTTAATGGATAATCCCTGGGTGGAGGTTTCTCCTAGGACAAACAGCATGATGCCCAAGCCTTTTGTGTTTAACGATGCCTTGGTTATAAAACAAAAAATCACCCCAAGATCTAGTGTGTTGGAGTGATTCGTTTTTTAAGGGTTACTTATAAAAAGTATTTTACCATTTACCAAGCATTACACGAGTTGTAGAACGAACTAGCTCTACTTCTCCAGCATTATCCCAGTACTCATTCCATGCGGCTTGAGCAGCTTTGTTGTTTTTGCGATAAAGGCTTGTATTGAAAGCAGTTTTAAAATCATTAACGCCAACAAGAACATAATGTGTTTCTCCATGTGGACTTCTTCCAAGACCAAAGCTTCCAAGGGTAACTCTTCGGTCACTAGGGTTGTACTTTTTGTTATACTTTGAAAAAGCAGCGGCGAATTTTTGAGGATCCTTAACGTCTAACCAAAAGATGTTTTGAACCGGGTGAGACCCAGGCTCTCCAAAAGAAATTAAACCGGTCCCTGCAGCAGAAGAATGACTTTCAGTAAATTGGTTTAGTTTGGCTAAAAACAGATCCCATTTGGTGTTCGGGTCTCTATTGTATTGTGCCCCCATAGCGTCTAAAGTTCCAGTAAATACTATTGAATGTGTGAAATTAATGGAATTGTCGTTAAAGTGGTTTTCGAATAAAAATGCCGATACCCCTTCGCTTTTACTTCCTTCTTCTCCAAAATAATCTCCAACGATTTTCCCTACAATTTCAACATCTTCGTTAGCTACCGAAAAGTTGTAGGAAGTCCATTGATATTCTTGTGCGAAAAGAACCGTTGTACATAATACAAATACTCCTAATAATACGTTTTTCATAATAAGATAGTTTTAAATTACCCACAATATACAATATAAATTGCAAAAGACAACTAATGTGTGGATAACCAAAAAATATATCCATTTAAAACCATATAAAAAAAGGAAGGGAAGGATTGAATAAGACTATCTTTTATTTTAATTCGAACAACAAACCCAAGCAGCATTAAGATGCACAATCCTAGCGCACTAATGGATAAAACTGTTGGATTTAGGCCAGCACTTAAAAGACCAATCCCGCCAATTATTTGAAAAAAACCAGTAGTAGTTCTAAATCTTGAAAGTTGGTATCGTTCAAACTCGATTACCATTTTTGAACTAAAGAGGCAACTGAATCCAAAGCCTAAAAATGAAATTCCAGAAAAGTAAGACAACCCATAAATTAGAGTCATTTATATTAAGTCCATTTTGGTGGCAACAAGAAAAACGCATAAACTAAGAAGAGCAAAAGCAGGGAGGTATTTAGGTAAAGGATTGCGAACACTAAAATGAGCGTATAAGGCACAAACCATTAAAAAAGCAATTCCAGAGGCAGATATAAGAATTAGTTTTGGATACCAAATTCCTGCAACCAATAGCGTTGCTAAAGATATTTTTGCGGCACCAACCGCACTGCGGATCAAGGTCGATAAGCCAAAATGTTCAAATTCTTGAATGATATTATCAAAACGAAACACCCATACAATGACTATAGATGTTGCAATAATAACTTGAGAAGCGGTAATTAGTAATTCCATTTTTAATTTAATTAATATAGTTAATGATCTAGCTAAGATAACGACAAAAGCGTTCTTAGGAAACCTATTGTTTGAATTTAAAAATTAAGTGCATTCGATTCGATACCAAGTCATCTCTAAGATCTGTTCCCCAGGTCGATTGGTGTCGCCATCGGCTTCACAAGAGGCTTCTTGAGTACTGAACTGATCGGTATAGCACAAGGCGGTATTTGTATTGTCGCAAGCAAAGGTTGTCCGTATAAAATATTTTTTAGTACACGGACAAACTTCCTCGGGTTCCAATACTTCAGAGGAACAACTTGCAATAAGAATCGTCAGTAAAAAGAACGAAATCTTAACCTTCATAGCCTGCTATTTATCCCAGTAATCATATACCAATACATCTGTGGTAAAAGGCACAAAAAGCTTTACAAAAGCTTGATGAACGGGATGTGGTAAATAGGTTTCGTCTCGATCTATTGCTTTTTCAAAATACATAGTCAAACTGTGGGTATATCCTTTTGTTAATCCCTCGGGAGAAGCGTTTTTTGTATAATTTAGATTGTGTACACCTTCGATTTGGTTGAGTGTGTAAGCTCCTTCCTCGATCGTTTTAAATTGTTCGGGCGTGATGCTGTCTTTGTACTTAATTAGAACAACGTGTTGTAGTTTTTTTGAATTCACTTGGATTTCTGTTTTTGGAGTTGTACTGCAAGAATATGCAGTAAAAGAAAGAACTAAAATTAAAAATACTTTTTTCATGATTTGTGGTTTAAAGGGATTTGTGAAATTTAAAAAATGCTTTTAAAACCTCTTTTGGGGTTTCAATGTGGGGATAATGTCCAGAATTTTCTAGAAAAAAAGTGTGCGATTTGGGTTGTAGTTTTTGAAAAAACAAGGCTGTTTTGTTCCCCGAAATCGGATCTTCAATTCCATTAATCATAGCCATCGGAATTTGTGGGTTTTCTATGGGTGCTCGCCAACGCTTAAGGTAAGTTTTTCGTTCATTCAGGTAACTGAGAATTAGCGGAATCATTATTCGTCCTTCGTTGTTCTCCAAAAGGTTCCATGAAGAGTCTAAAAACTCTTTGGAAGGTGGATTGGCTTTACTAAAAATATCATGCATGGTTTTGTCAAACGTCTTTGCAGATAAAAATCGTCCTAAAAGCGGCCCTAAAAATGAAGCCAATAATTTTTGGATGGGTCGTGGTGTGTTTGCTTCAGGGAACATGCCGCCGTTCATAAACACAGAAGAAAGCCAGGTTATCTTAGATTTGTTTTCCAGTTTTCGAGCCAATAATTCCTGTACAACTGTATCTCCAACGTCATGAGCAAAAATATGTGCTTCACTAATACCCAAAGCTTCTACTAGCACTTCAATAGCATTAGCCTGACTCATAATAATGTCTTTTTTGAGCGGAGCTTTTGAAACTCCAAGGCCAACTAAGTCGGGTACAATACAATCAAATCTAGGCGAGAGCTCCGGTAAAATAGGAGCAAAATCCCAAGAAGATGTCGGAAACCCATGAATACAAACAAGGGGAATTCCTTTTCCTTCTCGAACATAAAAAATAGAGGTGTCTCCAGAAACAAAAGTTTTGCCTTTTGAATACCAAGATTCAATATCCATAAACTAATTTTTGATTGAAGATAGTAAAAAAAGAATGTGGGCTTTATTAACTATTATTTTTTATCTTCCAACCACCGTTTTAAATTATTATTATGAAAAAAATTATTCTCTCTTTCTTTAGTTTAGGGTTTTTTGGACTTCAAGCGCAAACCGATCACAGTACTTTTTTGAATGCTATTGACGCGAATGCAGCTCAATATTCAGAGGTAGCACAAACCATTTGGAGCTATGCCGAAATGGGCTATCAAGAAACTAAAAGCAGTGCGCTGTTACAAGAAACCTTGGTTGCTGAAGGCTTTACAATCGAAAAGGGAATTGCTGGAATTCCAACCGCCTTTTCTGCAACCTATGGAACCGATGGTCCTGTCATTGCGATCCTTGGGGAATATGATGCATTGCCAGGTTTATCTCAAAAAAACCTTCCTTATAAAGTTTCTAACAACACCCGAGCAGGTCACGGTTGTGGACACCATTTGTTTGGAACCGCATCTGCCGCTGCAGCAATAGCTGTAAAAAATTACTTGAAAGAAACGGGCAAAGCCGGAACGGTTAAATTCTTTGGATGCCCCGCAGAAGAAGGTGGTTCTGGAAAAGTATATATGACCCGAGCGGGTCTTTTTGACGATGCAGATGTAGCCTTGCATTGGCACCCAAACAATAAAAACGCAGCCAACCCGGGTGCAGCTTTGGCAAACAAATCTGCGAAATTTCGGTTTTATGGTCGCTCTGCTCATGCTGCCGCAGCTCCCGAACAAGGACGTTCTGCGCTCGATGGTGTAGAGTCAATGAACTATATGGTAAACATGATGCGAGAGCATATACCGTCTAGTGCACGAATTCATTATGTAATTACAAGAGGAGGCGAAGCGCCAAACGTGGTTCCTGATTTTGCAGAGGTTTATTACTATGCACGTCACGATCGTCGCGATGTAGTCATTGATATATTCGATCGTATAGTAAACACAGCCAAAGGTGCTGCTCTAGGAACTGGAACAACTATGGATTTAGAAATGATTGGCGGAACGCACGAACTGCTTCCAAACGATGTTTTGCAGCAATTGATGCACAAGAGTTTGACTCAAGTTGGTGGGTTTGACTATACTATAAAAGAGAATGAATTTGCTAATAGCATTGCAGAAACCTTAGGTAAACCTTTGAATATGGATTATGTAACTGGTGTTGAACCCTACGATCCAAACGCATTGCCCATGGGATCTACCGATGTAGGTGATGTTAGTTTTACCGTTCCTACGGCTGGAATGGGAGCCGCTACTTGGGTCCCTGGAACTCCGGCACACAGCTGGCAAGCAGTTGCTACTGGTGGAACTTCCATTGGAAATAAGGGCATGCTCGTTGCTGCCAAAACATTAGCACTTACCGCCTTTAAACTCTTGGATAATCCCAAAATATTAGACCAAGCACAGGCTGAATTTCTTGAAAAAAGAGGGGCTGATTTTAAATATATTCCACTGTTAGGAGAACGAAGTCCAGCTTTAGATTATAGAAATTAAGTGCTTATTTTTTAATCAATTGCAATATGTTCTCAAGGGCAGGATTGCGGTTACTGGGATCCCAAACTGCAGATAAAACGGTGCGGTGCGGCAGCTTATTCAGCTCAATAAACTTAACTCCTTTTTGAGGTTTGAGCTGTAACGATTTGGGGACAATAGAAATCCCAAAGTTGTTTTCGACCAATTTATAAATGGTATTCGAATGAATTGTATTGTGCGATACCTTGGGCGCAAAACCGCTGTCTTCGAACAATTGCATTACTTTTTGATAATACGAGGGGCTGTATTTTTGATCAAATAAGATGAAGGGTTCGTTTTTGAATTGCCCTAGATTCTTAAAACTTTTAGAGTCTATCAGATGGCTTTGCGGCAACACCAAGCAAAACGATTCTCGGAGAACGGGATGGGTTTTTAATCCGCGAGGAAGATTTTCTAAACGAACAAAAGCAAGGTCTATTTCTTGTGAAAGCAACCCTTCTATTTGTGTTTGATTGTCCATTTCTTTTAGACTGAACAATATTTTTGGATGTAGGTTTCTAAAGGCTAACAAAAGATCTGGAATTATTTGCTGCATTGCTGAACCTACATAACCGAGTTTAAGGTTTCCAACTATTCCTCGATCCAGCAACTTACTGTGTTCAATGATCTGTTCCAATCCATTAAAATAATGCGACAATTCTTTTTTAAGATAAGCACCTGCTGGAGTTAACGCTACTTTTCGGTTGTGCCGATCAAAAAGCTGGAGGTCCAAATGTTGCTCTAGCTCCTTGATTTGCTTACTCAGTCCGGGTTGAGAAATAAACAGTCGTTCTGCTGCTTTTCGAAAATGTAATTCTTCGGCTACTGCTAAAAAATAGCGCAGATGTCTCAATTCCAATTGATAACTCATGGTTATTATTTTGTTGGTTAAATGGTCTTGTTATGTATTAAATATAAGGGTATTTTTAAGAAAGCAATTACAGATCATGAATTTTAGCTACGGAAAAGAAAAACTAACCCTCAAAAAAGTCTTTGGATTAGCTCAAGGAAGATTCAAGGGGGTTTTGACTGAAGAGGTTATAACCGACGTCCAAAACAGCAATGCAATTGTACAAAAGGTAGTTGGTTCTAGGAAAACAGTCTACGGAATTAATACGGGTTTTGGCCCTTTATGCGATACCCTAATTTCTCAAAACGAAGTACAGACCTTACAAAAAAACTTACTGCTAACCCACGCCGTTGGGGTCGGAGAACCTATAGATCCAATACTTTCTAAAATCATGATGTTGTGCAAGGTTCACGCCTTATGCAAGGGTTACTCGGGGATTCGATTGAAAGTAATTGAACGAATCATCTTCTTTATTGAAAACGACCTGCTACCGATAGTTCCAGAACAAGGGTCTGTTGGAGCTTCTGGTGATCTGGCGCCGCTTTCTCATTTGTTTTTACCCCTCATTGGCGAAGGTGAATTTTGGGTAGGAGACAAAATAGTCCCCGCTGAAACTGTTTTAAAAGAATACAATCTACTCCCGCTTGTTCTTGAAGCTAAAGAAGGATTAGCGTTAATTAATGGAACTCAATTTATTTTAGCTCATGCAATTACTGGGCTTCAAAAAATGAAGTACTTGCTCAATTTAGCGGACGTTGCAGGCGCGATGAGTTTAGAAGGTTTTCAAGGAAGTGCTGCTCCTTTTAAAGAAGGTTTACATAAAATACGTCCATTTAAAGGGTCGTTAAAAGTAGCCCAACGCATGCGTATATTGCTAGAAGGATCCGAAAATTTACACGCACATTTAGACTGCGATAGAGTTCAAGATCCCTACTCCATCCGCTGTATTCCGCAGGTTCATGGAGCCTCGAGAAACGCGTTTAATCACCTGAAAAAACTGGTAACAATAGAAATGAATTCGGTAACCGATAACCCCATAATATTGAGCGAAGAAGAAATTATATCTGGTGGAAATTTCCATGGACAACCCCTGGCAATGGCGCTTGATTATACTTCGATTGCTGTTTCTGAATTGGGAAATATCGCGGATCGCCGCTGTTATCTTTTACTGGAAGGAAAATATGGATTGCCGCGTTTACTAACCGAAAAAGGAGGGCTTAATTCTGGTTTTATGATTCCGCAATACACCACCGCAGCTTTGGTTACAGAAAATAAATCACTTTGTTTTCCTCCATCGGCTGACAGTGTGCCAACCTCGCTGGGACAAGAAGACCATGTTTCTATGGGAAGTATCTCTGGGCGAAAGTTAAATCAGATTTTAGGGAATTTAGAGAAAATACTTGCCATAGAATTGATGTATGGCGCACAAGCATTAGAGTTTAGAGGGTCACTTCAATGCTCGAAAATAATTCAAAAAAACCACGAACTAATTCGAACCAAGGTTCCCAAACTCGAAGAAGATCGCTTGCTGAAAAACGACATACAAAATTTGATCGAAATGGTCAAAACCGAACAATTTATAGTAAAATAAATGACCAAAGATAGCAACAATTTCAAAGCCGAAATACTCCAGGGAATTCCATCAAAAATGCCTCCAAAGCATATCTTCCCTGAAAAAGTTAATCGGGCTCCAAAACGAAAAGACATTTTATCTGCCGAAGAAAAGCAATTGGCAATTCGAAATGCACTTCGATATTTTCCAAAAGAATGGCATTCGGAATTAGCATCAGAATTTGCTGAAGAACTACGAGCATATGGACGAATTTATATGTACCGTTTCAAACCCTCGTATACGCTTCGTGCACGACCACTAGAAGAATATCCGACACAATCAAAACAAGCAGCTGCACTTATGTTAATGATCCAAAACAACTTGGATCCAGCAGTTGCACAACATCCCGAAGAACTAATTACCTACGGTGGAAATGGGGCCGTTTTTCAAAACTGGATACAATATGTCCTTACGCTTCAGTATTTAGCGCTTATGACAGACGATCAAACCTTGCATTTGTATTCTGGGCATCCAATGGGACTTTTCCCTTCTTCAAAGAATGCACCAAGAGTCGTTGTAACCAATGGGATGATGATTCCCAATTATTCAAAACCAGACGACTGGGAAAAATTCAATGCGCTCGGGGTGACCCAATACGGACAAATGACTGCAGGCTCTTTTATGTACATTGGCCCACAAGGAATTGTTCACGGAACAACCATTACAATTCTAAATGCGTTTCGTAAGATTTTAAAACCTCAAGAAACTGTTGGTGGAAAGATATTTTTAACTGCTGGTTTAGGGGGAATGAGCGGGGCCCAACCAAAAGCTGGAAACATTTGTGGCTGCATAACCGTTTGCGCAGAAGTAAACCCAAAAGCAGCCGAAAAACGACACGAACAGGGCTGGGTAGATGTTTTGATTTACAACATCCCAGATTTAATAGCACGTGTTAGGACGGCTCAAAAAAATGAAGAAGTAGTTTCTGTAGCGTTCATTGGAAACGTTATTGAAGTATGGGAATGTTTTGATCAAGAAAACATTCATGTGCATCTGGGTTCGGATCAAACTTCGCTTCATATTCCTTGGACTGGCGGGTATTATCCAATCGGATTTTCGTTTGATGAAGCAACAAAAATGCTTCAAAAAGATCCTGAAAACTTCAAAAAGGAAGTTCAAAAATCCCTACGAAGACATGCTGCCGTTATTCAGAAACATACCAATAAAGGGACTTACTTTTTCGATTATGGGAATGCCTTTCTATTAGAAGCCTCTCGTGCTGGAGCCGATATAATGGCAGAAAATAAGATTGACTTTAAATATCCTTCATATGTTCAGGACATTCTAGGGCCGATGTGTTTCGATTACGGGTTTGGACCTTTCCGGTGGGTTTGCGCCTCGGGAGATACAGCAGATTTAGACCGTACCGATGCAATTGCCTTATCAGTAATGGAGACATTGAGTAAAACTGCTCCCCCAGAAATTCAGTTACAACTTCAGGATAATATAACCTGGATTAAAAACGCAAAAACAAATAAAATGGTGGTCGGGTCGAAAGCTAGAATACTCTACGCCGATGCCGAAGGACGCATGAAAATAGCGGAAGCCTTTAACCAGGCAATTGCAGAAAATAAAATTGGCCCCGTGGTACTGGGTCGAGATCATCACGATGTAAGTGGTACAGATTCGCCTTACCGAGAAACTTCGAATATTTATGATGGAAGTAAATTTACAGCCGATATGGCAATTCATAATGTCATTGGCGACAGCTTCCGCGGAGCAACCTGGGTATCCATTCACAACGGTGGGGGAGTTGGCTGGGGAGAAGTGATGAATGGAGGGTTTGGAATGTTGATAGACGGAAGTTCAGAAGCGTCCGAGCGCTTAAAGAGTATGCTCTTCTACGATGTAAACAACGGAGTTGCACGACGCAGTTGGGCTAGAAATAAAGAAGCTATCTTTGCTATTAAACGAGAAATGGAACGCACACCGAACTTAAAAGTAACCCTTCCGAATTTAGTTGACGACAACCTCCTTAAAAGCCTGTTTTAAATGAAAACACTTTTTAAAAACATTAAACAATTACTTCAAGTTCGCGATGCGAATGTTGATTTTGTGGGTGGAAAGGAAATGAAGGTTCTTCCAAAAATAGAAGCCGCTTATTTGCTGGTTGAAGATGATCGAATTGCCGCTTTTGGATCTATGGATTCATGTCCAACGGATTCCGTAGACAAGGTAGTAGATGCTTCCGAAAAAATAATCCTCCCATCCTGGTGTGATTCGCATACACATCTGGTTTATGCAGGAAATCGAGAGGAAGAATTTAAAGACCGAATCAACGGTCTGAGCTATGAAGAAATCGCAAAAAAAGGGGGTGGAATTCTAAATTCTGCAAAAACCCTACAAGAAACCTCAGTCGAAGATTTATACAACCAAAGTAAAACAAGATTAGAAGAAGTAATGCGCTTGGGAACAGGAGCTATCGAAATTAAATCGGGCTATGGACTTACGCCAGAAGCAGAACTAAAAATGCTTCATGTAATTGAGCGGTTGCGTCAAGAATATCCTCTACAAATTAGGGCTACTTTTTTGGCGGCACATGCCATTCCAACCGAATATAAAAACAACAAAACTGAATTTTTAGAAAACATGCTTAGTAAGGTTTTACCGGTTATCGAAGCGGAAAATTTAGCAAGCTACGTCGATGTGTTTTGTGAAGAAGGGTACTTTTCGACTGAAGATACCACCCGTGTTTTGAAACAAGCGAAAACCTATGGACTGACTCCTAAAATTCATGTGAATCAATTCAATGCAATTGGTGGCGTAGGTGTTGGAGTTGCGTTTAATGCCCGTTCTGTTGATCATTTAGAAATCTTAACAGACGCTGATCTCGATGCCTTAAAAGGGAGTAGAACCATGCCCGTTGCATTGCCCGGATGTTCTTTCTTTTTGGGAATTCCGTATACCCCCGCTCGTAAAATAATAGATGCCGGTTTGCCGCTTACTTTAGCAAGCGATTACAACCCAGGATCCGCTCCTTCAGGAAACATGAATTTTGTGGTATCGTTGGCTTCTATAAAAATGGAAATGACCCCCGAAGAAGCCATTAATGCAGCCACAATAAACGGAGCCTATGCCATGAATTTAGAACAAGAAGTTGGCTCTATTACTGTCGGTAAAAAGGCGAATTTTATGGTAACAAAAAAGCTTTCCTCTCCTACAGTTATTACTTATGCTTTTGGATCAAATAACATTGAGCAGATATACATTAACGGAAATTTACTTGATGACTAAACTTAAAACGTTATGAATAGAGAAGATCTAAACTTAACAGAAAAAAGCTATGAAGCACCAAAACAAAATCTTTGGGATGGAAGAAAATCACCTCCAGAACTGGGCGTTCAATATTGGCATCAGCAGGTCAAATTCAGTGACTTAACAAAATCAGATCCAGAAGCTTCAAAACCGAAGATTGCTCTTTTGGGGTATGCCTGTGATGAAGGGGTAAAAAGAAACAAAGGAAGAATCGGCGCTGCAGCGGGTCCAGATGAGATACGCAAAGAGCTGGCGCGCCTAGCTTTTCATAAAGGTTCGCAAAGCATTACAGATTATGGAAATCTGGTATGTGTTGATCGTGATTTAGCGGGATGTCAAAACAGTTTGGCAACCGTTATTGAAAGACTTTTAGATTCCGATATATTCCCAATAGTGATGGGAGGAGGGCACGATATAGCCTACGGTCATTTTAAAGGAATTCAAAAAGGGCTTCAAAAAAGAGGACTTTCTAAAATTGGAATTTTAAATTTTGACGCTCATTTTGACCTCCGCCCTGTCGAAAAAGAACCCAACTCAGGTACTCCCTTCAATCAGATTTTAACAGAACATCCCAATGAAGTTAGCTATTTTGCCTTGGGAATTCAAAAAGCTGTAAACACCAAAGAATTGTTTATAATTGCTAAAGAAAAAAATGTAAAGTATTTATTTAATGAAAGCTGTGAACTAACTAATTTTGATGTGGTTACATTAAAGATAGATGCTTTCTTAGAAGGCGTAGAAGCTTTGTATATTACGGTAGATTTAGATGGGTTTTCTTCGGCCTATGCGCCGGGAGTTAGTGCGCCTTCTCCACTTGGATTTGCACCAGACTTTGCCTTAAAGGTTTTGAATCACCTGCTGGAATCTAAAAAAGTAGTTGCTCTTGATGTAGCAGAAATGAATCCGAATTTTGATCGAGACCAAAGCACCGCACAATTAGCTGCCAGAATTATAGACTCTTTTGTGATGAATGTTTAGGTGAAACTCACTTAAAAGTCTCGATAAGAACTCCCTATAAATTGGTTCGCTTCCTTTTCGATAAACCTAGACTTCTGTCTGTCCCAATGCAAGGTTTTGCCAGGAAAACGTCCCGCTATAACTCCCAAAAGAATGGTTTCTGTAAGTCTTGAAGCATACGAAAAAGGAGCGGAACAGTTTGTCTTTCCTAAACACGAATCTACAAACTCGTAATAATGTTTTTTGCTTTCCGATTCATAGTCTCTTACAGGTTTTCCTAATCCGAATTTTTCGACATCTAATTCTTGATACATTCCATCGACAATTAGTTTTGGTAATTCTTGAAAATGTGGCAAATATAACTTGCCCTTTTCACCCATAAACATCGCCCCTTGCTCGTGAAGCTCTTCATTGTCTGGCAAAACCAAATCGTTGTGCTTTGCCGGAGCTCCTGCCCCGTCATACCAGACCCATTTTAATTCCTTAGAAGTATACTTCGTCGAAGGAAATATATAGGTGACTTTGTTGTTTTCTGGAAAACCATAACCGTTAGGGGGTCTGCATTCGTTTTTAATTGTTTTGGGAACATCCAAAGCCAATGCATTGTATGGCGTGTCAAATATATGAACTCCCATATCTCCAAGAGTTCCACATCCAAAATCAATTAATTTTCTCCAATTGCCCGGGTGGTAATGTCCTTCTTTAAACTCGTGTTTCTTAGCCGTCCCAAGCCATAAATTCCAGTCTAGGTTTGCAGGAACTGGAGCGACTTTTTTGGGAGGTGTACCATCGTATCCCCAGTTTTTCGGAGACCATGCGCGGACACAGTTTACTTTTCCGATGATGCCAGATTGAATTAATAATGTTGCTAGTTTATAATCATAAAAAGAATGAACTTGAATTCCCATTTGAGTAACCAAATTCTTTTTGAGAGCCATTTGCGCCATTTGGCGAGCTTCAGATATGGAATGAGTAAGCGGTTTTTGACAGTATACAGCTTTGTTTAAATCCATCGCCATAAGAGATGCGGGTGCATGCGTGTGGTCTGGAGTAGATACAATAACTGCATCGATTTGATCTACCATGGTTTTAAGCAATATTCGGTAATCGGAAAAAGTTTTGGCGTTTGGATGCTTTGACTTTGCAAAGTCTAAGGCAATCGAATCTACATCACACAAGGCAACTATATCAACTGATTTGTGTGAAGCGAATGCATTTAAATCTTCACCCCCCATTCCGCCAACCCCGATATGAGCTGTTCTTAGTTTTTTACCTTTTGGAAACGCCCAACCGACCGAAGGGATAAACGCAGTAGAAGCTAATGTAGCTGCTGATTTTAAAAAATCTCTTTTGTTCATAGTTTCCTTATTTTAATTTCTCTAAATGATAAATTACTTCCGTGGTCTTGAAAACCAATATAGCCTTTTCTGTATTTTCCGTAATCTGGGGCATTGCTCCACTTACCAGAGTTTCTTCTTTTATACCAATCCTCAGACCATGGAGTAAAGGAGAGTACTTTTTTATCATTTAGCCAATATTCTACATTTTCTATTGTAAAAACAATCCTGCTGCTGTTCCACTTGCCAGGAGGATAAAGTACTTTTTGGGAATTGTCGGGTAAGTACATGGCATAGTCTGTCGCAGTTAATTGCCAGTCTTTTAATTCAAAGTTGTGGATTTCAGCATAGTTTTCATCATCTAAGATTTGATATTCAGGAGCAACAACTGAAGCGGCCTCGTAACCTTCTTTTAAATGATAAAAAATACCGCTGTTTCCTCCTTTAGGAATTTTCCACTCGACATAAAGTTCAAAATTTTCAAATTCTTCGGCTCCATAAATAATATCCCTACTTCCAGTATAGTCATAATCCTCCTCTAGAATTTGCTTGGTAGTAAAAGTTAAAGTACTATCTACAATTTTCCATCCAGGAGGCATTTGATCTCCATTATAGGCTCTCCAGCCTTCCAATGAACTACCGTCGAATAATGATACCCATTCTTGTGAGGATTTTTTATTGTCTTGGCAACCAATTATAAAAAGAGAACTGATTAAAAATATTTTGATTTTATTCATGTTGTGTTTTTATCAATTAATGATATTTAATAAACTAAATTCAGGTGTAAACGTTTTATTTAAATTTATTAAAAAATATTTATGTAAGGTTTATTTTTTTGTTTAGTAACTCTATTTGTTTATAAACCTCCTCCGCTTCAAACGTTTTTTGATCACTCTTACTTCTATTGATTTTTGATAAGTCATACGCCTCCTTCAACAAGGCTTTATATTTACTTTGTAGCTTATCTACTTCCGTTTTCTTTTTAAATATTCCGAACATATAGTCTGTTTTATTTAATTTTTAATTAAAACAAAACTACTGAATTTGTTTAGATTCAGACAATAAAGCCAAGCTTTAAATACAGTCTTGTACATTTTATTAATAAATAGATCGTTATGATGACCCCGTTGGGAAATTAATTATGAAATCTTATTTATTATAAAAAGCATTTTTATTTACCCGTTTTATTGAACCGTTATGGCAATAAACAAATTATATCATTTTGTACGGTTATTCTTTTGTTGTTTCTATATTCCTGTACTTCAAAAAAACAACTTCAATTAAACGATGAGGTTGAGATAATAAGAGACCAACATGGTATTAATCATATTTATGCCAATAATCAAAGTGATCTTTTTTTATGCATGGATATTTAGCGGCTAAAAACTGCTTTTTTAATTTGAAATTCAGAGAGGGCAGGCAACGGGAACCGTCTCTGAAATTTTTGGAGAAAGTGAACTAGATAGAGACATTGGAACTAGACTCTTTAAGTTTAGAGGAAATATCGAAGATCAATTGAATCACTATGATGAAGATGATTGTGAAATTATCACCCACACCAAAATCGGGAGCATAGCCTATATCTATTTTCAGTTTAAGCATAAACATCACGTAAGCGTAATCGATACTTTTATAACCCGCTACGATTTCAAAAATATTTTTGAAATTCAAATTTCCACCGATACTCGTTTGATTGGGAACCCCTGGAATTATCCTAGAAGTAACATATTATTACCAATGTTCATATTCTCAGACCTTGTCCATACCTCAAATTGCTTTTTGTCTACTGAAAAGTTGGGTGTTTCATTTTTAACACCATATATTTAAATATTATTAATCACAAATTGATCATTATGAAAAAATTATTAGTCTTAATATTAGTCGTAAACTTATTTGCTTGTACTAATACTAAACAAGAAACATCACAATCTGTTGAGATAGATAACAATGCAGAACCAGACGGACCACACACTTCAACTGAATGGAAAATATGGGCTTTAAGCACAGCTGCTCCATCATTTATAGCCGCAAACTGTACTGTCATTGATTCCGATGGGAAAACTGTTTTAAGAGAAGGAACAAATGGATGGACTGCAATGGCTGGAAACCCAAGAGGAATGTCAAATCCTGAGAATGGATGGGAAGATCCACATGAAGCAATGCCAATGGTAATGGATGCTCAGGCCATGAAATGGGCAATGGCTTTTATGTCAGGTAAAAAACCTGAATTAGATTACGATGGATGGATGTATATGCTTCATGGTGATATGGGTGAGGATAATACAAAGCAACTCGTTTTTAAAAAGGAGGATGCGGTCAAAGGTCATTGGATTGAATCTGGTGCGCATTTGATGCTTATGCCAAAAGATCCTACTTCTCTGAAAGGTCAAACTACTGATTTTAATTCTGGCTCTCCGTATATAATGTTTGAAGGAACTGGATATGATCATATTATGATTCCTGTTGAGGGTTACTATGATTATCAACCTCAAAAATAATTGAGAATAACTGATTTTAGCCCTTCACTTCGGTGGGGGGTTTTTTATTTTCAATACTCACTTCAGCGTCAGTAAGTCCCGGAATTTATTATATTTAAATATTATTAATCATCAAACAATACAAATGAAAAAAGTAATTATCCTTTTAATTGCATCTGTTGCAATTAGTGCATGTACTAATGGAAAGCATGCTGAATTTAAAAAAAATACAGAAATCGCTAAAAAATACTTTAAACTTCATGAAGTAGAAGATGCTGAAAGTATGTTTAAATATTTACATGAAGATATCGAATGGCATATGCCTGTTTATGGCATGGAAATGGCTGGTATTGAAGAAGTAAAAGCTGGTGTTCTTGGATATCAAGCTGATTTTGATAACATGAAATTTACAGCAGATTATTGGTTACCAGGTGTAGATACTGAGACCGGCTTAGCTGATGGGAGTACTCGTGCTTATGGGACTTGGACATCTACACACGCAAAATCCGGAAAAGAGACTAAATTAACAAGCTATCATTCTTTTGAATTTAAAGATGGTAAAATTATTTCTGGTGGTGACTGGTTTGATTTAGGTGGAATGATGAATGCACTACTGCCTCAATCACTTAAGAAAGGGAGCTTATTAGGACTTCATTCTTTTAAAGTAAAACTTAAAAAAGGGGTAACTTCTGATCAATTTGAAGCTTACTTTACAAATACATTAATTCCAGCGTATGAAAATGCATACATAGGAGTTAGTCTACATTTAATTGAAGGATTAAGAGGTCAATATAAAGGCAATCTTGGTATGGTTTGGATATTTGAATCAAATGAGGTTCGTAACTTATATTTTGACAACAATGAACAATCAATTCCTTTAAACAAAGAAACTAGAGCAAAACTTAAATCAGTTGATGATGGCCTCGCTAAACTTGGCACATGGACTTCAAACTATACAGACTGGTCAGTACAATAAAACATTTCAAGCAATAATTAAAGCCTTTCTTTACTGGTGGGCTTAACCCCGCCATAAGTCGAGTCCATAAGAGCTTTATTTAAACAATAACAGGCATGGGTTTTAGAAAACGGTTTTTCTAATGCAACAGGGGGATTAGATTATATATGAAATCCCATCTCCCTTTGTTTTATTGATTCTTCTCAAAAACCATACAGTGCTGCCAAGGAAGATTATCAATGTTTTTTTTTAACTTCAATCCAGATGCCTTCATCTCTAAAACAGATTGTCTTTCTGTCATTTTGTGGATTTTTTTAATTGGGACATTCGAATCTTCACCCCTATATTCTATTAAAAACAACAACCCATTAGGTTTCAAAGCATTTTTTATAGACTCAATCATTTCAACAGGATAACTAAATTCGTGATAGACATCTACCAATAAAATTTTATCGAGCGAGTGCTTAGGTAAATTAATACTTTTCTCAGATCCAAGAATTGTTTCAACATTCAAGATCCCAGTTGACTTGTTTTTTAATTCAATAGCATTCAACATTTCGGGTTGAATATCAACAGCATAAACCAACCCGTTTTCAGCCAATGGTGCCATCTTAAAGACATGATATCCAGAACCTGCGCCAATATCTGCAATAGTATCATCAGATTTAATCTTCATGTTTTTTATCAATGTAGAAACGTCCTCTTCTTTTTCTCTTTCAGACCTCTCCAACCAATTAATTCCTTGAAATCCCATTACATAGGCAATTTCTCTTCCCAGATACCATTTCCCTATGCCATTAAAATCCCCCATTTTGTAGGTATATTTTATATCTTTTTCATCTCCTTGTGCTACTGATTCAGTGGAGGTTAAAAAGCAACTAATAAAGATTATAAGAATAGTTATATTTTTCATAGGATAAAAATAAGAGCAAATCTGACTAATCTGATTCAAAATGAAAATATTTTTCTTTTACACCAATGGATACAATACAAATCCTTCCTAATCAATTGATATCACTGATTTAACACAAGATTAGTTTGTAGTGATTTTAGGGAGAGCTTGTTTAGGGGATTTGTGAATTCGTGATTGGGAATAATCAAGAAAACAGACTAAATCATCAAAAGACGTCAGATGCAGAATATAAGTGTAATAATGCTAAAGATGCATATTGCAAAGTTTTCTCATGGGTTGCTTCTAAAATAATATTTGGAGCCTTACCCACTTTTTCAGCTTCTAGCCAACGTGAAATACACAAACACCATTTATCTCCGGGTTTTAATCCATGAAATTGCCATTGAGGCACAGGAGTTATTAAATCATTGCCTCTTGAGGCCGAGTAGTTTAGAAATTCTTGTGTAACTATTGCGCAAACAGTATGTGTTCCGGTATCTTGAGAAATTGTTCTGCAAAAACCATCTCTAAAATAACCTGTACTAGGATTTGAACAGCAAGGTAAAAGCGGCAATCCTAAAATATTACGTTCCATTTATAAAAATATTATAACTTCAAATGTTTTCAAAGTAGAACTCCAAGTTATTAAAACTATGCAACATAATAATAATAATTCATAAAAAAACCTCCACCTAAGCGACAGGCTATAGTTTGGGCTAAAAAGAGTCATTACCACTTGACCTTTATTTAATCAATAACGTCAGTATCTAATTGCTTAAATATTGGATGTTCTCCCTCTGTTACTTCTGTACTTTGTTTGACTACTCCATAGGTTGAATCCATAAGAGGTTTATAGGCGTTTAAATTGCCTTTCTTTGCCTTATGAATCAATGCTAATGTTATAATGTCTCCATTGCTTAGAAGCTCTTTTTTCGTGCCTCCGTATTTTACTACCGCGATTCAAAAAACAAGATCATTCGCGTGTAGTTTCTTTTCTAAATACAGCCTTGTATTGCCTTAGACTTTATATCTTTGTTGCGTAAAAAAAAAAAAATGAATATTTTGATCATTGGCGGCGGCGGACGTGAGCATACAATAGCATGGAAACTGGCACAAAGCCCAAACTGCGGAAAACTTTTTGTGGCTCCAGGAAATGCAGGAACTCACGAAATTGCTACAAACCTAGCAATAGGTATAAATGATTTTACAGAGATCAAAAAAGCTATTTTATCGAACGACATACAAATGGTTATCGTAGGCCCAGAAGATCCATTAGTAAATGGAATTCATAATTTCTTTTTAAAAGACAAACAACTTAAAGACGTTATTGTGGTTGGTCCTCAAAAAGACGCTGCAAAACTCGAAGGAAGCAAGGAGTTTGCAAAAGAATTCATGAAAGCCCACAACATCCCTACCGCTCAGTACGATAGCTTTACTGCCGAAACGGTTGAAGAAGGCTGTCGGTTTTTAGACACAATGAACCCTCCTTATGTTCTAAAAGCAGACGGTCTTGCAGCAGGAAAAGGAGTTTTAATATTACAGGATCTTGTCGATGCAAAAGATGAATTACGCCAGATGTTGGTAGGTCAAAAGTTTGGTGAAGCTTCTCAAAAAGTGGTTATCGAAGAATTTTTAGATGGAATTGAATTATCTTGTTTTGTTTTAACTGACGGGAAAAATTACCTCACGCTTCCGATGGCTAAAGATTATAAACGAATTGGAGAAGGCGATACTGGATTAAATACCGGAGGGATGGGGGCAATTTCGCCAGTACCTTTTGCTTCGGACGCATTCATGAAAAAAATAGAAGAACGCATAATCAAACCAACCTTGGTTGGTTTTCAAAAAAGTAATTTGCCTTTCCAGGGCTTTGTTTTTATAGGCCTTATTAAGGTCGGAGAAGACCCCTTTGTAATTGAATATAATGTTCGAATGGGAGATCCAGAAACAGAAGTTGTTTTCCCACGAGTTCAGAACGACTGGGTAGACCTTTTTAAGGCAGTAGGCACTCAATCTTTAGATCAACACCAGCTAAAAGTAGACCCAAGAACAGCTGCCACAATAATGGCGGTTTCTGGAGGATATCCAGAAGCATACGAAAAAGGTAAAACAATTACAGGGTTCGAATCTGTAGTAAACAGCGAAGTATTTCATGCCGGGACACAAGTAGACAAAGATCTGGTAAAAACCTCTGGCGGAAGAGTTCTTGCGGTTACATCTTTTGGAAAAGACCACAAAGAAGCCTTGTCAAAGTCTTATGAAGCGCTTCAAAAAATTGACTTCGAAGGAATGTATTACCGAAAAGATTTAGGATTCGATTTATAAAAACGAATGCGCAGAAGGGTCTTTGTTCTCTTCTCCATTGTCGTTAAAAATCTTGAGTTGGATGGTCCAATAAACTAAAAGCGAAAAAATAACAACAGCAAAAATCCAGTTAACGCTGTTTGCCAACCACCAGTTAGTAAGTTCAAGTTCTCTTAGAAAGTTGTGTCCAACAAACATAAATTCCTCAAACAACCAGGCTATAGCTTCAAATAATTCTTTCATTAGTATCAGTATATATAATTCTATGCAAATTTATAAAAAGCAGAGTGGAATCCAATGTTTTTGTTGGATTTAGTTAAAAAGAACAACGAATTTAAGCCTTAGCCCCAAACCAATACCCCAACAGCTTTTTAAACATACCACGTTTTACCTTTGAAAACAAAAACAAAACACTTAATTCTAAAAAAGAAGAACCAAAAACAAGGCCATGGGCAATAGGCTTTGTAATTAGAGCAAAATGTTTTTTAATGTATTTGTGGGACGAAATAAGTACCTCAGACTTTGTAAGAATTGTAGTATCTATATTTTTTCTTGATGCTCCTCCATGATTATGAATACAATACCAATTATTTAAAAGTACTCTTTTCATTCCAAGATTCGCAGCTCTTTTACTTAGATCAATGTCTTCATAATACATCCAAAAAAAATCGTCCCAAGAGCCAAGCTTTTTAAAATCTTCTAGGCGAATTAGTACAAAGGCACCAGAAATCCAATCAGGATAACCAACAGAAGTAGCACCCATTATTTTTTTTGATTGAGAACGTCTTATAATATTTCGTTCGAAACTTCTTAAAGGACCCAGAAGGTTAAAGGTGTTTGGAAAAACCCCGTAAGGAAAACAATCTTTCCCATCACTATTAACCTGTTTGATGGAGATCAATTTATAATCAAAATTTTCATCACAATAAGGAATCAGACTTTCGAAACACGTTTCAGGAATTTCTGTGTCTGGATTAAGAAAAAGGACCCATTTAGTTTCTGCCAATCGAGCGCCAGCATTACAACCATAGGAAAAACCTCCATTTGTTGGCTCTTCTTGCCAATGAACCCACGAAAATTTTTCTTTAAAAGAACGAAGCATTCCATCGTTCGAAAAATTGTCGGTAACGATTACCTTTTTAATCTTCACGGTTTGTTTTGCTAAACTTTCAAGACACTTTGAAAGCATATTCCAACAGCGATAATTCACGATAACGATGGTAAGGTCCAGCATAAAGTTAAAATAGAATGAAGCCAAAGGTAGAAGATTAATCAAGAGAATCAAAAAAAGAGTGTTGACTTAAACAGGTATAATTGAATTTATATGAATATCCCCATAAAGGATAAAGAACAATGTTTTACCTTTATATTCTTAACATTTAGTTATGTTTCCGTTTATTAACGAATTTATTCAAAACTAGTTATCATGTTTACAAGAGTTTTCGGAAAAACTTCTTTTTGGAGCTATTTAGTGGCATTTTTAATGCTTGCCGGAGCAGTATACTGGCACCACGGCATCATCATGGAAAACGACCCAAGTAACGGAAGTTTTTCTAAATCTTTGGTTATCCTTGTTTTGGGAATACTCAGTATTTTTTGTCTAGAAGTTTCTGTAAAGGGAGCTTTTTTTTTACAAAAAGGAAACTATCATTTGCCTGTTTTTATTTTATTTTTTTGGATCCTTCCTATTTATGAGTGGAATATTTGGCTTTGGATTGCTACCATATTTTTATGGGTCAGTATATTACAAATATCAAGAGCAGGCGAAAGCGCTTATGATCAAAAAGTAGTTTTTAATGCGGGTTTTTGGATGTTAATTGCTTCAAGTTTTAAAGTAGACTTTTATTATTTCTTCCTTTCACTATGGAGCGTTCTTTATCTTAAAGGTCTTTTAAATTTTAAAAATATATTTCTTACTCTTTTGCCCGCACTTTGCATATTTATAATTGGATATATGTGTTCTATTTTGCTTCCGGAGATAAGTTTTATAAAAACAGCTATCGCTTCTCCGGCAAAATTTTCTTTCCTGTGGAGTAGAGATCTATTTGGAAGCACGAGTTTTATTTTAATCATCTTATTATTAACGACCGTTACCTTAAAACACTTTCAAGGAAAGTATCAGGAAAGAAGAAACCATAAAACGTCTTTTTATATAAGCATCGTATTACTTTTTTCAAGTATAGTCGTAATTCTTTTTGGAGGCGAAAGAAGTGGAGTTTCATGGATTTCTTTGATAATGGTAACGGCAATGCTTTCAACACATTTTTTTGAAAGTAAATCTAACAAATGGATTGATGTGTTTTTTTACCTCTGTCTTGCTGTGGTTTTTCAAAATCAAATACGCACCATTTTTAGTTAAAAGCGGACTCCCTATGATAATACATTTTCATTTTCATTTCAAAACTACAGGAGTTACTCGAAGCGTTGAGAGTGTTTTAGGACCTTTAGATTCAATGGAAAAAACCAGAGTTTTTGGCTATGGAATTTCGACACATAAAATTTCGTTTTTTAAGCTATTAAAAGAGCTTTACTCTAAAGAAAAAACAGTAGTTCATACGCACCGAAACAACGAAACCCTTTTTGCCTTAGCGCTACGTTTTTTTGGCGCAAAATTAAAACTATTTACTACCCGACACGCTGAATCTAAACCATCAAGCACAACGAACTACTTGATGTCAAAAGCAGATCAATGCATCAGTTTGAGTCAAAACATGGCGCAAAACTTACCTATAGAAACTAAAACTATAGGCCATGGGGTAGATACAGAATGGTTTCATTACAATTCAAAAAAGCGTGTCCCTAACCAAAAAAAAATAAGTGTAGTTGGCCGAATTAGAAAAGCTAAGGGCCAACGGGATGTTATGGAAGCAATAGCGCCTATACTTAGTCAAAACCCAAACTGGATTATACAATTTATTGGAACAATCGACCGCCCAACATACGCTGAAGAAATTAAATCAATAGCATCAATCTCTGATGTCGAAAAACAGATTCATTTTATATCACAGACCAACAAAATCGAAGAATATTACCAAGCAAGCTCCGTTGTAATTATAGCTTCTTACACCGAAGGATTTTCATTGGTTTGCCTCGAAGCAATGGCTAGCGGATGTACAACAATTGCAACAGAAAAAGTTGGAATACACTCCGATGTAATTGAGCACGGAACTAATGGATTTCTTTTCCCTAAAGGCTCAGTAAGTACATTAAGAGAGGTACTAAAAAAAGTTATTGAGCAAGCTCAAGATTTAGACCCAGAAAAAGTAAGAAAAACAATTTTAGACAACTGGAGCGTTACTTCTGCAGCGCAAAAACTTTTTGAAACTTACACTACTTATCGGAACATTTGTTAAAACAATGTTTTAAACATCATCATAATTTACAACCACTTTTGCTGAGGTTGGAACAGCCTGACAAGTAAGAACTAAACCATCGGCGATTTCTTCGTCTGTTAAAATCTGATTATTTGCCATCGAAGCAGAGCCGGATGTTATTTTTGCAATACAGCTACAACATACGCCTCCTTGACAAGAGTAGGGCACGTCTATTTTTTGATTCAAAGCAGCGTCTAATATTGTTGTGCTTGCTTTTGTTTTTATTGTGTTGGTTTCGTCGTCAGCAATTATTTCTAAAACAACCTCGTCATCTGAAGTTTCTACAGCAGCAGTATCGGTTATTTTTGAGGCTGTGAAAAGCTCAAAATTGATTTGATTTTCCTCAATAGAATTATTTAGAAGGGTTTCTTTTGCTTCTAAAATCATCGCCTCAGGACCACAGAGGTAAAAAGCAGTTGAAAGCTGACCGGTGTTTTTGAGTACATACTTTACAATACTGGAATCAATTCTTCCAAAACGACTCCCCTCTTCGTTGGATTGACTAAAAAGCCAAAGGACTTTTAATTGACCAGGAAAATCCGTTTCTAATTTTTTTAGTTCATTATAAAAAAGTGTTTCACCTGGCGATTTATTGCCATAAATTAAAGTAAAATGAGTGTCCTTCCCAGAAGCAAGAGCAGTTTTTAAAATAGAATAAACAGGAGTAATTCCACTTCCAGCAGCAAATGCAGTAACGTTTTTGGCATTTTTTTTATACATAAAACGACCCTCTGGCTCCCCAACTTCAATCAAATCTCCAACATTTAGCTCTTGAGTTGCGTAAGTTGAAAACAGACCACCCTTGATTCGTTTAATCCCAACCTCTAAGACGCCATCATTAGGCGCTGAACACAAAGAATAAGACCTGCGAACCTCCCCCCCTTTGATTGTTGCTTTTAGGTTGATGTATTGTCCTGAATGATATTCAAAAAGATCTTTTATAGAAGAAGGTACTTCAAAACCAATTGCAGATGCTTCAGAGGTAAGGGACTGAATACTGTTGATTTTGAGTTTATGATATGCCATTGTTTTTTTTTACAAAAATAAAAAACATCAACAACTCCTGCTCAATTTTTGTAACATTATTTATCTTTATAAGACAAATAAATTAAAAGTCCCTAGTTAATGTCTACATCGCTATTTAAACTTAGCCGTAAAAAATTTATGCGCGCTCCTCAATTGGAAGCCAAGCTGGCAATCAAAATCATAATGGCCCTTGTGGTGCTTTATTTTGGAAGTGCAATCTTAATTGGAGGAATTGTAATTTACCCAGCAATTAGTGAAACTGCTCTCGATAAAGATGCCATTTCGGTAATCAATAGTGTTTTGGTGCTGATTTTTATTTTCGAGATAATTATTCGGTATTTTCTACAACAACTTCCTGTAACCGAAATTAAATCCTTTCTTCTACTATCAATTCCTAAAAAGCGAATTATCAAGAATGTATTGCTTCGCTCTTTAGTTTCTATTTATAACGCACTCCCTATTTTATTTTATCTTCCCATTAGCATAAACATGTATTTGGATGACTATCCGCTGAAACAGGCTATAGTTTGGTGGGTTTCGGTTACGGCTTTTTCTTTGTGTCTAAATTTCATTTCATTTTTAGCAAACAAGAACAACAAAGCTTTGGCAGGCTTTGTGGTAATAGTTGTCTTATTATACACCTGCGAACGCTATTTTGAAACAGAACTTCTTCGAGCTGCCGGGCGTTTTTTTGATGCTGTATTGACTCAACCTCTTTGGGTAGCCGTCCCTCTTTCTACTTTGGTTTTATTTTATCTTATTACGTTTAGATTTCTAAAAAACAACCTAAACCTTGAAGGAGCACTAGGATCAAAAAAAGAAATTGCAAGAGCAGGTCGTTACGACTTCTTGGATGTTTTTGGATCGAATGCCCTTTTTTTAAAAAACGACTTACGCCTAATTCTTCGAAATGTTAGACCAAGAAACATAGTCCTAATGTCCTTTTTGTTTTTGTTCTATGGGTTAATATTTTATACAACCCCTCAGCCTCAATTCGGGTTAGTTTTCGCCTCTATATTTATTTCTGGAGGATTCTTATTAACCTACGGCAACTATGTACCAGCCTGGGATAGTGAATACTACTCCTTTTTGATGTGCCAAAACATTTCATACAAAAAATATTTAGACTCCAAGTTCCGCTTGATGGCTTTTGCTGTTATAACTTCTACCGTATTGTCTTTACCCTATTTATATTTTGGGCTGGATGTCTATTTGATGATTCTTGCAGGCGCATTTTTTAATATAGGACTAGGAACCTGGATAACCCTCTATGGAGGAATGCTAAATAAGCAACCGCTTCAACTTAATGTAAAAGCTAAAGCATTTGAAAACACCCAAGCATTTTCCGGCAAACAATTTTTATTGATCCTTCCAAAAATGGTACTCCCCGTTTTGTTTTTCATTATACCCGCTACACTTCTAGGTTCAGAAGAGGAACTAAATGCCACCGCTGGTTTAATTGGACTTGGAGGGAGCGGAATTCTTGGCTTAATTTTCAAGAATCAAATCCTCAACCTGATGGTTAAATTATTTGCAAAAGATAAACATGAAATGCTGAAAGCTTTTACCCAAAAATAAAATAATGATTACATTACAAAATCTCACAAAATCTTACGAAGACACAACCGTTCTATCAATAGACCAACTGGAAATCCCTAAAGGACAATGCTTTGGATTGGTAGGGAACAATGGCGCAGGCAAAACAACCCTTTTCAGCTTGCTATTAGATTTGATAAAAACCTCAACCGGGGAGATAGTTTCAAACGGAATTGAGGTTGCTAAAAGTGAAGATTGGAAAAGCTTCACCTCTGCTTTTATAGACGATTCTTTTTTGATTGGATATCTGACTCCCGAAGAATATTTTTATTTTGTTGGAGAACTCCGAGGAATAAATAAGGAAGCGGTAGATTCTTTTTTAGAAATCTACAAAGACTTTTTTAATGATGAAATTTTAGACCAAAAAAAATATTTAAGGGACTTCTCTAAAGGAAATCAGAAAAAAGTAGGATTAATTGCAACTTTTTTAGGGAGCCCTAATGTGATTATTTTGGACGAACCCTTCGCTAATTTAGATCCAACAACCCAAATAAGATTAAAGCAGCTTATAAAAAAAGAAACAGAGAGCCGAGAAATAACCCTACTCATATCTAGTCACGATTTAAACCACGTCACAGATGTATGTAATCGAATTGTTTTGTTAGAAAGAGGAAGCGTTATTATGGATAAGGAAACCACTTCGAAGACCTTACAGGAATTAGAAGCCTATTTTTCTGCCTAGTGATATACTAAAACCTTAGATTGTAAGTTATTAGTATAGATCAAATCTACTTTTGAAAAACGCACTAAAACATACATTTCTAGGCTTAATTTTGGCAGCTATTCTAAGTTGTTCTACTCAAAAGGACCGCTTTTTGAATAGAGAGTATCATAGCATAAACACTAAATTCAATGTGCTTTTTAACGGCCAAGAAGCCCTAGACATTGGCACAGCTATTCTAGAAAGCCAAGCGCAAGACAATTTTTTAAGCACACTTCCAGTTGAATTGATAACCCTAGACGGAGAAGACGAAAACGTATCTGCTTCAATTCCTAGTTTTATTAGAGCCGAAGATAAAGCCGTAAAAGCGATTCAGAAACACTCCATGAACTTTAAAGGGGTTCAAAAAAACAGTCAAATAGACAAAGCTTATTTACTCCTAGGAAAATCACGATATTATGACCGAAGGTTTTTACCAGCATTGGAAGCCTTTAATTTTCTCTTAGGCTTGTATTCAGACGTAGATGTTTTTTATGAAGGAAAACTGTGGCGAGAAAAAACTAATTTACGCCTAGGAAATGATGAATTGGCGATTTCCAATCTAAAACCCTTAGCAAATAACATTCCCACAAAAAATAAGCTTTATGCAGAAGTTAATGCCACTTTGGCTCAGGCTTTCTTAAATATTAAAGCTAAAGATTCTGCCTTAAAATTCATAAAAAGAGCAGCGTCTTACGAAAAAACTAAAAACCTTCAAACACGGTATAGGTTTATTGAAGCTCAAATTTTTGAAGAATTAAATCAAAAAGATTCAGCTCAATTAGCATTCAATTCAATTGTTGACTTAAAGCGAAAATCACCTCGTTTATATTGGATGCATGCAAAGCTAAATGTACTTCGGATAAAGGCTGAACTGAGCAGCGAGAGTCCGGAGAAGGCCTTACAAAAGCTAAGCGATGCTTTTGAAAATCAACAATTCAACCATTTAATATACCGCCAACAGGCACAATATAATTTAGCACAGGGGCGAGACAGTTTAGCCAAAGTGTTTTATAATAAATCCATAAAAGCCTCAAGCATTGATCAGTCTACCTTGCGACAGAATTATCGTGACTTAGCAGACGACGCTTTTTTTCGAGGACAATATTTTGAAACTGGCGCCTACTTAGACAGCTTGTTGGGTCAATATCCAACAGAAACAAGACAGAAAACAATTGTTCTAAGAGAACGAGAAGGCCTTGAAGATGTTGTTAATTTTGAAAAAATAATACGGGTAACAGACAGTATTCTAACCCTTACAGAAATGATTCCCGAAGAACAATTGGCTTATTTTAAAAAAGCAATTAACGCTAAACGGGCAAAAGAGCTTGCTCAAATAGAATTGAAAAAAAAACCTTTATTTAATGCGCTAAACAGGTCAAACGGTAGACAGTTTTATTTTTACAACCAAAACCTAGTTATACTAGGAAAGCAACAATTTGCTTCAAATTTTGGGAACCGACCTAATAAGGATAACTGGAATAGAATTGAGTCTTTGAACCAGGCATTTACCTTAGACCAAATCGAATCTCAAAACACAATAGACCAAGTTGTTATTGTCAAAGATGATGCCCAGGCATATATAAACTTGCTGCCCAAAGATCCAATTTATATAGACAGCTTACATGCCGAAAGAAATCAAGCTTATCTAGAAGTAGGAGTATTGTATAAGGAAAAATTTAAAAACAACGCATTAGCTTCCGACCGCTTAAAAAAATTACTCGTTAACAAACCTCTAGAAACACAGGAATTGAGTGCATGGTATCATTTATATAAAATGGATGAAGCCGATAAGTCTAATCGAGCAAAAGTTTATAAAGAAAAAATTTTTCGGAAATATCCTGATTCTCGGTTTGCTAGAATTATAAGAGACCCGGAAAACTTTAAACTTAGACCAAACGAAACTCCATCAATGCGTTATGAGACATTATACGCTCTCTTTGCTGAACAGAAATACGAAGAGGTCTTGACCCAAGGAGACAGCCTCTTAGTTGTTTTTAGCGGGACACCTATGGCTTCAAAAGTTGCTCATTTAATGGCAAATGCAACGGGTCGTCTCGATGGAATTGAGGTTTGGAAAGAAAGACTAACCAGCTTGGTTAAGGGCTATCCAAATTCTGAAGCTGCGCTTCAAGCCAACAAAACACTATTAACTTTAGAGGCTAACGCTCAAGACAATCTGGTTGAAAAGGTTTACTTAGACTATAAATTAATTTTTCCACTCCTAAAAGACAACAAAGATCAACTAAAAGCACTCACTACTGCTGCAATAAAATCGCTTGAAAAGGCTAATGTTTCGTTTAAAAAAATAACCTTAGAAGTCTATAACAGAGACTATATTTTTCTAGTCGTAAATGGATTAAAAGCAGAGCCAAACATAATTTTGGACCTTCCTAAAGAAACAGAAATAGAACTTTCGGCTACAATTTCAAATAAATTTGTAGTTTTGTCTTCCCAATATAAAGACATTCAACTATTTAAAAGCTGGAATGCAGCACAAAAATAAACACAATATGAAAAATAACGAACTCAACGGACAACCCAATCGAATTGAAAAAAGTACAGTAATAACAGGGGATATTGTTTCTGAAGCGGATTTTAGAATTGATGGAACTTTAGAAGGGTCAATCAAGACTTCAGGGAAAGTAGTCATTGGAAAAGACGGAATTATAAATGGGATTATTGTTTGCACATTTGCCGATATAGAGGGAAAATTTAACGGAAAACTAGAGGTTAAAGAGACTCTTTCTTTAAAGTCATCAAGTCAACTTGAAGGGGAAGCTGTTATTGGAAAACTTATCGTTGAGGCTGGAGCAATTTTTAACGCTAAGTGTTCTATGCGCTCTTCTTCGGATGTAAAATCAATAAACAAAGACATTGAAAAAACAGCCTAATCGGTGGCTTGTATTTTCTTCTCTAGCCATCCAAATCGCCTTAGTAGTTTATGCAGCTGTCAAAAGTGGTAATTGGTTAGACATTTATTTTGACACACAAAGCAATGTTTGGGCACTAATTCTTTCTGCCTTTGGGGTTGTTTTGGTTTTGGTTCTCATTCAAAAACAATCCAAAAATCTAAACGACAGTTGAAATTTAAAACCGCATTATTTTTTGTTAGCGCATTCGCCGTAGTTCTTCTAATTCATTTAGGAATTTTATCTGTACTTGAAACCCATCTCTGGGATAACAAATTACTTCTTAGCTATGGATCTAACTTTTGCTTGGCAGCTATAATTTTATGGACTCTATTTAAGGTTTTTGAGAGAAACACAGAACACGTGGGGATGTTGTTTATGGGGAGCAGCCTGCTTAAATTCATGCTTTTTTTCCTTGTCTTTTATCCCGCCTACAAAGCAGATGGTAACATCCAAAAATCTGAAGCAATAACATTCTTTATACCCTATTTTACAGGCCTGTTTTTAGAAACAGGTATTTTAGTTAGAAAATTAAACAAAATATAAGAGTTAAGAGTTTTTCTTTTTAATGTAAAACATTACATTTGCATCGCATTTCGAGAAACAATGGGCAGAGCTAATATGTTGATTTTACTTAAAAGAAAAAGTTTATTTTTACTAGCATTACTCCTAACGGGGGTAGTGTATGCGAAAGATAAGCAAGAGAACGCCGAGAACCTTTCTGCTAAAGAAAATCAAAAAAAAGAAATTAAAGAATACATCATGCATCACTTGCAGGATTCTTACGATTTCAGTTTATTTTCTTATACTAACGACGCTGGAGAACATGTTTATTTTGAGTTTCCACTTCCAATTATTATTTGGGATAATGGCCTTAAAGTTTTTTCTTCTTCCAAATTCCACCACGGAGACACAGTTGCTGAGGTTGACGGAAACTATTATGCTATAAGCCACAATAAAATATACAAGACTGACGCAGCCGGAACAATTACCCCCGATGAAGATGGTCATGCAACCAATATAGCTCCTTTAGATTTTTCTATAACGAAAGGTGTGGTAAGCATTATGTTTACTTTTTTATTGATGTTTTTCTTATTCAAAAGCCTTGCAGATTCTTATGTTAAGAACGGGGGAATCGCTTCTGGAGTTGGTCGTTTTTTTGAACCAATTGTGCTTTATATTCGAGATGATATTGCCATTCCAAACATTGGAGAAAAAAAACATCGCAAGTACATGAGTTTTTTACTAACCGTATTTTTCTTCGTATGGTTTTTAAATATGTTAGGTTTAACGCCATTAGGAATTAACGTAACTGGAAATATTGCAGTTACTCTTTGTTTGGCATTAATTACGTTTTTATTGACAAACCTTACGGGAACAAAAGACTACTGGCTTCATATATTTGACCCTTTGGGATCGACAATGAAGTGGTATGCAAAAATCCCTTTATACATTATTTTAATCCCAATAGAAGTCTTGGGGATCTTTATTAAACCCTTTTCATTATTGATTCGTCTTTATGCAAACATGCAAGCCGGTCATATTGTATTGATGAGTTTAATAGGATTGATGTTTATATTTAAAAGTTGGCTGGGTAGCCCCTTATCGTTTGGGTTAGCCTTCGCAATTTCTTTGATTGAAGTTTTAGTAGCTTTGCTACAAGCCTATATATTTACGATGTTATCAGCACTTTACTTTGGCTTTGCCTCGGAAGAGCATGAGCATCACGACAAAATTGAAGCGCATTAAGCGTTTCTTTAATGAGAGTGTTTAATTTAATATTTACAATTATGGAAATTCCAGTAATGGTAGGAGCAGGATTGGTAGTTATCGGTGTCGGAATGGGTATCGGTAGAATTGGAGGATCAGCAATGGATGCGATCGCCCGCCAACCAGAAGCTTACGGAAAGATTCAAACAGCGATGCTAATTGCAGCTGCATTGATCGAAGGTATTGGTTTTGCTGCACTATTTGCAGTAAGCTAAAACAGTTTTAAAGCTGCAACGGTTGGTTGCAGCTTTATTTTTAAAGTATTGATTAAACCATAAATTTATAAAATGGAAAAATTATTAGAAGAATTTTCATTAGGGCTTTTTGTTTGGCAAACACTATTGTTTGTTGCCCTTTTGTTATTACTGAAAAAATTTGCTTGGAAACCCATTTTAGACGCGGTTAACGAACGTGAAACTTCTATAAAAGAATCTTTGAGTGCCGCAGAAAAAGCACGCGATGACATGGAAGCGGTTCAAGCGGATAACAAACGCATCTTAAAAGAAGCACGTTCTGATCGTGACGCTCTTTTAGCTGAAGCAAAAACAGCGAGCATTAAAATCGTAAATCAAGCCAAAGAAGATGCAAAAGCTGAAGCAGATAAAATTACAGCTCAAGCACAAGAAACGATTCGAAACGAAAAGAAAGCAGCAATTAACGAACTGAAAAGTCAAGTGGCTTCTCTTTCTGTTGATATAGCAGCTAAGGTTTTACAAACGGAATTGAAAGATCAAGCCGCTCAAGAAAAGTTTGTTTCAGAGTTGGTAAAAGAAATCGAAGTAAAATAAGAACATGAAAAATAACCGTGCCGCATTACGTTACGCAAAAGCAGCTCTAAGCATTTCACTAGACCAGGGAACTGCTCCAGCACTTGAACAAGACATGGTTGAAGTTATTGATGTTTGCAATGCAAGCGAAGACTTGATTGTCTTTTTGGATAATCCTGTACTTTCTATTGAAACAAAAAAGGAAACTATTTTCAAATTGTTTTCTAGCCTTTCTGAAGGGAGTAAACGTCTTGTAGATTTATTAGCAACCAACAACCGAATCAATTTATTGGATCAAGTTGCAGAGCAATTTATTGAACTATACCAAGTTCAGCAAGGTAAGCAAAAAGCGATTGTTACTACAGCAATCCCTTTAACAAATGCATTAGAAAAAATGATACTCAACAAGGCTAGAGAATTATCTTCGGCTAAATTAACTCTTACAAGTATAGTAGATCCATCCATTATTGGCGGTTTTATTTTACGTATTGGAGATTTACAGTATAACACAAGTGTAGTTCAGAAATTAGACACACTTAAAAGAGAATTGACACAAACCAATTACAGCGCTTAAATAGATACTATGGCAGCAATTAAACCCGCTGAAGTTTCAGCAATTTTAAAAAACCAACTCGCAGGATTTGAGGCAGCAGCTTCTCTAGATGAAGTTGGAACCGTTCTTGAAGTAGGAGATGGAATCGCTCGTGTATACGGGCTTTCTAATGCTCAATATGGAGAATTAGTCCGTTTTGACTCAGGATTAGAAGGAATGGTTTTGAACCTTGAAGAAGATAATGTTGGGGTGGTTCTATTAGGACCTTCCAAAGAAATTTCTGAAGGGGACACCGTTAAGCGAACAGAACGTATCGCTTCGATTAAAGTAGGAGAAAGTATTGTTGGCCGTGTGGTTGATACACTTGGTAATCCTATCGATGGGAAAGGTGCTCTTGAAGGAGAATTATTTGAAATGCCACTAGAGCGTAAAGCTCCAGGGGTAATTTATCGTCAACCGGTAAACGAACCAATGCAAACTGGAATTAAGTCAATTGACGCGATGATCCCAGTTGGCAGAGGACAACGTGAATTAGTTATTGGTGACCGTCAGACTGGTAAAACTACTGTTTGTATTGATACCATCTTGAACCAAAAAGAATTTTTTGACGCAGGTGAGCCTGTATATTGTATTTATGTAGCTATTGGCCAGAAAGCGTCGACAGTTGCAGGAATTGCAAAAGTGTTAGAAGACAAAGGAGCTTTAGCTTACACGACAATTGTAGCGGCTAACGCATCTGATCCTGCTCCAATGCAAGTATATGCACCTTTCGCAGGAGCAGCTATTGGAGAGTATTTTAGAGACACAGGTCGTCCAGCATTAATTATATATGATGATTTATCTAAGCAAGCAGTTGCTTACCGTGAGGTTTCTTTATTACTACGTCGCCCACCAGGACGTGAAGCTTACCCTGGAGATGTATTTTATCTTCACTCTCGTTTACTTGAACGTGCGGCAAAAGTTATTGCCGATGACGACATCGCAAAAGGGATGAACGATCTTCCAGACTCTTTAAAAGACAAAGTAAAAGGAGGAGGCTCTTTAACCGCACTTCCAATTATTGAAACTCAAGCAGGAGATGTTTCTGCATATATTCCAACCAACGTAATTTCGATTACAGATGGTCAAATTTTCTTAGAATCTGATTTATTTAACTCTGGAGTTCGTCCTGCAATTAACGTAGGGATTTCGGTTTCTCGTGTAGGAGGTTCAGCTCAAATCAAGTCGATGAAAAAGGTTTCAGGAACATTGAAACTAGATCAAGCTCAATTCCGTGAATTAGAAGCATTTGCTAAGTTTGGTTCTGACTTAGATGCAGCTACTTTAAATATCATTGAAAAAGGGAGACGTAATGTTGAGATTCTAAAGCAAGCTCAAAATGATCCTTTTACAGTAGAAGACCAAACGGCTATTATCTATGCAGGTTCAAAAAACTTGTTGCGATCTGTTCCCGTTAATCAAGTAAAAGCTTTTGAAAAAAGCTATATCGAGATATTGAACAGCAAACACCGTGGCGTTTTAGAAACGATTAAAGCTGGAAAACTAACAGACGAAGTTCTAGACACCTTAAACAGTGTTGCCAAAGAAGTAGCAGCTCAATTCGAATAAACGATCAAGTAGTATGGCTAATTTAAAAGAGATACGTAATAGAATTGCATCGGTTTCATCGACCATGCAAATCACTTCTGCTATGAAAATGGTGTCTGCAGCGAAGCTTAAAAAAGCTCAAGATGCAATTACGGCAATGCGCCCTTATTCAGATAAACTTACCGAGTTGATTCAGAATTTAAGTAGCTCAATTGATGGCGATACGCAGAATCCATATACAGAACAGCGCCCTGTCCAAAACGTTTTAGTCCTTGTGATTACTTCAAACAGAGGGCTTTGTGGTGGGTTTAATTCAAATATAGTTAAGGCAGTAAGCAAGAACATAAGCACCGTTTATGCAAACAAAAAGGTAAGTCTTATTACACTTGGTAAAAAAGGAAACGACATTTTACAAAAGAGTTCTGAGATAGAAACAAACAACAACGAAATTTTTGACGAGCTAACGTTCTCAAATGCAAGCGCTATAGCAGATTCGTTTATGGCAGATTTTACAAGTAAAAAGTACGACAAAATTGAAGTTGTTTATAACCGCTTCAAAAACGCCGCTACCCAAATTGTAACTACCGAAACGTTGTTGCCTATTGTTTCTGAACAGGATGATCAAAATACTGCGGGAGCAGATTACATTTTTGAACCCACCCAAGAAAATATTGTTCAGGAGTTATTGCCAAAAAGCATAAAAATGCAATTATTCAAAGCGCTACGCGACTCTTTCGCGAGTGAACATGGAGCGCGAATGACTGCGATGCATAAAGCAACAGACAATGCAACTGAGTTAAGAGACCAATTAAAACTGTCTTATAACCAAGCACGTCAAGCTGCAATTACAAACGAAATCCTTGAAATAGTAGGGGGAGCAGAAGCCCTTAGTTCATAGTTTTATAGAGTAACATATTGAATCAGCCCCTTTTTGAGGGGCTTTTTTCATGCCTTTTTTCAAAACCAGAGCAAGTTTAATTTTTCTTTAGTATTGACTTCAACTTAATGCGTAGCTTTTTTTGTATTTTTAGTGGGTATAAAAAAGAAAAATGATCACCGTACCAATTATTAACGAAAGCCCTTATGATCTTCCTAGTTTTGCAACTGTAAACTCAGCGGGAGCCGATCTACGAGCTCATCTAGAAAACCCAGTTACACTTGGACCATTGGAGCGAACAATTGTTGGAACAGGCCTTAAAATAGCCTTGCCCGAAGGTTTTGAAGCTCAAGTTAGACCCAGAAGTGGTTTAGCGGCTAAACACGGATTGACTGTGCTCAATTCTCCGGGAACAATTGACGCAGACTACCGTGGAGAAATTGGTGTAATTTTGGTAAACTTATCAAACGAAATATTTACTGTAAACCCAGGCGAGCGAATTGCCCAACTTGTTATTGCAAGGTATGAGCAAGCTTTATGGGAACCTTCAGATTCGCTCGACGAAACAGAACGGGGAGCAGGTGGTTTTGGCAGTACTGGAAAAAAATAAAAACATGAAAATTATAGTCCCTATGGCTGGCCGAGGCTCTCGCCTTCGACCACATACCTTAACAATACCTAAACCCTTGATTCCAGTTGCTGGAGTTCCAATTGTTGAGAAATTGGTTCGCGACATAGCGGGCGTTGTAAACCAACCCATAGAAGAAGTCAGTTTCATTATAGGAGACCCAGCTTTCTTTGGAGCCGAAATAGTTGAACAATTATTAAAAATTGCTTCTGACATTGGAGCAAAAGGAACTATTTATAGACAATTAAAACCCCAAGGAACAGGTCATGCAATTATGTGTGCTGAACCCTCACTATCTGGACCTGCTGTTGTTGCCTATGCCGATACATTAATCCGAGCGCAATTTAGTTTAGACCCCAAAGCAGACAGTATTATTTGGGTAAAAAAAGTCAAGCAACCCGAAGCATACGGGGTAGTTCAACTGAACGATCAGGGCGCGATTACCCAATTGGTAGAAAAACCAAAAGAGTTTGTTTCTAACTTAGCGGTAATTGGAATCTATTATTTTAAAGAAATAGGAAAATTAAAAGCAGCCTTGCAATCCGTTTTAGATGAAAAACTAATTCACGGCGGGGAGTATCAAATTAACGACGGAATTAAACGACTGATAGAGGCTGGGGATTTATTTTTACCAGGAGAAGTTGAAGCATGGATGGATTGTGGGAACAAGCAAATAACCCTTGAAACGAACACCAAGATGTTGGGCTTTATGCAAGCGGAAGGGAGAGAACTAATTCACCCAACAGCAGTTATAGAAAACACGACGGTAATACCTCCATGTTATATTGGCCCCAAGGCACATCTCAAAAACGTTACTATTGGACCTGGAGTTTCTGTTGGTTCTGGTACAATTATTGAAAACACAACGATAAGCCATAGTTTAATCCAAAACAATAGTAATATTTCAAACGCAATTCTCGACCAAGCAATGATTGGGAATCACGTCACTTTTGACGGAAAATTTACACAAATAAGCATAGGCGATTATACCGAGATCAAATGAAAAATACTTTAAATTGTCGCACTACGATACTTATTCTGATTACAAGTATGCTTGTTTTTAGCTGTAAATCTTTAGCAGTTTTACCAACAAAGGAGCCTGTCAAAAATGCAGAAATCAAAATTCTAGCCAAAGAAATTGACAAAGCATCAACAAAAATAAAAACATTTAGAGCCCGAGTAAAAGTTGAATATACAGACGGAAAGCAGAAGCAGCAAGTTAGTCTAAACCTCAGAATGGAATCTAACAAGGCGCTTTGGGCGAGTGCTTCTATATTGGTTCCAATTGCAAAAGTTTTAATCACCCCAACCCGAGTTGGGTTTTATGAAAAATTTCAAAAAACCTATTACGACGGCGATTTAAGCTTTATAAACGATCAATTAGGAACAAGTTTTAGTTTTAAGGATTTGGAAAATGTTCTTCTAGGAAACCCCATTTCCGAAATGAGAACAAGTAATTTTGAACGCATAGAACACCCTCAATTTTATGTTTTAGTTCCTAAAACTAAGGGAGATCAATTTAGACCAACCTATTTTTTTGACCCCAATACTTTTCGCTTAAAAGAGCAACGGTTTATAATACCCGGCTCAGCTCAATCTCTGAGTATCAAATACCCTAAGTATCAAAAAACGGAAGGCAAAACACTTCCTAAAGAAATTGAAATATCGTTCTTCGATGGTTCCAACTTAATTCAAATAAAATTGGATTTTATAAGAACAGATTTTCCAAAAAACCTTTATACACCTTTTATTATTCCAAAGGGGTATAAAAAAATAAGCCTATAATGAGATTGGTAACTGGTTTTTCACGTCAAGTTATATTCGTTCTATTTGGACTAACAATTCTTGCTCAAACCGCAAATGCGCAAGATCAAAGACAACAAAATCTTGAAAACCAAAGAAAGCTATTACAAGAAGAAATTAAACAGATTAATAAGCTTTTGTTTTCAAATGAGAAGCAAAAAAAATCAGTACTTACAGAATTCGAAGACCTCAGTCTAAAAATAGATGTTCGAGGTAGACTTATTCGAGTTACCAACGAACAAGCCAATCGTCTTACCCAAAAGATTGGCGTAAACCAAAGAATAATTGGACAACAGCGAAAAGATCTAGAGAATTTAAAAAAAGATTATTCTGAAATGATCAGAAAGTCTTATCAGAGTGACTCTGGTCAGAGCCGCATGATGTTTTTGTTCTCTTCAGAGAGCTTTTTACAAGCCTATAAACGTTCTCAGTACTTAAATCAGTATACCAGTTTTAGAAAAAAACAGGGAGAACTGATTGTCGAGAAAACAAAAACATTACAACAGCTAAACACAGATTTATTGGCACAAAAGCTTAAAAAAGAAGAACTAGTTAAAGAGAATAAAACGGCGCAACATCAGTATAAGAACGAGCAATCTAGTCAACAACAATTGATTAAAGCTTTAAAAAAGAAAGAAAGAAGTTTTGTTTTTCAAATCAAAAAGAAACAAAAAAAGGCAGCGGCTATTAATAAAGAAATTCAGCGCTTAATTAGAGAAGCTATTGCGGCTTCGAACAAAGCTGCTGGGAAGAATTTGAACGCAAAGGTATTTACCCTTACTCCCGAAGACCAGTTAATCTCAGACAATATAATTGCAAACAAAGGAAAACTTCCATGGCCAGTAGAACAAGGCGTTGTGGTTCAAAAGTTCGGAAAGCAACCCCATCCCATTGTCAAAACTACTATGATTCAAAGTAATGGCGTAACGATTGCAACTCCTCAAAGTTCAGAAGCACGTGCAGTATTTGAAGGGAAAGTGATGTCTATTATTGGATTTAAGGGAAGTAATCCAACTGTATTAATACAACATGGAAATTACATTACAACCTATTCAAACCTAAGTGAAGTCTATGTTATTAAGGGACAAAAAGTAAAAGCCAAAGAAAAGATAGGCAAAGTATTTACCAATCCAGAAACTGGAAAAACAAAATTAAAATTTAGTGTTTTTAAAAACAGCAGCCCAACAAATCCAAAAAGCTGGATCTTCAGAATGTAAAAAAGTTTTACTCAGCTAAGTACCAAGCTTCTTCTTCTAAGGTCTGCGTTAAAAAATAATACAATTGCATTGCTTTCCGTTTAGTTTCAAACCTTCCGTAAGCAACTCTGTACAAACCATCAGGACTTTGTTTTGCGAATGTCGCCTCATCAAACCCCTCTTCCTTAAGCTTATCAAGCATTTTTAAAGCATTTGATTCTTCTCGAAAACTTCCCGCAATTACACTAAAGAAATCTCCATCTACAATTTCAGAAACACTTTCATCCTCTACATCTTCAGCAATAACATTAAGTTCTAAAGCAGCGATTTCACCAAGATCAAAAGAAGCTTCTTGTACTTTGGTTTTAATTTTTTCTTGAGCAAGTTCGGTAGACTTCAAGCGTTCGTCAGTCAAGTACTGATTACCAAGGAAATAAGAAACTGCAAGCAAGCCAATTGCCAAAACACCAACTGCAGCGTATTTCAAGTAAGCAGGTTTCTTTTTTTTAGTTTCAGGAGTAAAAGCTAAATCTTCATTATTTGTATCTTCCATAACAATTGTTTTTTTAGTAATATATTTTGTTGTTGTTGATTTTTCTGAAAGGGGTTTTTTCGAAAAAGAGTTTAAACCTATCGAGTTTTTATCAAAATTAATTTGATCAAAAGGTGTAAATCCTATTTTTTGTTCTGAATTTAAGATTAATTCTCCTATTCCGCTAAGAATTACTGGGTACTGAAAATCTAAATTTGCTCTCCATTTTACAATCTCTTCATTTATTTCTTGAAGGGCACTTTCGTAGGAAATCGATTTTTTCATCGCAATATAATTTGCGAGTAAGCCATCGTTATGAGTCAGTAATCCATTAAAAGACAGTACTTTACCGGGAGGGAAAAAGATCCCTTTTTCTCTGTCAATTCGAACTGTAACCGGTTGAGTCAAAAAAGCACCCAGCCCAGGAATGATGACACATTCGTATTGATAAAGAAGTTCTTTTGTGTATTGTACCAAATTCATATTCAAATGTAATAAATTTAAAAACCCTTTCGACAATTTTTTTGTTTTGTAGTCAGAAACCCTAAACCATAATATCCTTATGAACTTAACGTCTATTCAAGCGGCTTTATTGTTGCAGCTTTTACCTGGAATTGGTGACATCACCGCAAAAAAACTTGTTGAAAACTGTAGAAGCGCCCAAGCAGTTCTTAAAGAAAAAAAGTAACCTACTTAAAATTAAAGGCATAGGAACTTTTCACCTCAAAGGGATTGATAGACATGAGTCCTATTTCCTGCAGTAAATCAGGAAGAAATATTTATAAAAAAGAAGGCATCTATATTCTTTCTTAGCTTATCCGCAGCCTTAAACAGTTGTTGTTAGAATGATATCTTATTACTCATAAAAGGGTCTAATATTATCTATATAATCACTAAATTTAATAAAATGAACCCTTAATATCTAATAAGACACCTTGAAGTTCAATTCTTGATAAAAAATTGAAGAGAATGTCTCTAAATACACTTTTCGTAGAAATTCATTTTTCAGACATTTTTGAGCAATTTTCACTAATTTTGAGCTTTTTTTGAATACTTTTTTTAATCAATTTTGGACTGTTTTTAATAAAACACTCTATTCGATATTTTCCTTCTCGAAAATTACCTCAAACCTATCATCTTTTTGGTTTTTAATCTTTGACCAAGGAGATTTTGCATAAGCCTGTTCGACACATCTATGCTTAATTATTGCTGAGGTCATTCCATAACCAACTGCAACTTGAATGTCTTTGAATCTTACTTTGATTGTTACTTCTCCTGAAAAAATAGCTATAATAGTTTTTTTTATTAAACGTCATTTATGACCAAGATGAATATGATTTCTCGATTGTTTTAGACGAGCGTCTCGTATTCTAAACCACCGTGTCTCGAGAATATCGGTTGGTACGCTAAATGCGTTCTTGATACAATATAAAAGTAAAGAAAAAACAACAAATCCCAGAACATAATGAAGATGATATGCCTGTGGTTTAAAAAAGCCCCCTTGATTAAAAGGGGGCATCCAAATAGCATAATTAATAAAAATTAGAAAGTAAATTTTATCTTTTATAAGTTCCTTCAATTTGACTAGGAATACTACTTACATCAAACCAGTCTGCAAAATCAAAAACTTTTCCGTCCTCGTTAAATCTTAAAACACCCATCCATTTATAAGCTATATCAGCTCCTGACTCAGGGTCGGTTAAAGACCAATTTCCATAAACTCTAAGTGCATCAGGGGATGATGATGTTTGATCAGTAGAATAAAGGCTTCCTCCATAATAATCATCTTTAGTAAATGTAATATTATCAAAATTATTTATGTAGAAATTAACTGCTGCAGTAAGATCTGCCTTGGTTTTAGTAACTTCCATTAAGGCTTCAGGATTATTCCATTTTAAAGAATCAGCAAAAATACTCATTACTTTTTCAGGATCTTCTGAAGTAAAGCCATTAGCTGCCATTTTCCAAGTTTCTACATTTTTATTAAAAGTTGCTACATCCTCTTCTGAAGGACCAATATTACTATTTGTACAGCTAATAAATATTGGAATTGATAATAAGAAAATAAAGATTTTTTTCATTTTAATTGATTTATGGTTAATAATACTCTAATATAATAAATTCCTGAACTTACTGAAAATGATATGCCTGCGGTTTAAAAGAAAGTCCTCTGACTAGGAGAGTTTGGATTACACCCCTCTATGCCAGTTAAGCCTTTGGCGGGGAAACAGTTTGAACGAATTTAATACCCTATTTTAGTTCGAACGCGCATAAGAACTTCAGTAGCAATTTTTTGTGCTTTTTGAGCTCCCTTGGCTAGTGCAATAGAAACCTCAGCAGGATTTTTTTGGTAGTATTCGAATTTAGTTCTAGCTTCATCAAAGGTGTCTAATATGAGTTCAAACAACAGTTGTTTTGCAAGGCCATACCCCATTCCCCCTGCAAGATATTGTTCTCGTAAGTTCAAAATCTGAGCTTCAGTTGCGAGCAATGAATAGAGAGCGAACACATTACAATTATCAGGGTCTTTGGAATCTTCCACAGGAGTTGAATCCGTTTGAATTCCCATAATCTGTTTGCGCAGTTTTTTTTCTGGCAAAAAAACATTGATTGTATTGTTTTTAGATTTACTCATTTTTTGTCCGTCTGTCCCCAGAATTATCTGAGTGTCTTCTTCAATTTGTGCTTTAGGTAAAACAAAGGTTTCTCCTTGTTGATTATTGAATCGAGCTGCGACGTATCGAGTAATTTCGAGGTGTTGTAACTGATCTTTTCCGACAGGAACAATTTCTGCGTCATAGAGCAAAATATCCGCAGCCATTAACATTGGATAACTAAATAGCCCAGCATTTACATCTGCTAAATGATCCGCTTTATCCTTAAAAGAATGGGCTAAAGTGAGGCGCTGGTATGGAAAAAAACAACTGAGATACCAATTCAACTCGGTTACTTGACTTACATCACTTTGTTTATAGAATACGGTTTTATCGGTGTCTAGTCCACAAGCCAACCAAGCAGCAGCTGTATTGAAGGTGTGTTCTCTTAGAACAGCACCATCTTTAATTTGAGTTAAAGAATGCAGGTCAGCTATAAAAAGGAAGGACTCGTTTTCTGGTTGATCTGCCATCGCAATTGCAGGTAGAACAGCTCCTAAAAGGTTTCCTAAATGGGGGGTTCCTGTGCTTTGTACACCTGTAAGAATTCTAGCCATACCAATAATTATTTAAGTAAAGGTACTTTTTTCAACTCAAAAATTGTCTTGGACTGCCTAAGAAATTATTCAATTTTAGAAAAGAACATTAGAGTTATTGGTCATCCCCTTACAGCATTTTTGCTTTTAAAATTTTATAGAAGTTTCTAAAAGCCTATTTTTGATTGATGCTACAAATAGTTCAGAAAACGGCATTGTTGCTTTGGAGAGGATGGTTTTACATTCTTGCAGCAATTCCGATTATAACGCTTTTTCCAATTTTATTTCTTGTTGCTAGTCATAAAAATGGATATCCGACTCTTTATTGGATTGCACGAAACATATGGACCCCTTTTATTTTATTTGGGATGGGTTTTTACGTCAGAACAAAATTTATCAAACCTCTCCCAGAGGGTAAATCTTATCTTTTGGTTGCAAATCATTCTAGCTATTTAGACCCTTTTGTTATGTTTCGCGTATCCAAAAACCCTTTTGTATTTGTTGGAAAAAAAGAATATATAAAAGTTCCTCTTTTTGGAAGTATATATAAAAGAGCTGCGATTTTAGTAGATCGAAGCAGCTCTGAGAGTCGTTGGGGTGTATATGGTCGCGCCAATAAGATAATCGAAAAAGGTAGAAGTGTTTGTATATTTCCAGAGGTGAATTATATTGACGATACTATTTTATTAAACTCTTTTAAAAGAGGCGCTTTTAAACTTGCCATAGAGCACCAAATTCCAATAGTTCCTATGACGTTTTTGGATTGTAAGCGAAAGTTTCCCTGGAGGCCTAATTTTGGTTTCCCAGGAGTATTACGCGTCGAAACTTTTCCTGAAATCCAACCTGTAAAAACTATGGGTGACATAGAAAAACTGCAAGAAGAAACTCGAGATGTAATTCTCAAGGGATTAAAACTAGATCCTAGAAATAGGGGGCAAAAAGCAGTTGATTTGGAGATAATAATCGCTCAAAAGAAAAAGAAATAATAACTCATGGATCAAGCTTCAACACTATTTTTGGCGATATCAATCATGATTATTATGGCCGGAATGGGTCTTGGACTTACGCTTCAAGACTTTAAACGAGTTGCAGAAAACCCAAAACCATTACTCATAGGTCTTTTCAATCAAATCATTTTACTTCCTCTTGTAGGATTTGGATTGTGTGTTTTATTCAAACCAGAGCCTTTTATCGCCATTGGATTAATGATGTTAGTTGCCTGTCCTGGCGGAACCAGTTCCAATATAATTGCTCTTTTAGCCAAAGGAGATTTGCCGCTTTCTATTTCTTTAACAGCAATAAACAGTTTAATTACTATTTTTACAATCCCCTTAATCATTAACTTTTCATTTGGATATTTTGGAAATGAAATGGGTAGTGTTGAACCTCCTGCGTTAGATGTTTTTAAATCTTTAATCGCAGTTATTGCCGTTCCATTAACTATTGGAATGCTAATAAAAAAGAAAGCTCCCGGCTTTGCAGATAAAATGGAAGCACCTGTGCGAAATGCATCAGCGATATTATTGGCAATAGTGATTGTTGTTATCTTAGTAAACGAATTTGATTTATTTATCGCCAACATAGGTGCCACACTAGGCATACTTGTTTCTTTGAGTACAATTACCATGGCTCTTGGTTTTTTAACTTCAAAATGGCTTAATCTAACCGCTATACAAGCCCTTACAATAGCAATAGAATCCGGAATTCAAAACGGGACTTTAACAATAAGCTTAGCCGTAATTACCATAGCTAATTCAGATTTAGCAATAGTTGCTGCTATTTACGGCCCAATAATGTATATAATGGCAATACTCCCGGTTTTAGCAGGGATTAAAAACGCTAAAAAATAAAACCCGCAAGAAGCGGGTTTTGATAAGTTTTGAAAATAAAAAGCTTATTCAACAGCTTTTAGCAATTCTAGTATTTTTTGTTCTAATTCATCCATCAGGTCGGGATTGTCCTGTAAAAGGGTTTTAACAGATTCACGCCCTTGCCCTATTTTTGTGTCTCCGTAACTAAACCAAGAACCGGATTTTTTAATTATTTCGTAGTTAACACCTAGATCAATAATTTCTCCGATTTTAGAAATACCCTCTCCATACATGATGTCAAATTCTGTAGTTCTAAAAGGTGGAGCAACTTTATTTTTCACCACTTTTACTCGTGTTTTATTTCCTAGTACTTTGGCGTCAGCATCTTTAATTTGAGTAGATCTTCGAATGTCCAAACGTACAGAGGCATAAAATTTTAATGCGTTTCCTCCCGTCGTAGTTTCGGGATTTCCGAACATCACTCCGATTTTTTCACGCAATTGATTTATAAAAAACACAGTACAGTTAGTTCTGCTAATTGAACCCGTAAGTTTTCTAAGAGCCTGGGACATTAAACGCGCATGAAGTCCCATTTTGGAATCTCCCATTTCCCCTTCGATTTCACTTTTTGGAGTCAATGCTGCTACAGAGTCAATTACTACAATGTCAACCGCACCCGACCGTATTAGGTTATCAGCAATTTCTAACGCTTGCTCTCCGTTATCAGGTTGAGAAATAATAAGTTCTTGAACATCTACGCCTAAATTTTCGGCATAAAAGCGGTCAAAAGCATGTTCTGCATCTATAAAGGCAGCAATACCACCTGCTTTTTGACATTCTGCAATTGCATGTAGCGTCAAGGTTGTTTTACCGGAAGATTCTGGACCATAGATTTCGATGACCCTACCTTTAGGATATCCCCCCACACCCAATGCAATATCAAGACCTAATGACCCCGAAGAAATGGCTTCTACTTCTTCAATTGCTGAATCTCCAAGCCTCATTACAGAGCCCTTTCCGTATGTTTTATCTAGTTTGTCTAAGGTAAGCTGAAGCGCTTTTAGCTTCGCTGATTTGTCGTCTGCCATAGTTTTATTCTTTACTGCTAATGTACTATTTTCTTTATTTTGATTTACCTCAAAAGCCTAAGGGTTTATTAACAATATTTCATGTTGACTCATTTTTTTTATGGTTACACCTCAAATGGTCTTTGGTGTTTGACTTAGTAAAGTGAATGAAGTTTTTATATCTTTGCAGCATCATTCACCTTAAAAAAGTATAGCATGCAACTGTACAATAAATTAAGCGCGAAGGAACGGGCGGTAATGCTCGAAGAAGCCGGAACAGAAAGGCTCACGTTATCCTTTTATCAATATGCCCAAATTGGCAATCCACAACTTTTTAGAGACCACCTGTTCTTGACATGGAACCCCATGGAAGTCTTGGGACGAATTTATGTTGCCTATGAAGGGATTAATGCTCAGTTGTCGGTTCCCGCTCCTCGGTTTGAGGAGTTCAAAGCCCATTTGGATCAAGTTCCTTTTTTAAAAGACATCCGACTGAATATTGCTGTTGAGCAAGATCTAAAATCGTTTTTAAAATTAAAGGTTAAAGTGCGCGATAAGATTGTTGCAGACGGGCTCAACGATTCAACGTTTGATGTAACTCAAAAAGGACAACATCTTAATGCAGAAGGTTTCAACGACATGCTCTCCAATCCAAATACTATTTGTGTGGACATGCGAAATCATTATGAAAGCGAAATAGGCCACTTTAAAGGCGCAGTTACTCCAGATGTGGACACGTTTAGAGATTCATTACCCATTATTGAGAAAGACCTCGAAGATCTTAAAGAAGAAAAAAATCTATTAATGTATTGTACTGGCGGAATTCGTTGCGAAAAGGCAAGTGCCTATTTTAAGCACAAAGGATTTAAGAATGTTTACCAACTAGAAGGCGGAATAATAGAATACACCAGACAAGTAAAAGACAACGATTTGGAAAATAAATTTGTTGGCAAAAATTTCGTGTTCGATGAAAGACGATGCGAGCGAATTACGGATGATGTTGTTGCCCATTGCCATCAATGTGGCGCTTTAGGTGACACCCATGTAAATTGCGCAAACGAAGCTTGTCATTTATTGTTTATACAATGCGAATCGTGTCAGGGAAAAATGCAAACCTGTTGCTCGGATGCATGTAACGAGATAATTCAACTGCCTTTGGAGGAACAAAAAGTCTTAAGAAAAGGAGCGCATAACAGTAATAAAATATTTAAAAAAGGACGCTCAGAGATTTTGAAATATAAAAACCAATAATAAAAAGGAAGTGTTTTGTTTTTATTAAATAACTGTATCTTTACCTTTAACGCTTTAACAAATTTTTACATATGAGTTGCGCTTCATGTTCTACATCAGACGGTTCCCCTAGGGGCTGTAAAAGTAACGGTACTTGTGGAACGGACAGTTGTAATAAACTAACTGTTTTTGATTGGCTTTCTAACATGCAATTGCCAAACGGGCAAGAAGCTTGTAACATTGTTGAGGTTCGTTTTAAAAACAGCCGAAAGGCTTTTTATAGAAAAGAAGCAGACCTGAGTTTAAGTATTGGGGACTTAGTTGCTACAGGGGCACAAAGTGGTCACGACATTGGTCAGGTTACTTTAACTGGAGAGTTGGTTCGTTTTCAAATGAAAAAGAAAAGCGTTTCAGAAAAAAGCGAAGAAGTTTTAAAAATATACCGCAAGGCAAGTCAAAAAGATATTGATGTTTGGCAGGCAGCTCGTGATCGAGAGGAAACCATTCAGAAACGCGCAAGAGAAATGGCAATTTATTTACATTTAGAAATGAAAATTTCGGATGTAGAATTTCAGGGTGATGGCTCTAAGGCTACTTTTTATTATACAGCAGAAAAGCGAGTTGATTTCCGTCAACTTATAAAAGACATGGCACAAGCATTCAGCATTCGAGTAGATATGCGCCAGGTTGGTTTACGTCAAGAAGCTGCAAGATTAGGAGGAGTTGGCTCATGCGGAAGGGAGTTGTGTTGTTCTACATGGCTTACAGATTTTAGATCTGTTTCTACTTCTGCCGCTCGATACCAGCAACTTTCTTTGAACCCTCAAAAGCTTTCAGGGCAATGTGGAAAGTTGAAATGCTGCCTGAACTATGAATTAGACTCTTACCGAAATGCATTGAAGAAGTTTCCAAAAATGGAAACCAAACTTCAAACAGAAAAGGGAGTTGGAATTTGTCAAAAAATCGATATTTTCAAAGGATATTTATGGTATACCTATAAAGGTGAATGGATGAATTGGCATTTGTTAACTTCTGATCAGGCCAATAAAATTATATCTTTAAACAAAGCTAAAAAACCAGTTTCTAGCTTAGAAGATTTCGCTCACGAAGATAAAGTAGAAGCCCCTGAAAAAGTATTTGAAAATGTAGTTGGGCAAGACAGCCTGAATCGATTCGATCGTCCTAAGCATAAAAAAGGAAGAAACAAGTCTCGCTCCAAAAAAAACAATAACTCAAAGAAAAATGCGTAAGGCTGCCCTTCTCGTAGCTTTTATAGTTCTCGTTTCATGCAACTCGAGTGATCATTTTAGGTCTTATCATGAGCTTTCAAGCGGATGGCCTTCTACAGAAATGATTCAATTTACCATTCCAGAATCTCAAGTCGCATCTTCAGATGTATTCATACACATCCGAAATTCAAACGATTATCAATACGCAAACTTATTTTTGATAGCAGAGCTCAGAGATTCCGTTCAGGTAATCGCTCGAGATACGCTAGAATATGCAATGGCTGATCCAAAAGGGAATTGGCTTGGAACCGGTTTTTTAGAAGTTAAGGAAAGTAAATTGAGTTGGAAAGAAAATTGGCTTCCACCTCACAAGGGTCCGTTTTTTGTTGAAATTTCTCAGCGAGTACGCAATAATGGATCGGTAGAAGGCGTTTCTATTTTAGACGGAATATTAAATGTTGGAATAGCAATTGAACCTCAAACGCAACCCCAAACACAACCCCTAAGACAACCCTAATGGCAACTCAAAATAAAAGGAAATCAAAGCCTAAGAAAAAGGGTATAAACCCCTACAAAAACCTGCTTCGTTTTTTTTGGATTTCTTTTGTTACAGGAATTCTATCTGTTGTTGTTTTGTTTTCTAGTGCAGCCCTTGGATTTTTAGGTGAAATGCCAGACTTACAACAGCTCGAAAACCCAAAAACTAATTTAGCCACTCAAATTATTTCTAGTGACGGTTTTGTTCTAGGAAAATTTTATTTTAACGATAACCGAACACCAATTAGTTTTGATGCACTCCCAAAGAATTTAGTAAATGCTCTTATCGCCACAGAAGATGAACGATTCTTTAGTCATTCAGGAATTGACCTCAAAGGAACACTTCGTGCATTGTTTTATCTTGGAAAAAAAGGAGGAGCAAGCACGATCAGTCAACAATTGGCACGTCAACTTTTTGTCGGAGTACGCTCAAGAAATAAAGCTCAAGCCGTTCTTCAGAAATTTAAAGAATGGGTTTTAGCAGTTCAATTAGAACGAAGCTATACCAAAAAAGAAATCATAGCGATGTATCTAAACGTTTATGATTTTGGATACAGCGCTGATGGAATTCAGTCGGCTGCAAAAATTTACTTTAATACGACTCCGAAAAAACTAACAATAGAGCAATCGGCCACTTTGGTTGGAATGCTAAAAAACTCTTCTCTATTTAATCCAATAAGGCGACCCACTCAAGTAGAACAACGAAGAAATGTAGTACTTCAACAAATGAAACGAAACGGTTTTATTTCAGAGGGTGAGCAAGATTCTCTCAAATTAATGCCACTAGAAATTGACTTCACACCCGACTCACACCGAGAGGGATTGGCAACTTATTTTAGAGCTTATTTACAAAAATTCATGCGTACTTGGACTAAGGAAAATCCAAAAGCTGACGGAATAAACTATGATATTTTTCGAGATGGCTTACGAATTTATACTACAATCGATTCCCGATTACAACAAATAGGAGAATCTTCTGTAGCAGCACACATGTCGAATTTGCAAAAAGAATTTTTTATTCAAAACACACCTAAGTTAAACCCAACAGCTCCTTTTTTAGATTTACGTGAAGGAGAAATAGACACCTTACTCCAAAACACAGCCCGAAGATCGGAACGCTGGCGAAAGATGCGCGTGGCAGGGGAAAACGAAGAAACGATATGGGCTTCTTTTAAAAAGCCAGTTCCTATGGAAGTATTTAGCTGGAAGGGTGATCGAGACACCATTATGACTCCTTTGGATTCTATACGATACTATAAGCATTTCTTAAGGGCTTCTATGATGTCTATGAACCCATTAACAGGTCATGTTAAAGCTTGGGTTGGTGGGTTTAACTATAAGCATTTTCAGTTCGATCAAGTTTACCAAGGAAGAAGACAAATTGGCTCGACTTTCAAACCGTTTTTATATGCTACAGCAATTGACCAGTTGCGACTTTCACCATGTGATATTTTACCCGACGCTTTATTTTGTATAGAGCCAATGATGCATGGAAATGTTGACGCTTGGTGTCCAAAAAATTCGGGTAATAAGTATGGACAAATGAGAACCCTAAAAAATGCATTGGCGAATTCTGTTAATACTGTAAGTGCTCGTTTAATGGACAAAGTAGGCCCTAGGCCTGTAATAAACTTAGCTCGAAAGATGGGCATTACCTCCTATTTGCCCAGGGTCCCCTCTATTGCTCTAGGAACTCCTGACATTAGCCTGTTTGAGATGGTTGGAGCATACAGTACTTTTGCAAATAAAGGAATTTATGTCAAGCCCATAATGATCTCTAGAATAGAAGATAAAAATGGAACAGTTCTTTTTGAAGTGGTTCCAGAAACAACCGATGTTTTGAGTGAAGAATCTGCTTATGTTACCGTTGATTTACTTAAAGGGGTAACTGAGTCTGGATCAGGAATACGCTTACGCCATCAAGGGGCAGACGAAGCAAACTATGCATACAAAAATGTAGTGACCGGATATCCCTACCAATTTCAAAACCCTATTGCAGGAAAAACAGGTACAACTCAGAACCAAAGTGACGGATGGTTTATGGGGATGGTTCCTAATTTAGTTACAGGAGTTTGGGTAGGAGGAGATGATCGAGCAGTTCATTTCGAAGATATTGCTTTTGGTCAGGGAGCTACTATGGCCTTACCTATATGGGCAATGTATATGCGTGGAGCCTATGAAATTCCAGAATTAGGAATTTCTTTGGAAGATTTTGAAGCACCAGAAAAACTGACGATCCCTATCGATTGTCAGCAAGAAACACCGATAAATGGTTTGAATAAGGAAAACAAAAAAGAAGATCTAGAAGGGCTTGGATTTTAGTTATTGTCCAAAGTATGCCATTCGGCAAAAGAAGTTTCTGTTTCTCTCAATTTTAACGAATACAGGCTAATTCCTTCGGGCAGGCGACTTTTTATTTTCCCTGCAAAATCAATAACCATCATTTCACTAGTAGGCTGGTAGTTTACCTTCAAAACCTTATGCCCTCTGGACTCCATTTCTTCTGCAAGCTCTTTGTGTGGAGAGCTTACATTCAAAACCGTAGCATGATCAAAAGGAAGCACAATTTCTTCTTTCACTATTTTTTTTAAATCGCTAAAGTCAATAACCATTCCGTTTTTGGTTTGTTTAGCATCTACAATAGGAGCTCCAATAACGGTAACCGCAAGCTTGTAACTATGTCCATGAACATTTTTACACAGCCCGTCATAGCCGTGAAGCGCATGCCCAGTTTCAAAATTGAACTCTTTTGTAATTCTTATTTTATGTGCCATAATAAAAGTATACTCCGTTTATAAAAACTCAATATAACCAATCCGCAAGTTCTGTAATTTTTCTGAATTTACTTCTACCTAAAAATAATCTTTAGGGTGCACTACTCAAAAAAGAGCTTTAAAAAAGCTTTTCGGTATAGAAAGCAAAATAAAAGATAGAATATTCTTTTACTCAATGCTTTACTGGTATTTTTGTGCTTTAAATAATCATTAACCCCAAATTATGAAAAATATCCTTGTCCCAATAGGTATTTCACCCAATGGAAAAAGCACATTAGCCTATGCGGTAGAATTAGCCAAACATTTCAAAGCCTCACTTTTTGTTATTGATTCTTATAATGCAGCATCGATACCTGCTCAAATTTCATCTGCAAAAGAAGTTATTAATTCACGGAATTTTAAACGCGTAAAAGAACTTGTGAAATCGGTTCAAACGGATTCTGTTGACATTAAAATGGTTAATTACAAAGGAGATTTGATAACTGGAATAGAATCCTTAGATAAGAAAATAGGCTTAGACCTAATTGTTGTAGGTCCAAGAAGCAACGACATCAATGAAAAGTTGTTTCTAGGTAAAATATCAGGAAAAATCATCAAGAAAACATCAATCCCTGTTTTGTTGGTACCAATTGATTATGAGTTTAGTATTCCTAAGCAAGGATTATTTGCATTTAAAAAAGGTAAGATTAAAGGCGAACAATCCCTAGCTCCTCTAAAGGTTCTAATTAAAGCATTCAAAACTAAAGTAAACCTCTTATTAGTTAAAACCCCTGGACATGAAGCAGCTCGTTTAGATATTGATCATGAGGTTGTAGAGCTTTCTGAAGGTTTAGTTTCGTTAGAAAACGCAAGTGTTTATCAAGGCGTTCTCATACATTTTCAGTCCATTAAACCCGAGATTCTGATTGTTTTTGCCCGAAAGCGTGGCTTTTTTGAGAAACTTATGGAGTCAGATGTTGTTTACAAGAAAGACTTTTTCTCTATAATTCCCCTCTTGGTTCTCAAAAACCGTTAGCGCTATATTTCATAATACCTTAACTTAGTAGTTTGATAAAGAAGCTTTTTAAATCGGGATACCTCTTGGTGTTTATTTTTATAATAACATCAAAGGCTGTTTATGCTCAAGAATATTTCAACTTAAATATAGATAACGACCTCTATTTTAAGTTGGATCGATATTATTCTAGTGGAATATTTTTACAATACGGAAAACAACTTCAACCCAAAGAGGCGTCCTCAGAAATCGACATAAAGAAGTTTTTACTTTGGGAATTGGGACAAGAACTATACACCCCTAACGATCGTTATACATCCGACACAAACTTATTCGATTATCCTTATGGAGGGTGGTCTTTTTTGAAGCTAACATTCCAAAAAGAGCATAGCTTAAACAAACAAACCCAATGGGGAATTCAATTGGGAGTAACAGGGTCGGCATCGGGAGCAAAGTGGATGCAAAACAATTACCATCGATTAATCTTGGGACTACCCAAACTCGTCTGGACTGATGAGATTCCAGATGCTTTTCATGTAAATTTCTTTACAGATTCTTATAAACGCTGGAATTTAAGGCAAAAAGTTGCGCTTCAGTCTCATGTTTTTACTACAATAGGCACTCAAAACGTTTCTGCAGGAGGTGCTTTGGGTTTAGCTCTTGGAGAACAAACTGTTTTGACAAAGCAGGGAAATGTTTTGATTGACAACCAACAAGGCGAAGGGGTATATTTTGGTCTTCGGTTACAATTTATTGCACATGATTATATGCTTTCAGGAAGTTTCTTTAATGACAATGCTCGCTTTACTGTTCCAGTAAATCGACTCCGAGCTACAATTGAGGCTGGCTATGCCGTTCATAAAAACAACTGGCGATTAGCCTTAATATATTTTAACAGAAGCCCGGACAACAAAACCCAACCACAAAAAGGACATCATTATCTAAACATTACAATAAGCCGATTTTTTGACACGGTGGTTTCTAAATGAAGAGTATTTTTCTTTTTTAATTCGGATTGATTAACTTTACCCGAATATCATAAAACTATTTCAGATGAAAAAAGGGCTGTTGTTTTTAGCATTAAGCATTATCATGACTTCATGTCTTACCATCAAAATTTACAAGATGAGTCCTGAATCAAAAGTTGAACCCCAAAATCCAATTCGCAAAAAAACTGCTTTAATTTCTTCGGGAATGATTGCTTCATTGAAGGATGGAGATTCTGAAATCTTTTTCTTTGGTGAGGATCCGGCACTAAATTATTTTCAACATAAAGAAGAGGGAGACACATTGGTTCATTCATCAAAAAAGGTGTTTATTTTTAAAGGGAATGATTCTGATGAAGCAATTCAATGGATTACGAAGCAGACTGACACTTTGAATCCTGAAAAAATTCAAGCATTTGAGTATAGCACTCAATCAAATCTAACTGGAGAGGCTATTTTTATTTCCGACGACAATAAAGAAGTTAAAATCAATATTAGTTCAGATGAATTAAAACTGATTATCATAATAGACGGAAAAGAAATGGAACCCGGGTTTGATGTGTCTACTATTTCGGTAGACTCTATTGAAAGCATCGATGTTCTTAAGGGTTCAAAAGCAATCGAAAAAATGGGAGAAAAAGGTAAGAATGGAGTTATTTTAATTAAGATGAAAAAAGAAGAATAGTAATGAGAAACTTTATTGCATTGGCTTTATTATCAATATGTTTTGTTCATGCACAACAAAATTTAAACATAAACGAAGGGATGACTAAATACACTGGAAGTCAAGTAGATGGAGCTTCGGGAGCGATAGATATGGCGGGAGTTGAGGGGTCTGTTTTTTTTCATGATTCATATAAGTCTGGGCTAATTCAAAAATCTGTTTCAGTAGAAACTACAAACGAGCTATCCTTGCGATATAATGGATATTCAGGATTTTTTGAATCAGAAGGCGGTAGAAATCTCAACGCCAAGAACGGAATGCGAGTTACCCTTGGAGATGATGAGGTATGGTATTATTTAGAAGGGAAGTGGCTTATGAGTTTAGACCCCAACATTAAAGTCTATCTGCGCCCTAAAGTTATATTCAGACCAGGAATAGAGGCAAAAACAGCAATGGGCGATAGCTATCCTTCAAAATTTAAGAGGCAAGACGAATATTATTTTGATGAGGGAGACTCAAAACCATTGAAAAAAATATCTAAAAGGAAGTCAAAAAAACTACTAAAATAAGCAGTGCACTAACGCATCAGTTGGGAGAAATTTTATCCGACAGAAGGGTATAATGAATTCCAAGCAATAAACCCGAGAAGGCACTTGTTTCTCTTTGAAGCGGGTTGGTGTTATTTTTCTGAAACTGATACTGTAAAGAGGCGCTGAACCGGTTCCTGACCTTGTAGTGAACAGCCGAAAGCATTCCAAAGCTGTCATTGAAAGTTCCCGAAGGATAAGAAACGGACTCATCTTCTAAATTGGCTGGTGGATCACCTTTTGTACTAAGAAAAAAATTATAGACAATACCCAATTCAATAACTACCTTTTTTACCGGATATAAGCGACCACTAAGCGGAACTGACAAAAATATAAGTTGGTCTTTAGAAGAGTCGGCTGCCAAGTCATAAGCATAGTTGATTCTGTGAAGCGTAACACCTGACCTCAACCCATAACTTTTCTTGAAATTGTATTGTACAGAAGCGCCAATACTCATACCTAATTTCCCTTTTGTTTCCCGATCAGAAGTATTGAATCGATTAAATAAAAGATGTGCATCATAATTCCATCTTCTTAAACCTATATTTTCTATATCGGTCTTGCCGTACTGCTGAATCAAAAGATCTCCGCCTTGGCCACACGCTTTTTGTGAGCCAAGCAAACAGCCAAAAACCACTAGAAAAGACATGAGATGTTTAAACATAATACGGAAATATATACAATCTTAAAATTACGGAACTGTATTGACTTTAAGTTTAATTTTTAACTCATTTCAGCGATTTAACACTTTAAATAAAAGCTTACCTTTACTCTAAATCATAAGAACGCTTAAAAACAAGAACCTATGTCAAGTAAATTTTTTGGAAACAGAACCGTAAAAAACGATGATAAGACAAGTGCTAAAAAAGCACCAAAAGCCAAAGGCGGCTCTAAAAGCAGCTCGATAGTCCGTAAAGCAGGTCGCGGAAAGTAATCGGTTTTTTGAGGTGATGGAGCATTTAACTGTTCACTTCTGCTCTTATTCTGCTTAGACTTACTTTAGATTATTTTCCGCAGGCATAGATAATACCACCTGGTTTTGTTTTGCTTTCAAAACTTGTGTTTGGTTTGTTTTTTGCTTTGTTGGTGTTATTTATTCCCAGAATTCCTTCCAAAACTTCCCTGGATTCATCAGTATTAGAAAAAACATTCATTCTTTCATCGTGAAGGAATCGTAAAGCTTCTTTATCTAAATCAGAAAAAACATCATTTACCCCAGGTCTATGATTAGGATGCATAATACTTGATTCTTCTGTTGTGTGTTTTAACCCTAAAATATGCCCTAACTCGTGTCTTATAGCCCATCTAATCACAACATTACTCGACACTGACTGGGAGTTAATAAAAACTTTTCCGGATTCTATATTACCGAAGTCATTAAACCACCATAGTGCATATCCATAATAATTTTCAAGCGGGATATCTTCAAATTCTGAATAAACACCTTTAAAAGTATGCGAATCAGTTCTCATCATATGAACATCAGAATCTGAAAGTTCTGTTACCTGATTAATTGAAAAGTCTTGATCATTGTTTAGTAAAAAATTTAATTCTCTTACAAAAAGTCCTAACTCTTCCTTAAACTCGGATGTTAAAGATCCATCTAAAAATAGATTCATTTGCCTCCATTTTAAAGTATACACTGGACCATTATCTCCATTTCCAATAACAATTTGTTCAAAACGGGTAATTAAATCTTGTTTATTAATAAACTTGGCCGTAATAAAGGTGTTTGAGTTAACAGTAATTTTAATTGGATTTTCTCGGGATCCATTAGACCAACCAATAAAATAATGATTCTCATTAGCTACTGCAGAGATGTTGACTATTTCCCCATCAGAAAAAACCCCGTCGGTTGAATTGTCATAATTTACAGTTCCTCCCTCATAAGATGATACCGACAAAGTAAATTCTAAAGCTGATCTCGATTCATCAACCGTAATATCCTTAGAACAGGATAAAAGAATAAAATAAATAAATACGCTCAGTTTTTTCATTATTATCAGGAATCTCTCAAATATATTCAATATGTAATTAATGAGGTGAATGCTTTCTAAAAGAAACTATTACTGAAGAGGATATGCCAGTTATTGATTATAGTGTTATAAAAAAAGTCTTTTTATAAATATCTAATTTATAATATACAAAACTGTTTTAATGCATTTTTAAATAGCTTATGTAAACTTGTTTAACACAACCAATATATGTAGCTTAGTATCTAACATTAAATTATACATTCAAGTTTATTTAAGAAATCGTTAACTTAAATTGCTATTTTATATCCTTTTAATATATGTCTATGGAAAAAGTTATAAATAAAGCGCAGGCTCCAAAAAGGCACCTCCATATTGTGTTCTTGGTTATGCTGATATTCTTTGTTATTTCCTTGGTCACCAATATCCTCAATTCAATCATTGTCGATGTCAAAAAAAGTTTTGATCTGAGTCTTGTTATGACTGGATTCTTGCCTTTTTCCTTTTTCATTGCTTATGGTATAATGTCAATCCCCGCTGGCTTTTTATCTGAACGTTTTGGCAGTAAAATTCTGTTAAGTTTTTCTTTTTTACTTATGACACTTGCTTCTCTTGGTTTTGTATTTGTCCCAACCTATTTTGTTTTTAGCATTACCCTATTTGTATTGGGTAGTTGCATGGCAATTTTACAAGTTATCATAAATCCCATGCTAAGGAGTGCTGGTGGAAAGGAGCATTTTGCTTTTAATTCAGTAGCTGCTCAGTTAGTTTTTGGAGGTGCATCTTTTGCTAGTCCATATTTATATCTCTATTTAGTTGGAGATCATGCTTCTGAAAATTGGGCCACTAGCCTACGTAGCCTTGTGCCCGAAAATATTCCATGGGCTTCGTTATATATTGTTTTCTCAGTCTTTTCTTTTGCTTTGTTTCTTTTAACAGGACTAATAAAATATCCAAACTATGAAAAAGTGAAAGATGAAAAAGTGGGAGACACCAGTTCATATTGGGAGTTGCTAAAAAACAAATATACAATCTTATACTTCCTAGGAATATTTTGTTACGTAGGGGTTGAACAAGGAATTGGAAATTGGATTTCTCATTTTTTACAAGAATATCATCAGTTAGATCCACAAACAGTTGGTGCAAATACAGTTGCCTACTTCTGGGCAATGCTGACCTTTGGTTGTCTTTTGGGGCTCGCCTTGCTAAAGATAATAGACAGCAGGAAACTGCTAATTGGTGCTTCTGTAACAACAATCTTATGCTTGTTTTTTGCACTTCTGGGAAATGCGCCCTCAGCCTTATTTGCCTTCCCCATGCTTGGATTTTCTATTTCTGTAATGTGGTCCATCATTTTCTCTTTGGGCCTAAATTCAATAAAATCAAATCATGGGTCTTTATCTGGTATATTGTGCACCGGAATTGCGGGTGGAGCAATTTTTCCATTTATTATTGGAATGATCGGAGAAGCTATTTCTTTAAAAACAGCCTTATTTTTCCTAATCATACCTCTAACTTTTATCTTATCAATAGGTTTTTGGGCAAAACCCTTAGTTATTAATAAAACTATAGAATCAAAAAGCAATAGTAAATGAAAGAATACCTGGGTATTGATCTTGGCGGAACTAACTTTAAAGCAGGTCGAGTTTCCTTTGGGAAAATTGATTTTGAAGTTTCAAATCCTGTACATCGAAATATTACAGAATCAGAGATTTTGATTATCCTTTTCAAAACAGTAGATGCTGTAATTACAAAAAAAACAACTGCAATTGGAGTTGGAGTTCCTGGGATAGTAGATCCCGATTCTGGAGTTATTTATGACCTTATGAATCTTCCTGTTTGGAAAGAAGTTCCTCTTAAAGAAATCCTAGAAGACCGCTATGCGATACCCGTTTACTTAAATAATGATGCTAATTGTTTTACTAAGGGAGAACAAATCTATGGTAATGGAAAAACCTTTACCAATTTTGTTGGACTATCGATCGGTACAGGTCTGGGGATGGGAGTAATTATTAAAAACAAACTTTACAATGGCTTGCTTTGTGGAGCTGGAGAAATAGGATTGATTGCTTACAAAGATAGTATTATGGAGCATTACGCCAGTAGTCTTTTCTTTGAAAGAAAATTTGATTCAAGTGCAAAAGAAATGAGCATCTTAGCTACTCAAGGAGATTCTAATGCCCTGCAAGCGTATCATGAATTCGGTGTGCACTTAGGAAACGCCATCAAAAGCATTAACTATATAGTTGCTCCAGAGGCCATTGTGCTCGGCGGATCGATCAGTAAGGCAACTCACCTCTTTAAAAAATCGATGGAAAAAACCTTAAATGAATATGCTTTTCCTAAGCAATTGGAGCATTTAGTAATTAAAGTTTCACAAATAAAAGGGATTTCTATTTTAGGAGCAGCAGCTCTTTGTGTTGAATAAAAAGTCTCATTTATTTTAAACTAATGAATCTAAGAACAGGAAAAAGGATACCTGAGGATGGCTTGCTTTTCTTCGGAATAAACAAACACTATAAGCCGACATATAAAGACTTTAAGTTTGAAAGGCAATCCTGACATTAACATAATTAATACCAAAAATAGTCCTAGTATATTTAACTTGTAAATCACAATTAATAAAATAATTTTAATCACATTTGTCTTGTTCTTATTAATTACAATGGCTGGAAACTAATTCAGTTGTCAGTGGAAATAGAAGATTTGAATCTATTAAAAGATTGGGATGGGAAGAAGTTGAGGTTGAGGTTAAAGAAGTTAAGAAAGGAGAAGAAGAATTACTCCTAATACACTACAACAAACAAAGAATAAAGAGTTTTAAGGAACTTATTAATGAATATCTATCACTTGATAATCATTACAGAAAAGGACAGGGGAAACGAACCGATTTAACTTCTGTTAAATCTAACATAAGTTCCATATTGAAGGAGAACACCCTGCACCGTTTCCAGAAGAAATCATAACCCTACCCATTCTTCAAACTTCAAAAGAGTTTGAATTAGTTTTAGACCCTTTTAGGGGAAGTGGAACTACAGGTAAAGTTTGTGATAAGTTGAATAGATGTTTTGTGGGGTATGATTTGAAATTATTTATCGTAAACTGATGTATATATTTTTGAGTTAGATTTTAATACAGGTATATTTTTAATTATTGGAAAGGACACCCCATACTCTTCAGAATAAAAAAACGAGTCATCTTTCTTTAAAGGGGAATTAGTTCCAGGGACACTGAAATTTACAACATCTTTCACTTTGGAGTTATCAGGGGGTGGAAGTATTACAAAACAATATGTAGGATTTAAATCATTAGCCGGTCTATCGATTCTAATTACATCCTCAACACTTCCTCCTAATTCTTTCACTACATTTTCTAACCCCTTAATGTAACCCAGGGAATCCATCCTTTGTTTTCCCTCGAGAGAATTCTTTTCATAATATGGTTCAAATAAAATTAATCTTTTTTTAACTACTCTGAAATCTACTAAGACAAAATACGCTTAAACTTTTTTACTGTGCAAGGTTAAATCTTATTAAATCTATTGATTTGTCTTGTAAAGGGATTTCAAAAATATCTGCAACAAAAGGAACCAATTTAGAATTATAATTTTTTAAATGTTTTTCTACAAAGAAATTACCACAGTATATTCTACTCCAGCTTATATCGAAAGCAAATGTAATTTTAGGTTTTATCTTTAAATCATTTAAAACTAGAGACAGAGTAGTCATTTCTAAAGTGCTCATTTTAAAAAGAATTATTTTTATTTATATACTTTCCAAGAATATTTGATAACTGCATGGAATAAAATTTTGAAGATTCCATGTTGTTTTCAACGAAGTTTATGTAAGAACCTGATTGAATTTCATACATTAATTCGACAATATCCTCATTATTGATGTCTATACCTAACTCATTTTTTAAATATTTAGAGTGGGTTGATTTTACACTCAACTCTGCGATGTTTTTATGTTATACAGATCTGTTTTATTTCTCATTTGTTAAAAATAATAATAAAATCTTATAAATGGAGAAAAAATTAACCCCGATATAAAAACCACTCCGATACCCATTTTGGAAAAAAGTATTCTCTCAGTTACAAGAAACCTCTCTTTAAAAATACTGATAGAGTAATTAAATTAGAATTCATTAGAGAATGTATTATACCATTCACACCTCTTCATTCTGATACACTTTGATTATTAAACCTCTAAACTGAAGAATCTTCTTTTAAACTACTCTCCCACTTTAATAACTCCTTCTCAGTGATGTATTTTGAATGAGAGGATACTTCTATCATGTTTAATCCTCTGTTTCTTCTCCAATCTTCTATGGTTATTCTATCTACTCCATAGAGTTTCATTAAATCCTTTTTACTCAATCTTCTTTCCATATACTTTTATCTCTTCTTTTTCTAATAGTTCTTTAAACTTCTTGTTATAGGTTTCTCTATCTCCACTTATTCTGTACTTCTCTAACTTATCTGAGAAATTCTTTACTAAGATGGATTTCTTCTTTAATAGTTCTACCATATGTTTTGCTTCTTCCTTACTTATATTTTCTATCATATTATTTCCTTTCAGATTTAATTAAAAATGTAATAACCTCGTACTTGTAATACTATATCAGTTCGAGGTTGATACTCTTTATTTTAAACTTTTAATAATCGTTCAGTATAAATTAGATACACCAAACCCCTTAGAGTTTTCAAACTCTCTATAAACTTGAATCTTACACTTCTTCTGACCAGTTCATTGTTCCCCATATCAGATTTATAATAAAATCATTTTTGTAACTACCGGTGAAACCTCAACTATTATTTATAATCTACTAACCGATGTCTTTCCCACTAACTAACTTTCGTCCCTCATGGGTGAACTCCTCTTTACCCCATGTTGGAGAGAAGGTTACACTTATAAGTATAGAAAGTTTTAGAAAACGATAAAAAATGATTGAAAATAGTGTCAGAATTAACTTCTGTTAGATTTAACAGAGGTTGTTAGTACCCCACCAAACAACTTAGTACCCAAAAGGGACTAAAACAGTACCCTGGGGTACTATAGGTTCATTTATATATACTGTAAATCAAGTAGTTATAAATAGTAATGAGTACAGGTGGGACCACCAGTAAAATCAAGCCTTCACGTAAAGTGGGGGCTTTTTTTATTTCCAACACTCACTTAATACTCACTTCAGCAGCTCTATTTCATTTGTCGATTAACACCAGTAAAACCGTCTAAATCATCAAAAGACGTCAGATAATGAAAACAAGCTTTAAAAACAGTTTTGTACATTGTATTGATAAATTAATAATATATAGAAATGCATTAATGAAATTAGAGAAATTATTAAACGAGTTTTATTTAAACAATGGAGTCCCTGAAAACGGAGGGATTGCCTATGACTCTTTTAATGTCAAAGTGTGGTTTATCAACATTCCTTTTCCAAACCCAAAGTTTCGTAAAGACGTTACGCATATTCATGATATTGAACATATTTTGAATAATTGTGACACCTCTTCTAAAGGAGAAGCATTTATTGCTGGTTGGGAAATAGGTACGCGTTTTTACAAACATTTTCCAATTAATATTATTATTTTTTTAGCATTTGGATATTTCTTATGGTTACATCCAAAAACGGTATTTAAAGGATTTAAGAAAGGACTAAACACTATTGGAATAATTGATTTAGGACTCACTAAGTCTGAATTAATAAAGATGGAGTTTAATCAACTGCAAGAAATTACTAAAAAAGAACAACATACTAAAATGGGAATTTCGCAATTGGCTGAATTTATATTTTGCACATTTATTAGTCAAATTATTATTTTATTCCCACTCATTTTAATAATTACAGGTTTGATTTATGTGTTTGAATAAACCACAGGCATATATTTTCAGTAAGTTCGATAATGAAAACAAGCTTTAAAAACAGTTTTGTACATTGTATTGATAAATAAGATATATGAAAAAGCTTCTTCTTTTACTTTTAGTTCCAATGGTTTCTCTTGGACAAATGGATTATTATGTTTCAGCAAACGGAGGAATGGTAGGGACGATTACTGTTCAATAACAGGCATATCATCTTCAGTAATTCTGGGATTTGTGATTTTAGCTATTTATCTTATTTTTTTAGACTAATTCAAGAGTATAACTCCCATACTGGCTTTTATTGACTCACCTAACCTTTAAACCCCTGCCAATACTGGTTTTAAAAGGGGTTTGTTTAGTGCTCAATATTTAGGGGTCTAAAATGCCCTTTCATATATAACCTTTTGCCTCCAGATATTTGAATAATTAGAATTTCAAAAAAGAGCAAAAAATGACTAAAAAACAAAAAAAATGATCAAAATGATGCAAAATTGCTCAAAAATGGCTAAAAACTGACTTTTATGATTAGTATTTTTGTAGGACTACATTATTAACACCTCCAAAAAATATATTAACCACCATAGGAGCTGGATGCAGGGGATTTCCAGTTAATGTTTTTCCTAAGCAAAGGGGCTTAAGGTCTAATTCTTTTAGAGTAGCAATTATTTGATCTGCTTGTTTTTTTAAATAAGAGTGATCATTTATATGGTTTCCCCAGCAAAAAAGAATTTTAGATATATCATTATCGTTATTGATGAGCTTTGTAATAAACTCAATGTTTTCTTTTGCAATAACTTGATTAACTTTTTTCGGGAGATTACTTGGCTTTGGAGTCCTCAGGGCGTAAAGGTTAATCAACCACCAACCGTCACATCCATTATTCTGTGCAATGGCTTGAATATTTCTTGAGGTAGGATCTAAATTATCTTCGTTGGCTGTACTTGGATTTAATCCAATAGCTAGCATTTCATTACTTCCCTTTTTCCCTAGTAAAAAACGTTTGTTTTTGTCATCAGGGGGATTACAAATTATGTTTTTATAAGTACTCAATTTAATTCTTTAGAGTGCATGGATTATGCAATTGCATTATAGTTTTTTCATTGTATTATTTTTTAGCTCTTTAAATATACCGACAAATAATCCAATCTATCATACAAACAAAGGTAAGTCTTCACTTACTTCATTATTAGCTTGTTTCATTCTTAGTAAAGTGTATTGTAATCCCTGAACATACTGAAGATGATATGCCTGTGGTTTAAAACCCCAACCCCAAAACAAAAGTAGGTAATTAGAACCCAGCTATCCCTAGTGAAATAGGGGGTTTAGAGATATACGACTGATAAACTCCTTTGGCTTATTATTAGCATACTAATTATTTCCGTGATGAAATTTCCAATCATTTTGCTCAACTTTTGGAAATAATTCTTTACTTTATACTTTGTAGTCAAAATTATAGTCACTCTGAATCAAATTTCAGAAACAAGATTATTGTAACACAAAGTTTGATTTGAATTTAATAACTAAATGAATATTATTTAAAATAAAACGTTGAAAAATAGTCTAATACGTAGCGAAAAACTATTAATCAAGCAACTCATGCAGGGTAATGAAAAAGCATTTAACAAGCTTTTTAACACTTATCGTGATGATATTTATGGTTATAGCGTCAGTATGCTTAAAAATCAAATACTTGCAGAAGGAATTGTTCAAGATGTATTTTTAAATATTTGGTTACATAAAGACAGACTTGATACTAATTTATCATTCAAGTCTTATCTATTTACGATAACACGTAACTTAACATTCAACCTTATTAGTAAAGTAGCTAATAATAGAAAACTCAAAGAAGAAGTATTTTATTCGAGCCAAAAGGCGTACAGTCCAATTGAAGATAAAATAACAGAGGCCGATTATGAGATTATAAAAAATAATGCTATAAAACAATTACCTCCCAAGCGTAGAATTATTTTCGAAATGTCTCGTAATAATGGAATGAGTCACAAGGATATAAGTAAGGAATTGAACATTTCTGTAAGTACCGTAAAAGGTCAAATGAGCAAAGCCTTAAAAACTATTAGAGAATTTCTGCAAACTCATGGGGATGTTACAGTTTAATTAAACTACTATCATCTCGTTGGCTCGAATAAGCCCTCGTGAAAATAGAAATTTAAAAAAAACAAACCTAGAGTAGTACTTCCCCTAGCCTCATCTGTATTATGTACACAACAAAGTATATTATGCAGTCAAAAGACCATATTGAAGTTTTATTAAGAAAATTTGTTCTTAACCAATGTTCCAAAACAGAAGTTGATCAAGTTGTTAGTTATTATCAGGGAATAAAAGAATCGGGTCAACTACCTTCAGTAGAAGAGGTATTGGATCTATTAGACGAAAAGCCAATTTTAAACGAGGTGGTTGCAAACCGGATTGAGCACTCTATAATTAAAGAAGTTCAGAAGGATAAAATAACATCCTTAAAAAAGAAATTACTATTCTGGAAATACGCCGTTGCTGCAATTTTTATAGGCTTAATAACTACAACATATGTTTTTAAAAGCAATACATCAAACACTCCGCTGGAAGTTACTCCTAGAATTGTAAATACGATTGTTCCGGGTAAAGACAAAGCAACACTTACATTAGAAGATGGTTCTTTAATATCATTAGAAAAAGGAGCTTCTTTTAAAACAAAAAATGCAAATAGTAATGGTGAACAAATTGTATATCAAAATGCAAAGAGTAACCCATCAGTAATTAAATATAATTATTTAACCATTCCTAGAGGTGGCCAATTCTCTCTAAAACTATCTGATGGAACAGAAGTATGGTTGAATTCAGAGTCGCAATTAAAATATCCAGTGAGTTTTAGAGAAAATGAAACCCGTCAGGTAGAGCTCATTTATGGTGAAGCTTACTTTGATGTGTCGCCAAGCACAGATAATCAGGGGGCTAAATTTAAGGTGCTAAACAAAAGTCAAGAAGTTGAGGTCCTTGGGACAGAATTTAACATAAAAGCATATTTAGACGAAGCCATGGTTTACACCACATTGGTTGAAGGGAAAGTAGTTGTAAATAATGCTACTCATAAAGAAATCTTATTGCCAAATCAGCAGTCCAAAATAGACATTAAAAGCAAGATTTTAACAATTGACGAGGTTGATGTTTATAGTGAGGTATCTTGGAGAGATGGGCTGTTTAGTTTTAAGAGTAAGCCTTTAAACGAGATAATGATTGTTTTAGCTCGTTGGTACGATATTGAAGTTGTATTCGAAAATATTGAACACAAAGCTGTTAAATTTAACGGAGTACTAAGTAAAAATGATTCTATAGAAGAAATACTAACTGTAATTATGAAAACAAAATTCATTAACGCCTATGAGATAAAAGACAAGAAAATTATTATTGAGTAAAAAAGAAAGGGAACAAAGTTATACCTAGACAGTAAAACACTTTATCCCCTAAAATTATTAATTAATTAAAAATTTATCTAACCAATTAATATGCAAATTATGCAATTTAAAACTATAAATAAGTTTTTCTACAAAAAGAAAAATAAATTAAAATTTATCATGAGAACCTTTATGCTATTGTTTTGTACAACAGTTTTCAGTTTTTCTGCTAACGAAGTATTTAGTCAAAACGATAAAATCGTAATCAATGATGATAAAGATTATACAATCGATGAAATTTTTGATCTATTCAGAGAGCAAACGAAACATACGTTTATCTATCAAGAAGACCTTTTTAAAAAAATTCCTAAGTTACATCTTGAAAAAGGAACAATTAAGGCCAACGAACTATTAGAGAAAAGTTTTTCTAGCGACAAGTATAGTTTTAGTTTTACTCGTAAAAATAGGATTATCATTATTGAAGAAATCCCAGTAACGATAAAAGAGGAAATTAATATACAGAAACTACAAGTTTCTGGGATCGTTACAGACATAGATGGTAATCCGCTTCCTGGAGCTAGTATTGTTGAGTTTGGAACTGATAATGGCACCTCATCTGACTTTGACGGGAACTATGAAATTAATTTACCAGATGGTGAACAAACCTTAGTGTTTTCCTATTTAGGATTTAAGACTCAAGAAGTAGAAATTAATGGAAGATCAAAGATAAATGTTGTTTTAGAAATTGATTCAGAGGGGTTAGATGAAATAGTTATAACCGGCTATGGAGAAGTTCGAAGAAAAGATCTTACCGGTTCAGTTGCCAAAGTTAACGGAGACGATCTAGCTAATTTACCTGCTGCCAGAGTGGATCAATCGCTTCAAGGAAGGGCGTCTGGGGTTCAGGTTTCATCTATAAGTGGTGAACCTGGAGCTGCGACCACGATACGTATTCGAGGTGGTAATTCGATTCAAGGTAACAATGAACCACTATGGGTTATAGACGGTATTATTGTTGGAACAGATTACAACCTGAGTAATATTAACGCGAACGACATTAAGTCAATTGATGTTTTAAAAGACGCAGTTGCAGTTTCGATTTATGGAACCAGAGGTGCAAATGGTGTAATTTTGGTTACTACAAAAAGTGGATCTAGTGCTTCTCCTGGCGTGCCAAATATAACAATAAACGCTTATACAGGTATGCAGTCAATGTTAACTGAGATAGATTTTCTAAATGGCTCAGAGCATGCTTCTTATGCGAATGAAGATGCTGCATTTAGAGGCTCGGCTTTACCCTTTGCAAATTTGAATGAAGTTGCAAATGTAAATTGGGTAGACCAAGTAAGTCGATCCGCACCTATTAACAATGTAGATGTATCTGTTTCAGGAGTTTCTGAAAACCGAAAAACGAATTACTATATATCCGCTAATTCTTTCAATCAGGACGGCCTTATCAGATCCTCTGGAATAAAAAAACATATTTTTAGAACCAATATGGATATTAGATTATCCGAGAAGGTTAAGTTTGGTATGCGGGTTAATCTCTCAAGGTTAAGCCAAGAAAACGCTAAATTCAATTTTGACGAGCTATATCAAGCTACAACGCCTACAAGAGCAATTTTTGATAATTTAGGAAACTATACTGCCTTAGATCCAATTACTGGATGGGATAGCGTCAAACTTTGAAGCCGATTTGAATATAAAAGAAGATCACAGCCAAATAACCAATATTTTGAGTAGCTTTTATTTGGAATTTAGGCCATGGGATAATATAATATTTAAATCGACATTTAATCCTCAAATCAATGACTTTAAAAGGAACAGATTTAACCCAGGCGCTCTTCCAAACAATCTTATTGTAAGTAATGGTGGAGACGCAAGGGTTGACAATTCTTTAGAGGTTAGTTATATTAATGAAAACACAATGACCTTCAACACCGATATAGGTGAAAATGATTATTTGTCTGTTTTGGCCGGATTTACGATACAGAAATCTGAATTTGAATCTAGTTTTTCAGAATCCTACGGTCTTTCAAATGATGCTACAGGGTATAATAATATGAGCTTTGGAGCTGACCCGTCACGAAATGGCGTGGGGTCTGACTATAATTCTTTTCAACTGATTTCATGGTTGGGTAGAATTAATTACTCATTAAATGATAAATACCTGTTCACGTTAGTGGGTAGGATGGATGGTTCTTCTCGTTTTGCCCCTGGTAATAAATATGCAATGTTCCCTTCGGGTGCAGTTGCCTGGAAGTTGTCCGAGGAAGAGTTCATTAAAAACCTGGGGGTTTTCAACAATTTAAAACTTAGAGCAAGTTATGGAATGTCTGGTAGTCAAGCCATTCCCTCATTCAGAACATTAGCTCTTTTGGATTTGGCCAATACGTCTTTTAATGCTACTGAAAATCCAGGTGTTAGACTTGGTCGTCCAGAAAATCCTGATCTTAAATGGGAAACCACAAAGCAGCTTGATATTGGCTTAGAGATGGGCTTTTTCGATAACCGTCTTTCGATCGAGGTAGACTATTATCAAAAAAAGACTAAGGATTTGCTCCTTAACTCCCAATTGCCCAGACAAACAGGTTTTGTTAGCCAACTTAAGAATATTGGAAGTATTGAAAATACAGGTTTAGAACTTTTAATAAATAGCATCAATATTTCTAATGACAACTTTAAATGGTCAACATCATTATCTTTAGCGGGAAATAGAAATAAGGTAACTGATCTAGGCGGTGTAGATTTCATTAACTTGGCAACCCCGGCAAGTCAAGGAGGTACAGGAGCACGTCTAATTGTTGGTGAAACTGTCCCCGTATTTATGGGGGTTGAATACCTTGGAACTTGGAAGTCACAGGCAGAAATTGATCTAGCTGGTTACGAAGGGAATCACGATGTTGGAGGGCCACGTTTTAACGACACAGATGGTGATGGAAATATTACACAGACTGATTTTGAGATATTGGGGAGCCCACAGCCTGATTTTTATTATGGTATAGGCAACAGTATATCCTTTGAAAATTTCGATTTAGACTTTTTCTTTCAAGGAACTTACGGTAACGAGGTTTTTAATAGCCTTACCCAAACCGCCTATTTTGGTCGAGCCGAACTCACAAAATATAAAGAGACACTAAACCGTTGGTCGCCAACAAATTCAAATTCCGACATACCTAGGGCTGGTTCGGTGGCGTCATTGTCTGAAATTTACAACAACTCTGTAATGATAGAAGATGGATCACATATACGTTTAAAGAGTCTTAGACTAGCCTATAATATCCCTGTTAATGATCTAGGTTTAAAGACTTTTAAAGCAATACAGGTCTACTTAGTAGGCGCTAACCTTTTCGTAATATCAGATTTTAGGTTAAAGGATCCCGAAACAAGTCAGTATAGTGGAACGAACGACAACGAGACTAATCTTACCACAGGATTTTCCAATGGGCAATATCCCACTGCTAGTACTATTTCGATAGGAACCAGAATTCAATTTTGAATTGACCAGAAAATAAATAAATTAAAAAAATAAAAGACATGAAATTTATAACCAAATATATATTAATCCTCGTCACAGGCACTATGTTAATAGGGTGTGACTCATATCTTGAGGAAGATCCAAAATCTATAACTTCTCCAGATACATTTTTCAACACGATTGAAGAGTTTGAACTAGCTATCGTTGGACTATATGATACCTGGGGACAGGATTATTTGCACGGCTCCATCGGCTTGTACCGATTCACGGAAAACGGTGCTGATATCGTTGGCCCTAATAGGAATTTTGGGCAGGTAGAACAAATGATGTCGTATTCATTAAGCGAAAGCACCATTGATGCAGTCTATTGGAACAGCGGAGCTCCGAAAACGTGGCAAGGTCTGTATTCAATAATATTAAATACTAATACGATCTTATCCAAATTGGAACTCAATGATGTAATCTCTCAAGCGAATAAAGACGTTATAGAAGCCGAAACCCTTTTTCATCGTGCATACGCATACTATTACTTAACAAATTTATGGGGGGATGTCCCTTATTACAGGGAAAACTTACCCATTTCAGAAGTCCAAGCTCTTCCTAGAACGGATAAAAAAACTATTAGGGATGAAATTTTAGTTGATTTGCAGAAAGCTCAGCTTTCATTACCATCTTCAATTAATTCTGATAATTTTGGAAAGGTAAGCAAATGGGTTGCCGCCACAGTTATGGTAAAGATTTATTTAATACAAAACAAATGGCAACAGGCAAGAGATAAATCCTTAGAGATTATTAATGATTCTCCTCATAGATTATTGGATGAATATGCCTCTGTTTTTAGACTGGATAATGAGTACAACGAAGAGATCATTTGGTCAACTGACTTTGGTAAAGATTTAGTACAAGATCATGGTTGGGGAAATGATTGGGTTGATCATTTTACACCTCGAATAAGAGACGAACCCAAAGAGAGTTCAAAAAAGGCTGAATTATCCGCGGCTCTGGCTGCTAGAAATGAAGGTTTTACAGGATACGGTCTCCAAATTCCATTACCTGATTTTGTTAAGAAATTTCCTTTGGATGATTTACGAAGGGCTTCAAATATTACTACTGAATACCTGGGCTATGAATTGAATTTTCCTTACATGCCAAAAAGATGGAACTTAGACCAAATCAATTCGCCAAGAGGCAATCACGCTGATAATAAATTGATTTTCAGACTCGCTGATGTTTATTTAATGGCGGCAGAAGCAGAAAATGAACTCAATGGCCCTACAAGTGCTTATCAATATATAAATAAAGTTAGAGAACGCGCCTTTGAGCCAGACCAACCTTTAAGCGGACTATCAAAAGACGACTTTAGACTGGCTATGTACGATGAAAGAAAATGGGAACTTGCCGCTGAGGGAGAGAGGCGTATGGATCTAATACGCTGGGGCATACTGTTAGATGTTGTGAAGAATACGGAATACCGAGTCTATGATCCCGCTCCAAACATTAAGCCCCGTCACGTATTGTTACCAATACCAACTGAAGAATTTATACTTAATCCAGCGTTGTTGGAATCAGACCCTACCAATAACGGTTACAGATAAAAAATCTTATTTTTGGGACAAGACCTAGAAAATCTTGTCCCTTTTTCCGAGTTTTTTATATTTAAATTCAAAACCGAATAAACTCAAACTAAAAGATGAGATTTTTTGTATAACTAACTATTGCACTAACTGGATTGTTTTTTACTTTGAATAAGGATAAAAGTCACTATAAAAACGAAATAAATAATCGCCCAAATGTGGTTTATATTAATGCAGATGACTTGGGATGGAAAGATCTTGGTATTATGGACGATGGCTATTTTGAATCTCCGCATATAGACCAATTATCAATGTTGATTTTTTCCCAACTTTCAAAGAAATATTAGATATTGAGATGAAGGGAAAACTATTGGATGGTCAAAGTATTGTTCCTATTCTAGTAGGGAATAGTTTAGAACCAAGACCTTTTTTCTGGCATTTTCCAATTTATCTTCAGAGCTCTGATAAATTAAATGATGATGGTCGAAATCCTTTATTTCGAACTCGCCCAGGGTCTACAGTTTTATTCGAAGGCTGGAAGCTACATATCTACTCTGAAGATCAAGGCGTTGAACTTTACTATTTACCTAATGATCCAGGAGAAAGAAACAATATTGCTGAAAAAGAACCGATAAAGGTCCATGAATTACTTGAGAAATTAAGAACTTGGCAAGTAAAAGTAGACGCTCCAATTCCAACCGAATTGAATCCTGACTATATCTCGGAAAAATAAAAAATCTTCATTAAAACTAAAATCATGTATTCTAAACAATTATCCTTTCTGATTCTTTTTATTGCAATACTGTTAGGGTATTCCTGTAAGAACAAGGAAATTAAAATGGCTGAAAAAAAAGTCTATTCAAAGCCTAATTTAATCTATATTTTAGCCGACGATTTAGGTTATGGAGATTTAAGTATATATGGTCAAGAGAAATTTACGACTCCCAATATAGATAAGTTGGCTAGACAAGGTATGCTGTTTACACAACACTATTCAGGAAGCACAGTTTGTGCACCAAGTAGATCATCTTTAATGACTGGAATGCATACTGGACACACCGTAGTGAGAGGAAACAAGGAGATACAACCCGAAGGGCAGTATCCAATACCAGAAAACACTTATACGATTGCTGAAGCACTAAAAAAAGAAGGTTATGTCACTGGAGCATTCGGAAAATGGGGATTAGGTTTTCCAAAATCTGAAGGAGACCCAATAAAACAGGGATTTGACACTTTTTTTGGTTATAATTGCCAACGTATGGGGCACAATTATTATCCTAATCATTTATGGTCCAATCAGGATTCTATTGTTCTTAAAGAAAATAAAGGGAAAGAAGATGTCATTTATGCTCCTGAATTAATCCACGACAAAACTTTACAATTTATGGAGGATAATCTAAATAGTCCATTTTTCCTCTATGTCCCATCTATTATTCCACACGCCGAACTTTCTGCTCCCGAAGTATATATGTTAAACCACAGGGGTAAGTACCCTCCTGAAAAGGCATATATAGGGGTAGACGATGGTCTAGAATTTAACCAAGGCCCATATAGGTCTCAAAAAGAAACCCATGCTGCATTTGCAGCCATGATTGAATTATTAGACAATCAAGTAGGGGAGATTATGGATAAGGTTGAAGAACTTGGGATAGCAGATAATACTGTGATTGTATTTACTTCAGATAATGGACCACATCAGGAAGCTGGTGCAGATCCCGAATATTTCAATAGCAATGGCCCTTTTAAGGGATTAAAGCGAGATTTATACGAAGGCGGAATTCGTGTCCCCATGATCGTTAGCTGGCCAGGAAAGATAGCGCCAAATACTCTCACAGATCATGTATCTGCATTTTGGGACATCTTTCCTACATTTTCAGAAATTGCAGGGGCTGATGTTCCTAATAACTTGGACGGCATATCATTTTTACCCACCTTATTAGGAGATAAAAATCAGTTGAATCATGAATATTTATACTGGGAATTTCATGAGAAGGGAGGACGGCAAGCCGTACGAAAAGGAAACTGGAAGGCAGTAAAGTACAATGTGCTTTTAAATACTGAAGCTACTTTGGAGCTTTATGACCTATCAAACGACCCGGGCGAGGAAAATAATTTAAGCAATACTCACCCGAATTTGGTAAAGAAGATGGAAACGATTTTAAAAAAAGCACGAACTCCCTCTAAAATATTCACTTTTGGAGATGGCACTTACTTGAATGAAAAGTGATAGATAAATATGATCTTTTATAAGCAAAACCACATCCCAAGGATTCTATGAATCGTATATCTCTAAACCACTTATTTCACTAGGGATAGCTGGGTTCTAATTACCTACTTTTGTTTTGGGGTTGGGATTTTAAACCACAGGCATATCATCTTCAGTATGTTCAGGGATTTAAAATAAAACCCCCACTAAAAGCAACTGCTAAAGTAAGGGCTACAAAGAATCATTACCACTTGACCTTTATTTACAAGCTTTGAAAACAGTTTTGTATATTTTAATATTAAATTAAATATTACTAACAATGAAACACTAGAGGGAGTCAAAGCTACTTGATAGAAATTTATCTTTTGTAAAAGGAGGTTCAAGGTTAATATTCCCAAGTACCGCCGTGTCTAAACTGGGCTAATCAAAATATATGTTTTTTCCCAGAAAATAAAACACTATCCAAGCTAAACCTGTCAGAACCATTAATAAAGATTATCAGAGTTAAAAATAAATAAATAAGAGATAATTCGCTTCCATCAATTCCTCTAGTAATTATATTACTTAAAGAAGCAATTAACATGGTAAATAATAAAAGAAAGGCAGAAGGTCTAGTGAATAAACCAATCATAATAAATAATGCTACAATTGACTCAGAAAAGCTAGCCATAAACCCTAGGGGGATGCTTAAAAAATCTAATCTAATCAGTTCACTTAACCTTCCCCCTAGTCTATCCCATCTATCAGTGCCTGCTGTAATTTTACCAAATCCGTGATAATAAAACATCATGCCTCCAGTAACTAATCTTAAAAATAAATTTAAAGATGTGTCTTTAATGTTTTTCATAATAAATATATTTAGATTTAAATACAAGATAATGAAAACAAGCTTTAAAAACAGTTTTGTACAACTGGCCTTACAATACACTTTACCCAAGTTGAAATAGATGAGTTTAAAGACTTGCCTTTATTTGTGAAAGAGCTGTTCTAAAGCCCAAGTGCTCCAACGATGTGCCGGGATCGGAAGCCATTCTGGATGACACCCTATAGCTAGCACAATAAGATGCATTACATAAAAATGAGCCTCCTCTAATAACGCGTTCTTCAATGTAGGGATTATTGGGATTGTAGGCCTTTTCTGGTCCTCTAGGGTTGTTTGTGACTGAAGTACTTAAACATTCTTTGTAGTAGTTAATACTATACCAATCACTGGTCCATTCCCAAACATTACCTGAGATTTCATACAAACCATAATCATTGGATGGATAGGTTTTAACTGGCGCACTCCTTTCAAAGCCATCAGCTTTGGTGTTATCCACAGGAAATTCCCCCTCCCAACTGTTCACGTAGCTTGATAATTTATCAGTTGAATTGCCCCAGAAATAAATATTATTTTGTTTACCTCCACGAGCTGCAAACTCCCATTCTGCTTCGGTAGGCAAACGTCTTCCGGCCCAATTACAATAAGCCATAGCATCTTCATAAGACACATGAACAACAGGATGATTATCTTTTTCAACTATACTACTCCCTTGTCCCTCAGGTTCTTGCCAGTTAGCCCCAACTGTCCATTTCCACCACTGAGAAAAGTCATATAAATTGGAAATAGATTCCTTAGCTTTTTTAAACAAAAGGGAACCGGGTCTAAGTAACGAGTCATGAGGTTTTGAAGCACCTGGAGGCAGTTGTAATTTGATCAATTCCCAATCCACAGGCCGTTCTGCAGTGGTCACATAGTTAGTAGCATCAATGAATTTAGAAAACTCAGCGTTGGTGACTTCTGTAACGTCCATATAAAATCCATCGACCTTCACAGTGTGTTTAGGCTTCTCATGAGGAAGCGCCATGCCGTCACCTTCTGAAGCACCCATATCATAGGTACCACCTGGAATCCAAACCATACCTGCTATTTCTACAATGTTTTTTTGAGTGATTTCAATATTTTTTGTTTGTTTGCAACTAGCAATCATAATAGTGAGGACTAAACTTAAAAAAAGCAAGGTTTTTTTTAAAATAGTATTATTTAACATCATTATTTTCCTGTAATTTTTTGTTCTCAACTCCAAGCTGAGAGAATCATCTAATCGATTCCTATCTCAGCTTTCCAAAATAGTTTTCGATAATAAATAAATTAGTTTCGCTTCTATTTTCTTTCTGACAAATAGCGTTCTATGTGCATTTGATTAAGGGAGTCAGAGTCTCCGTATCGTGTTCTTAATTCTATTAAACGAATATGCATATTTTTTTGGACTTCTGCATACTTTTTCTGTCCATAAAGATTATGCATCTCAGAAGGGTCTTTTTCAAGATCATAGAGTTCCCACTCGTCAATATCATAATAAAAATGCATTAGTTTATACCGCTCAGTTCTAACCCCATAATGTCTTTTAACCATATGTACCGACGGATATTCGTAATAAGTATAATATATAGCATCTCGTCCTTTTGCTGTTTTTTGATTTACTATATTTCTGAAAGATTCACCCTGTATATCTTCTGGAATGTTAGCATTGGCATAGTCCAAGAATGTAGGGGCAAAATCTAAGTTTTGAATTAATGCATCTACTTGTTTGTTGAGCCACCTGTTATTAATCTCAATCCCATATGTCAGATCATTGTTTAGGGCTTGACTAATAAACTTTTCAAGCGAGGTTAGCGTTGTATTTAAATTTATCAGAGAAGGGTCTGTAGTTTTCGCTTTTTTCTTAGATGAGCTCCAATCAGATGGGTTGATAGTTTGTCCAGTTCTTGCAGAAACAACCTTTGAATTTGCAGGCCTAAAGTATATGTAAATACTAACCTGTCTATTCTCTTTTGATTTTAATCTAAAACCTATCGAAGCCATATCTTAAAGTTAGTCATTTGGCAACATATTGGCAACAAATAGTGCTATTTTATGCTATTACATACAATTTAGTGCATTGACACAAGACAAACAAAAGCTCTTGTATGTATTGTATTTATTGATATTAAGGCTGATATTACTGAGTTTTAGATAAGTATCATATTGCATAGATTCGGGTCCAGGTGGGACCACCAGTAA
>CAJIYH010000006.1:0-162500 GCA_905181615.1 uncultured Flavobacteriaceae bacterium
TCCTATTCCAGAAGGAGCTGTCGAAGGTACAGAAGCTGAAAAAGTAACCGTTGACAATATTGTCAATAATCCAAATCCTGCATGGACACAACTTCCTGCAGATTTAAAAGAAGACGATTACAATTCATTTTATCGTGAATTGTACCCAATGCAGTTTGAAGAACCCTTGTTTAATATCCACTTAAATGTAGACTACCCGTTTAACTTAACCGGGATTTTATACTTTCCAAAGCTGAGTAACGACCTCAGTATTCAGAAAGACCGAATTCAACTGTACCAAAACCAAGTATTTGTAACGGATAATGTAGAAGGAATTGTGCCGGAATTTTTAACCATGTTACGTGGAGTAATTGATTCTCCAGACATTCCTCTTAACGTTTCTAGAAGTTACCTTCAAGCAGATGGTGCTGTCAAAAAAATAAGCAATTACATTACTCGAAAAGTTGCTGATAAACTAGCCAGTCTTTTCAAGAAAGATAGAGCTGCTTTTGAGCAAAAGTGGAATGATATTAAAGTTGTTATAGAATATGGAATGCTTTCTGAAGATAAGTTCTTTGAAAAGTCTGACAAATTTGCTCTTTACCCAACAGTAGACGGAAATTACTTTACTTTCGATGAACTTAAAGAAGCTGTCAAAGATTTACAAACAGACAAAGACGATAAACTCGTTATTCTTTATGCTTCAAATCAAGACGAGCAACACTCCTATATTGAAGCTGCAAAAGAAAAAGGATATCAAGTATTGCTCTTAGATTCTCCTATTGTCCCTCACTTGATTCAAAAACTAGAAGGTGCCAACGATAAACTTTCTTTTGCCAGGGTAGATGGTGATGCAATTGAAAACCTCATCAAAAAAGATGAAGTAACAGTTTCTAAATTATCTGATCAAGAAAAAGAAACACTAACTCCTTTGATCGAAGCGGTAGTTCCAAAAGAAAAATACACCATTCAATTAGAAGCGCTTAGCAGCTCTCAACTTCCTTTCGTATTAACTCAGCCTGAGTTTATGCGAAGAATGAAAGAGATGCAGCAAACTGGAGGTGCAGGTAGTATGTTTGGGAATTTCCCGGAAATGCACACCCTGGTAGTTAACACCAACCACCCGCTTGTTAGTCAAATTTTAAACACAAAAACCGAAAAGAAGAGAGAACGGCTAATTCAACAGACATTAGATTTGGCTCGATTATCTCAAAACCTTCTAAAAGGGGAAGAACTCACCCAGTTCATTGTCCGAAGTGTTGACTTAATTAAATAAACTTTATTCTAAAGGCTGTTTTTAAAAGACAGCCTTTTTTTTAAAACTCTTTTAACTTAGCAACATTCATTATACCCCAAAGCTGATGATTAAGGAAGAATTTAAATTAGACAATCCCATATGGTACGCACTAAGCGAGACCCATAAGGAATATGCAGTTGAATTTAATGGTTGTAAGTTTTATAAACCAGAATACAGTCCTTTTGGCGGAGTTGGAGCAGTATCTAATGAACCTTTGGCAATAGATCAATATAGTAAGCTTACTACTAGTTTTTATATGGTTGGCGGACCACCAAAAATAAGTAAGAACACAAAAGTAATAATCCAGCTGAATGGACATCAGATGATTAGTTACAAGCCACTTGAAGTAGAAATCAAAGAATCAATTGTAGAACTAAAATTTGAATTTCAGAAAAAAGAACTTTTCGATTTAGTCAACCTTGTGCAGCCTGGATTCATGCGAAAAAAAACAGCGGAGATGGGAACTTACTTTGGAATTTATGCCGACGGGAATTTAATTGCTGCCTCTGGAGAACGCATACAAATGAATTCTTATTGCGAAGTAAGTGCAGTGGTTACGCATCCCAATTTTAGAAACAGAGGCTATGCAAAACAACTCTTGAAAAGGACTACTGACAAAATCTTTGCAGATAACAAAATACCAATACTCCACGTAGACCAGCGGAATCTAAACGCAATAAAGCTTTATGAGCAATTGGGTTTCATAACCAGACGTAAAATAGGGTTCTGTTTGCTAGAAACCATTTAAAACTACCTCACATGCTTTTACAACAAAGCATTCTTTTCTGTATAAGGGAAAATCTCGTCATATTTTTTAATGAGGTTCATTCCAATGCGGCGATTAATGTGCTTTCGTTCTAACTTTTCGGGAGACTTAACTCCTGCAGCAGCTATTAATTCCGTAAAACTTTTGAGGGTTTTTCTGTGAAAATTTGCAACTCGAACAGACTTATCATTCACATCCAATCCGCTCATCAGAGTTTTGTCCTGAGTAGCAACTCCAACCGGACAAGAATTCGTATTACACTCTAAGGCTTGAATACAACCAATTGCCATCATCATAGCACGAGCACAGCTAACCATATCGGCTCCTAAAGCCAAGGCGCGAGCAATATGAAATCCTGTAAATATTTTACCCGATGCTATTAATTTTATTTCATCCTTAAGACCGAAACCAACCAGCGTATCGTGAACAAAAGCAAGTCCATCGCGGAGTGGCATTCCAAGAGAATTTGAAAATTCGACCGGCGCAGCTCCTGTTCCTCCTTCACCTCCATCGACCGTTATAAAGTCTGGAGTAATACCTGTTTTGAGCATGGTTTTACAGATGTCTATAAATTCTTGTTTTTTACCAACACACAGTTTTATACCAATGGGTTTACCGTTAGCGCGTTCACGTAATAAAGAAATAAAGTCAATTAATTCGGCTGGGTTTGAAAAAGCAGAATGACTGGGCGGAGAATGTACATCGGTATGAGGTTCAACATCTCGAATAGCGGCAATTTCTGGGGTGTTTTTGGCGGCTGGTAAAATTCCTCCATGACCTGGCTTTGCTCCTTGAGAAATTTTTATTTCTATCATTTTTACAGAATCTAAGCTTGCTTTTTCAGCAAAAGTATCGGGACAAAAATTACCCGCTTTGGTTCGACATCCGAAATAACCTGTTCCTATTTGCCAGATCAAATCGCCTTCTGGCTCCAAATGAAAAGGACTGATCGACCCCTCTCCCGTGTTTTGTGCAAAATCTCCCATTTTAGCGCCTTTATTTAAGGCCAATACAGCGTTTTTACTCAAAGAACCATAGCTCATTGCAGAAACGTTTAATAGACTAGCTGAATAAGGCTGAGAACAGCCTTTCCCTCCTACGGATATTCTTGGTTTGTTATTTACTTGAGATTCATCAATTGCATACATAGAATGATCCATCCATTCATAACCTGAACGATATACATCCATTTGGGTTCCAAAAGGAACTGTATCGGTAACATCCTTGGCACGTTGATATATTAAACTTCTAAACATTCGGTTAATTGGTCGTCCTTGGGTATCTGTTTCCACAAAATACTGCATAATCTCTGGACGTATCGATTCTAATAAATATCGAAAATGCCCCAAAACAGGAAAGTTTCTAAGAATGGTTTGTCTCCTTTGTGTTAAATCATAAAACCCAATAAAAATAATAGGGCCAGTAATTATTAAACTCCATAATCCAGGTTTCCAATAGAAATAACTAGCTGCAGTAAGGAATAGAGTTAAAATGGATAAATAAATAAAACCTGTACGTACTTTCATGGTGATTTAAGTTTTTTTAAATATAATAAATCCCTTCTTATGTATTCTAAATCAGTTCAAGTCATTTGATAGACTTTTTGGTACAGTATTTTTTTAACAGAAAGGAAATCATTAAAATAACTCGTATTTTTGAAAATGATTGAACTTTTTTCAGACAACAATACCCCTTGGCTACCAAAACTACCAGATGCAGCGTTACGCTACTACCCTTGTTTCTGGTCAAAAAGGGAAGCTGATATGATTTTTATAAAACTACTTGATGAAATTCCTTGGAGGCAAGATCCCATTACTGTTTTCGGAAAAACCTACCCGCAACCAAGACTTACTTCTCTTCATAGTATAAATAAGGAACCCTATCGCTATTCTGGAATTCAAATGAATCCAGAGCCCATGAGTCATGAACTAATTTCTTTGCTAACTGAGATTAAAAGTGTTGAGAAGAATGAGTTTACTTCCGTGTTATTAAACCAATATCGTGACGGAAAAGACAGTAACGGATGGCATTCTGATGATGAAAAAGAACTAGGAATAAATCCTGTAATCGCTTCTGTTAGCTTAGGGGAAGAACGATTTTTTCATCTCAAACATAAGCATGATAAATCCCAGCGGCTAAAAATTAAGCTCGAACATGGAAGTTTATTAATTATGGGAGGAGCCATGCAAACCCATTGGCAACATCAAATTGCCAAAACAAAGCGCCAAATACGCCCGCGAATTAATTTGACTTTTAGAAAAATAATATCATAGAGGTTTGGTTTTCTCCGTCATAAACAGAAGAAACAAGTGTCCATGATTTTATGATTTTAGCATGATTTGTATCTGCAGTAGCAGATTCACTTCCTTCCATTGGATCATCTTTAGCAGCAAAATAATCGCCCTCTAGCGCATTGCAGGCATCAAAATCAGCTTCATCAGGAATGTTCAATTTAACACTAAAAGTTGCAGAAAGATTATCACCATTGACAACAACAACTATATTAGTTAAAGTAGCTATTGTAACTTCTAATGTTCCTAAATTGAAATTTAAATCAACACTCGAAACATTACCCGAAGCATCCTCGTTCATGTCATAAGTTCCAAAAGCAACAACGCTATAACCGTCGACAATTAAAGCCATAACGTAAGCATAGTCTGTGAATTCTATAAAATCAAATGCACAGGCATTCGATTTAGCAGAAGAATATGATCTACCGGAATTGGCAATGTCCCATTTTCCATAAATGGTTTTCTTAGCTTGGGCAACTGTTTGCTCAGCAACTGAACCTGTTGCGGTTAGGTCCGTTAGGGCTAATTCTGGAGCAGCGTCATCGTCACTACCACACGAAATAACAAATGCAAAAGCAATAAAGTATATTAAATTTTTTATAAAATTATATAGTTTTATATCAAATAAGGTTTTAATTGAGATTTATTCAGGTTTTAAGAGTTTAATTCAGAAATCAATACTTATTTTCGTAATCCAAAACATTAAAAAAATTGAATTGAATAAAAGGTTTGTTTTTATATTAACGCCGTTTTTATTTTCCCAGCTAAACTATGGACAAGATTCCATGCAAGCTGAGGTGAAATTTTCAACACAAGAAATCGTGATTGATGGTTATGGAAATGAAGATGTATGGGAAAAAGCCGATAAGATTGATGACTTTTGGCAATGGTTTCCGTCGGACAAATTAAAGGCTGAACAACGAACAGTTGCAAAGTTCTTAGTTGATGATGTGAACCTATATGTTTTAATAAAATCCTATTCCAAAACCCCAGATTATATTGTCCCTTCACTTAGACGAGATTATTCCGGGGCAGGGAACGATAATGTAACTCTTATTTTAGACACTTTTATGGATGGTACAAACGGATTTATGTTTGGCACAAATCCACTAGGAGTAAAAAGAGAGTCTCTTATTTCTAACGGGGGTAATAGCTACGAAAGAGACTTTAATAAAAGTTGGGATGTTAAATGGGAAACAGAAGCTACTCAACAAGAGGGCTTTACAGTTTCTGAGATTAAAATTCCATTGAAATCAATACAATATCCAGAAGGTGCTACGCAGTGGAGGGTTAATATTTACCGTCATGATACCGACACCAAACAATGGTACACTTGGGCAAACATACCCCAAAACCAAACCATCGCTGGTTTAGCGTATGCTGGAATTCTAAATTTCGAAAAGCCTTTAACTAAATCCAGTAAAACAGTCGCACTCATTCCTTACATTGGGGGTTCTGTTCAGAAAGACTTCGAAGCTGATACAAGTAAAAGCATATTCAACTACGGGGGTGATGCAAAACTATCTATTGGAAGCGGGATGAACTTAGATTTGACAATCAACCCTGATTTCTCTCAAGTAGAAGTAGATGACCAAGTAATTAACTTGACCCGATTTGAAGTTACCCTCCCAGAAAAAAGACAATTCTTTATTCAAAATAGTGATTTGTTTGTGAACTTTGGAGATCGTAGAGAAGCACAACCTTTTTTCTCAAGAAGAATTGGTGTTGCAAAAGACACAACCGGAGCAACTTTTGAAAATAAAATTATAGCAGGGGTTCGACTAAGTGGAAAAGTAAACAACAACCTTCGCCTTGGGTTTTTAAACATGCAGACCGATCAAGACCAAGCAAATCAAATTGCTTCAAATAACAATACCGTGTTTACCTTACAACAAAAAGTATTGGATCGTTCAAATCTAAATTTCATATTTGTAAACAGGCAAACTACAGGAGATCCCGATTTTGAACATGCACAAGATAGTTTTAATCGTGTGGTAGGAGTTGATTTTAATTTAGCCTCCAAGAGTAACAAATGGACCGGTAGGGCATTTCTTCATAACTCCTTTAGTCCAGATCAAAAAAACGATACCTACGCCTCTGGCTTAAGTATTGACTATAACGCAAGATCTCATTCTTTTTCATATGGGGGTATTCGAATAGGAGATAATTATCAGTCTGACCTTGGGTTTATTAGAAGAACTGGAATCTTAAAAAACTACATGCGATATACCTATCGAATTTGGCTTGACTCAAAATCACTTCGATCCATTAACCTATCTCAAACATTCTATTACATAGGGAGACCAAAAGATGATAATTTAACAACGGATCGCGGACTTTGGTCTAGTGCTGAATTTTCTTTTACAAACCAATCGAGAATTCAATTGCGATACAGCAACCGATACACTTATCTGTTAAACTCTTTTGACCCAACCGGAAGTCTCGATGATAATCCATTGAAGGCAGATACTGGTTATAGCTATGATGATGTTGACCTGTCATTTCGATCGGATCCAACCAGTGTATTTACGTATAATTTAAGAAGTACTTATGGAAGTTTTTATAACGGAACTAAGCTCTCTTTTTCCACACAAATGAATTATCGTATTCAGCCCTATTTTACTGCTAGTATGCGCTTTAACTACGACAAAATAAAACTTCCAACTCATGACCCTGTAAGCCTAATATTAGTAGGACCTAAGGTTGATATAACGTTTAATAAAAAATTATTCTGGGGTACTTTTTTCCAATACAGTTCTCAATCTGATGTCTTTGGTATTAACTCAAGACTGCAATGGAGGTTTAGTCCTTTGTCCGATTTTTATCTAGTTTATAATGATAATTACTTTATCACAGATGCTTTTGCTACTTTTGCACCTAAAGTGCGAAGTTTAACTTTCAAATTAACCTACTGGTTTAATAAATAACATCCTGTTTTATGAAAACTGTTTTTTCACTATTACTTTTAAGTTTACTGATTTCTTGTGGGACTCCAAGTAAAAAGGCAATGAATATTACTGGAACAATAGACGGCCTTAGGAAAGGTACTTTATATCTTCAGAAATTTTTAGATACTACACTGGTATCAATAGACTCTTTTACAGTTCAAAAAGACAAACCTTTCAGCCTTGGTGACGATATAGATTACCCTCAAATATATTATCTATACCTTGACAAAGAAGATGGAGACACCTTAAATGATCGCATTACGTTCTTTGGAGAAAAAGGAGACATCACAATCAATTCTTTATTAAAAACATTTGAAAGCAGTGCACAAATTTCAGGCTCTGAAAATCATGTTTTATGGGAAGATTATCAAGCAATGCTTAGACGTTTTAATGCTAAAAGTTTGGATCTTGTTAAAAATTATCTTGAAGAAGATTCCTTGAGTTTAGATGTCAGAGAGGCTAAGTTTGATAAGGATTCTAAGAATTTATTGAAAAGACGTTATCTGTTTGCTCTAAACTATGCTACCAACAATGCAGATAAAGAAATAGCGGCATATATTGGATTATACGAAATCAGTAATGTAAATCCAAAACTCTTGGATACATTGTACAGTAAAATGTCTGAAAACGTAAAAAACTCAACCTATGGGGTTGAGTTTAATAAATTTCTTTCCTCCCTTAAGGAAGATAAAAAGGAATAACTTTTTTATTTAAGCTTATCAATTTTTGCGGAAATAGAGGCTGAAGTTTTATTCAACTCATCTACAATTGAATTGAAGTGTTTCTTTGCTGATGTTCCTTCTTGAAAAGAATGAATTTTAATAATCAATTCATCAAATAAAATAATAGCTTCATCAATTAATTTTTCACTTTTCTTGAAATCACCTTTTGGGTTCATTAACTCCCACACATAGATTTCTTCTATTAGAGCACCAACGCTGTTATTGATATCTTTCTTAAGTTGTTTTTTACTAGCCATAATGCTTTTTTATTTTTGGTAAAGGTATTGAAATTAAATTTGTTTTAAGAGCCTCAAATTGAAATGAAATTATCAAAACTATTCGTTTGTTATTTTCGGCTTACTTTAACTGTTGTAGTGCTTTCTTTATGTGGGTATCGGGCATAAGACTGCTGTGAACGTAAGAAACTTTTCCTTTTTTATCGACTACAAAAGTGATTCGCTTGGTGTATAAACCAAATAAAAATTTAGGTAACTTAAATAAACGCTGAACTTTCTTGTCTGAATCGGCTAACAAAATAAAAGGAAGGTGATGCCTTTTTGCAAATTTCTGGTGACTTTTAACTCCATCTGAACTGATCCCTATAACTTCTGCTCCTAATTCCAAAAACTCTTCGTAGCGATCCCTAAAGCTACAAGCCTCGGCGGTACAGCCTGGAGTTTGATCTTTGGGATAAAAATAAACTACGACTGGCTTTTTACCAATAACGGTCCCACTATCAAAAGGCTCCCCGTGTTGGTTTAACAATTCGAATTTTGGAATACTGTCCCCTACTTTTAGACTCATAATTTTTCGGAATAAGTGACAAAGTTTCGAGGGGTTTCGTAAAGAACAACCTCCATACTTTGATCAACACTAAGGATTTTTTTTAATTTGTTGTAAATCACTACAACTATATTTTCTGCTGTTGGAATGGTATCAAAAAATTCTGGAACTTCTAAATTCAAATTTTTATGATCAAAAGCATCTTCTACTTCAGATTTAATGTAATCTTTCAGAATCTTCATATCCATTACATAACCCGTATCCGGATCAATGGGTCCAGTTACACTAACAATTAGTTCGTAGTTATGTCCATGAAAATTAGGGTTAGAACATTTCCCAAAGACAGAGTCGTTTTTTTTATCGGTCCAGTCCTTACGATACAAACGGTGTGCCGCATTGAAATGTGCTTTTCTACTTACAGTTACCCTCATGAATTTAATTTTAAATGATTATAAAAACGATCGAATATTATTGCAAACCAAACAGTATACGATGCTGAGTTTTCTTTTAAATCAATGTTTATTTGCTCAATATCCATCCATTTCCACAAAGCTACTTCATCTGGATTTATGGTTGGTACTCCTTCATATCGACCCAGCATTACATGATCTAATTCATGCTCTGTTAATCCATTATCAAAGGGAGCTTTATAGATGAAATTAAATAGATATTCTAAAGGTGTTTCGAAACCCATTTCTTCTTCAAGCCTTCTAAGGCCTGCTTCAATATTACCCTCCCCCTCGCGTTGATGACTGCAACAAGTGTTGGTCCATAGACCTGGAGAATGATATTTCTGAAGAGCACGTTGCTGAAGCATCAATTCATTTTTGCTGTTTACAACAAAAACAGAAAAGGCTCTATGAAGAACTGCCTTTTCGTGAGCTTCCATTTTTGGCATCAAACCAATTGGTTCGTCATTCGAGTTAACCAGTATAACTTTCTCTTCTTCCATCGGGTTAAAATTACAAAATTATTTTATCAAAAACCTACTTTGAAATGAAACACACTTCCTATATATATTTGTATTTTTGATCAAAATTTAATTCATGTTTTTAGAAGAAATTGCAAGAAGGAGAACCTTTGGAATTATTTCACATCCAGATGCTGGAAAAACAACCTTAACAGAAAAGCTACTTCTTTTTGGAGGTGCTATTCAAGAGGCTGGTGCAGTAAAATCAAACAAAATAAAAAAAGGCGCTACCAGTGATTTCATGGAAATTGAACGTCAACGTGGTATTTCTGTTGCTACATCCGTTCTTGCTTTTATTTATAAAAATAAAAAAATAAACATTCTAGACACCCCTGGACATAAGGATTTTGCTGAAGATACATTCAGAACGCTTACCGCGGTGGATAGTGTGATTGTAGTTATTGATGTTGCAAAAGGTGTTGAAGAGCAAACCGAAAAATTAGTTGAAGTTTGCCGCATGAGGAGCATTCCAATCATTGTATTCATAAACAAACTGGACCGTGAAGGGAAAGATTCTTTTGACCTGCTTGATGAAATAGAAACCAAATTAGGATTACGCGTTACTCCCTTATCCCATCCAATTGGTATGGGTTATGATTTCAAAGGTATTTATAACATCTGGAGTAAAAATGCAAAACTCTTTCTAGAAGACACCAAAACATCTAAAGGAAATACAGTTTCTTTCGACAACCTCGAAGACCCAGAATTGGAGCGTTTAATTGGAACAAAGTCATTAGAAACTTTAAAAGAAGAATTAGGACTGGTTGCTGGAGTTTACCCTCCCTTTTCTCAAGAAGAATATTTAGATGGTGCCTTACACCCCGTGTTTTTTGGTTCAGCTTTAAACAACTTTGGTGTACAAGAATTGTTAGACTGCTTTATTGACATTGCTCCCGCTCCATTAAAAAAACAATCAGAGGAACGCTTAATAAAACCTGACGAGAAAGATTTTAGTGGCTTTGTATTTAAAATACATGCTAATATGGATCCAAATCACCGAGATCGCTTAGCATTTATTAAAATAGTTTCTGGGACTTTTGAAAGAAACACACCCTACCTACACGTTCGAAATAATAAGAAAGTTAAATTTTCTAGTCCCAATGCGTTTTTTGCAGAGCGTAAAGAAATTGTAGACATCTCCTATCCTGGTGATATTGTTGGACTTCACGATACTGGAAATTTCAAAATCGGAGATTCATTGACTTCTGGGGAACAAATACATTTTAAAGGAATTCCGAGTTTTTCACCAGAACATTTTAGGTACATCAACAATGCCGATCCTATGAAGTCAAAACAACTGAACAAAGGAATTGATCAGTTAATGGACGAAGGGGTAGCGCAGTTATTTACCATGTCTATGAACAACCGTAAAATCATCGGTACCGTTGGAGCACTTCAGTTTGAAGTTATTCAATACCGATTAGAACATGAATACGGTGCAATTTGTTCCTATGAAAATTTGAATGTCTTCAAAGCGTGTTGGGTGCAACCAAAAGACGAAAAAAACCAAGAGTTCACCGACTTCAAACGTGTGAAACAAAAATTCTTAGCAACAGACAAGCAAGGGCAGTTAGTGTTTTTAGCAGATTCTAGTTTTTCATTGCAAATGACACAACAGAAATATCCTTCTATTAAATTTCATTTAACTTCGGAGTTTTAAAAAATTGACTATACTCCTTAGCCATTCGATTAATTCCTTTTATTTATTTTTTAGAAAAAGAATTGTTCAGTCATGGCAAACTTTGGAAGATATAGTCTAATCTTTAGTAGCATCAAAACCACGCCTACCTATAAGAATATCCAAGAAAAGGGTGAAATCGCCTCGTAGACTCCATAGTGGATGTTTAAAAGTTGCTGGTTTGTTTTTTTCGAAAAATGCATGTCCGACCCAGGCAAAACCATAACCTGTCAGTGGAAGAGCAATCCAAAATTGAGCTTCTTTCTGAGCTACCGCAAGAAAAATAAGCAATCCGAAAACCAAAAATGTACCAATAAAATGGAGCATACGACTGGTTTTATTTTTATGTTCAGAGAGGTAAAAAGGATAAAATTCCTTGAAGTTTTTAAAAGAAGAGTCTGACATCATTTTTATTTTTCACTAAAGTAATAAATTTAAAATTCATCAGGAAAACAAAATATTAGATCAGTAGGAATCAAAAAAAATCCCCAATATTGATGTTGAGGATTGTTTATTATGCTTCGCCGGTAGGGCCAAAATTTAATGGAATCGGAGGTTGTTCTTGAAATTGAATTTCTCCGTTTGCATTTTCAAATCGTTGAATGTTTTCACTCAGCGCTTTTTGTAATCTTTTAGCGTGTTGCGGAGTTAAAATGATTCTAGATTTAACCTTGGCCTTAGGAGCTCCAGGCATCATTGAAATAAAATCAACGATGAACTCAGATACCGAATGATTGATGATGGCTAGGTTGGAATAGGTTCCCTCTGCCGTAGCTTCATCTAATTCAATATTGATTTTCTGTTCTTCTTTCTTTGAATCACTCATAACTTATGCTTCTACTTCCGTTTCTGCTTCTTCTTTATCAATTAACAAGCTTGTATATTCTTCTTTAGAACCTACAATCACGTCGTTATACTCTCTAAGACCAGTTCCTGCAGGTATTTTGTGACCTACAATTACATTTTCTTTCAATCCTTCAAGCGTATCTACTTTACCGCTTACAGCGGCTTCGTTTAATACTTTAGTTGTCTCTTGGAAAGAGGCAGCTGAGATGAATGACTTGGTTTGAAGAGATGCTCTGGTAATTCCCTGAAGCTCAGTAGTTGCAGTTGCAGAACGTGCATCACGAGCAACAACTAGCGCTTTATCTTCGCGTTTAAGGATTGAATTCTCATCTCTAAGGTCTCTTGAGGTAATCAATTGTCCTTCTTTTAAGATCTCAGAATCTCCTGCTTCTTCAACAACTTTTTTACCAAATAAATCATCGTTCTCGGATATAAAGTCATATTTATGAATCAATTGATTTTCTAAGAAAATGGTATCTCCTGGATCGTTAATTTTAACTTTACGCATCATCTGACGGACTACTACTTCAAAATGCTTATCGTTAATTTTCACTCCTTGCAATCGATATACTTCCTGTACTTCGTTTACTAGATATTGTTGAACAGCCGATGGGCCTTTAATTTTCAAAATATCAATTGGAGTAATAGAACCATCTGATAAGGGCATCCCTGCTTTTACGAAGTCATTCTCTTGTACTAAGATCTGACTAGATAATTTAACTAGATATTTTCTGATATCACCAAATTTAGATTCTACGATAATTTCTCGGTTACCTCTTTTGATTTTACCAAAAGAAACAACACCATCAATTTCAGAAACTACAGCTGGATTAGAAGGGTTACGTGCTTCGAAAAGTTCAGTTACACGAGGTAAACCTCCAGTAATATCACCTGAACGAGCAGATTTTCTTGGAATTTTCACCAAGATTTTTCCTTCTTCTATTTGCTCATTGTCATCTACCATGATGTGAGCTCCAACAGGCAGGTTATAAGAACGCAATACAGTTCCTTTTTTATCTTGAATCAATAAAGTAGGAATTACTTTTCTGTTTCTAGATTCTGAAATAACTTTTTCTTGGAAACCAGTTTGCTCATCAATCTCTACTTGATATGTAACACCTTGTTCTACATTTTCGTATACGATCTTACCTGTAAATTCAGAAACGATAACTCCGTTGAAAGGATCCCAAAGGCAAATCAGATCATCCTTCTTAACTGTACTTCCGTTTTTGATCATTAAGGTTGATCCGTAAGGTATATTGTTTGTGCTTAAAACAACTTTAGTTTTCTTATCAGACAATTTGATTTCGGAAGTCCTTGAAATCACAATATTGATTTCATTTCCTTCTGTATCTTTTCCTTTAACCGTCTTAAGGTCTTCAATTTCTGCAACTCCGTTAAATTTAACACGAAGTTCATTTTCTTGAGAGCTACCACCTGCTACCCCACCCACGTGGAATGTTCTTAGGGTTAACTGTGTTCCAGGCTCTCCAATAGACTGCGCAGCAACTACACCTACAGCTTCACCTTTTTGAACCATTTTACCGGTTGCAAGGTTACGTCCGTAACAAGATGCACAAATTCCTTTTTTAGCTTCACAAGTAAGCGGAGATCGAACCTCAATTGTTTCGATTGGAAGTTGGTCAATACTGTCGGCAAGTAAATCAGAAATCTCTTGTCCACCTTCGATAATAACCTCACCATCTAAAGGATTGATTACATCAAATAAAGCAACTCTACCTCGGATACGATCCGACATAGATTCAACAATTTCTTCATTTTTACGCAACGGCTTAACGTCAATTCCTCTTAATGTACCACAATCAACTTCGTTGATAATTACATCTTGAGAAACATCTACTAAACGACGTGTCAGATATCCTGCATCTGCAGTTTTAAGAGCGGTATCAGCTAATCCTTTACGCGCCCCGTGAGTAGAAATAAAGTATTCTAGAATCGAAAGACCTTCTTTAAAATTTGAAAGAATTGGATTTTCAATAATTTCTCCACCACCTGAAGTAGATTTTTTAGGCTTCGCCATTAATCCACGCATTCCTGTTAACTGACGAATCTGTTCTTTAGATCCACGAGCTCCTGAGTCTAACATCATATATACAGAGTTAAATCCTTGCTGGTCTTCACTAATTCTCTTCATCGCAAGGTTGGTTAGACGCGAATTGGTATTTGTCCAAATATCAATAATCTGATTATAACGTTCGTTATTGGTAATCAGACCCATATTATAATTTCCTTTAATACCATCAACTAAAGCATTTGCTTCGTCAATTAAAGGTTGCTTTTCTGGTGGAATAATAATATCTCCTAAACTAAAGGATAGTCCTCCTTTAAATGCAAAACCATACCCCATACTTTTGATCTTATCTAAGAAGTCAGCGGTTACAGGTACACTCGTTACTTTAAGGATTTTTCCGATAATTTCACGTAAGTTTTTCTTGGTAAGGACTTCATTGAAGAACCCTGCATTTTCAGGAACTACTTCGTTGAACAATACGCGACCTATGGTAGTATCAATAATTTGGTATTCTAAAACACCTTCTTCATTGAAATCTTTTGCTCTAATCTTAATGGTTGCATTAAGATCAACACGCTTTTCGTTATATGCAATATGAACTTCTTCTACCGAGTAAAAAGTAAGTCCTTCGCCAATCACTTTATGATCTGGAGTAGAAACTCGTGCTTTAGTCATGTAGTATAATCCCAATACCATATCCTGAGAAGGAACCGTTACCGGTGATCCATTAGCAGGATTCAAAATATTGTGAGAAGCAAGCATTAAAATTTGTGATTCTAAAATAGCTTCAGGTCCTAGAGGTAAGTGAACAGCCATTTGGTCACCATCAAAATCGGCGTTAAATGCAGTACAAACCAACGGGTGCAATTGAATTGCTTTTCCTTCGATTAATTTAGGCTGAAATGCTTGAATACCAAGTCTGTGTAATGTAGGGGCACGGTTCAATAGTACCGGATGTCCTTTCAATACACTTTCTAAAATATCCCAAACTACAGGCTCTTTTCGGTCTATAATTTTCTTTGCAGATTTTACCGTTTTAACAATACCACGTTCAATTAATTTACGTGTAATAAACGGCTTGTATAATTCTGCAGCCATATCCTTAGGAAGACCACATTCAAATAATTTTAATTCAGGTCCAACAACAATTACAGAACGTGCTGAATAATCAACTCGTTTTCCTAGTAAGTTTTGTCTGAAACGACCTTGCTTTCCTTTTAATGAATCGGAAAGAGATTTTAACGGACGGTTAGAATCTGTTTTTACAGCAGAAGATTTTCTCGTATTATCGAATAATGAATCAACAGATTCTTGAAGCATTCGCTTCTCATTTCTTAAGATTACTTCTGGTGCTTTAATTTCAACCAATCGTTTTAAACGATTGTTACGAATAATTACACGACGGTAAAGATCATTTAAATCAGACGTCGCAAAACGACCCCCATCTAAAGGAACTAAAGGACGTAATTCTGGTGGAATTACGGGAACCGCTTTAATAATCATCCATTCTGGAAGATTTTCTTTACGTAAGTTAGCATCACGGAAAGCTTCAACAACTTGAAGTCTTTTAAGTGCCTCTGTTTTACGCTGTTTAGAGGTTTCATTATTAGCTTTGTGACGTAATTCGTAAGAAAGCTCTTCTAAGTTAATTCTTGAAAGCAAATCGATCAAACACTCAGCTCCCATTTTCGCAATGAATTTGGTAGGGTCAGTATCATCAAGATATTGGTTTTCAATCGGTAATTTTTCGAGTGCATTTAGATACTCTTCTTCCGAAAGGAAATCCATTTTCTCAAGAGATTCACCTTCTTCGTTTTTAGCATCACCTGCTTGAATTACAACATATCGTTCATAATAAATGATCATGTCTAATTTCTTGGAAGGTAATCCAAGTAAGTATCCAATTTTGTTAGGTAAAGAACGGAAGTACCAAATGTGAGCAACAGGCACCACTAAGTTGATGTGACCAACACGGTCTCTTCTTACTTTCTTTTCTGTAACTTCTACACCACAGCGATCACAAACAATTCCTTTATATCGGATTCTTTTGTATTTACCACAAGCACATTCAAAATCTTTTACTGGGCCAAAAATTCGCTCACAGAAAAGACCATCACGTTCCGGTTTGTGGGTACGGTAATTGATTGTTTCAGGTTTTAAAACTTCTCCACGTGAGTTTCCTAAAATTACTTCAGGAGAAGATAATCCAATAGAAATTTTATTGAATTTTTTTTGAGTAACAATTTCGTTATTTCTTGCCATAACTACCTGCTGATTTATTTTATAATATTTATAAAAGAAGTAAACTTCTTTATTATTCTTCTAAACGAATATCAAGACCTAGACCTTTCAATTCATGCATCAATACATTAAACGATTCAGGTAAACCTGGTTCCGGAAGTGTATCTCCCTTTACAATCGCTTCATATGTTTTTGCTCTACCTACAACATCATCCGACTTAACGGTTAAGATTTCTTGAAGTGTACTTGAAGCGCCATATGCTTCTAGTGCCCATACTTCCATCTCTCCAAAACGTTGTCCGCCAAATTGCGCTTTTCCTCCAAGAGGTTGTTGCGTAATAAGGGAGTAAGGTCCAATCGAACGTGAATGCATTTTATCATCAACCATGTGACCTAATTTCAGCATGTAAATAATACCTACTGTAGCCGGTTGATCAAAACGCTCCCCTGTTCCTCCATCATAAAGATAGGTGTGACCATATCTAGGGATTCCTGCTTCGTCTGTAAGTGTGTCTATTTGACTTGCACTTGCTCCATCAAAAATCGGTGTAGCATATTTTTGATCTAACTTTTGACCAGCCCATCCAAGAACTGTTTCATAAATCTGACCAATGTTCATACGAGAAGGGACTCCTAATGGGTTTAGAACAATATCAACAGGAGTTCCGTCTTCCAAGAAAGGCATTTCTTCGTGACGTACAATACGTGCAACGATACCTTTATTTCCATGACGTCCTGCCATCTTATCTCCTACTTTCAGCTTACGTTTTTTAGCGATATACACTTTTGCTAAACGCTTAATTCCAGCTGGAAGTTCATCTCCAACACTAATCGTAAATTTCTCACGACGAAGTGCTCCTTGAAGATCGTTTTCTTTTATCTTATAGTTGTGAATTAAATCTGCTATTAATGCATTAATAGCATCTGTTGTAGTCCATGTACCCTTAGTTAAGTGAGTATAATCCTCTACTGCAGTTAGCATCTTTAACGTGAACTTTTTACCTTTTGGTAAAATCTCTTCACCTAAATCATTTTGTACACCTTGACAAGTTTTTCCGTTAACAATGGTAAATAGTTTTTCAACCATAATCGTTCGGAGTTCATCAAACTTTATAACAAATTGATTTTCTAATTCTTCTAGTTCTTGTTTGTCTTGATTTCGTTTACGCTTATCTTTTACAGAACGCGTAAATAATTTTTTATCAATAACAACCCCATGAAGTGATGGTGGTGCTTTTAAAGAAGCATCCTTTACATCTCCAGCTTTGTCTCCAAAAATGGCACGTAATAGTTTTTCTTCTGGTGTTGGATCTGATTCTCCTTTTGGGGTAATTTTTCCAATCAATATATCACCAGGATGAACTTCAGCTCCGATTCGAATCATTCCAAATTCATCTAGATCTTTAGTAGCCTCTTCACTTACGTTAGGAATATCGTTTGTAAGTTCTTCTGACCCTAATTTAGTGTCTCGAACATCTAAAGAGTATTCATCAATATGGATAGAAGTAAATACATCTTCACGAACAACACGTTCAGAAATCACAATCGCATCCTCAAAGTTATAACCTTTCCAAGGCATAAAGGCTACTTTCATATTTCTTCCTAAAGCAAGCTCCCCATCTTGAGTAGCATATCCTTGAGAAAGTACTTGTCCTTTTTCAACACGATCGCCTTTTTTAACGATAGGTTTAAGGTTAATACAAGTTCCTTGATTTGTTTTTCTAAATTTAATTAAGTTGTATGTTTTTGTATCGCTTTCAAATCGAACCAAATGCTGGTTATCAGTAAGGTCGTATTTGATTGTAATTTTATTAGCATCAACATATTCAACAACACCCTTACCTTCTGCGTTTATAAGTACTCTTGAATCCGAAGCAACTTGGCGTTCAAGACCTGTACCAACGATAGGAGATTCAGGACGCAATAAAGGCACTGCCTGACGCATCATGTTTGATCCCATCAAAGCGCGGTTAGCATCATCATGTTCCAAGAAAGGAATTAAGGATGCAGAAATCGACGCAATTTGGTTTGGTGCTACATCCGTATAATCAACCATATTTGGGTCGATTACTGGATAATCAGCTTCTTGGCGTGCAATAATTTTATCGGCCGTGATGTTTCCTTTTTCATCAAAAGGAATATTCGCTTGAGCAATTAATTTATTTTCTTCTTCTTCTGCACTTAAATAAATTGTTTCCTCGAGGTTTATTTTTCCATCGGTTACCTTACGATAAGGAGTTTCGATAAATCCAAGGTTATTAACTTTTGCAAAAACACCTAAGGAAGATATCAACCCAATGTTTGGTCCTTCAGGAGTTTCAATAGGACATAAGCGTCCGTAATGAGTATAATGTACATCTCGTACCTCAAAACCAGCTCGTTCTCTTGAAAGTCCACCAGGTCCAAGTGCAGATAAACGTCTCTTGTGAGTTATTTCTGCTAATGGATTGGTTTGGTCCATAAACTGAGACAACTGGTTTGTTCCAAAGAATGTATTAATTACTGAGGATAGTGTTTTGGCATTAATAAGGTCGATTGGAGTAAACACTTCGTTGTCACGAACATTCATTCGTTCACGAATTGTTCTAGCCATACGAGCTAAACCTACACCAAACTGGGAAGAAAGTTGCTCTCCAACAGTACGTACTCTTCGGTTAGATAAGTGATCAATATCATCAATCTCAGCCTTAGAATTTATTAGTTCAATAAGGTATTTTACAATAGTAATGATGTCTTGTTTAGTTAAAACAAGCTTGTCCATTCCTTCGTTGTTCCCTAATTTTTTATTCATTCGGTAACGACCAACCTCTCCTAGGTTATAACGTTGATCCGAGAAAAATAATTTATCAATTATACCTCGCGCAGTTTCTTCATCTGGCGGCTCAGCATTTCTTAATTGACGGTATATGTGTTCAACGGCTTCTTTTTCAGAGTTTGTTGGATCTTTTTGAAGGGTGTTGTGAATGATTGCATAATCAGACATGTGAGCGTCTTCTTTGTGCAATAGAATTGTTTTCACATTAGCTTCAAGAATTTCTTCGATGTGGTCTTTTTCAACTACAGTATCACGATCAATGATGATTTCGTTACGTTCGATAGAGATTACTTCTCCCGTATCTTCATCAACAAAATCTTCATGCCATGAATTCAATACACGAGCTGCTAGTTTTCGTCCAAGAATTTTCTTGAGTGCAGTTTTTGAAACTTTAATCTCTTCAGCAAGATCAAATATTTCAAGAATATCTTTATCACTTTCATATCCGATTGCTCGAAAAAGTGTAGTTACTGGTAATTTTTTCTTACGATCAATGTATGCGTACATTACATTGTTAATGTCTGTAGCAAATTCAATCCAAGAACCTTTAAAAGGAATTACACGAGCAGAGTACAATTTAGTGCCATTTGCATGGAATGACTGTCCAAAGAACACACCAGGTGATCTGTGTAACTGAGAAACAACGATACGTTCAGCACCATTGATTACAAAGGTTCCACTAGGAGTCATGTATGGAATTGTTCCTAAGAATACGTCTTGAACTATAGTTTCGAAATCCTCATGTTCAGGATCTGTACAATATAATTTCAATCGCGCCTTTAAAGGAACAGAATAAGTTAATCCTCGCTCAATACATTCTTGTATAGAATATCTTGGAGGATCAACGAAATAGTCAATAAATTCTAAAACAAACTGATTACGGGTGTCCGTAATTGGAAAGTTCTCTTTGAACGTATTAAAAAGACCTTCCTCTGCACGTTCGGCAGATTTGGTCTCGAGTTGAAAGAAATCTTGAAAAGATTTAATTTGAATATCTAGAAAATCTGGATAATCGGGTGTCTTCTTGGCAGAAGCGAAATTTACTCTATTCTTTAATATACTCGGCATCAGGAGTGGTTTTATATTAATTTCAACAACGATACAAGACTAGGGGAGTCTATAAACTATAAAAGGATTAAAGCCTCTAGACATAATCTAGAGGCAATAACCTTATTTATTTGGGTTAAGTGAACTACTTAACTTCAACCTCAGCTCCAGCTTCTTCTAAAGAAGTTTTTAGACCTTCAGCTTCATCTTTAGACACAGCTTCTTTTACATTAGCTGGTGCACTATCAACTAATCCTTTAGCCTCTTTAAGACCAAGACCAGTAAGTTCTTTAACAAGTTTTACAACTGCTAATTTAGAACCACCTGCTGCTTTAAGAACAACAGTAAATTCTGTTTGCTCTTCTTTTGCTTCTGCTCCACCAGCTGCTGGACCTGCCGCTGCAACTGCTGCTGCTGCTGGCTCGATACCATACTCATCTTTTAAGATAGTAGCTAATTCATTAACTTCTTTTACTGTTAGATTAACTAGTTGTTCTGCGAATTCTTTTAAATCTGCCATTTTCTATAGTTTTAAAATTTAATTTAATTTAATTGTTTGGGTGCGTACACCGATTATATCAGATTATCGTTCTGATAAAGTTTTAATAATACCAGCAAGTTTCCCGCCTCCAGACTTAAGTCCAGAAACAACATTGTTAGCAGGCGATTTTAATAAGGTAATAATATCTCCAATAAGTTCTTCTTTCGATTTGATTGCTACCAAAAAATCAATTTGATCATCACCTACATAAACAGCTTCTTCAATATAAGCGCCCTTTAATACCGGTTTATCAGATTTCTTGCGGAAATCTTTGATTACTTTTGCTGGAGCATTTCCAACCTCAGAAAACATTAAGGATGTATTTCCCTTCAATACTTCTTTTAAGTCACCGAACTCTTTATCAGAAGCATCCATTGCTTTAGATAAAAGTGTATTCTTAACTACGGATAGTCTAATACCGGCCTTAAAACAAGCACGTCTAAGCGCAGTTGTATCTTTAGCATTTAAACCAGCTGTATCGGTAAGATACAAGGTTTTAGCTTCAGATAGCTCTGCAGTTAGTGTTCCAATTACTTGCGATTTTTCTTCTCTTGTCATTCGAATTAGTTTTAAAAAATCTTAAGCGATTTTAGTGTCAATTGAAATACTAGGACTCATTGTGCTGGACATAAAAATGCTCTTCACATAGATCCCTTTGGTCGTAGATGGTTTTAGCTTCATAATTGTATTCAACAATTCTGCAGCATTATCCATAATCTTGTCAGCTGTAAATGAAGATTTACCTACAGAAGCATGAATGATTCCAGTTTTGTCAACTTTAAAATCAATCTTACCTCCTTTTACATCACTAACAGCTTTTTTAACGTCCATAGTTACTGTACCAGTCTTTGGGTTGGGCATTAAACCACGAGGGCCTAATACACGTCCTAAAGGACCTAATTTACCCATAACGCTAGGCATAGTAACAATTACATCAACATCGGTCCAACCGTCTTTGATTTTTTGTAAATATTCATCTAGTCCAACGAAGTCTGCCCCACCTTCTAATGCTTCAGCTTCCTTATCAGGAGTTACTAAGGCGAGTACTCGAATATTTTTTCCAGTACCATGTGGAAGGGTTACTACTCCGCGAACCATTTCATTAGCTTTTCTAGGATCAACTCCTAAACGTATTGCTAAATCAACAGAAGCATCAAATTTTACATTAGTAATTTCCTTTACTAATGTGGAAGCTTCTTCAAGAGAGTAGACCCTATTTGGTTCTACTTTAGCTCTTGATTCTTTTTGCTTTTTTGTAAGTCGTGCCATTTTCTTTCTTTATAAAATTAAAAAGGGGACTTTCCTCCTGATACAGTGAATCCCATAGATCGTGCGGTACCCGCAACCATTTTCATTGCCGATTCGATAGTAAATGCATTTAAATCTTGCATTTTATCTTCAGCAATTACTTTAACTTGGTCCCAAGATACTGTCGCAACTTTTACTCTATTAGGTTCTCCTGAACCTTTCTTGGCCTTAGCTGCTTCCATCAATTGAATGGCCGCCGGAGGTGTTTTAATGATAAAGTCAAACGACTTATCTTTATATACAGAGATCACGACTGGTAAAACTTTACCAGGCTTATCTTGAGTTCGAGCATTAAATTGCTTACAAAACTCCATGATATTAACCCCTGCAGCACCTAGCGCGGGTCCAACCGGTGGCGACGGATTCGCTGCACCTCCCCTTACTTGTAATTTGACTAGCTTGTCTACTTCTTTTGCCATTGTTTCAATTTACGATTAAGAATAATCTAGAGTGGAAGCTCTAAACCATTCGATATATATATGTAACATTTAAATTTTATCTACTTGCATGTAACTCAATTCTAATGGTGTTTTTCTTCCGAAAATCTTAACCATTACCTGAAGCTTGCGTTTTTCTTCGTTAACACTTTCAATGGTTCCTGTGAAACCGTTGAAAGGACCATCGATAACTTTTATTGTTTCTCCTGTTGAATAAGGAATAGCTGCATGTTCTTCTGTAAGAGCAAGTTCATCTACCTTACCTAACATACGGCTAACTTCAGATGACCTTAAAGGAATTGGTTCTCCTCCTTTTGTTTCACCCAAAAAGCCAATTACATTAGTAACTGATTTAATGATGTGGGGAATCTCTCCTACCAAATCAGCTTTTACCATTATATATCCAGGAAAATAAACTTTTTCTTTATTGACTTTCTTTCCGTTACGGATTTGAACAACTTTTTCAGTTGGAACAAGAATGTCTTCTAAATGGTGATCATACCCTAAACGAGTAATTTCAGATGCTATATAATCTTTGATCTTAGCTTCCTGACCACTCACCGCACGTACTACGTACCATTTTTTTTCGCTTACCTCAGACATTTATCCGTTGATTAATTTAAAGAAACCATTAATAACTTTAGACAGTACTGTATCTGCTCCCCATATCGCTAATGAAAAAAGGAGTGAAAATACAAGAACAACAACAGTTAAACGTTGTAATTCTGCACCTGGTGTCCACGAGACATGGTTTGTTAACTCTTCGTAAGACTCTCTTATATAGGATATAATTGCTGACATCGGATGCTATTATTATTTATGCACGGGTTGAGAGGCTCGAACTCCCGACACCTGGTTTTGGAGACCAGTGCTCTACCAACTGAGCTAAACCCGTTTTTATTTGACACAAAAGGCATCCGTCAAAAACGGACACCTTGAAGTATCATATTAAAAACTTTTTTTCTTAGTCTAAAATCTCTGTAACCTGACCAGCACCTACAGTTCTACCACCTTCACGGATAGCAAAACGAAGTCCAAGGCTTAATGCGATTGGGCTGATTAGATCTACATGGATAGTTAAGTTATCTCCAGGCATAACCATCTCTACGCCATCAGGAAGAGAAATATTTCCTGTTACGTCAGTTGTACGAACGTAAAACTGTGGGCGATAGTTATTGTGGAATGGAGTGTGACGTCCACCTTCTTCTTTTTTAAGAACGTATACCTCTGCTTTGAATTTAGCATGGGGAGTTACAGAACCTGGCTTACAGATTACCATTCCTCTTTTGATATCAGCTTTCTCGATACCTCTTAGTAGAATCCCTACGTTATCTCCAGCTTCACCTCGGTCTAATATTTTTCTAAACATTTCAACTCCAGTTACTGTAGACTTTAATTTCTCAGCACCCATACCAATAATATCAACTTCGTCTCCGGAGTTAAATACACCAGTTTCAATTCTACCCGTAGCAACTGTACCACGACCAGTAATTGAGAATACATCTTCAACAGGCATTAATGCGTCTTTTTCAACATCACGCTTAGGAAGTTCGATCCAAGAATCAACTTCTTTCATAAGTTCTAATACGCTATCTACCCATTTAGCTTCTCCGTTAAGAGCGCCAAGAGCAGAACCTTGAACTACAGGAGTGTTATCTCCATCGTAATCGTAGAAAGAAAGTAATTCTCTTACTTCCATATCAACTAATTCTAAAAGTTCTTCATCGTCAACCATGTCAACTTTGTTAAGAAACACAACAATACGAGGTACACCAACCTGACGTCCTAAAAGGATGTGCTCTCTGGTTTGTGGCATTGGCCCGTCTGTTGCAGCAACTACTAGAATTGCTCCATCCATCTGTGCAGCACCAGTAACCATGTTCTTTACGTAATCGGCGTGACCTGGACAGTCTACGTGAGCGTAATGACGATTTTCTGTTTGATACTCAACGTGTGATGTGTTGATAGTAATACCACGCTCTTTTTCTTCAGGAGCGTTGTCGATTTGGTCAAAACTTCTCGCTTCAGAGTAACCAGCGTCTGACATTACTTTAGTAATTGCAGCAGTTAGTGTAGTTTTACCGTGATCTACGTGACCGATGGTTCCAATATTTAAGTGGGGTTTTGACCGATCAAATGTTTCTTTAGCCATAATACAGGTTTTTCTTTAATGTTTTAAGAGGTGCAAATTTATAAATTTTTTTATTTAAAAATTACTTTTCTAGACTTTTTTGATTATTTTTTTTATACAAGGTGTTTTGGAACCCTTTTTTTGGCTCAAATATTGAGATTAAAACCAATAAAAACTACTAAAAATTAAAGCCTCAAAACCATCAAATGAAACCTCATATTCCCTAAATATAAATTACTTTTTACGGTTCATTTCAAGAACAGCTTCTTCGATACCTTTGGGTGTGAGTGGATACATCGGTAAAAGTTCTTTTATGATTTGTGTAGAGAGGGTTCCATTCCAGAACTTAATAGGTTCAGGATTTAGCCAGGCAACTTTCTTAAAATGGTCTTTAATGTCAGCATAGGTATTCAAGCTTGTACGATCTAGTTCGTAAGGTGCCATTGCCGCATCTCCTATAAAAAATACATGATAATTTGGGTCTTTCGATAAAAGACGCTCTATTGGAAGTACTTTTCGACGCTGAGAATCTGAAAATACTTGACGATAAACCGTATTGTGGAAATAATAGGTTTCCAGATCATGAGCAAATCGCGTTTTCATTTTTCTAAACAAAGTCTGAACCGCTTTAATGTAGGGATGCATTGAATAACCTCCATTATCAATAACTAGAAGGACTTGTAATTTATCAAAGGTTTCGTTTTTGATTTCAGGAATGAATAAACCTCCACGTTCCAATCCTTTTTCAATGGTCTCTTTAACATCCAAAATTTCTTGAGCCGTTTCTTCTACAATTCCTTTTAAAGAAGCTAAAGCTGCATCTATGTTGTTGTCATTCAAAACGGCATCTAAATCTACTGGAAAGTAATTTGAATCTCCTAAAACTTTACGTGCCATTTTGCCACCTCCAGAACCACCAACTCGAATTCCATCTTTAGCAGCACCACCATGACCATATGGTGATATACCTCCGGTACCTACCCAATGACTTCCGCCACTATGCTGCGACTGCTGCTGCTTCATTACTTCTTCCATCCGTTGCATCAGCTCTTCTAAACTGAGATCAGAATAATCTGCCATTCGATCTAAAGGTCTGTTGGGTGTTTCTTCTTGGTTTTGTTCTTGCTCGTCTGCAAGGTCGCCCTTGTCTTTGTCCCAAAGTTCTTTCCCGTCTAACACTTCTTTAATGTCATAATGTGTAAGATGAACTTGATCTAAAAATCGATTCACCCATTCTTCAGGGGTTATGTCTTCTTCGATACGGCCAAAATTAACTTCTTTCCATTGTTCGAAAGTTTGTGACCTCAGAATTGCATCGTTTAATCTTTCGTTAGGTCGGATGTTAATGTCCAAGAAATAAGAATAAAAAGCCTTAGTATATGGTCCTATATGTTCCGGATCTTTTATGATAAAAGTTCGAAGCACATTATATAAATCGCCTATGGTTTTAACAAGCCCACGATCCATTGCCTTTTGCAATAATAAAAGAGCACGGACATCTACAGATAAATCAAATTTCTTAAACGCTTCTGGGAGTTTTGTAAACATACAACTAGTTTAAAGTTCCAAAGCTCTGCTCAGATGCATTCCCAAATTGACGCTGAACACGTTCTAAATCTGCTTGGGTTTTAATTAAGGTTCCTAGACCGTCTAAGGCGTTGATTTTAGACAAAGCTTCTTGAGTCGAAAACGTCTTTACATAACGCAACCAATTGAGTAATTCTCTGGTTGTTGGAGCGCGCTCCAGACCAATCCTTCTTAATTGGTAAAATATATCTAAACAGGACTCTACAATTTTATTAGAAACTTTAGGGTGGTGTTTACTAACAATCAATCGCATTTTTTCGGCATCTGGGAATTGAATGTAATGGTAAATACATCTTCCCTTAAAGGCGGTTGGTAATTCTTGCTCCCTATTTGATGTTATTACAATAGTAGGCATGTCTTTTTCTGTAGTTTCGATTACTTTTCCAGATTCTGGTAAAATAAACTTACGGTGGCTTAAGGCATAAAGTAAGTCGTTTGGAAATTCTCGGGGGGCCTTGTCAATTTCATCTATTAGCAAAACCGAATTGGGCTGACTAAATGCTTTAGTTGCAGGTCCCATTACAACATAATCTGATAAATTCTCTGTATCTCTTCCGCCTGAAGAAAGCTTGGTGTCTAACCCTTTCTCATTTCGTTGAGCATTGAGAATTTCAATCTGTGAATCTCTTAAATACTTAACGTGATCAAACTTGGCAACAAACTGCTCCACATTACTTTTAGATCCAGCTGGGTAAACAAACATTTCTGTTTGCTGACTTGCTGCATATTGAAGTGGTAACTCTGTTTTTCCAGTTCCGGGTTCCCCTTCTATAAGTAAAGGCATTCCTAAGGTTCGTGCTATATGAAATGCTTGAGCTAATTCTTTATCACATAAATAGTGATCTGATCCATCCCAAAATGTAGTGTCTGCCATAAACTATAATTATTATTTTTCTTCAATATACTGTTTAAATATCTTTTTCAACTGCTTTTTATCTACTCGGTGATCTCCAGGGTAAGCCTCGATATTGAAATCTAAATTACCTCGCTCACAAATTTCTTTAATTTCATTTATTCTTTTTTCATTCAAGAACTGGTCTTGTTCTCCGTAGGTGAAAATTTTACAAATCTGACCCCAATTCGTTTTTGCAATTTCGTAGTCAATATCCTCTGGAATCCATGAGGCATATGGAATTAAAAAATCAACGCTAACTTCAATGTGATGAAGCCAACGCATGGCTGTTATTCCTCCTTGAGAAAAACCCATAATTATAGTCTTACATGTCGCCGGAATTTTTTGAACATGCAAATCAAATAAGGTCGAACAATAGACCGAAAAATCATGAATCTCTTCTAAGCGATCACGCTTGGTCATCCAAGAAGAAACAACGTCACCTCCAAATCCGTTTAAATAAAATCGAGATAAGCCTTCTGGCGCGACTACAAAATGAGTTTCCGGGTCAAACTCTTTGAATTTATAAAGCATTTGCTCCGCTAACATATTAGATCCGTGGAGCACAAACCAAAAATATTTAGTCTTCGTACTCATTTTTCCATAAGTTGAGTAGCGGGCTGTTTTGGGTGTTATTAGATGATGTGTATTGAGTTTCATTTATGTTTTACTTTTCAAGAAAATCTTGATATGTGGTTTGTAAAATAGCTTTACCAAGTCTTATTAAAGATTCTTCTTCTTTTCCTTCCGACTGAACAACATCTTGACTTATAAAATCATAAACCATAAAACCTGAATTGTTTATGGTTCCAAATCCTTCGTTAAAAACATAATGAGCAAAGCGATTTTTATTGGAATTAAAAAGGTGGGTTCCAAATTCAAAGGAACTGTTATCTGCATCTAGTAAGTCTAAAAGCGTGAATGCAAGGTCGACCTGCGAGCCTAAATTTGGATTGATTGTTCCCGGAGTTTCGAGGGCCCCTCCTAACCAAAGCATAGGAATTTTAAACCTGCTGGGAGTATTAAAGTTTTGACCCGGAGTTTTTGGTAAGGGATGTCCATGGTCTGCCGAAATGATAACCAATGTGTTTTTCCACCAGGGCTGATTTTTTGCAAATGCAATAAAATCTCCAACCGCTTTGTCGGTATAAGCCATGGAGCTTTTAAATTTATTCAATTCTGTGTTTTTACCAAACTTATACTCACCAGGAAATTCATAGGGCTCATGACTCGTTAGAGTTAGGATGGTCTTAAAGAAAGGCTCTTGTTCTTGTTTATTAAAATCTGTAGTTACCCGATCAAAAAGCACATGATCATGAACCCCCCATTTGGAATTCCAATCTTTACTTTCAAATATCTCCGAGCCATAAATTTGATCAATTCCTTTTCCGGTGAGGTAAGTATTCATATTTCCAAAATTCAAATCTCCTCCGTAATAAAAGAAGTTTTGATAGCCACTTGTTTTCATTTCCTGAAACAACAATGGAAGCTTTTTAGACTTTACAGGTATTTTAATAATACTTTGTTTGGGCTGAGGATAATAACCGCTCAACAAGGCCACTAAGCCTTTGTCTGTTCGGTCTCCGTTTGCATAGAAATTGGTAAACAGAATTCCTTCGTCTGATAGCTGATTTATGTTTGGTGTTATGGTTTTATCTCCTCCTAAGGGGCCAACAACTTTAGATGTTAGTCCTTCCCAAATAATAAATATCACATTCGGTTTTTTTACTTTTAAAATATTAATGAGAATAGAATCCTTCGCAAGCAAAGGTTTTTTTGAAGATTCATAAATTGCTTCAGCCTCAAGCTGTTTATAGGTTAAAAAGGGATGTTCGTAAGGATCTACAAGTTTTGTGTAGGCATGCATAAAGTTCCAAGCATAATTTATTGCCGCGTGATTAGCAAACATCTTTTTAGAAAAATACACATTACTCTGGTTAATCGGTATGGTTTGAAAACCTCCGCGCATCGGAAGAATTAAAAGTCCCAAAATAACAATTAGTATTGGAGCACCATAATACGACAGCTTTTCTGACTCATTATAGTTCTTGTAAAAGAAAAAATTAAATATGCGAAATAACGCAAAGGTTGAGGCAACAAGTAGTCCTAAAAATAAAATAATTTCAGCTGTTGTAGCAGAAGCAAACATAAGCTCTGGTGTATTGAGGTATCGAATAAAGGTAGTATCTAGGCGTGTATTCCAGTATGAATACAAAAACAAGTCAGCTAAAAACAGACCATTTAACACTAAAATAATTCCAAAAGAATATGCTTTATGAAGTATGCGTATTAGTTTTCCATAAATGAAAACTCTCAAAAAAGATAAAATAAATGGGATTACTACAATATAAGCAGCTATAGATAAATCAAGTCTTAGACCGAAAGCAATTAGAGATAATGTCTCGTTTGCTTCTAATAATTTTGTTGAATCAAAATAATATATCAAGAATAAAAAGCGAGCAATAATAAAATACATTACCCAGACGCCGTAGTACTTTAAATTGAAAAGAATTAAACGGTATATAGCTTGCATATAGTAAAAGTATGGATTAATATGCTCAAAAAGAACAGAAACAAAAGTCAATAAAAAATAGTAATTCAAGAAATTATAGCAGCATAGCTTTTGAAAATATTTACATTAAAAAACTATACTGATCTGTTATTAAAAATTTTATGTGCATTTAAAATGATTATTATAAGCTGTAAAGAACAAATCATGAAAAAAATATTTGCCTGGCAATTTAATTTCATTCGAAAAAAAACAGTTCTATGGGCTTATCTTAGTTTTGTGAAAGGGATTTTGATTACCCTTATAGCTCTTTACTTTCTTGAAACTATTTAAACATCAAAAAACTCAAAACAAATAAATGTATTTTTAATGAGAAAAAAAATAATTTTGCTTCTAGTTGTACTTATCTTACTTTACCTATGGGCAGAATTAGCTGTTGGAGTTTTTTTTCAAGACAGCTGGGGAGGCAGCTAGTTATTTAAACTAAATTTAGAAAAGTTTCAACTGAAGGCCAACGAACAACTATGGGTTTAAAGATTTACAAGTACTTTATAATTACAACGGTATTAGTCGTTATCGTTTTTAAACTTTATAATGACCTAAGTGTATGGCTTTTTTTTTGAATAGCAAATCACTCCTACCCTTCTTGATGTTTTCTGTGAAAATATAGTGCCACTAAGTATATTATTGGAGTCATAATAATCCAACTGGATTGTGCCTGTATAGTAATTGGACTGCCTGATATTTTAAATAGGGTTGGATTTATCCATGATCCTAGGGGATGCATCGGAGCCCAAGAAAGATCTCCATTACTACCCAGCTGAAATTTATAAAAGAAACCTTCGACATAAATATTTTGAGCAATAAACCAAAATAATAAAATTAAAAAAGCACTCCAATTCCATTTCAAAAACGGTGAAGGTTTTTTTTTGTAAAGCAACTTCACAAACGCTATTCCAATCCAGACAATAAGAACATCTGCTAATGAATTCAAAATCCAGTTTAAATTAAAAGGAATGGCACAACTAAGAGCTACACTTCTTCTCTCGTTCACTGGAAGTCCTCCAGCCAAACCATATGTTAACCAAAGCTCCCACCCAATTGCGGCTATTATAAAAGCGGCAACTAACGTTGATGCAAGTCTAATAGTCATTTTCTTTTTAAAGAGAAGATAAATTGATAAAAAAACGGGAATCAAGGCAGCTGTATAAAGACGAATTACCAGCCAATATTCAAAATCTGACAAGGCACAACTTTTTAAACCATCAAGCATAAAAATTGTTTTGATTTGTTATTAGGTAAAACAACTATTCTTTTTTATTAATTCGATAAAGGGCTTTAGTTTTTACACCATCAAAATGGTTTACTTTATTTTTCTTTAAAATTTCAAAGTATTGAGTCTCCCTGGCGGTACCGACAATTCTCCAAAATATTTTTTTATTTATATCATCGTACTTTAAGATTTCAACTCCTGCAATATACCCTCCATCTGGAATTGCAAACATTAAAAGTCCATCTTGAGAAATCAAATCAAAGCATTCCTCATTACCTTTTTGACACCATGTGCCGTTTAGATATTTATCTATATCAAACTCCTGTGAAAAGCAATAACTTGTAATAATCAATAATAAAATAGTTAGTATGTTTTTCATATTATGTAAAATTTAAAAAAATTTACATAAATATAAATAAATAAGTTGTATTTGATAATTAAAAAAACCTCAAATAAAAAACTAAAATTTTAATGTATCTTGAATGCTATGAAAAAAATAAACCAATACATGCCAATCAAAATCGTATTAATTATAAGCATAAGTTGTCTTTTGTTTTCTTGTTCTTCACAAGATAATTCGACTCCTTCCGAAAAATGTATAGACGCATCTCAAATCGATGATTCGGCAATTTGTTATGAGATTTACAGCCCAGTTTGCGGCTGTGACAACAAAACCTATTCAAACGACTGTAAGGCAAACTCTAAAGGAGTTTTGAGTTTTACTTCGGGTGCGTGTTCTTAAAACAAACATTAAGATTTTTTTGAAATTAAATCTCATAAAGCCTTGTCTAGCAACTGACTATTATGTCATTGGGCTATTCGATTGATTTGACTATCTTTAAACAAGATAAAAAATATTAATTATGAAAAAAATATTTTTATTACTATCACTAGGGTTTCTAGTGATTAGTTTCAACGGTAACGCACAAGATCAACAAGTAATAGAACGGATTGTTACAGAGGCAAATGAGAACTCTCAGTTAGAGGATTTAGGACAGCAATTATTAGACGGCATTGGGCCCAGACTAGTGGGTACTCCACAAATGAAACAGGCGCATGATTGGGCAGTTGCAACCTATTCCAAATGGGGAATTTCTGCGCGAAACGAATCTTATGGTACTTGGAGGGGATGGGAACGAGGTATTACCCACGTAGACATGCTTTCCCCTAGAGTTCAAAGTCTAAAAGGAACTCAATTGGCCTGGAACCCTTCTACTTCTAAAAAAGGTGTTACTGCAGAAGTTGTAATTCTTCCTATGATAAAAGATTCCTTAGAATTTGCTAAATGGTTACCTTCTGTAAAAGGAAAGTTAGTTATGGTTTCTAAATTAGAAGCTTCAGGTAGACCCGATTATAATTGGGAAGAGTTTGCAACAGAAGAATCTTTTGAGAAAATGAAATCTGAAAGAGATGCTGCAAATAAGTCCTGGAGAGCAAACATGAGAAATACTGGCTATACTTCGAGAACCATTAACCAAGCAATAGAAGAAGCTGGAGCAGTTGGAATTGTTACCTCTTACTGGTCAAAAGGTTTTGGTGTAAGTAAAATTTTCAGCGCTAGAACAAAGAAAATCCCAACAGTTGACCTCGAGTTAGAAGATTATTCTTTGGTTTATAGATTAGCTACTAGGGGAGAAAAACCAACATTGAATATAGTTGCTCGATCTAAAGAATTGGGAGAAGTGCCTACATTTAACACCATAGCAAAGATTAAAGGAAGTGAAAAGCCAGAGGAGTATGTTATACTTTCTGCACACTTTGACTCTTGGGATGGTGGAACTGGAGCAACAGACAACGGAACAGGTTCTTTGGTTATGATGGAAGCAATGCGAATCCTTAAAAAAGTATATCCAAATCCAAAGAGAACAATATTAGTTGGACATTGGGGAAGCGAAGAACAGGGTCTAAATGGATCAAGAGCCTTTGTTGAAGATAATCCTGAGATTGTAAAAAATGTACAAGTAGTGTTTAATCAAGATAATGGAACCGGAAGAGTTGTCAATATATCTGGGCAAGGTTTTCTTCATTCCTACGATTATATTGGCAGATGGTTACACGAAGTGCCGGCTGATATTACCAAACATATAGAAACTAACTTCCCTGGAACTCCAGGTCGTGGAGGATCTGATTATGCTGCATTTGTTGCAGCGGGTGCTCCTGCTTTTAGTTTAAGTTCATTAAGCTGGTCATATTGGAATTACACTTGGCACACCAATAGAGATACGTATGATAAAATTATTTTTGATGATGTTAGAAACAATGCTATTCTTACAGCAGTTTTAGCTTATATGGCTTCTGAAGATCCAGAAACCACTTCAAGAGATCAGATTATCTTACCTGTAAGTAAAAGAACAGGTAGGCAAATGGAATGGCCTACTCCTAGGTCTCCAAACAGAAAAGGGGGAATGTAAAATAGACTCCAATAAAAAAAGTCCTGTAAGGATCTTAAAGGACTTTTTATTTTAAATATGTTTCTTATTTAATAAGTGGCAATACAATTTTTGACAAGTGCTTACTGTTATGATGTACATTGTTGTTTGCAATAACTGATTTAGATTCGTCAAAGTTATCTCCGCCCGTATTTAAGTTTCGAGCAAACCTAGGAAAATTAGAACTTGATATTTCTATTCGAATGCTATGCCCCGGTTTAAAGTAATTTGAAGTAGCTAGTTTAGAAATCTCTAAAGCATATACTTTTTCTTCTTCCATAAAAACTTCCTTATCATATCCTTCTCTATATCGAGCTCTTTGGATGGTTTCGTCCAAATTATATGCAGTCCCATCTGGAGCTACATCAATTAACTTAACCGTAAAATCAGTGTCCTTGGCATCAGAAGAAACGTATAGAGTTGTTTCTACAAAACCACTCAAGGTTACTCCTTTTTCAAAAGGTTCAGATGTATAGACTAAGATGTCATTTCTAGTCTCAAGCTCTTGTTGGTCAAAGGCACCTCCTTTAACAGCATTACCTGTACAACAAACGTTTCCACCATAGGAAGGAACTGCGTCCATGGGGTCATAGACAAAACTATCTTTTGGGCTATTCTTAGCTGGTTTTTTTCTACTCAGTTTACCATCTCCAAAGCGGCTGTTTGCTTTTCCTTTAGAATGCAAGTAGTAAGTAGTCATTTTAGATTCTTTTGGAGGCCATACTTCCGAGAAATTCCAAGTGTTACTTCCCATAGTGAAGTATTGAACCCGAGGTGTGTTTTCTTTAAAATCATTGGGCTGGTCTTTTAGCCAGAGATCAAACCATTTATAGATTTGTTCATTATAATTTAAAGTTGCATCGCCCATGCTTCTTTCACCTACAACAGTGTTTTCTGTAGCGCGGGTATAAGCACAATGTAGTGTTGGTGAAATAACCAAGTATTGGTTGTCTCTAATTTCTAAATCTTTAGCATTTTCACGCAAGTGATTAAACAGTGTAATGTTAGGACCTACCGAAACGTCATACCAAGAAGCAAACCAAAAGCTTGGAACACCAAAATCCATGGTGTCGTGGTAAAGACCTCCTTCGAACCAAGCGGGATCATTAGGTTTTCTAATTACCATTTGATCGAATACCTCACTTTTACCCTTCATGTTCTTTAACATGTCTTTTATGGGTAAATGAGCCAAGGCTTCTGACATGTCAACTTTAGGATTTTCAGGAGCTAAATCATAATATCTAGAAATTCTTAATAAATCTTCTTGGGAAGCACCCGCTGGTATTCTAGGCTTAAACGTATCGTGTTCCACTCCATATAACCAGGAGAAAAAAAGCAGTTGCTCTGCTCCTCCTTTATACCAGTTTCCTTGTTCAAAAAAATCACCTACAGTACCTACACCAGCTCCAAAGCCCTGAGGCACCATAGCAGCATGCGATGGGTGGTCTAAAGCAGCAACAGCCATTTGCCATTCTGCAGTAGAAGAACAACCCAGCGTTCCTATTTTCCCATTAGACCATTCTTGGTCTTTAATCCATGTAAATGCATCGTAGCCGTCTGTTAAGGGTATTCCCAGAATATCCCATTCTCCTTCCGAGTAATAACGTCCTCTTTCGTTCTGTATTACATAAGCATAACCGCGTTTTACTGCCTCTAATGCTTTTTTAATTGCTCGAGTATTAACTTTTCCATCCCTCCAGTTATTGAAATTATAAGGGGTTCTTGAAAAAATAATAGGAACTGGTTTATCTGTCTTTGGTCTGTAAATATCTGTAGACAAACGGATCCCATCACGCATAGGCATCATGACTTTTTGGTCAATAATTCCTATTTCTAAAAACTCCTTAACTAGGGGGTCATCTTCCGGATAAGCATGTTTTCCCTGTGCGTTTACTTGAATTGCAGAAACTAAAAATAATAAAGATAATAGTGTGTTTTTTAACATAATAATAGCTTGTATTGTAGAGCTTTAGCAAAGAGAACTCTTATTATTACACTAAATATACAAAGTTTAAATTCAAGTCTGATTTTCTGAAACAAAAAATATTTCTAAAAGCTAGCCTCCTCAAACCAAAACTACAATAGAACACCCCAAAATGAAGCTTTTTTAGCTAAGTTATTGGCGAAAATATTTAATAACACAAATCAAAAAGGCTTAAAAATCTCTGAACTTAGAGAAGAGGATATGCTTGTTATTGAACTGTAATCGTTCCATACATACCATTGTGAGCTGAACATTGATAGTAATACGTTCCTGCAGCTGTAGGTGTCCAATTTACTACTCCACTTGTAGCTCCATTATTAGTTACATTAGAAACTTGATTATCTGTACCTGTCCCTTGAACTGTTTTAATATAGAATGGATGACTAGCAGCATTTACAATAAAGTTAACCTCGTCTCCTACATTAATAGTTATTGAAGGGTCGTTTCCTGATACTGCACCATTTCTGTCAGAACCTGCTAGGGTATAATCAGAATTAGAAGATGCTGTGACGTTTATATTGTAATTAGGACAAGTTCCCCAGATGGGTTTGTTTGTATTTGTTAAGGCTGAAGCTTCATTGGTGAAAAGTTCAGGTTCAGATGAAATATTTATAACACACCAGTCTTTTAGATTTTGGTTAAAAAGAGGAGCCCCACGAAACATTCTGTCCATATTTGTTACACTTGACGTATCCCAACCTCCTATATTTTGATTAAATACACCAGCATCTCTAAACAAACTTTCCATATTTGTTACACTTGACGTATCCCAACCTCCTATGTTTTCATCAAAATAGTTTGCATTGTAAAACATTCCACCCATATCAGTTACGTTTGAAACATCCCAACCTCCTATATTTGGAGATGAATTTGTACTGACAAACATAGAACTCATATTAGTAACATTTGAAGTGTTCCAACTACCTATATCTTGATTAAATGAAGTTGCATTGTAAAACATGCCACTCATATCTGTAACATTTGAAGTGTTCCAGCTGCCAATATCTTGATTGAAAGCAATAGCATTTTGAAACATACTTTCCATATTGTTAACACTAGATGTGTTCCAGTTACTTATGTCTCTATTAAAATTACCATTAGCAAACACTCCTGCCATTCCTAAAACATTTGAAGTATCCCAACTGCCAATATCTTGATTGAATGCAGTTGCTCCATTGAATAAATTATGAATGTAAGTTACATTAGAAACATCCCAATTACTTATATCCTTATTAAACGAAGTTGCATTGAAAAACATATAATTTAATGATATCATTGAAGATAAATCCCAACTACTTATATCTTGATTAAATGAACTTGCTCCGTTGAACATATCCGTCATTCCGGTTACTTTTGAAATATCCCAAAAACTAATATCAGTATTAAACGAGGAATTATCTTTAAAAAGTTCACTCATATCAGTAACCAACGTAGTACACAGATTAACATTACCATTCGCAATCTTTCCTGCTATAGTTGAGTTATCTACTGCGGTATACGTTACCCCATTAATAACATCTATATCTCCCACTGTTGCATTAGGGCATTGACAAGTTCCATTTATAAATGAGATTGAACCTGTTGATGTATTTGTTGATGCATTAACAGTTATGGTCCCTGAAAGGGTTATGGAGTTAGTAGTTGATGATTCAGCTACCGTTACATCATAATTATAAGTCCCCGATGCAGTTGTTGTTCCAGATATATTAACAATATTATTACTGAAAGTCATACTAACTCCAGGAGGAAGATTATATGCATTAGCAGACAATGATTGACAATCGGTAGTTATATCATATCCAATATTGGCGATTGCTTCTCCTGCAGTAACAGTTTGAGAAGCTTGACCATTAATTAATGAACTAGTAATGGTACAACTAGATGTATTTGTTGTAGAAGTACTTGTTGTACTTTCTTGAACAATTATTTGACCAAATACTACCGCAGAAACCGTTGAGCTTTGAAGTGTTTGATTATTATAATATTCTAGATAGTAATCAAAAGTTCCTTGAGTAGATGGAGTACCACTAATAATTATGGTATTATTTTGACTAGAGAAACTGTATTTCACTCCTTCTGGAAGACCATTGGCTGAAGAATTAAGCGCATTACCATTAGCATCTGGTGGACAATCTGTAGTTAGCTGGTAGTTTATTGCAGCAATAGAATTTCCTAGGGTTATGGTTTGATTGTTTGAGCCATTTCCTACTGTATTATTTTGTTCATAAATTAACTCAATTGTAGCCGAAGTACATACTTCATTAACAATTACAGTTCTAGTCGTTGAAACGATATTACTTGCACTATCAGAAACACTATAAGTCAAAGTATATGTTCCTACTGTTGAGGTATCAACTGTTCCAGTAGTGATTATTGAAGAAGTGAGGTCACCATCTAAATCATCTGTAGCAGTTGCCCCAGGGTCTGTGAAAGTGTCTCCCACTAGAAGAGTAATAGTTGAAGAACCTGTTAAGGTAATCGTTGGAGGTAAATCTAAACTTACAATTACTGTTCTGGTTATTGAAACAGAGTTACCTGCTGCATCAGAGACTGTGTAAGTAATTAAATAAGTTCCCTCGGTTGCTGTATCAACAGTTCCAGAAGATGTAATTGAAGAGGTAATGTCTCCGTCTATACTATCCTCTGCAGTAGCTCCTGCATCTGTAAAAGTATCTCCTACTCCTAAATAGATTGTAGAAGAACCCACAAGTGATATAACAGGTGGTAAAGAAGTGTCTGTAGCTTCATCATAAGTGTCATCTCTATCTCCTGTAGCATCCTCTGTACATCCGCTATTTAGACTAATTGAAAAACTAATATATCCATTGGTAAGAACAAGGTTTGTAATAGCTCCAAAAGGAGATTCCTCTTGGGTTAAGGTAATTGTTGTATTTGAATCTACGTTAAACTGACCTGTAACGGTAATAGTTCCAGTGGCTATTGTAAATGTACCATCTGTTCTAAATATGATTTCTGACACTTCACAATCTGTAAACTTACTAGTATCAGTTCCACCTGTTTTTTTCCTAATCTTCCACTTTCCAACTCCTAGAAAAGTATCATTAGCAGCTAAAACTTGACTTATCGTTTCTTCAAAGGTTGCAGTAACTGATTTTGTTCCATCAATAGTAACATCAATCTGGTTTGTTGTTTCAGTTGAAGACCCAGACCAACTATTAAATATAGAACCACCAGAAGGTGTTGCAATTAAACGAACTACGTCTCCTGAATTATACTCTTCAGATGTTTTATCCGAACTGATTACTTCTTGTGTTATTGTACCTTCTCCTATCTTACCTACACTAAGAGTATACTGTGTTCTTATGAAGTTAGCAGTAATTGTCTTATTGCTATTCATTGAAACAGTTAATGGATTGTCTGTGCCAGAAGCATCTCCAGACCAACTAGTAAATTCATACCCAGCATCAGCAGTAGCTGTTATTGAAACATTAGAGTTTTCGTTGTAAGTTCCACCCGTATTGTTTACAGTCCCTCCTTCAGAAGCTGTAGCTGTTAAAGTATAGGTTATCGTTGGTGTTGGTGCATCTGGAAGAGGACTATCCTTTGAACAAGAGTTTATAAATAGAAATAAAGAAAATATAAGTAGAGAGCTTTTAAGAAGAAATTTCATAAACAAAGTATATAACTCAAATATATGTAAAAGCACTTCGACAAACAAATGTACTTCAAAGCATGAGGGAAAAATGCAGTAATAGAAAAAATTAGTGAATCGATTAAATTTGTAGAATTAGAAATCTAGCATAGTCTTTTAAGCTATTTAAGAGGGTTAGATATCCCTGAACTTACTTAACTTGACATGCCTCTGGTTTAAAAGAAAACGCTAATAAAGTTCATTTTACGCTATTTTATCACCCTGCATCTCCTCCTCCGCCTGCATCTCCACCACCTACATCACCTACGCCTGAATCTCCAAAACCTGCATCACTCATAATCATATGACCAGAATCACTTGACGGAATATTATTTATGTTAATTTGAAATTCATCTAATATAAAACCTGCTATTAAATCTTTAGCATCTAATCTGTCTGGAAGTTTTGATTCGGTTAGCTTACCATTATCTAAATTAAGAAGATAAATTGTCTTTGATGAAAAAAGATAAAATTTACCATTCAATAAAAATGTTTTTGGTGTTGACCATCTAAAAGGTGATTTTAAACTAAACTTTTCAATACCACTATTTATATCAATAGCTGTAAATTTATTTGTCCTATTTTTAAAAATCAATATATTCTTAATTATATGTATAGAATAAAATATTTCTTTTAAATCCCAAGTTTTTTTGCCAGATTTAAAGTCAATTAAGCTTGTGAAATTTGAAGTTCCCCAATTATTTCGGGTTGTTACAAAAACATAGTCATCTATTCTTGATATACCATAAATATGTTTATCAAAATCTACTTTCCAATCAATTGAATTATTTGACCCATTATATTTAGTAATACTTTTTCCTTTAGTGAATAAAACTGAATTAGATTTCATATTAATTAATTTATGGTTACTGCTAATATAATAAATCCCTGAACTTAATACACAAACAGAGGCAAGTCATTGACCTCATCTACTTCGTGTTTCAACTAAGGCAAAGTTTATTTTAAGGCTATTTGTACAAAACTGTTTTTAAAGCAACTGAAATCAATGAATAGGATGTTTTGAGTAGTAAAAATAAATTAAGTAAACCTTCGGAAAGGCACAGATTTATTCCTCAAGCTCTTGTTTTATAAGAAGTTGTGCTTGTCTATAGGTTTTTAAAATATCACTTAATTGACGTTTGTACATATTTGAATAGAGTTTTGCTTGAGATAACATTCCATAAAACTCATTTGAAAAGTAATAATCCTTGTTAAATTTGAACCTTGTTAATTGTCTACTGCCATAAAATTCTCCCTTCAATAAATTGTAGTCAAACCTTATTCTAAATTTGGTATAAGGCTTTTGTCTAAATCCTATATTAAAATTATCAATCTCTAATGATGTTGCATAATTTCGAGCCTTTTGATGGTTATATATCTCAAGTAAATTGTTTTTTAAGTCATTATTTGAAATTAATTCAAAAGAGCCCGTTGCAATCATTTGATTAAAGATTCCATCTTTAGGGAAAAAAGAAAAACCTACTTCAATTCCAATGAGTGTTTTTATAGATTCCTCATCCTTCAAAATAGAATGTCTTTCGTCAATATCAGTTTGAATACTCGATATCATTTCTTCTGAAGCATATAAGGTTTTCAGAAGTGATTCTATTTGTAGAATATCATCTTTTATTGTTTTTGACAAATCAAGAATGTATCCATTTTTTTTAGCTTTTTCTGATGATATATCATTTAGATTCCCTATATAAAGTGAAAATAAAACACTAGAAAAAATAACAATTCCCTCAAAAAAGTACTTTTTCATTTTAATATATTCATAGTTATAATCTTCAATTTATAACTTTTATTAAAAAAAACTTGTTTAAAGTAAGCAATGATTTTATTTTTTTAAAAAATCTAGTGATAGCTTAAAATTACCTTAACTTACTAAAAGGGTATGCCTCTGGTTTTGTTGCCTAGAAATATTTTCTTTAGTTCAGCTGCTTTCCTGTCAAAATCTTCTTGGGTTATTATTCCCATTTCGAGGTACTCTTTAAGTTCTTTGATTTTATCTAATGCGTGGTTTTTTGCCATTTCAGCATTAGGGATTAAATAGATTCTTGTTAACTTAGGAGGTGTGTTATGAGCTGGAGGTTTCCAGAATTCATTTTCAAATTCAATTTCAATACCTTTCCTTTTAATATATTCAGCAACCTTCTTTTCAAGTCTCCTCGCAATAGATTTTTTAGTCTTAAAACCATTCAATGAAGTTTCAACAGCATATAATTTACCATCGTGTTCACGAAGTCCCTCTTCATAAAGCCAACCCAAAGAATTATCTTGCATTTTAATATCCGCATTCAAATTAATTGTTTGTGCAGATAATCCAAAATAAAATTGTAAGAACAAGAAAGCAAGTAACTTTTTCATATATCTAATTTATCAATACAATGTACGAAACTGTTTTCAAAGCTTGTTTTGATTAACTGAACTTAATGAACAGGATATGCCTCTGGTTTCAAGTAAATATACTTTTTAATAAAAAATCTTTATATTTAAAAATGGAATTAAATTCTACTAAAATTTATTTAAATAAACTCAATGAAGATAGTAATCCGAGTTGGGGAATTATGAATTCTAGCCAAATGCTATACCATTGTAATAAATACATAGACGTATCTTTTGGAATTAAAAAAATATATGTCGTAAACAGAATTTTATTTAGAGTTTTTTTTAGATACTTTTTTTTACAATATTTAAAACATCTAGAATTTGATATTACAAAATTTAAAAAAAATTCAACAACATTAAAAATTTTTAAATCATACCCTTTATCAATTGATTTTAATAATGAGAAAGAAATATTAATTCAAAATTTAAACAAAGTTCAAAATATTAATGTTAAAATAATTCATCATCAACTCTATGGAAATATATCATCTAATTTATTTAAAAAATTAATTGCTTTTCACACTTCATATCATTTTAGTCAATTTGGGATATTAAGTGATTTATAACCTAATCTATCACACAAACAAAGGCAAGTCTTTGACCTCATCTATTTCGTGTTTCAACTTAGGCCTATTATTGAACTGTAATTATTCCATACATACCGTTATGAACTGAACATTGGTAGTAATACGTTCCTGCAGCTGTAGGTGTCCAATTTACTACTCCGCTTGTAGCTCCATTATTAGTTACATTGGAAACTTGATTATCTGTACCTGTCCCTTGAACTGTTTTAATATAGAATGGATGACTAGCAGCATTTACAATAAAGTTAACCTCGTCTCCTACATTAATAGTTATTGAAGGGTCGTTTCCTGATACTGCACCATTTCTGTCAGAACCTGCTAGGGTATAATCAGAATTAGAAGATGCTGTGACGTTTATATTGTAATTAGGACAAGTTCCCCAAACAGGTTTGTTGGCATCTGTTAGGGCAGAACTAAACAAAAAGTTTATGGGCTCTGAATTAATGTTAGAAACACACCAACCCGAAATATCCTGATTAAATGAGGATGCATTTTCAAACATTCTGTCCATATTAGTTACATTAGAGGTGTCCCAGAAACCAATATCAGAGTTAAAGTTTGCTTTGCCAGAAAATAAATTTTGCATACTAGTAACCAATGTAGTACAAAGATTAACATTACTATTCGCTATTTGCCCTGCTATAGTTGAATTATCCACTGCGGCATAAGTTACCCCATTAATTACATCTGTATCTCCTGCCGTTGCATTTGGACATTGACAAGTTCCATTTATAAATGAGATGCTTCCTGAATTATTAGTTGTAGCTGCTGAATTTACCGTAATTGTTCCTGTAACTACTTGTGATGTTGAAGCCCCTGAAATAGTTACTGTATAGTTAAATGTTCCTGTTGCGTTAGCACTACCTGATATAGTGGCTACATTATTACCAAAGGCTAAGGTTACTCCAGATGGAAAGCCTGATGCAGATGCAGATAATGTTCCTGTACAAATAGGTGCTGCCGTATATACTATATCTGTAGTTGCGTTAGTAGCTGTTACTGTCTGTGAGTTAGAGCCACTTGTAAGTGCTACTGTAAATTCTTTTCCCCAGAGAGGTTTATTGGCTTCTATTAGGGCTGATGACAAGTTAACAAATTCAGTCGGTTCAGATGTAATACTAGATACACACCAACCTGTTAAGTCTTGATTAAATACCTCAGCGGCTTTAAATTGTTTAGACATATCTGTAACATTAGAAGTATCCCAATTACCAATATTTTGATTGAATGCAAATGCCGATGCGAACATATTAACCATACTGGATACATTAGAAGTATCCCAACTACCTATATTCTTATTGAATGCCCAGGCATTCCTAAACATTTCGTTCATATTAGTAACACTAGAAGTATTCCAATTACCAATATTTTGGTTGAATATATTTGCAGCCCTAAACATAAGAGTCATATCTGTGACATTTAGAGTATCCCAAGAGGAAATATCAGAGTTAAAAGATGTTGCACCATAAAACATACTCTGCATATTTGTCACGTTGGAGGTATCCCAAAAACTTATATCTGAATTGAAAGAATCATTTGCTCGAAATAGTTCACTCATATCAGTAACCAATGTTGTACACAGATTAACATTCCCATTCGCTATCTGACCTGCTATTGTTGAATTATTTACTGCAGTATAGGTAGTCCCATTAATTACAACTGTATCTCCTACTGTTGCGTTAGGGCATTGACACGTTCCGTTTACAAATGAGATATTTCCTGAATTAGAAACAGCAGCACTTACAATAACTGTTCTACGAACTACTGTTGCAGCATTACCCGCAGCATCCGAAACGTTATACGATATTGTATATGTTCCTGCCGAAGATGTATCAACTGAACCAGATATTAATACTGATGATGTAATATCACCATCAATATTATCAGTAGCTATTGCTCCTGGGTCTGTGAAGGTATCCCCTACGGTTAAATTGACGGTAGAAGAACCTGTTAATGTAATTGTTGGTGGTGTTGTATCTGGGAGTGGGTCAACAATGACTGTTCTTGTTACCGAAACGAAGTTATTCCCACTATCCGAAACAGAATAGACTAAGGTGTACGATCCTGCATTAGAAACATCAACTGTTCCTGAAGTTGTTATAGAAGCTGTGATATCTCCATCCTCTTGGTCTGTTGCAACACATCCATCCTCTATGTAAGTGTCTCCCACTAGAAGAGTAATAGTTGAAGAACCTGTTAAGGTAATCGTTGGAGGTAAATCTAAACTTACAATTACTGTTCTGGTTATTGAAACAGAGTTACCTGCTGCATCAGAGACTGTGTAAGTAATTAAATAAGTTCCCTCGGTTGCTGTATCAACAGTTCCAGAAGATGTAATTGAAGAGGTAATGTCTCCGTCTATACTATCCTCTGCAGTAGCTCCTGCATCTGTAAAAGTATCTCCTACTCCTAAATAGATTGTAGAAGAACCCACAAGTGATATAACAGGTGGTAAAGAAGTGTCTGTAGCTTCATCATAAGTGTCATCTCTATCTCCTGTAGCATCCTCTGTACATCCGCTATTTAGACTAATTGAAAAACTAATATATCCATTGGTAAGAACAAGGTTTGTAATAGCTCCAAAAGGAGATTCCTCTTGGGTTAAGGTAATTGTTGTATTTGAATCTACGTTAAACTGACCTGTAACGGTAATAGTTCCAGTGGCTATTGTAAATGTACCATCTGTTCTAAATATGATTTCTGACACTTCACAATCTGTAAACTTACTAGTATCAGTTCCACCTGTTCGTTTTCTTATTTTCCACTTTCCAACTCCTAGAAACTCATTATTATCAGATAGGACTTGACTTATAGTTTCTTCAAATGTTGCAGTAACTGATTTTGTTCCATCAATAGTAACATCAATCTGGTTTGTTGTTTCAGTTGAAGACCCAGACCAACTATTAAATATAGAACCACCAGAAGGTGTTGCAATTAAACGAACTACGTCTCCTGAATTATATTCTTCAGAGGTTTTATCCGAACTGATTACTTCTTGTGTTATTGTACCTTCTCCTATCTTACCTACACTAAGAGTATACTGTGTTCTTATAAAGTTAGCAGTAATTGTCTTATTGCTATTCATTGAAACAGTTAATGGATTGTCTGTGCCAGAAGCATCTCCAGACCAACTAGTAAATTCATACCCAGCATCAGCAGTAGCTGTTATTGAAACATTAGAGTTTTCGTTGTAAGTTCCACCCGTATTGTTTACAGTCCCTCCTTCAGAAGCTATAGCTGTTAAAGTATAGGTTATCGTTGGTGTTGGTGCAGGAAGAGGACTATCCTTTGAACAGGATAAAAGAATAAAAAAAGCAAATAGAGTAGGACTAAAATTTTTCAAAACATAAAATTTTTGAAATGTAAAGCTAAAACTTTAAATTAAATAATCATCTACTGCATTATCACTTCAGCATAGGGGCGAAAGTCTTTTCTATTATAAAGCATTATTTATTGAGTAGCTTTTCATAATATCTTATTTATCAGTACAATGTACAAAACTGTTTTTAGAGCTTGTTTTCATTATCTGAACTTAATAAACAGGATATGCCTTGGGTTTAGTATATTTAACTTGAAAATTAAAACCTAAAAAATGAAGAAAATTCTATTACTACTTATTGGACTAACGATTCTGTATAGTTGTGATAAAAGAGATGATTGCTTTACAATAGGAGAAAAGTTTATTGCGGAAGGACAATATTATTTTCTAGATGATGAATTAGGAAATAACAGATATGAGAACACACGCCCTAGTGGGCAGATTATCATATCAGAAGAAGTTTACACTGAGTATTTGGTTGGAGATGAATTTTGTATTAATTAGAGCTTACAATTATAGAATTAAGTTAAATGTTAATTTCTTACTAGTCTGTTTTATTTTAAAATACGATGTAAACAGAATTAAACTTTAAGTTTAGAAATTTAACTATAATTAAAAATCTAAAAAATGAAGAAAATTGAATTAGTAAACTTATGGTAAACTTTTAAGCAAAAAAAACACCTAAACTGATGTCTAAGTGTTTTTATATTTTGGTAACTTTCTGATTACTAGCATTAAGTTGAGCCAGCGAGCAGATTTGAACTGCCGACCTCTTCCTTACCAAGGAAACGCTCTACCCCTGAGCTACACCGGCAAAAAGAGAGCGAGAGACCGGGTTCGAACCGGCGACATTCAGCTTGGAAGGCTGACGCTCTACCAACTGAGCTACTCTCGCTTTTTAAAACCTTATAAAGGTTAGGGTTGTGGGGAGAGCAGGATTCGAACCTGCGAAGACGTAGTCAGCAGATTTACAGTCTGCCCTCGTTGGCCGCTTGAGTATCTCCCCAGAATATTTCAATAAACAAGAATGATGTTCTTGAATGAATCGACAACGTATTCGATTCTTTTTTCTTTGAGCCGATGGAGGGACTCGAACCCACGACCTGCTGATTACAAATCAGCTGCTCTAGCCAGCTGAGCTACATCGGCTTTTATTGGTATAAAACTACGTTCTTTTGAACGGTGTGCAAATGTAGATATTTATTTTTTTTGATTCAAACGAATTGAAGAAAAAAATATGAATTATTTGATAATTTCTTTATGCTTTTTCAAAACACGTTCTGCGGCCCTGACATTCAAATCAATAGCTTCCTCAAAGGATTTACATATTTTCTTCACTATAACATTATCTCCTACAATCCTTAGTTTAATCTCTGCAAACTTATTTATTCGATCGGAAGCATTCTCTACTTTGAATGTAACTTCTGCACTTAAAATTTTATCATAGAACTGTTCTAGCTTTTCAATTCTCTTTTTTGCGAATTCAATTAATTTAACGTCTGCTGTAAAATTGATGGATTGGATGTTGATTGTCATAATTATTAGTGTTTAAAGTAAAACTATTTTTCAGTTCCTCTGGGATGTGCCTGAGCATAAACCTGCTTCATCTTATCAATACTGGTATGCGTATAGACTTGAGTAGCTGCTAAGGAAGCGTGCCCTAAAAGTTCTTTCACCGCATTTAAATTTGCTCCTTTATTTAGTAGGTGTGTTGCAAAACTATGTCGGAGCATGTGCGGACTTCGTTTAACTTTTGTAGACACTATACCAATATAATCATTTACCGTTTTGTAAACAAAATTCTCCGAGATATTTTTGCCCTTTTCAGACTGAAGAAAGTTACCCTTTAAAACATAGTTTGAATTTTGCTCTGCTAAACTAAAAAAATTCTTCATCGAATTATGCAAAGAATCTAACATCGGTATTATCCTTTCTTTATTTCTTTTGCCTAAAACACGGATGGTTTTAGAATCAAACGAGACATCGCTTTGCTTAAGCGATATTAACTCCGCACGACGCATCCCTGTTCCATACAAAAGCTCTATTACACTTCTTTGCAACCAACCCTTGTAAGAATCCTCAAAATGATCTCCTTCAAACAACTCTTTCATTTCTTTTTCTGAAAAGGGAATTTGCACTTTCTTGGACTGCTTTAGTGGAATGTGTTTTCGAAGAGGAGATGTTTTAATAACCTCTAGTCGTAATAAAAAATTGTAATAAGACCGTAATACTGAAATTTTACGATTAACTGTTCGGTTGCTTTTTCCTTTTTCTACCAATGCCACTAACCAAGAGCGAATATATGAATAGGGGGCTTTATCAATATCAGTGTCGTCAAAATTATCTTTACAGAATTGCTCAAAGCTAAGCAGATCATTAGAATAGGCGATTTGCGTATGTAACGAATATTTACGTTCATAGGTTATATACTCTATATATTTGGGTATGGACATAAATAAACGTTGATACTCAAAGTTATAAAACTTTAAACAACAACGCTTATATTTTAAGCAACAATTAAAATTAAAGAGCTTCTGAGTCTCTCAATTTTTGGATGTATTGTGCTTTCTGAATTTTTACTCTGTTCTTGACAGAAGGTTTTGCAAACTGTTTACGAGAACGTAGCTGACGCATGCCTCCAGTTTTATCAAATTTACGTTTAAAGCGCTTTAAAGCTCTATCGATATTTTCACCTTCTTTAATTGGTATAATTAACATAATAATGCACCTCCTTTCGTTAAAATAGGTCGCAAATATAAGCAACCTTTTATATAAATCTAATTTTTATTTACTTAATCTTTCAAGAGTTCTCTTGAGATTACCAGTTTCTGAATTTCAGTTGTTCCCTCGCCTATAGTACAGAGTTTTGCGTCTCGATAAAACTTTTCGACAGGATAGTCTTTTGTAAACCCATAGCCTCCGTGAATCTGTAGGGCTTCGTTGGCAACTTTAACACAAACTTCAGAAGCATACATCTTTGCCATTGCCCCTATTTTAGTTATATTTTTGCCTTGGTTTTTATCAAAAGCTGCTTTGTGTAAGAGCAATTCAGAAGCTTCAATTTCTGTAGCCATTTCGGCTAGTTTAAACGAAATTCCCTGAAAAGAACTGATCGGCTTTCCAAACTGTTTTCGTTCTTTCGAATACTGAAGTGCTGCTTGGTAAGCTCCTTTAGCTAACCCTAAGGATAACGCTCCAATTGAAATCCGTCCACCATCTAATATTTTCATTGACTGAATGAATCCTTCGCCTACCGCTCCCAATCTATTTTCGTCTGATATTACGCAGTTATCAAAAACCATTTCTGCAGTTTCTGAAGCACGCATACCCAATTTATCTTCTTTTTTTCCAAAACCAAAACCAGGAGTTCCTCGCTCTACAACAAAAGCAGTCATACCTCGACTGTCTCCTTTTGATCCGTCACGAGCAATGACTACAGCAATGTGTCCACTTTTTCCATGGGTTATGAAATTCTTAGTTCCGTTCAACACCCAGGTGTCTCGTACTTTTTTGGCGGTGGTGTTCATACATTTTGCATCGGATCCTGTACTGTGTTCTGTAAGCCCCCAAGCACCAATATATTCTCCAGAAGTTAATTTAGGTAGCCATTTTGAGCGTTGCGTATCGTTTCCAAAAAGGTAAATGTGGTTGGTGCAAAGCGAATTATGAGCTGCTACAGAAAGTCCAATAGAGGGATCTACAATAGATATTTGTTCAATTACAGAAATATACTCATGATAGCCTAAGCCTGAACCTCCGTAATCTTCTGGAATTAAAACTCCCAAAAAACCTAGTGCTCCAGCTTGACGCATTAAATCAATTGGAAAGTGCTGACTTTCATCCCATTCTTTTATATATGGTTTAATATACTTAACTGCAAAATCTCTTGCAGAATCAGTAATCATGTCTATTGACTCTGAGGTTTGATGTGAGAAGGAGTTTTCAATCATAGGAGATTTATTTACTGCAAATATAACGCTAATCTTTCTAATTTCAAGGAATCAAATTCAGGTTCATTCAGAAGACTTTTCAACGTTATTTTTTTGTTTTTTGTTTGGAGTCCTATAATTTTTTTCGCTTTTTTTGTTAAAATAGAATCCTAAAAAGATCCTCCATGGTAGCCTCAGCTAATACTATTTTATTGCGTTTAGCGGGATTCAAAATTTGATATTGACTCTTTATCTTGCTGATTACCAAACTGTCTAATCCATAAACCTGATCGAGTTATTTCATAAGGTCAAATCCTTTAATACAGGCTCGATATTTAACGATTCACTTAGAAAGAACTGCTCCAATTCCGTGAATTTCTGTAAGCTCCTCCGCTGTTGCTGTGTTAATATCTTTTATTACTGAAATATTTAGATCTTTAGCTTTTAGCTTCTTCAAAGTTACCCATTCAGGGAATTTAAAATAAGGGCTCTATTTTATAATCCAATCCGACGAAACTTGATTAACCACTTTGAATTCCGCAATGGAATTTGCGAATTTTCCTGAATTTCGAAACCGATACAAGCGCTCAATTTCTTATAAATAAAGATTTAATTGGAAGCCTTTTGATAAAAATATGTGGTTTGGATTGATTGGATAAATTTGATCTTTTCTTTCTCGTTGTTTCAAAGAATCAATTTGCTCATGTAAAACAAAGTCAAAAGCCATAATGTCCCTTAGTTCATTCTGAAGAGAGAAAAATTTAAGATAGATCTGAAAACCTATCAATATTGAAAACAAAAAAAGGCCATTCGCTGTGTTCGGTATGAACGATAAGCGAATGAGCTTTTTTGTGGTATCAATTTTTTTTAACTTTCCAAAGTCTTAATAGCATTTATATATTTCTTAAGTTCTTTTTTCACAACTGGGAACAAGAAGAATAAACCAATCATATTAGGGAATACCATTGCGAAAATCATTGCATCAGAGAATGCCCAAATTGAATTCATACTTGCAGAAGCTCCTATGATTACAAAAACTAAAAATAATAATTTGTAAGTTAAGTCTGCAACTTTTCCTCTTCCAAACAAGTATTTCCAAGACTGAAGTCCGTAATAAGACCAAGAAATCATCGTAGATACTGCAAAAAGAACAACGGCTATCGTTAAAAATATATTTGAATAAGGGATGTACTCACCGAATGCCATTGAAGTAATTCCAGCTCCTTCATAAGAAATACCATCAATCATAACAGCCCCTTCTCCTCCGTATTGAAAAGCACCTCCAAAATTAAAGATAATAATTACTAAAGCAGTCATTGTACAAATCACTACGGTATCAATAAACGGCTCCAACAAAGCAACCAATCCTTCTGAGGCTGAATATTTTGTTTTTACTGCGGAATGAGCAATAGAAGCTGAACCAGCCCCTGCTTCGTTAGAGAAAGCAGCTCTTTTAAAACCTACCAATAAAACACCTATAACACCTCCAACTCCAATTGCTTTAGGGTTAAAAGCTTCTGATACAATCAAGGAAAATGCGTCATCAATTAACAAAAAGTTACTTAGTATTATGTAAAGACATGCTATTATATACATTACAGCCATAAAAGGAACAACTTTCTCAGTTACCTGAGCAATCCTTTTAATTCCTCCAATAATGATGATACCAACTAAAAAAGCTAAAATTATACCAATCCAAAAACCAGCGGCAGTACTTTCTAAGCTCATTAAATCTTTCAAAACAATTGTAGCTTGATTCGATTGTGCAGCATTACCACCTCCGAAAGATCCTCCAATACAGAATATTGCGAAAAAAACTGCGGCAACTTTACCAAGATTTGTAAAACCTCTTTCTTTAAGTCCTTTGCTTATATAGTACATTGGACCACCATAAATGGTTCCATCTTCTCCTACATCTCTATATTGGACTCCAAGGGTACATTCAACAAATTTTGAAGACATTCCTAACAACCCACAAATAACCATCCAAAAAGTAGCGCCTGGACCTCCGAGTGCAATAGCTAATGCAACACCAGCAATGTTACCGTTACCAACCGTACCAGAAACAGCAGTTGCAAGTGCTTGAAAATGTGTTACCTCTCCTTCTTTACTCTCCCCACTATCACTTTTATCTAGTTCATCATATTTTCCGCGAACAACATTTATAGCTGTTGGAAATCTTCTAATGTTTACAAAACCAAAATAGATAGTGAAAAACAAAGCACTAGCTACTAAAAGGATCAGAACAAATGGAACCCCTAAAATTTCAAAAAACACGATTTCCGAAACTTTATCTGAAAAAGGCTTAAATGCCTGATCTATTCGTTGGTCTAAGCCTTGCTTTTGGGCAAAGGTAGATGGAATCGAAAGGACCGATAATAGAAAAAATAGGAACTTGGATTTATTTGCAATAAATTTCATATAAAATTTGTCTAAATTAGTAGATGACCAATATGCAAAAATTAGTCTAGAAATCAAATTTTAATACCAAGTCATTTCTACAAATCAAATACAGAAGTACGTTTAGTGTAGACCATATCTTTCAGTTTCATCCAGAAAGCTAAGGTCAAATAGAGACCAAAAAAACCGCCAAAAGTTGCAAAAGATGCATAAATAAAAAATAGGCGGACATTTTTAACTTTCATTCCCAAAGCATCTGCAAAGCGACTACTCACCTCAAAACCGTATTTTTCAAACCAATGTCTTATTTTATTCATGCTCATTTATTTGGTCTTAAAATAGAATATCCAATGCTGCAATTTAAGCATTTTTTTAAATCACAGTAATTCGTTTTTAACTCAATTAAACTTTGTGAATCTAAGGCCCTGCATGTTTATTATGAATACATTAGTTTACAACCTGCAAGTCTACTCCTTGGGTTGTCTTTAGATTTGTTTGAAGAAACTTTTTTTGCTTCCACAAAAAGTGTAAAAAATCTTCTTTCATAAGCTTTGGGCAATGAAAATATTTTAAAAAAACTACGCTACTATATCCCCTGTCCAGGCTAATATTCCTCCTTTTAAATTATATGTTGACGCTATACCCAATTGACTTAACAACTGGCAAGCTTGACCACTACGAGCTCCTGAACGACAATAAACAAAATATGATTTACTTTTATCTAAAGCCTGAACCGCTTCCATAAATTCAGGAGGTTGTTTTATATCAATTAAATGCGCACCCGCAATATATCCCGACTCAAATTCCTCTTCTGTTCTAACATCTAAGATGACAGCATTCGTTTTTTCTGCTTGTAAGGAAACCCATTCCTTTTGATCTAAATCATTCATAGTACTTAATTTTAATCAAATGTATATCGATTTCATGGAGCTACAAAATATTACTTTCATTACCTGATTTGGAAATATAAAAAATAGTATTATATTTGTACATACAAATGTTGTTTATACAATATATGAGCGAGCAAATAACACGCAATACAGTAATTAGTATTCTGATCAGTGGATACCAAGTCAACGACGAATTATCTGCGCTGTTCAAGGTCTATGGAATTTCATTACCTCAGTTCAATGTGCTTAGAATTTTAAGGGGTCAAAATGGAACTGCTGCAAATTTATCAACCATACAAGAACGTATGATTCATAAAATGAGTAACACCACGCGCTTGATTGATAAGTTAATTGTTAAAGGCTATGTAAATCGATTTGTTTGTAAAAAAAACAGACGCAAGATTGAGCTTTTCATAACCGATCAAGGACTAAAGTTACTCAAATCATTAGACCATACTATAGACGATAAAGAAAAGGAATTACTCAAAAATCTAAACATAAAAGAAAAAGAAGAATTGATGCGAATTCTCTCTAAAATTAAAACAAAAAAAAGTCAATAACTTAATTATAACTCTTATGAAAAAAAACAATTCAATTATCTTAAAATCAAGTACCATGAAAATCAACAAAATTTTATTTGCATTATTCTTAACAACAGCTATAATAAGCTGTGGCTCAACAGAAGGTAAAAAAACAGAAGTTAAAGAAGTTGTTGCAAAAAGCTCAGAACTGGCTCAACAGAAAGCTGACATTAATATAACAGAAAGCTCAATTCACTGGTTGGCTAAAAAAGTAACTGGACAGCACGAAGGAAACATCAATTTGGTTTCTGGAAGTTTAATGATGAACGATGGAATCTTAACTGGTGGATCTTTTGTTGTTGACATGACTTCTTTGAACACCACAGACCTCCAAGGAAATTCTAAACAAAAGCTAGAAGGGCATTTAAAGTCAAACGATTTTTTTGGTGTAGCAACTTACCCTCAAGCGAAACTTGTATTTACTTCTGTTGAAAGTAAAGGGTCTGGCTTGTATACGGTAACTGGTGATTTTACAATCAAAGGAAAAACTAACCCTGCAACTTTTGATCTTCAAATGAGCGGAGGTTCTGCTACTGCAAAAGTAGTTATAGACCGATCGAAATACGACATTCGTTATGGATCAAAATCATTTTTTGATGATCTTGGAGATAAAGTTATCTATGATAATTTTGACCTTGATGTAACTTTAAAACTATAAATCATATGAAAGCTGAACGACCAAAATGTGGCTGTGGAAACACACAAAATCCTGAAGGTTTTTGTGATGGATCACACCTAAACAAATAATTTGTGTTTCTTTTTTGGAATAAAAATATTTTTTCAACTATATTTGACCCAATGAAACGATTAACAAATTTTACAGCTTGGTGGAACGAATAAATTAATTTATTCGTGATCAACGCTATTTCAATATATCAAAGGCTTGTCATCACGACAAGCCTTTTTTAATTTAAGACCTATGGAAACATTCAAATTACATTCACAGCACAAAAAAATACTGGCAGATACCCTGACTCCAGTTAGTGCGTATCTAAAGATTAGAGATGTTTTTCCGCACAGCTTACTTCTAGAAAGTAGTGACTACCATGCAAACAACAAAAACTTTTCCTACATCTGCTGCAACCCTATTGCTTCTATGGAACTTAAAAACAAACACCTCACTATTAAATATCCAGATGGGACGTCCTCATCAGAACAACTTACAAGTGGTGCTAATATTCCTGAGCGCATCCATCAATTTTCACAACAATTCAAAAGCGAAGACTATCCTTTTAAATTCATAAGCAACGGTATTTTTGGTTACATCGCTCATGATGCAGTTGAGCATTTCGAAAACTTAGAACTGAACCAGAAAAAAGAAGGACTCGATATTCCAGAAATATTTTATGCGGTATATCAAAACATCATTGCAATCAGCTTATTCAACCACGAAGCACATTTATTTTCTCATGTCTTCGATGGGGAGCATAATGTTGAAGACATCGAACAATTACTTCAAGCTAAAAACAGCACCCGTTTTGCTTTCGAAAAAGTTGGCGAAAAAACATCCAACCTTACGGACTCAGATTTCATTGATTTTGTAAATAAAGGCAAGCAGCATTGTTACCGTGGTGATGTTTTTCAACTGGTACTTTCCCGAAGATTTTCACAGAAGTTCAAAGGGGATGAATTTAATGTTTACAGAACCTTAAGATCCATCAACCCCTCGCCTTACCTCTTCTTTTTTGACTATGGCGACTTTAAGATTTTTGGAAGCTCTCCCGAAGCTCAGATTATTGTAGAAGAGAGCAAAGCCGAAATACATCCGATTGCCGGAACGTTCAAAAGAACAGGCAACGATGCACAGGACAAACAAGCTGCATTGGAATTGGCAAAAGATCCAAAAGAAAATAGCGAACACGTGATGCTGGTCGACTTAGCTCGAAACGATTTAAGTAGAAACGGCTCTAATGTAGTGGTAGAAAAAAATAGAGAAATTCAGTTTTTCTCCCATGTAATTCATTTGGTATCTAAAGTAACCTGTACCATGAAAAAAGCTGCAAAAACATTTCAGGTAGTTGCCGACACCTTTCCTGCTGGAACTTTGAGCGGAGCTCCAAAACACAATGCATTAAAGCTAATTGATCGATACGAAAAAACGAAACGTAATTTTTATGGGGGTGCTATCGGGTATATGGATTTTAAAGGAAACTTTAATCACGCAATAATCATTCGATCGTTCTTGTCAAAAAATCAAGAATTACATTATCAGGCTGGGGCTGGAATAGTTGCAGACTCGGTTCCCAAAAACGAATTACAAGAAGTATATAACAAATTAGGGGCTTTAGACAAAGCCTTAATCTTAGCCGAAGACGTATAATATGAAACGAATTTTTCTCATTGATAATTACGATTCTTTCACCTATAATTTGGTGCATTATCTAGAAGAGTTGAACTGTGAAGTAATCGTAAAAAGAAACGACCAGTTTGACTTAGACGAACTCGAGGCATACGATTACATCGTGCTTTCTCCAGGCCCAGGTATTCCAAACGAATCTGGATTATTAAAAGCGGCGATTGAACGCTACGCTCCTACCAAAAAAATTCTAGGCGTTTGTTTGGGACAGCAAGCAATTGCAGAGGTATTTGGCGCTACACTAATCAACTTAGACAAAGTATATCATGGAGTTGCAACTCCCATAAACATTGTTCAAGAGGATGCACTTTTTAAAGGTCTTCCAAAAACATTCGAAGTTGGTCGTTACCATTCTTGGGTAGTTAAAACCCCACTACCCGATCAGCTTGTTGCCACTTCCTTTGACAACGAGGGTCAGTTAATGTCTTTGCGGCATAAAGAGTATAATGTATGTGCGGTTCAATACCATCCGGAGTCTGTACTTACACCCGATGGGAAAAAAATAATCGAAAACTGGATTAATTCATAGGCTATGAAAAAGATACTCAACCGTTTAATTCGTCACGAGCAACTTTCTAAAGAAGAGGCGCGCAAAATGCTTATTAATATCGCTGACGATAAGTACAACAGCTGTCAAATTGCATCGTTCCTTACAGTATTCATGATGCGCAGTATTAGCTTAGATGAGCTAGAAGGATTCAGAGCAGCCTTGTTAGAACTTTGCCTCGCGGTTGACCTCAGCGAATTCGAAACCATTGACTTGTGTGGAACTGGAGGAGACGAAAAAGACACCTTCAATATCTCTACACTTTCCTCTTTTATAACCGCTGGAGCAGGGGTGAAAGTTGCCAAGCATGGAAACTACGGTGTTTCTTCGGGCTGTGGTTCTAGTAATGTATTGGAACATTTAGGGATTCGTTTTTCTAACGAAGAAGATTTTTTAAAACGCTGCATTGATCAGGCTGGGATTTGCGTTTTACATGCCCCACTGTTTCACCCAGCAATGAAAAACGTTGCACCTGTGCGCAAAGATCTGGGTGTTAAAACATTTTTTAACATGCTCGGGCCTTTGGTTAATCCGGCGTTTCCGAAAAACCAATTGACGGGTGTTTTTAATTTAGAATTGGCTCGTTTGTACCACTATCTTTTTCAAAAAACAGAACAAAACGTTACCGTTTTATACGACCTAAAAGGGTACGACGAAATATCCTTAACAGGAACAACCAAAGCATTGAGTAGAAACAGCGAACGGGTTCTTACTCCTGCAGATTTTGGAGTAAAACAACTCCAAGCTACTCAGATTTCTGGTGGATCAAGTCTGGCTTCTTCTGCAGAAATTTTTATGAATATAATTCAAAACAAAGGAACCGAAGCACAACAAAATGTAGTTTGTGCAAATGCCGGAATGGCACTTGCAACTGCTTTAAACTTAAGTCCAATCGAAGGCTTCGAGAAAGCAAAAGAATCCCTTCTTAGCGGCAAGGCTTTTATTGCTTTATCAACACTTCAAAATCTGAGCAAGTAATGACTATTTTAGATAAAATAATCGCAGACAAAAAAATTGAAGTTGCTTTACGCAAACAACTGTTTCCATTTAAATACTGGGAAGCCTCTCCTGTATTCGAAAGAACCACAAACTCCTTAGCTAAAGAACTCCGAGCGAGTAAATCGGGGATTATTGCAGAACACAAAAGACGCTCTCCATCCAAGCAAAACATCAACAGCTCCCTTTCGGTAATCGATGTGGCAAAAGGATATGAAGACGCAGGCGTATGCGGCATGTCCGTTTTGACCGATGGTAAGTATTTTGGTGGATCGCTAGAAGATTTAAACGTTGCTCGAGCAGTAACCAATTTTCCATTGCTCAGAAAAGATTTTATAATAAACGAATATCAACTCATCGAAGCCAAAGCTCACGGTGCAGATGTCATTCTTCTGATCGCCTCCGTATTGACTCGCGAAGAAATAAAAAAGCTGTCAACTTTTGCTCAAAGTTTGGGACTCGAAGTTTTACTAGAAGTACATAACCGAGAAGAATTAGAAAAATCAATCATGCCTTCTTTGGATATTTTTGGAGTGAACAACCGCAACCTTAAAACATTTGAAGTAGACCTCAATACCAGCCGAACCTTAGTCGAAAAGATACCTACCGATTTCGTCAAAATATCAGAAAGCGGTATCAGCGATTCAGCTGCCATTTTAGATCTAAAAACCTATGGTTTTGAAGGGTTTTTGGTTGGCGAAAATTTCATGAAAACAAACAACCCGGGTGCAAGCGCTGCTGCATTCATTAAAGAAATTGAAGATGAAGCTTAAGGTTTGCGGCATGAGAACACCCGAAAACATCGAAGCTCTTGCAGCTTTGAATCCCGATTATATGGGCTTTATTTTTTGGGCGTCCTCTTCCCGTTTTGTAAATAAAATCACCCCTTTGTTGCCAAACAAAATAAAGAAAACTGGAGTTTTTGTTGATGCTACAATCGATTATATCGAAACTATAATCAAAGAGCACAAACTACAGGCGGTGCAATTACATGGAAAAGAAGCTCCCGAATTTTGTGCTTACATCAAAACCTTAGACGTTGAAGTAATCAAAGCATTCAGCATGAAAGAGGCATTTGATTTTAAATCTTTAGAACCTTACGAAATTGCTTGTGACTTTTATTTATTCGACACCAAAGGAGAACTGCCGGGAGGAAATGGATATGGATTTGATTGGAGTATTTTAAAAAACTACCCCTCGGTAAAACCATTCTTTTTGAGCGGTGGAATTGGCAAAGAAGAAGTGTCCCAAATTTTAGAATTAAGAAATACAGATTTACCCCTTTATGCAATTGATGTAAATAGTAAATTCGAAAGCGCACCTGGAGTAAAAAAAATAGATGAATTAGAACAATTTAAAAATGAATTGTATGAACTATAATGTAGATGAAAAAGGATATTACGGTGATTTTGGAGGAGCATTCATCCCCGAGATGTTATATCCTAATGTCGCTGAGCTTAAAGAAAATTACCTTAAAATAACGGCAGAACCTGAGTTCAAAAAAGAATTCGATGCCTTACTTAAAAATTATGTAGGAAGACCTACGCCCCTTTATTTCGCAAAACGCTTATCCAAAAAATACAACACCAAAATTTATCTCAAACGAGAAGATTTATGTCATACTGGAGCGCATAAAGTAAACAACACCATCGGTCAAATTCTATTGGCAAAACGCCTGGGTAAAAACCGAGTAATTGCCGAAACTGGAGCTGGACAACACGGTGTTGCAACTGCAACGGTTTGTGCTTTAATGGGAATTGAGTGTATCGTATATATGGGAGCATTAGACATCAAGCGTCAAGCTCCGAATGTTGCTCGAATGAAAATGCTTGGGGCAGAAGTTAGACCTGCTCTCTCGGGAAGCAAAACCCTAAAAGATGCCACAAACGAGGCCATTCGGGACTGGATTAACAATCCCGTAGACACACACTACATCATTGGATCTGTAGTTGGACCACACCCCTACCCGGATATGGTTGCTCGTTTTCAATCGGTTATTAGTGAAGAAATAAAAATACAACTCCAAGAATTAGAAGGCCGCGACTATCCCGATCATGTAATAGCTTGTGTTGGTGGTGGAAGTAACGCTGCTGGGTTATACTACCATTACCTAAACGACGAACGTGTAAACATCATTGCAGTAGAAGCTGCCGGAAAGGGAATTGATTCTGGTGAGAGTGCTGCTACTTCAGTTCTTGGAAAAGAAGGAATTATACACGGAAGTAAAACCTTGCTGATGCAAACCCCCGACGGTCAAATTACAGAACCCTATTCTATTTCGGCAGGACTAGATTACCCAGGCGTTGGACCCATGCATGCCCATTTGTTCAGAACCAAGAGAGCCGAATTTATTTCTGTTCCCGACAAAGAAGCCATGGATTGGGGATTAACTCTTTCTCAAATGGAAGGAATTATTCCTGCCATAGAAACTGCCCATGCATTCGCAGCACTAGATGTCCGTAAATTTGGACCCGATGAAGTGGTGGTATTTAACTGCTCGGGGCGTGGAGACAAAGATTTAGAAACCTACATCGATTATTTTAAGTTGTAAAAACAACAAGCAAGATTTTAGAACATGAAACAAAATAGAATAGACCTCAAATTCAAAGAAGACAAAAAACTATTGTCCATCTATTTTTCTGCTGGGTTCCCGAACCTAGAAGATACCGTACCAATTTTAAAAAACCTTCAAGCCTCGGGCGCAGATATGGTCGAAATTGGACTTCCTTTTTCCGACCCGCTTGCCGATGGACCTACCATTCAAGAAAGCTCTACCAAGGCGCTTCAAAACGGAATGACCACTCAAAAACTCTTCGATCAGCTGCAAGGCATTCGCAAGCATATCGACATTCCTTTGGTGCTTATGGGCTATTTCAATCCGATGATGCAGTACGGAATACAGAAATTCTGTGAGCAGTGCGAAGCGATTGGCATTGATGGACTTATTATTCCTGACTTGCCCGTAGATGTGTATCACGAAGAATATAAAAACCTCTTCGAAAAACACGGACTCTACAATATGTTTTTGATTACCCCACAAACTTCAGATGAACGCATCCGCTACATCGATGATGTTTCGAACGGATTCATTTATATGGTTTCTAGTGCCGCCGTTACAGGAGCGCAAGGCTCTTTTGGAGCAACCCAAGCGGACTACTTTAAACGAGTTGCCAATATGAACCTAAAAACAGAAACAGTGGTTGGGTTTGGGATCAGCAATGCCGATACATACCAAGCTGCAACAGCCTATTCTAGGGGAGCAATTATTGGTTCTGCTTTTATTAAATTCCTTGAAAAAGATGGGGTTGATAACATCAAAGACTTTGTAGCCCAGATTAGGAAATAACAACATTTTGTCTTTATATATATATTAGTGAAAGCATAACTTCCCTAGCCTTATCAAAATATGGTTCTTCTGTTAAAAAAAATAAATGCTATTGCTAGCCTACTTACAAAAAATACTCGTGAATTTTCTATTTGGTTTGTATTTGCTAAATTAGTTGCTTAATCAACGTAACAACTCATACACAAACACGTTGTATCCCAATACAAAAAAAACTGAAATTAATTATAATGGAAATAATATTTATACTAATCGGATTAATGTTGGGAGGTCTAATAACGTTCTTATGGACTTTAAATAATAAAAAGCTAAAAGACAAAATTCATACTATTAAAAATGAACAATCTGAATTAAAAGTAAAAAAGGAAGGTTTAGAAAATGAGAATAAATTAAAAGAAGAGAAAATTAACAAAACTACTCAGCTTTTGAATGACAAGACATTAGATTATAACTCTCTGAATAAACAATTAGCGACAGAGTTAGCAAATAATAAAGCATTAAGAGAAAAACTTGAAACACAAAAACAAGAAATTGAAAATTTAGGAAAAAAATTCAATATTGAGTTTCAGAATATCGCTAATAAAATATTAGAGGAAAAAACTGAAAAATTCACGAATGTAAATAAGAAAAGCCTTGAAGTAATATTGAAACCTCTAGCTGACAATATAGATAAGTTTAAAAAACAAGTAGAAGATAGTTATAATAATGAATCTAAAGAACGCTTCTCGCTGGGGGAACAAGTCAAAGAGATGGCTAAGCTAAACAAGATCATTAGTGATGAAGCACGGAATCTTACTACTGCTTTAAAAGGAGAAGCAAAAACACAGGGTAATTGGGGAGAAATGATTCTTGAAAGTATTCTTGAAAAATCAGGTTTGCGAAAAAATGAAACCTATTTTACAGAACATCAATTACTAGATGATGATGGTAATCCTTTACGAACTGATTCTGAAAATAAAAAAATGCGCCCAGATGTAGTAATTAAATATCCTGATAATAGAAGCGTAATAATTGATTCAAAAGTATCATTGAATGCCTTTACTCGATATTTATCATCATCTGATAAAGATGAGCAAGAGCGTGAATTACAGCTACACGTTATTGCTATAAAAAATCATATAGTTTCGTTAAGCACAAAAGGTTATGACGATTACGACAAAGCCTTAGATTTTGTTATGATGTTCATCCCTAGTGAACCAGCTTACATTGCCGCTATGCAAGGTGATTCAAACCTATGGAATTACGCATATGACAAGAGAATTTTATTAATGAACCCAACTAATTTAATAACTTCTTTAAAACTCATAGTTGACTTGTGGAAAAGAGAATATCAAAATGAAAATGCCATAGAAATTGCTAATAGAGGTGCTAAACTTTATGATAAATTTGTAGGATTCGTGATGAACCTTAAAGATGTAGGAACTCATTTAGTTAAAGCACAAGGAAAATATGAAGATGCTTATAAACAACTGAGAACAGGAAACGACAATTTAGTATTACAGGCGACAAAACTAAAAAACTTAGGTGTAAAGAATAAAAAAGATTTACCGAACGAATTTAAAACCATAAAAAATGAATAAAAACACAGATTTAGGATTATTAATCCATCGCATGCAGTTGGTGGATTAATGTTGTAGCTTGGTATTGCAAAATTAAATGGGGTATCCAACATTGAAGGAATGTTAATTGCAACAGGCCTACGGCATTTTCAGCTTATGGCGTGTACATCACAGAAATTGTTGCACCCATTTAATTCTTATTGGGTTTAGAACACGTTTGGCTTCTGCTGTTTTTGTATATGGTGCATTGTTTGCGCAACTGAACATCTTGCATTCCTATATCTAAAGCGTCTATTTTGTCTCGATAGGCTCCATCTACAACATCACATATTCCAAATTGTTCTCGTTTCAAAAAAGACTTACGCTGCTCTATCGCTTGGGTTGTGTTTTTGATAACTGATTTTAAATCATAGAGGCGATTCCAAATTTTCCAAAGCATTCCGTTACTACTTCCGTAACAAAAATCTATATCTTGATCGTTATCGCTTCAGTCGAAGATCATGGCGGAGGTAATGTGCCAACAATTAAGCGAGTTGAGTTTTCGAGAATATAAGGATGCTTATGGAACCACATAATAGGAATTTGCACTAAAAATAGATATATTAGTTAAAAGTAAATCAACTAGTTATGGGAAAAGGAGATAAAAAAACACGACGAGGAAAAATTAATCTTGGCACTTCTGGTGTAACACGTAACCGAAAAGACAGCAAGAAAAAACGCGCTAAATCTTAGCGAATAAAGACAGGCTGCATCTCGTTTGTTGTATACTCTTCGCTGTACTGATAACCAGCTACATCAAAATCTTGTAAATCGGATAGGCTTTGGCAGTCGTTATCCAAAACATAGCGTACCATAATTCCACGGGCTTTTTTGGCAAAGAAGGAAATTATTTTGAGCTTTCCGTTTTTAAAATCTTTGAACTGCGGAGTTACTATCGGAGCTTCTAATGCTTTGGTATCGATTGCAGCAAAATATTCGTTGCTGGCAAGGTTTACAAAAAGTTCGTCTTTCTTAAATTCTTCGTTCAACAAACTAGTAACCTTAGTTTTCCAAAAGTCAGGTAAATTTTTCTTAGTTCCTACGGGGAATTTTGTTCCCATTTCTAAACGGTAGGGTTGAATTAAATCCAAAGGTTTTAATAAACCATACAAACCCGAAAGAATGCGAAGTTGGCTTTGTAATGCCTCAATTTTTTTTGAATCAAGAGAATAAACATCAAGGCCTGTATAGACATCCCCATCAAAAGCATAAATTGCAGGGCGGGCATTTTTTGGTGTAAAAGGAAGTTCAAATGCTTGGTTGCGCTCCCAGTTTAGTTGAGATAATTTTTGGGAAATTCCCATCAAGTTGCCTAAACCAGCAACCGATTTTTTCTTTAGCAATTTATTGATGCGTTCAGATTCAGACAAAAAAACAGACTGAGATGCTTTTGAAGTTGGGAGTTCCTTTTCAAAATTCAAGGATTTGGCGGGTGAAATAATCATTTTCATAGTCCTACAATTTTAATCTAAAGTAAGGGGCTTATTTGAAAAACACAAATGAAATGGATTTCAACTCTTTATACCTTCATTATAAATTTTTATGAACGGCGTATTGACGCCATTTTTCAAGTGCTAATTCCATGTCGTTTGGAATTTCAGAATCGAACTGCATCCACTTTCCAGTAACAGGGTGTTCAAAACCAAGAGTCTTTGCATGCAACGCCTGACGGGGTATTAACTTAAAACAATTGTCAACAAATTGCTTGTATTTTGTAAAACTCGTCCCTTTAAGAATCGAATCACCACCATACCGTTCGTCGTTAAATAAGGTATGTCCAATGTGTTTCATATGTGCACGAATTTGGTGTGTTCGTCCCGTTTCTAATTGACATTCCAGAAAGGTCACATAACCCAAACGCTCCAATACTTTGTAATGAGTAACCGCGTTTTTTCCAGCTTCTCCCTCTTCAAATACGGTCATCTGTAAACGGTTTCTAGGGTGACGCCCAATGTTACCTTCTACAGTGCCACTATCGGCTTTTACGTCTCCCCATACCAAAGCATAGTATTTGCGTTCTGATGTTTTATCAAAAAACTGCTTAGACAAATGCGTCATTGCAGTTTCGGTTTTGGCAACTACCAACAAGCCCGAAGTGTCTTTATCTATACGATGAACCAAACCTGGTCTTTGTTGATCATTTTGAGGTAAATTATCAAAATGAAACATTAAAGCATTTATTAATGTACCTGAATAATTACCGTGTCCAGGATGAACAACCATTCCGGCTGCTTTGTTTACGATGATTAAACTATCGTCTTCATAAACCACATCAACAGGCAAATCTTCTGCTACCAATAAATTTTCGTGTGGTGGATGACCAAAAAGTACACGAACAGTGTCGCCGCCCTTGACTTTATAGCTGGATTTCACAACCTCATTATTGACAAAAATACTGCCCTCTTTAGCTGCATTTTGAATTTTATTACGGGTTGCATTTTCTACTCGATTCATCAAGTATTTATCCACTCGAAGTGGCTCTTGTCCTGGATCTGCAGTAAAAGAAAAGTGTTCGTGTAACACCTGTTCTCCTTGAAATTCAGGCTCTAAATTATCGTTTTCCATTTCCTAAGACTAAGCCTATTTTTGAAGTTTTAGGGAGGACAATTCCGGGCTCAATTTTATTTCCTTGATAACGGATTTCGAGAACCATATCCTTTCCTATATTGTCGCGGTAGCTGATTTCTCCCAATTGAAATCCTACTGCCGTAAGACGGGTTTCTGCATTACGCTTGGTAATTTGAATTACATTGGGAACGCTCAACTTTCGATAGCCCGATGGATTTACAGTTAAATATATTTTTCTTCCTTTTTTTACATCTGAACCAGCTGTTGGATGTTGTTCAATTACAGAAAAAGGTGGGTATTCAGGATTAAATTTAGCAGAATCTAAAACTTGGAAACGCAATTCTTTTTGTTCTAAAACAGAGGCAACAAAAACTAAGTCAAGTGTCTCTAAGTCAGGAACTTGAATGTGATTACCGTGCTGGGTGTAAAGATTTAAAGCCCCAAAACAAAAGCCTAAGAAAAGCACAAAAAAGAGACTTGCCTTAAAAAACGTTTTTAAAAAAACTTTGCTTAATAAGAAGCGTAAAAAAATCATTTTGTTTTAGTTCTGGCGTAAAGATAATAAATCCCACTTGTTTTGAACGCTGGAAAACAATTACCTTTACGTAAGTATGTTATTAAGTTCTTATTTTTGAATTTTATAAAAAATAAACAAATGAATACAGTTGTTGGCGTCGCATGGGGAGGGTTTACCTCAGAACACGATATCTCAAAAAAAAGTGGTAGTACGGTTTTTAATGCATTAAAAAGTAGTCCTCATCAGGTTTATAAAATTCATATTTCAAAAAATGATTGGTATGTAACCGATGATCTAGAAAATAAATACGCGTTAAATAAAGCGGATTTTTCTTTTATAAAAGAAAACCAAAAGCTAACCTTTGAAGTCATCATCAATATGATTCATGGGGCACCCGGAGAAAGTGGACAGCTTGCTGCCCTACTCGAGCTTTTACAAATCCCTCAAAGCAGTTGTTCTAGTTATACCGCAGCATTAACTTATAACAAAAGAGATTTTTTAGCAGTTGCGCGTTCTCTTAACATACCTACAGCTCGATTTTTTACCTTAGATCAAGGCGATGTTTACAGTCTTGAAGCAATTGAAACAGCATTAGGCTTTCCCTGTTTTGTAAAAGCAAATAGAGCAGGAAGTAGTTTTGGAATTTATAAGGTATACAAAAAAGAAGATTTAAAATCAGCCATAGAAAAAGCATTCGAAGAAGACACACAAATTTTAATTGAAGCAGCGCTTGAAGGAAGAGAAGTAAGTGTTGGGGTTTTGAAATGGAAAAACGAAATTAAAGTTTTACCCATAACAGAAATAATCAGTGAAAATGACTTCTTTGATTACGAAGCAAAATACGAAGGGAAATCTCAAGAAATAACCCCAGCTCAAATCCCTGAGGCTTGGACCGAAGCAGTTACTGTTTTATCAAAAGAAATCTATCAAAAAATAGGTCTTGAAGGGATTACTCGCAGCGAGTTTATTTTCGAAAATAATATTCCCCACTTACTAGAAATCAATTCCATTCCCGGAATGACCTTAGAAAGTATAGTGCCGCAGCAGCTCGAACGTGATGGTATTTCAATGCTTGATCTCCTTGAAGAGCTTATCGCAGAAGCTCTAAGAAAAAAAGAATATCTTTAGTCTAACAAAACAAAAGGAGTTAACCGATGAAAAAAGCAATTTTTCCTGGCTCATTCGACCCAATTACAAACGGACATATTGACATCATTAAGCGTGCATTACCGCTTTTCGATGAAATTGTAATTGCTATCGGAGTGAATTCAAACAAAAAATATATGTTTTCAATAGATGAACGCACAAAGTTTATTGAAAAAACTTTTGAGAATGAAAAGAAAATAAGTGTCAAAACGTATGAAGGTCTTACCGTAAATTTTTGTGAAAGAATTAATGCGTCCTTTATATTAAGAGGGCTCAGAAACCCTGCCGACTTTGAATTTGAAAAAGCCATTGCACACACCAATAGAAGTTTATCTGATATTGAAACTGTTTTCCTTTTAACCTCAACAGAAACCTCGTTTATTAGCAGCAGTATTGTTCGGGAAGTAATTCAAAATCATGGAAATTATTCAAACTTAGTACCCGAAGCTGTTATAAGTTCTTAGAGTGACTGATAAACTTGCTTGATGTTCTCGTAAGCATTTTGAAATTTTGACGGTATTTCATCCTCAAAAACCCATACCGCTTCTTCAATTCCCTCATCAGTTTGTGGAATTAACTTTACTTGAGAAGATGTTTTCATTTCAAACCAGTAGGTTTTTTTGAGTCTATACTTTCCGTTTCTAGAGAATATATGATAAGTTTCGATAAGTGGTCTTAGAATCTCTAACCCGTCTACCCCTGTCTCCTCTTCTACTTCTCGAATTGCAGCTACACGAACCTGTTCGTGTCTTTCTATCCTTCCTTTAGGTAAATCCCATTTATTGTTTCGGTATATAAAAAGTAGGCGTTGATCTTGATGGCGAACTAAACCACCTGCAGCTTTTACGACAGGGAAATATTTGAGAAAATGCTTCCAAAGTTTATCTTCAGATTTGTGATATAAATACAGGCAATCTGTTTTTTTCGACTTTAGCACCTTTAAAATGTTTTCTACAGATGAAAATTTAATATATAAAACAGGAGCCTGTTCCGTTTGATTACGGAATTCAGTTGTTAAGAAAATTGGTTTTTTATTAAAAAATACTTTATACATTTGCGTATGATTTACAATGAAAAAATTGCTTTTGAAACAGCAGCTCATCTATTACAAATTAATGCAATAAAATTGGAACCAAAAAATCCATTTACTTGGGCTAGTGGTTGGAAGTCTCCAATATATTGCGACAACAGACTTGCGCTCTCTTTTCCAGAGGTTCGCACCTACTTAACTAATGCTATTGCTCAGCAAGTTACAGTAATTTATGGTACTGATGTTACCATTGCTGGAGTTGCTACTGGAGCTATTGGCATTGGTGCCTTAGTTGCTCAGAAATTAAATTTATCTTTTGTTTATGTTCGCCCAGAACCAAAAAAACATGGAAGACAAAATCAAATTGAAGGTGTGGTTCAAGATGGACAAGCAGTAGTTGTCATCGAAGATCTAATCAGTACGGGTATGAGTAGTCTAAATGCAGTAACTGCAATTAAAGCTGCAGGAATTGAAGTACTTGGAATGATTGCTTTGTTTTCTTATGGATTTGAAATTGCTGAAAGTAATTTTAAAGATGCAGCAGTAGAGCTCTACACATTAAGTGATTATAATCATTTAATTAAGCATGCTACCGCAACGGAAACTATTAAAAAAGAACAAAAAGAAACGTTGGTTAATTGGAGAAAAAGCCCCTCAACTTGGAAGCCTTAGTTTTTAAGCTGAATTGATTTTAGGTCAAACTCTACAAGTTTAAAATCTTCTAATTGAACTTTCAATAAACCATTGGGAGTAACGCCTCTAATAATTCCCGAAAACAGTTCACCATTAGCCTCAAAAGTACTGGCTATATTTAAGCGGTATAACGATTCCTCGTAAAGTTTTAAAATGTATTCTTCAGGTTGATCTATGAGTTTTAGTTTTTGATTTAAAAAAGTTAAGCATACATTCAAGACTTCATCAAGATCAAAATTTTTGTTTGAAATTTGAAACATAGAAGCTGCATTTGGTAGCTTTTCAAAAGCTTCTTGATTAACATTGAGTCCAATTCCGATGATGCTGGCGTTAAGTGACGAACCTTTAAATATATTTTCTAGCAACAAACCACATATTTTTTTATTCTCTGACATAATGTCGTTAGGCCATTTTACATATATTTTGGGAATTTTAAATGATTGCAATGCAGCTTGAATAGCCAGCGACACAAGACAGCTTATTAAAAATGGATTTTTAAGTGATACATCCCCAAACTCCCTGTATAAACTTAGGGTTAGGTTTTTCCCGGGGGCTGAATTCCACACAGAATTGTGCTGCCCTCTACCCTTTAGTTGCGCATTTGCAAACAAAACATCTCCGTCGGAACAGTTGTTTGACAAATATCGCTCCCTCATTAAGGAATTTGTCGAGTCGGTGGCATCAATTTTGATTAGTTTAAAATATGACATTTTAATTAGCTAGTGTTTCCCTAGAATATAATAAATTTGTACCAAAGAAAAAAATTAATGACAAAAGCTTCCAATAGTGCAGATAACCTTATCGCACAAATCATTTTAGGTGTAGATGAAGTTAAAGGCCTAGAAGTAAAACTTCTTGATTTAAGAAATATCGAAAATACAGTTTGTGATTACTTTATTGTTTGTACCGGAACATCAAACACCCATGTTTCTGCAATATCAGGCTCAATTCAAAAAACTGTAAGTAAAGCAATCCACGAAAAACCGTTCCATACAGAAGGACTGGATAATGCAGAATGGGTATTAATGGATTATATAGATATTGTAGTCCACGTGTTTCAAAGAGAAGTTAGAGAACATTACAATATTGAAGAGCTTTGGGGAGATGCAGAAATCACCCTAATCGCCTAAAAAAATAAAAAATGGCTAAAGAAAACCCTGTTAAAAAACCTAAATTTAATTCCTATTGGATATACGGAATAGTAGTTGTAGGATTATTTACTTTTAGTATGTTTGGGGATGGTAGCTCTCAAACACTTAAAAAAACAAATGTTTCTGAATTTGAACGTTTCCTAAATGATGGTGACGTTATGGAGGTTGTCGTTTACAACAAAAACCTTGCAAAGGTTTCGCTTACAAAACAAGCCATAGAAAAACCTATACACGAAGCCACTAAGACTAAAAATCTATTTGGTCAAGTAAACATTAATGGCCCTCATTACCAATTTGAAGTTGGGAATTTAGAGCTATTTCAACGCAAGTTAGAAGAAGCTGAAGACAATAACATCGCTTTTAAATACGAATTTACAACTATTGAAAATAGATGGATGGACGTGTTTCTTAGCTTTCTTCCTATTCTGCTTATTGTTGGTGTATGGATATTCTTGATGCGTCGTATGTCAGGCGGAAGTGGAGTTGGCGGCGGAAGTCAGATTTTTAATATTGGTAAATCTAAAGCAAAGCTTTTTGACGAAAAAACAGATATTACAACTACATTTAAAGATGTAGCAGGACTTGAAGGAGCTAAAGAAGAGATTCAAGAAATTGTTGACTTCCTTAAAAATCCTCAAAAATATACTGTATTAGGAGGGAAAATTCCAAAAGGAGCCTTGCTCGTTGGACAACCAGGAACAGGTAAAACCCTACTTGCAAAAGCTGTAGCAGGTGAAGCTAAAGTTCCTTTCTTCTCTTTATCTGGATCTGATTTTGTGGAAATGTTTGTAGGTGTTGGAGCCTCTAGGGTTCGAGATCTTTTTAAGCAAGCCAAAGAAAAATCCCCTGCAATTATTTTTATTGATGAAATTGATGCCATCGGAAGAGCTCGTGGAAAAAGTAACATGACAGGTTCAAATGATGAGCGTGAAAATACACTGAATCAGCTCTTAACAGAAATGGATGGTTTTGGAACCAATACAAATGTAATTGTATTAGCGGCTACAAACCGAGCAGATGTATTGGATAAAGCTTTGATGCGAGCAGGTCGTTTTGACCGTCAAATATATGTCGACCTTCCTGATGTTCGTGAGCGTAAACAAATTTTTACAGTTCATATTGCGCCTCTTAAGACAACTAAAACCCTAGATATAGATTTCTTATCAAAACAAACGCCCGGTTTTTCTGGAGCAGATATTGCTAATGTTTGTAATGAAGCCGCATTAATAGCTGCACGTAAAAACAAGAAGGCTGTTGGAAAGCAAGACTTTTTAGATGCGGTTGATCGTATTGTTGGAGGTTTAGAAAAGAAAAATAAAATCATCACTCCTGGAGAAAAAAGAACGATTGCCTTCCATGAGGCAGGACATGCAATGACCAGTTGGTTACTTGAACATGCTGCACCCTTAGTAAAGGTTACTATTGTGCCCAGAGGACAGTCCTTAGGAGCCGCTTGGTATCTTCCAGAAGAACGTATGATTGTAAGAACAGAACAAATGCTTGATGAAATGTGTGCTACCCTTGGTGGTCGTGCAGCAGAAAAAGTTATTTTTAACAAAATCTCAACAGGAGCATTAAGTGACTTAGAAAAAGTAACTCGCCAAGCAAAGGCAATGGTTACAGTATATGGACTAAATGAAGAATTAGGAAACATCACCTATTACGATTCTAGTGGTCAATCTGATTATAGTTTTTCTAAACCATACTCCGAAGACACTGCTCAAAAAATTGATAAAGAAATTTCTAAGTTAATTGAAGGACAATACGACCGAGCCCTAAAGTTAGTTGCCGATAATAAAGAAAAACTGACGACCTTAGCAGAACGTCTTCTAGAAAAAGAAGTGCTTTTCAAAGATGATCTTTTGAAAATTTTAGGAAAAAGGCCCTTTGATAAGGAAGGTGAAAAAGAGGATAAAAAATAGGTAACCAAATAAATTCAATTTCTTGTGGGAATATTCAGTAATCTTTTTGGATCAAATAAAAAGGAGCTCGAAAATGAGAAAAGTCCTTATTTAAAGTCAGAGAAGGATCCAAAAGAAATTGAATTTGCCCGAAACTTTACCGACAAAGGCGGCAAGTTCATTTTTAGTGAAAATGCAAATCAAACTTTAAATTATTTCAATCAAATTCTTGCTGAAAATTGTTGGGGCATAAATGATTTAAAAAGCGAATCGACTAGTTTGAATAATTTTTTTAATATCACTAAGAAACCTATTCAGGATAATAAAAAATTAACAACACAGGTTCTCGGCTGTGAATATTTAATCGCAAACAAAGGTTCTTTACTAATATGCAGTCACCAAATAAAAAATAACAAACTCGATGAACTTCCCGAAAATCTAATCATATTGGCGAGTGCATCTCAATTTGTAAATGATGTAAGTGAGGCAATGTCCTTAATAAATACTCGGTATAAAGAAGATCTCCCATCAAACATTACAACACTAAATGCATTTGATCCAAACAAAGAAGAAGACTTTCTTTCTTATGGGAGTAGCACAAAAAACTTATATTTAATCGTTCAAGAAGATTCTTAAATGAAAGAAATTCATATTCGTGCCCTATCTGGCTCACTTTACGCGAGTGTTATTGTTGGAGCTATTTTTCTGTCTCCACTAGTAATATGTATTGTAATTCTTGTTTTTTCTGTTTTAGCTCTTTTGGAGTTTCAACGTCTCGTGCAATTTAAAAGTGTTCTTCCGATAACGATTCTACTTCTTCTTACAGGTTATGGTTACTTTGGTTACACTACCAAATTCAATGATGGGATTATAGTTCACATTTCAATTGCAATCAATCTTTATTTACTTGTTTTACTATTTGTTTCTAAAAAATTAAAATACAATTATCCTGTTAAGCTTTTTTTAAGCATTGGGTATGTTGCCTTTTCTTCCTATTTCATTTCTCGATCTGCGTTTGAAGGGACTGAATATAACCCATGGCCGCTAGCGCTTCTCTATTTCTCTATTTGGACCAACAACAGCTCTGCTTATATCTTTGGAACTACCCTTGGAAAACATAAATTACTCCCATCCATATCCCCTAAAAAGTCATGGGAAGGTTTTTTTGGCGGAATGCTAGCTACCCTTCTACTCAACTATTTCATCAAAGATCATGTCTCTGTTTTCAATAATGATTCACAATGGATTATATTTGCCTTTACAATTCCCGTTCTAGCTACTTTTGGTGACTTTGTTCAATCCTACTTTAAAAGGATCGCTAAGGTTAAAGACAGCGGTAGTTTGATTCCAGGTCATGGAGGTTTTTATGATCGAATGGATAGTGTTATTTTTGTTGCCCCCTTTTATTATTTACTTTTAAAATTTGTTTAAGATGTTTCACAAAGAAGGTTTCTTTATTATAATTTTTACATTTCTGTTTACCGCAGGAATAGCTCTTGGTGCAGAATATTTTGTTTCAATAGTTTGGTTAAAATTTGCACTACAAATTGTAAGTTTAGGCTTGCTTGTTATAGTGCTTCAGTTTTTTCGGAATCCTAAAAGGACTACTCCAATTAACACCGAACACATTATAGCTCCTGTTGATGGAAAAGTTGTTGTTATTGAAGAGGTATTCGAAAAAGAATATTTTAAAGACCAACGTTTAATGGTTTCAATATTCATGTCTCCAATTAACGTTCATGTTACGCGGTATGCAATGAGTGGAAAAGTTTTGTTTAGTAAATACCATCCAGGAAAATATCTTGTTGCATGGCATCCAAAAGCATCTGAAGAAAACGAACATTCCACTATAGTTCTTGAAAACAAAACTTTTGGCGGCATATTGTACCGTCAGATTGCAGGAGCACTTGCACGTCGAATTGTCAATTATGCCCAAGAGGGTCAAGAAGTTGTTCAAGGAACTGATGCTGGATTTATTAAATTTGGCTCAAGAGTAGATCTTTACTTACCTATAGGCACCAAGATAAATGTCGAACTTGACCAAATGGTTAAAGGTGGTGTCGATGTAGTTGGAATAAAATAAAGATTTTTAAAGCGCAGCTAAGCTTTTTTCAATCACTTCTATTTTCTCAAGAGCATCTGCTTCTTTCTTTCTTTCATTTGCCAAAACTAGATCTGGAGCGTTTGAAACAAAACGTTCATTAGAAAGTTTCTTTTGAACAGAAACCAAAAAACCTTTAGCATACTTAAGCTCTTCTTCTAATTTTAATCTTTCTTTTTCAAAATCAATTTTTCCTTCCAAAGGAATGAAAAATTCTAAGTTATTTGCTCTAAAAGATCCTCCCGATTTCTCTGGTGCAGAATCTATATAATTAACACCGCTCAATTGACCCATCTTTTGAATCAAAGACTCAAATGGAATTTCCTCGCTTGAACCAATTACTTGTAATGCTAGTGATTCTTTATAACCAAGTTCTTTTTCTTTTCTAAAATTTCGAATCCCTCCTATTATTGAAGTTGCTTCTTCGAAGCGTTCAATTAGTTTTTTATCAAACTCGTCAACCTGTGGCCAAGAACTAACAATTAAAGCTTCTTCTGGAGTACGTGTTTCCATATCCTGCCATAACTCTTCAGTTAAGAAAGGCATGAAAGGATGAAGTAACTTTAAGTTTTCTTGAAACAAACCACGAACTTCTCGGTAAGTTTGTCCATCTATTGGATCTCCATACGCAGGCTTAATAGCCTCTAGCAACCAAGAACAAAAGTCATCCCAGATTAGCTTATAAGAAGTCATCATTGCATCTGATATTCGATATTTCTCGAAATGATCATTGATTAACGTCAAAGATTGTTGGAATTTCTGAGCATACCAAAGAAGTGCTTCTTTGTTTACAAGAGAATGTTCTCTTGTATCATCTACTTCCCAGCCATCGATAAGGCGGTAAGCATTCCAAATTTTATTTGAAAAATTCTTTCCTTGTTGACATAAACTCTCATCGAACAACAAATCGTTTCCAGCTGCAGAACTTAGCATAAGACCAACCCGAACTGCATCTGCACCAAAATCATGTATTAATTTTAATGCGTCGGGTGAGTTTCCTAATTGCTTCGACATTTTACGCCCCTGTTTATCACGAACTAATCCGGTTAGATATACTTTTGAAAAGGGCTTTTCATTGCGAAATTCGTAGCCAGAAATAATCATACGTGCTACCCAGAAAAATAAAATATCCGGACCAGTTACAAGATCCTGAGTTGGGTAGTAGTAATTAATTTCTGCATTTTCTGGGTTACGAATACCATCGAATACCGATATTGGCCACAACCAAGAAGAAAACCAGGTATCTAGCACATCATTATCTTGACGAAGATCTGTTTCTTTTAAATCTGGATTTTCTGATTTCATTCGCGCTAATTCCAATGCCTTTTCAGCAGAAGGAGCAACCACAAAATCTTCAGGCTTGTTACTGAAATAGTATGCAGGAATTTGTTGCCCCCACCATAACTGACGAGATATGTTCCAATCTCGGATATTTTCCATCCAATGTCGGTAAGTATTCTTAAACTTTGCAGGAACTAAAGCCACTTCTTCTGAATCAAGGACCGCTTTAATTGCGGGCTCTGCTAATTTTTCCATCTTTAAGAACCATTGATCTGACAAACGAGGTTCAATTACAGCTTTGGTACGTTCAGATATCCCTACCTTATGTGTATATTCTTCTTTCTTAATCAAAACACCCAAGCCATCAAGCTCTTTAGCTACAGCTTTTCGAACTACAAAACGGTCTTGTGATTCATAATGCAAACCGTGAGCATTTAGTGTAGCATCTGCATTGAAGATGTCGATAACCTCTAAGTTATGCTTTTCGCCTAAAACTTTATCATTTATATCATGAGCAGGTGTTACTTTCAAGCAACCTGTCCCAAATTCAATCTCTACATAAGTGTCCTCAATTATTGGAATCCACCGGTTTGCAATTGGCACTTTTACTTTTTCCCCTTTCAAATGCTCAAAACGTGGATCTTCTGGATGAATACAAATTGCAGTATCTCCAAAAATAGTTTCAGGTCTTGTGGTAGCAATTACTAAAGGTTCTTTAACTCCATCTAACTCGTATGCTATATGATATAAAAACCCTGGTTTTTCTTCGAAAATAACTTCCTCGTCTGACAAAGTGGTTTGGGCTTCAGGATCCCAGTTGACCATTCTATAGCCCCTATAAATCAAACCTTTATTAAATAAGTCAACAAATACCTGAATTACAGATTCTGACATATCTTCATCAAGAGTAAACTTGGTTCTATCCCAATCGCAAGAGGCTCCTAACTTTTTAAGTTGCTCTAAAATAAGCCCTCCATATTCTTCAGTCCAATCCCAAGCATGCTTCAAAAAATCTTCACGACTCAGATCGTTCTTATCAATGCCTTGTTCTTTAAGTCGGGCTACTACTTTAGCTTCGGTTGCAATTGAAGCGTGATCTGTTCCTGGAACCCAACATGCATTATAACCTTGCATTCTAGCTCTGCGAATTAGAATATCCTGCAAAGACAAATTAAGCATGTGACCCATATGTAAAATTCCCGTTACATTAGGTGGAGGTATTACGATAGAATAGGCAGGACGTTCGTCTGGAGTAGAAGCAAAATGTTTATTCTCAAGCCAATATTCATACCACTTCTTTTCAACAGTTGAAGCTTCAAATTTTGAGAAAATTGACATAAATGGTCTAGTTTTTGTTATATGTAACAAAAGTAATTTTCTTAAAGGGATTACAAAAGGAAACTGTACACTTTTGTTCTGTTTTTATTTAGTGTAGATAAATTATGTATATTAGTAATAAACTATTACGTTAAAGATGAAAAATATTGCATTTGCATTCAGTTTATTTTTAGCCTTCAATTTTAGTGTGTTTTCCCAGACTACAGGCCCAAAAATAACGTTTGAAAACCCAGTGGTTGATTATGGTCAAATTACCAAAGGTAGCGATGGGATTAGAATATTCAATTTCATTAATTCGGGAGATATGCCTCTGGAAATAACCAAAGTATATTCTTCCTGTGGTTGTACTATTCCAAAAAAGCCGGAAGCTCCGATTGCTCCTGGAGCAAAAGGTGAAATTCAAGTAAAATACGATACCAATCGTATTGGACCTATTCGCAAAACAATTACAGTTAATTCTAATGCGAGGGATAATCCTGTTGTTTTATTAAAAATAAAAGGGGCGGTACAGCCTTCTTTAAAGTAAACTTATATTTGTGTTTTATTCCGTTTCTAAGAACTCCTAATTTAATTGGTTGTAATTTATATATTTTTAATTTTTCGCAATAAAAAGATACAAAAAAACAAAATTCACATTTAAGTCAACAAAAAGCATTACACATAATTTGAACAATATATTTTTCATCATATTTGATAATATTTAAATTCATCATGCCTGTTTTATCAGAAAAAGGGTTAAATTTACCTGAATCTCCAATTAGAAAATTAGTTCGGTTTGCCGACCAAGCTAAAGCTAGAGGAACTTATGTTTACCATCTTAACATTGGGCAACCTGATGTCGATGCTCCAAAGGAATCTCTTGAAGTAATTCAAAACAGTAATTTAAAACTATTGCCATACGGATCTTCTGAAGGTTCTTTGAGTTTTAGAAAATCTTTGTGTACTTATTTTGCTAAAAATAAAATTGCCGTTGACCCACAAGATATAATTGTTACTTCTGGGGCAAGTGAAGCTATTGCCTTTGCTTTTAATTGTATTGCTGACGTTGGTGATGAAATCATTATACCAGAACCTTTTTATGCAAACTATAGTGGATTTACAGCTTCTTCAAACATTAATGTAATACCCGTAATATCAATATTTGAAGATCAATTTTGTCTTCCTTCTATTGAATCAATAGAGTCTAAAATTACTTCTAGAACTAAAGCCATTTTAATTTGTAATCCCTGCAATCCAACAGGGTATTTATACTCGAAAGAAGAAATAGAAAGACTTGGTGATCTAGCAATCAAGCATAATATCTTTTTAATTATTGATGAAGTGTATCGAGAATTTATTCATGATGATAAAAGGGAACATTATTCTGTTTTAGAATCAAGAAAATTAGCGGATCATGCCATAATGATTGATTCTGTCTCAAAGCGATACAGCCTATGTGGTGCACGTGTTGGGTGTTTAGTATCAAAAAATAAAACACTGATTGCAAATGCATTGAAATTTGCACATTTAAGATTATCCCCTGCCACCTATTCGCTTTTGGCAAGCGAAGCAGCAATAAATTCAGATTCATCCTATTTATTAGCAGTAAAAAAAGAATACACTGCGCGTAAAAAGACATTAATTTCTTCCCTTGAAAAAATTGATGGGGTTCGGGTTTCAAATCCCAAAGGAGCATTTTATTGTATTGTAGAGTTGCCCGTCGATGATGCTGAGTTATTTTCTAAATGGATGCTAACCGATTTTACTGATAACAATGAAACGGTCATGTTTGCTCCAGCTTCAGGCTTTTACTCTTCTCCAGGTTATGGTAAAAAGCAAATTCGAATTGGGTTTGTTCTCAATGAACAAAAACTTTTAAGAGCAACCGAAATTCTAGAAAAAGCATTAAAGACTTATTCCAATTGATTTGAGTTTTCTATCTTGTACCTACCTAAAATAGGAGTTGAAAAACATTGAACAACATAAATCTTTAAAAGCCTATAACACCTTTGGTGTTGAGTGCTTTTGTGAAAATTTCATTAGTGTAACTAATGAAATTGAGCTTCGTGATGCTTTATTAAATTCTGATTTTAAAGAAAAATTCATCTTAGGTGGTGGAAGTAATTTACTTTTTACCAAAAACCTAAGTGGTTTATGCATTCAAATCAACCTCAAAGGGATTTCCATTGTCCAAGAAAATGAAAAAGAGGTTGTTGTAGAAGCACAGGCTGGAGAAAATTGGCATGAATTTGTGCTTTGGACTCTAGATCAAGGTTTTGGTGGCTTAGAGAACTTGGCTTTAATCCCAGGGAATATCGGAACTGCTCCAATTCAAAACATTGGAGCCTATGGCGTGGAACTCAAAGATAGTTTTGTGAGTTGCAAAACTTTAGACCATAAAACTGGATATGAGCATACATTCTCTCTTGACCAAGTTGGATTTGGATATCGAACATCCATATTCAAAACAACATTAAAAGGGAAACATGTTATAACATCTGTTCAATTCAAACTGACTAAAAAAGAGCATCTGCTAAAAACAGATTATGGCTCTCTTAAAGATGAATTAAAAGAACAGAACCCAAAAAGCATTGCCGAAGCAGTCATTGCTATTCGCAAACGCAAACTTCCCGATCCAGCAGAAATTGGAAACAGCGGTAGTTTCTTTAAAAACCCTATAGTAACAGAGTTAGATTTTCAAAAGCTAATTAAAATTCATTCTGAAATGCCTCATTATCGGATTAATATTTCGGAAGTCAAAATTCCAGCAGGATGGATTATAGACAAGCTTGGATATAAGGGATACAAAAAAGGTGATGCAGGAGTGCATAAAAATCAAGCATTGGTTTTGGTAAATCATGGAAATGCTTCTGGAAGTGAAATACTAAGCTTAGCAAAAGAAATACAGGAAAAAGTATTTGAGCGCTTTAATATTCATCTGGAAACTGAAGTTAATATCTATTAACTACTCTTTATTTTTAGAATCTAACTGAAGAGTAACAGGGCCATCATTACAGAGTGAAACCTGCATATCTGCTCCGAAAACACCTGTTTCTATTTTATTGCCTAAAACTTTTTCAACCTCAACAATAAAGCTTTCATAAAGAGGAATAGCATGATCGTGTTTAGCAGCCCGAATGTATGAAGGTCTGTTTCCCTTTTTTGTTGCTGCCATTAAGGTAAATTGACTAATTAGCAAAAGTTCTCCTTTTGCATCAATAAGGGAGTCATTCATGATGTCTTTTGAGTCAGAAAATATTCTAAGTTGAGTGACTTTTTTCACAGTCCATAAAACATCCTCTAGAGTATCTGCCATTTCAATACCCAACAGAACAACTAAACCTTGATTAATGGCTCCAACTGCTTCTTGGTTAACCTCTACTTTTGCGTTTTTGACACGTTGAATAACTACTCGCATATTACTTTATTAATTTCTATAAGGGGTATCATCTTCTAAAAGCTGGACATAGCTTTTGTAACGAGAAGTTGGAATTGATTCGTCATCGACTCCATTTTTAACTGCACATCTAGGTTCATCGAGGTGGAGGCAATTATTAAATTTACATTCCTGCTTAACTTTTAAGAATTCAGGGAAATAATTCCCCAGCTCTTCTGATGCTATATCAACCACTCCAAAACCTTTAATCCCAGGCGTGTCAATAATTCGAGCGTTTCCTTCCAAATCAAACATTTCGGCATAGGTAGTTGTGTGCTGACCTTGCTGATGCTGTTCTGAGATAACTTTGGTTTTTAGATTTAAGCCTGGAGAAATTGTGTTAAGTAAGGTGGATTTTCCAACACCACTATGTCCAGTGAACATCGAGGACTTATTTTCCATCAATTCGCCAATCAGCCTTACGTCCTTTTTATTGAAACTTGAAATCTGATAACAGGCATAACCTATAGATTCATAAACACTTTGCATCCTACTTACTTCTACTTTTTCTTCATCAGAATAAGTATCCATTTTATTGAATAATAAAACTGCTGGAATTTGATAAGCTTCGGTGGTAATTAAAAAACGATCAATAAAAGTAAAAGATGTCGGCGGATTATTGAGTGTAATTAATAAAAAAGCCTGATCAATATTAGAAGCTATAATGTGAATTTGTTTGGATAAATTCACAGACTTCCTTACGAGGTAATTTTCTCTAGGTCCAATCTCTGTAATAATTCCAAGCATCTCAGAGCCTTCTTCGACAAGATCAAACTCTACTTGATCACCTACTGCTATTGGGTTAGTGCTCTTGATTCCTTGGATCCTAAATTTCCCTTTGATACGACAAGAATAAAAAAAACCCTGACTGTCTTTTACAAGATACCAACTCCCTGTAGACCGATAAACAATTCCTTTATTCAAATAAAACGTTTTAGAAAGTTTAAAGATAGGTTAGAATTCTTAATGGGGCAATTTCATTGACATATTTGCTATCTTTGTTTAAAAAAATTTCATGTCTCAAAAAGCAATTTTGATGATTTTAGACGGTTGGGGAAAATCTCCTGATCCATCTGTCTCTGCAGTTGATCAAGCTAAAACACCTTTTATTGATAGTTTATATGAGAACTACGCTCACAATAGTCTTAGAACCGATGGTTTACATGTTGGTCTTCCCGAAGGACAAATGGGGAATAGCGAAGTAGGGCATGTGAATTTAGGCGCTGGAAGGATTGTATATCAAGATTTAGCTAAAATAAATTTAGCCGTTGAAAATAATACTTTGAAAGATGAAATTGTTTTAAAAGAAGCCATTGCATACGCTAAGAGTAAGGGTAAAAAGATACACTTAATGGGATTAGTTTCTGATGGTGGAGTTCATTCCCACGTAAATCATATTAAAGCTTTACTTCAAGTTTTATCAGATGAAGAAATGAGTGAAGTATACCTTCATGCCTTTACTGACGGTCGTGATGTAGATCCTAAATCCGGAAAAAAAATCATTGAAGATATTGAAGCTAGCATGGCTAAAACTACTGGGAAAATAGCTTCCATTATAGGACGATATTTTGCTATGGATAGAGATCAACGTTGGGAACGAGTTCAAAAAGCTTATGATGTTATTGTTCGAGGAACTGGAACTGCAGTTGATAATTTTGGAGCCGCCTTACAAAAATCGTATGATAACGGAATTACCGACGAATTTGTTGAGCCTTTGATAGCTATAGACCAAGAAGGGAATCCTTTGGCAACACTCAAAGATAATGATGTTGTTATATTTTTTAACTTCAGAACGGATAGAGGTCGTGAGTTAACGCAAGCTTTATCTCAAAAAGCATTTGAAAATCAAGGAATGACTCCTCTAGATTTACACTACGTAACTTTAACTAACTACGACAGCTCATACAATAATGTCAAGGTAGTTTTTGACAAAGAAAACCTTGCTGACACCCTTGGAGAGACACTCTCAAATGCCAGTAAAATTCAAATTAGAATTGCAGAAACCGAAAAATACCCTCATGTTACTTTCTTTTTTAATGGTGGAAGAGAAGAACCTTTTAAAGGAGAAGAGCGAATTTTATGTCCATCACCTAAAGTAGCAACTTACGATTTACAGCCTGAAATGAGCGCGTTTGAAATCCGAGATGCCATTATCCCAGAAATACAAAAAGAAACAGCTGACTTCATTTGTCTAAACTTTGCTAATCCTGATATGGTTGGACATACAGGTGATTTAGCAGCAGCTATTAAGGCTTGTGAGACTGTTGACACTTGTGCACAAGCCGTAATTGAAGCTGCATTAACTCAAGATTACGCTACGATAGTGATTGCAGATCATGGAAATTGTGAAACAATGATTAACCCCGATGGAAGCCCTAATACTGCACACACAACAAACCCCGTGCCCATTATATTAGTTGATAATCACAAAAAAAGTATTGCCTCAGGAGTTCTAGGTGATTTAGCACCAACCATTCTTGACCTCATGGGTATTGAAAAACCTGAGGCTATGACTCAAAAATCTTTAATCTTATGAAAAATCTCTTGATTCTATTTGTTTCGGTTTTATTTATTAGTTGTGGGGATTCCCCTTCCCAAAAAAAAGAGACTGTAGTCACAATATCCGATAGTCTTAAAAGCACTACAATAGAAGGTGAGGAAATTCTGATAGGTAAAATTAATTTAGCACAACTGGATCTATTTTCGCCATGGTATGCTAAGGAATATCAATTTTATAAAATAAACGCTTCCAAGACAGAAGAAATAAAACCTCTTTTAAAAGACATCTCGTTTGTTTTGTTAATGGGAACTTGGTGCGAAGACAGTCAACGAGAAGTTAGTGGAATGTTAAAAATATTAGAAGCGGCTGGTTATCCAATAAATTCAATTGAAATTATTGCAGTTTCTGAAGACAAAGACACTCCAAATGGACTAGAAAAACCATTCGATTTATATAATGTGCCTACATTAATCTTTAAGAAAGATGGCAAAGAAATGAATCGAATTGTAGAATTTCCTATTCAAACCCTAGAACAAGATATGCTTGAAATACTTAAAGGTAATCCCTACAAAAACGCATATGCAGAATGAGTAGTATCGTATTAAAAAACGCGGAAGAAATAGAGTTGATGCGCGAAAGCGCTTTGATTGTTTCCAAAACATTAGGAATGCTTGCTGGTGAAATAAAGCCAGGAATTAGCACCTTAGCCCTAGATGCACTTGCAGAAAATTTCATTCGTGATCATGGAGCAGTCCCTGGATTTCTGGGTTTGTACGAGTTCCCTAATACCCTTTGCATGAGCCCAAACGCACAAGTGGTTCATGGAATTCCTAATAAAAACCCTTTAGTTGAAGGGGATATTATATCGATAGATTGTGGATCTCTTAAGAACGGTTTTTATGGTGATCATGCCTATACTTTTGCAGTTGGTGAGATTGATCCCAAAACTGAAAAATTATTACAAGTAACCAAAGAGTCTTTATACAAAGGAATTGCAGAATTTAAAGCAGGAAACCGAATTGGTGACCTGGCATTTGCAATACAAAACCATGCAGAAAACGAAGGCTATGGAGTAGTTCGTGAGCTAGTGGGTCATGGGCTTGGAACTATAATGCATGAAGGCCCTGAAGTTCCAAACTATGGCAGAAGGGGTCGTGGTAAGAAATTTCAAGATGGAATGGTATTAGCAATAGAACCAATGATTAACAGAGGAACACATCGCATCAAACAACTAAAAGATGGTTGGACAATTTCAACTGCAGACGGATTACCAAGTGCTCATTTTGAACATGACGTAGCTTTGATTGATGGAAAACCAGAATTACTTTCTACTTTTCATTACATCTATGAAGCACTTGGAATTACAAGCTATGAAGAAACTCCTTTTCGTAAAGATGCTTTGAAATTATGAAAACCTTACTCAACCTTGTTCCTAGACCTTGGTTGATACAACTGAGCATTTGGTTTAGACCGCTCATCAAACTTTACTTTAAAGGAAATCGATTTATTGATCCTATTGATGGCAGCTCATACCGAAAATTCTTATCCTATGGATATAAAAACATTCGTAAAAATGCACTTTGTCCCGGAACACTTTCACTTGAAAGACATCGCCTTTTGTGGTTGTATTTAGACCGGGAAACTTCATTTCTAAAAAATGAAATTAAAGTTTTGCATGTTGCTCCTGAACAAGTTTTCTATAGAAAATTCAAACACTTTAGTCATTGGAACTACACAACTTCAGACCTTTATTCACCCCTAGCAGATATTAAAGCCGATTTGTGTGCATTACCGTTTGAAGATAATATTTTTGATCTTGTACTTTGTAATCATGTACTAGAACATGTCTCTAACGATAAAAAAGCAATGGAAGAAATTCACAGGGTTCTTAAACTAGGCGGAACTGCTATACTTCAAGTACCATTAGATGAAAACCGACTAGAAACCTTTGAGGATGATTCCATAACTGATCCCGAAGAACGAACTCAGATTTTTGGACAATATGATCATGTTCGAGTCTATGGTCAGGATTACTATAACAGATTGAAGGAGGTTGGCTTTGACACTACTCCCGTAGATTTGGGAAGTAAAATATCTGAAAAGGAATTTATACAGTTTGCTTTACCAAAAGAGCGAATTCCAATTGCAGTAAAAAGATAATTTACTTTTTCCAGCCGTCAGAAAAATATTCTTGAATGGAATCGTTGGATGCGGTAATCCAATAAGCCTCGACATCAGTGAGCTTTTTTATTAACTGCATACTCGTTTCTAATGGGAGAACCATAAGTGCTGTTGCATAAGCATCTGCAGTCATACAATCTGCAGCACGAACAGAAGCACTCAAAACATTAGATTTGATAGGAATCCCGGTTAAAGGGTTAATTGAATGTACATATCGTTCTCCAGTTTCAACATCAACTCTAAACTTTCTGTAATTACCTGATGTTGCAATAGCTTCGTTATTTATAGATAATCTTTGAATCATCTTTCTTTCGTTTTGTTGTTTAGGGTCGTCTATTGCTATACTCCATGGTAGATTTGTTTTTGGGCTATTTCCAAAAGCTACAATCTCTCCTCCTATTTCAACTAGGTAATTCGAGGAACCCAATTTTGAAAGGTATTCTGCTAAAACGTCAACTGCATAACCTTTTGCCAAAGCATTAAAGTCTAGATACGTTTCCAAATGTGATTTTTTAATAGTACTATCAACGGTTAGTTCAATTGTATGCCAGCCTGTTATCTTAGATAAATACGCTTTCTTTTCTTGGGTTAAAGTCTTTATAGGTTTTTCTGGGCCAAAACCATAGGCATTGACCCAAGCGCCAACAGTTGGATCAAAATAACCATTTGTAGCTTTCCAAACTTCTGTTGCTTTCTCATATACTTTTATAAAATGAGCATCAACTTGTAACAAAGAATCTCCACTATTTATTTTAGAAATATCTGAATTAGGAATATAGGTTGACATGGATTTGTTGATAACTGTAAACAAGGAATCAATGCCATTTTGAACTTCATCAAAAGACATCACTACACCGGTATACTGAATAGTATATGAAGTCCCTAATGCATTACCGGCATGGGCTTGTGGTGGTTTTGTTTCTGCACATCCAAAAACAAACAATAAAATTAATGATAAAAAAGCTTTAGGCATCAGATTCTATTTTTTGAAGTCCTTGAAAATTAATCGCGTAAGGATCATTTGTTTTTAATGGCAAATCATAATCATCTGCATGAGCTAAACCGACTCCTGCATAATACGTTTTAGCTTCAAACTTATCTGCATGAGCACGAACAGTATCCATAAAGACCTTATCAAAATCCAAGGGGTTGTTTGGATAAGAGATTGCACGAACAATAACAAAGTGAAGTTTTTTATCTTTGAGACAAACAAATTGAGGATCTTTTTGAAGCTCTGAATTTACCGTCATAAATTCAAACCCTTCTTCCTCCATTCTTTTTCCTACAATTTCCATTGCGAGGTTATGTAATCCTTGTTCTGCTATTATTTCCATGGAAATACTAAGTTATATAAATCCCTGTTGAAAGCAAAAAAGGTGGCTCTATATGAACCACCTTTTTTTATTTTATCCTCCGAAATCATCGAATCGAACATTTTCTGGTGGTATACCAAAGTCGTCTGACATACGTTCTACTGCTTGATTCATTAATGGTGGTCCACAGAAATATACTTCAATATCTTCTGGCGAATCATGATTTAAAAGGTAATTGTCAATCACGACTTGATGAACGAAGCCTTTGAATCCATCACCTTCACCGTCTAATCCATCTTTTACTTTCCAGTTATCTACCTCTAACGGTTCTGACAATGCAACATAAAACTTGAAATTAGAAAAGTCTCTTTCTAGAGCACGGAAATGATCTAGGTAAAAAAGTTCTCTTTTAGAACGTCCTCCGTACCAAAATGTAACTTTTCGTCCAGTTTTAAGGGTTCTAAATAGTTCATATAAGTGTGAACGCATTGGAGCCATTCCAGCACCACCACCAACATATAGCATTTCTGATTCAGAAGGGTTGATGAAAAATTCTCCAAAGGGTCCAGAAATTGTAACCTTATCTCCTGGTTTTTTTGCAAATATATAGGAGGAAGCAATTCCAGGATTAACATCCATCCATCCATTCTTATCACGATCCCAAGGTGGCGTTGCAATACGAACGTTTAGCATAACTTCTCTTCCTTCTGCTGGAAAAGATGCCATTGAATAGGCACGTTCTACAGATTCTGGATTTTTCATGGACAAGGGCCATAAATTAAAATTATCCCATTCCATTTTAAATTTATCTGGCTCCCCTGGGTGTTCTTCTGGGTGAGCTGAAATATCAATATCAGAATATTTGATTTCACATTCAGGTATTTCAATTTGTATATATCCTCCAGCTTTGTAGTTCATTTCCTCAGGAAGTTCAACTACAAATTCTTTAATAAAGGATGCAACATTCCAGTTTCGTAAAACAGTAGCTTCCCATTTTTTTATTCCAAAAACTTCTTCAGGAACTTGAATAACCATGTTTTCCTTAACTTTTACTTGACATCCCAAACGCCATCCATCTGCAATTTCTTTTCTAGAAAAGTGGGGTTTTTCAGTAGGGAGAATTTCTCCACCACCTTCCATAATCTGGCATTTACATTGAATACAAGTTCCTCCACCTCCGCAAGCAGAAGGAAGAAATATTTTGTTGTTACCTAGGGTTGTAAGCAACGTGCTTCCCGATGAAACTTCAATATTGTTTTCCCCATTAATCATTAGAGCAACAGGCCCCGATGGCATCAATTTGGCTTTAGCACCTAACAACATTCCTACCAACAAAAAGATGATTAGTAAGAAAACAACAACACTCGCTAAAATAATAGTATAATCCATACGATGATCTTATAATTTAATACCCATAAAACTCATAAACCCAATTGCCATCAATCCAGTAATGATGAACGTAATACCCAAACCTCTAAGAGGGGCTGGAACATTTGAATAGGTGATTTTTTCTCTAATAGCGGCAATGGCTATAATGGCTAAAAACCAACCAATTCCAGAACCTAATCCGTATACACCTGATTCAAGTACACCACCGAAATCTTTTTGCTGCATAAAAAGTGAACCCCCTAAAATTGCACAGTTAACAGCAATTAAGGGTAAAAATATCCCCAAAGCACCGTAAAGAGCTGGTGCGAATTTTTCGACAATCATCTCAACTAACTGAACCATCGAAGCAATAACAGCGATGAACATAATGAAACTTAAAAAACTTAAATCGATTGATGCATAATCACTACCTAACCAAGCTAATGCTCCTGGTTTGAGTAAATAGGTGTCTAACAAAAAGTTGATTGGAACCGTAATCGCAAGAACGAAAATAACGGCAAAGCCGAGACCAACTGCTGTTTTTACTGTTTTTGATACTGCTAAATAGGAACACATTCCTAAGAAGTAGGCGAAAATCATATTTTCAATGAAAATACTTTTTACAAATAAATTAATGTATGCTTCCATATCTTAGTTTTTTTCAATGAGTTTACGGTTTCTAGAACGCTGAATCCAAATAAAAATTCCAACGGTGATTAATGCCATTGGAGATAGGAGCATTAAACCATTGTTCTCATATCCCATTGAGTACAATGAATCTGGGATAACTTGATATCCAAATAATTTTCCTGACCCTAATAATTCTCTAAAAAATGCAACTACGATAAGAATGAATCCATATCCTGCAGCATTCCCAATACCATCTAAGAATGATTTCCATGGGGTGTTTGCTAAAGCAAATGCTTCGAGGCGACCCATGACAATACAATTGGTAATAATCAAACCTATAAATATCGAAAGTTCTTTATATACATCGTATGCAAAAGCTTTTAGTACCTGATCTACCAATACTACCATAGCAGCTACAACTACAAGCTGAACAATAATTCGAATTCGATTAGGAATTAAATTACGGAGTAAGGAAATGATAACATTTGATGCGGCCATAACGACTACAACAGAAATACTCATTACTATAGCAGGCTTTAATTGAACTGTGATAGCTAAAGCAGAACAAATTCCTAATACCTGAACAGTAATGGGATTGTTATCGTCCATTGGGTCAGATAGCAATACTCTGTTTTTCTTAGAAAACAAAGCTTCTTTGTCTTTGTTGATAAAGAACAAACTTGGCTTTTGTTGCTGTGTATTTTTTTGCTTCATAATCTTAATTTTGGTAAGCAATTGTTTGTACTTCTTTAGAAGGAATCTCTTCTTTAGAAATTTCTTCATTTACTTCTTCAACTGGTTTAACAGTTGTTAAATTAAAGTATGGTGTGTAATGTGCTAATCGTTCAGAGATCATATCCGTTACTCCATCTCCAGTAATCGTAGCTCCAGAGATAGCGTCAACTTCATGATCTGTTTTATCTGCACCGTTTGGATCGTTGTTGGTTTTAGAAACTGCTATACCTACAAGATTACCTTCATCATCTGTTATAGTCTCACCAACAAATCGATCTTGAAACCATTGTTGGGTAATTTCTGCACCTAAACCTGCTGTTTCTCCTTTATGGTCAAAAACAGCACCTTTAATTGTTTTCATATCACTTTCAAGAGCAATATATCCCCAAATTGCGTCCCATAGACCCGAGCCACGTAGCGGGACAATATAATAAGTTTGCGCTTTTACTTCTGCAACATATAAAGGGAAACGTTGTTGTTCGATTGGTTTTTTAACTTCTGTTCCCAATTTAATTTTAAATGCATTTACTTTATCATCTGCAACACCTTCAAGTGTAAGTGCTAACTGTTGCTTAACGTATTGGTTGTATAATACTTCTGCACCATCTCGGCCACTTTGAATTCCAATGGTAGAAAGTATGTTTTGCATTTGTTCTTTACGAACATTTTCATCTTGCTTCTCTTTCAAAGAAGTTGCAGTAAACGCCAAAGACGAGGCTACTACAAAAACCATTACGGCTGCAAAAAGAAAGGTATAAGAATTGCTGTCTCTATTCATGATTAAGCTGTTTTTAATTGAGCTGCTGCCCAACGTTTTTTACGTTTAGAAATGTTAGCTTCAACTACATAATGATCGATTGTAGGTGCAAATACATTCATTAACAAAATTGCAAGCATAACTCCTTCTGGGTATGCTGGGTTAAATACTCGAATCAGAATACAAAAGAATCCAACTAAGATTCCGTAAATCCATTTTCCTTTATTGGTTTGAGCTGCAGATACTGGATCTGTAGCCATAAAAACAATTCCAAAGGCAAATCCACCTACCATCAAATGGTTTGTCCATGAGAAACTCATTAAAGCGTTAGCTCCCCAGAGGTTAAACAAGAAGCCCATTATTGCTGCTCCTGCAATTCCTCCAAAAATAATACGCCAACTCCCTACACCTGTTATAATTAGGATTAGGGCCCCTACTCCAACCCATAGAGCGGAAGTTTCGGCAATTGATCCTGGAATAGAACCGTTAAACATTTCTAACATAGAATAAGTTACTTCGTTTCCTGCAGCAAGTGATCCTAGAATTGTTTCTCCAGAAATAGCATCTAGATTAGAAGCTTCTGAAACCCATACTTTATTACCCGACATGTAAGTAGGATATGCGAAAAAGGCAAAAGCACGTGCTGTTAAAGCTGGATTCAAAATGTTCATTCCCGTTCCACCAAAAGCTTCTTTGGCAATCAAAACAGCAAAAGCTGTTGAAACTCCTACCATCCAAAGTGGAATATCTACGGGCATGATCATCGGTATTAGAAGACCGGTTACTAGGTATCCTTCATTAACTTCATGTCCTCTATATACGGCAAAGATAAATTCTATTGTAAGACCAACTACATAAGACACAATAATCATGGGTACAATTTTCCATGCACCGTGCATGAATGCATCGATAAAAGAGAAAGCTTCTCCGATTTGAATAAAGTATTGATATCCTGTATTGTATATCCCATAAATCAAGGCCGGTAAAAGCGCAATTATTACAGTAACCATGGTTCGCTTTAAATCAACTGCATCACGAATGTGAGCACCTTTGTGGGTGGTATGATTTGGTACAAAAAGAAATGTATCAAATGCATTAACCGCTGGAGCAAATTTTTCCCACTTCTCACCTTTTGCAAAAGGTTTCTTTATTTGGTCAATTTTGTTTCTTAAAAAACTCATACGTTTTGTTTTTATCCTACTTCTTTAATCATTAACTCAATTCCTTTTTTGATGATGTCTTGCGCTTCAATTTTAGAAGTAGAAGCATAATCTACCAAACCAAAGTCTTCCGGAACAACTTCATAAATTCCTAGAGCTTCCATACGTTCGATATCCTCTACCAAACAAGCTTTGATTAACTGCATAGGGAATATATTCATTGGGAAAACTTTTTCCATTTCACCTGTTACAACTAATGCACGTTCTTCACCGTTAAGATTTGTATTAACCTTAGCTTTCTTTGATCCAAGCAGCCAAGAAAATGAAGTTCTAGAAATACTTGGCACATGATTGTCTACAAAAGGTAACCAACCAAACATACGGTAGTGGTTTCCTTCGGGAATAACAGAAATTAAATTGTTGTAAAAACCAACATAACCATCTTCTGAAGTCTTTGATCCGCTTAAAACGTCTCCATTAATTATTCGAACATCCTCTTTTAGATCTATTCCTGAAGTTTCTAAATAAGGTTTTAAAGAGGCACCTATTGTAGCTTTGTAATACTGTGGTTTTTGAACTGAAGACCCAACGACAGCTAATGTTCGCTGTGCGGAAAATTCACCTTTAGAAAAAAGAATTCCAAGGTTAACCACATCTTCTGGATTTACTACCCATACTTTATCTCCGTAATTAATAGGGTCAATTTTGTGAATCTGTACACCAACATTTCCAGATGGATGTGCACCAGAAACACCAATTAATGTAGCTTCTTTAACCGTTTCAAAAAATCCTTTAAATGAATTATCAACGGTAAGATTTACATCTCCCATTGTAAGCTTATTCAAAACTTTAATTCCTCTTTGAAAATCATCCTTATTATTTTTCAACAAAAAATCATAATCTACATCTAGCGGAGAAGTAGCGTAAGTGGAAACAAAAATAGATTTAGGCGTATCTTCTGGCTGAGCTATGATATTGTAAGGTCGTTGCTTTATAAAAGGCCAACTTCCACTTTTCAATATAATTTCCTTGACTGCATCAGCATCAAGTGATTCAAAATCAGAAATATCATGAGACACAACTTCGTTAGATCCGTCACAAGTAATAACAACCTGAATAATTTTTCGCTTTGCACCTCTTACAATTGCAGTTACTTCTCCTGCAGCTGGAGAAACAAAATGAATTCTAGGGTTCTGTTTTGAGAAAAACAAGGGAGATCCTTTCTTAACGGAGTCTCCTTCTTTTACAATCAACTTAGGTGTGATGTTGAAAAAATTATCTGGGTTTAGTGCAAATGTCTTAGAAACGGGTATATCTACCAGAATCTTATCTGCATCTCCCTCTAAGTTTAAATTTGATCCATTACGGATCTGAATGTCTTTGGACATGAAATGAATTATTAAATTCTAAAAATCATGCAAATTTACTAATTAAAACAGAGTAGTAAAAGTGGTTTCAAAAGGAATTTATTTTATTTATAATGATTCTAAACAACTTGTTTAACATAGGGTAGTATTGAGAAGCAATAGAAATTAATTGGTTGAGAATTCGTACATTTGCGCCATGGAAGCCTTCAGGTCATTTTTCACCCTTTTTTTAGCACTCATTATACTCTTTTCTGGGAACGCACAAGAGTTAAACGAAACTACTAACGTTTTATACCTTAGAAGTATTTCATTCAAATCTGAAGATGAAAAACATCAATTTCCGATAATTGAAAAAGGAGGTTCTTTTACTTTAAAATTTGATGACCTTTTGGCGTCAGAAAATGATTATTATTATCGAATTTCATATTTCAATCACGACTGGACTTCTTCAAATTTATTTAAGAATGAATTTTTAATAGGGTTTGATGATCAGCGAATTTCTAATTATCAAAGTTCTTTTGGAACCTTACAACGCTATACCCATTACGAATTAAGTTTACCTAACGAGAATACTCAATTTAAGATTTCGGGAAATTACATGATTTCCATATACAACAGTGCCGATGAACTGATGTTTAGCAGGAAGTTTTTAATTCATGAAAATCTTGCGGCGATAGATGGTGGTATTTTTAGAAGCAGAGAATTGGAAAGTTACGCCACAAATCAAACCGTTGAGTTTTCGATTAACCCAATAGGATTCAGCCTGAGAAACCCGAACAGCGATCTAAATGTTGTGATTCTGCAAAATGATCAATGGGATGAAATTAGAACCATATCTAAACCTCAATATGTTATTGGGAGTGAACTACATTATCGTTATGATTTACCCTTGCAATTTAGCGGAGGAAATGAGTTTTTATATTTTGACACAAAAGACAATAGGGTTGTTAACCCCAGTATAAGTCATGTTGCTCTAGACGATATATATCAGACCTATCTCTATACAGATCCTGAGCGAAAGAATTTCCCGTACACATTAAACCCAGATATTAATGGTGATTTTTTAATTAATACAGTTCAAGGAGATGAACCAGACATTGAGGCAGATTACACACAGGTATATTTTAGTCTAGCAAAACAATACACCCTTCAGGATGAAGCAATATATCTTTATGGTAAGTTTAGCAATTATGAATTGTCTGATCAATACAGACTAACCTATAACCCAAGTTATGAGGTTTACGAAACTACTTTATTATTAAAACAAGGGTTTTATAATTACAAATATGTTTGGAGCACCAAACGTGGTTTTGACAAAAACAACATAAGCGGTTCTCATGCTGCAACCGAAAACCAATACCTGATCCTGATTTATACTAGAATCATCGGAAGTCAACATGACGCTTTGATTGCAACAAGGACATTATCTTCTTTTGAAATAGAAAACTAATTTTTTTATTTTAAATCATTATGTGGCAATTAAACGAACGCACTATATAATAATGATTCAACAAGTTACAATGGGAATTCGAATTTCTGTAGAAACAAAATACGAGGGCAGTTTTCTAAAAAATAGCTTACCTAATCATGCATTTCGTTATTTAATTACAATAGAAAATCAAAGCAACGAGATCATCCAACTCGTAAAAAGACATTGGAATATCATGGAAAGCACTAAGCCTACACAAATCTTTGAAGGTCCTGGAGTTGTTGGCAAAAAATCTATTATTAAAACGGGTCAAATGGTACAATATGAATCCGGCTGTATAATAAACTCCCAAAGGGGTGCAATGAAAGGATTTTATACCATGATAAATCATAGTACTGCTAAAGAATTTAATTTAGAAATACCTGTTTTTCAACTGGACAACCTTTTTTCTTTAAACTAATTTTTTTATATGGGTAAGTGTACAATTTTTTTTGTGTCAAAGAACTCTTCTTCAAAAAATTCTGACAATTTAAAAACCTTAGCCATAGGAAAATTTTGGAGCTCTTCTTTTAAATCACCTCCTTTTAAAAACAAAATGCCATTTGGTAAATTATGTTTGCTTTTTTTAGCAATGTTTTTTTTTACCCAAGGAACAAAAGTTTCCATTTTAGTTACGGCTCTGCTCACTACAAAATCAACAGGAAGCTTAAATTCTTGTGCTCGCTGGTGTCTAGCCTCTACATTTCTAATGTCTAATGCTTGACTGATTTCTTGAACTACTTTAATTTTTTTGCCAATGCTATCGATTAGATAAAAGTCTACTTGTGGGAATAAAATTGCCAAAGGAATACCTGGAAAACCTCCACCAGTTCCGACATCGAGGATCTGACTTCCAGGAGCAAATTCTATTAACCGAGCAATACTCATAGAATGCAAAACATGTCTTTCATAAAGTTCTACTATATCTTTGCGTGATATTACATTTATTTTTTCGTTCCACTCTCCGTAAAGTGACTCCAATTGCGTAAATTGCTTCTTTTTACGAGGAGATAAATCGGGAAAATAATTTTTTATTATATTCAAATTATAAATTTTAGTAAAAATATAACTAGTTAAACAAATAACTCACAATTAATTCATTAAGTATGACTAACGAAAATGCTCTTCTAAGGTTTTCACGAAAAGATCCAAAAAAATTCTTTATTACCTTAAACCAAAGAGTAAATGACCATTTCAAAAAAATTAATGTTTCCAAAGCAGGAAATTGGAAGTTGTATTTTAAAACAGCTTTCATGCTTACCCTATTTATCGCTCCTTATTTTCTTATTCTATTTACAAACACTAATGCTTGGGTTAAGCTTCTTTTTGCTATAATAATGGGTGTTGGAATTGCGGGTGTTGGAATGAATGTAATGCACGATGGTAATCACGGATCTTTCTCAAAAATTCCATGGATTAATAAAGTCATGGGAGCAACCATATACTTATTAGCAGGTAATGTACACAACTGGAAAGTTCAACACAACATCCTTCATCATACCTACACCAATATTCATGGACATGACGAGGACCTAGAAGCCGGTCGAATTATCCGTTTCTCCAAACACAGTGATTGGTTGCCTATTCATAGATTTCAACATTTATACTCCGTTTTTATTTATGGATTACTGACAATAAATTGGGCTATTACTACCGATTTTCAACAAACTCCCAGATTCTTGAAACGCAAATTAACTTACAAGAATGCATTACAGCCACTTCGTCAGTGGCTTGTCTTGATTTTAACCAAGACTCTTTATATTACTATTTGGATTGTTATTCCAATGGTGTTTTTAGAGCTCGCTTGGTGGAAAATTTTGATTGGCTTTTTTGCTATGCATTATATTGCTGGGGTTATTTTAAGTTTAGTCTTTCAATTAGCTCATATCATAGAAGATGCTCAAATGCCTTTACCTGACAAAGAAACAGGAACTATGAAAAACACATGGGCAATTCATCAATTACTTACGACGGTTAACTTTTCTACTAAAAATAGATTTGTAAATTGGTTCACTGGTGGTCTAAATCATCAAATTGAACATCATATTTTTCCACACATAAGTCATATACATTATACAGAAATAGCTAAAATTGTTAAAAAAACTACAAAAGAGTTTAATTTACCTTACAACGAGTATAAAACTACGAGAGATGCATTATTTTCGCATTTTAGATTTTTAAAACAAATGGGAGTTCAACCCGTTTAAACTTGTTATTTTATGGATGCATTATCGAAAAGAATAAACAGTCTGCCCGTATCTGCTACTCTAGCGATGGCAGCAAAAGCTCGGGAGCTAAAAAACAGTGGTGTTGATGTAATTGGGCTAAGCTTAGGAGAACCTGATTTCAATACCCCAGAATACATCAAAGATGCGGCAATTCAAGCTGTAAAAGATAACTACAATTCCTATTCTCCAGTTGATGGATATGTTGATTTAAAAAAAGCTATTTGTACAAAATTTGAACGCGATAATAACCTTAGATACAAGCCCTCGCAAATTGTTGTTTCGAATGGAGCTAAGCAGTCTATTGCAAATTTATGTATGGTTTTACTTAATCCAGGTGACGAAGTATTACTTCCTGCTCCTTATTGGGTAAGTTATTCTGCCATTGCAACTTTGGCAGAAGCTGAGTCTATAATAATCCCATCTTCAATAGAAACAGACTTTAAGATTACGCCTGAACAATTAGAAGCTGCAATAACTCCAAACACTAAATTAATCATGTTCAACTCTCCGAATAATCCGAGTGGAACAATATATAGTGAATCTGAATACCGCGCTTTAGGAAAGGTGTTAGAAAAGCATCCAGACATCTACATCATGTCTGACGAGATTTACGAGCACATAAATTATGGTACTCCGCATTTCAGTATAGCCCAAATTCCAGAGCTTTATGATCGGACCATTACAGTAAATGGTGTGGCTAAAGCATTTGCAATGACTGGATGGAGAATTGGATATATTGGAGCAGCAGAATGGATTGCAAAAGCTTGCAATAAAATGCAAGGTCAAATCACCAGTGGAGCAAATTGTATCGCCCAACGAGCAACCATTACAGCACTCCTAGAACCTGTTAGCAGGATTCAATATATGGTTGATGAATTTAGCAACAGGAAAGACTTAATCATTAGCTTACTAGAAAAAATCGAAGGTTTTAAACTCAACAGACCCGATGGAGCATTTTATGTGTTTCCTGATGTTTCGTTTTACTTTGGCAAAATAATAGACGGCATAGAAATTAATAATGCAAGTGACTTTGCTTTGTTTTTATTAGAAAAAGCACACGTAGCTACTGTTACTGGTCAAGCTTTTGGAAACGATGATTGTATTCGAATTTCTTATGCAGCATCTGAAAAAAATATTAGAGAAGCCGTTTCAAGAATAACAAAAGTTCTTAGCTAATTACTCTTTATCTATTAAATAAAAAAACCGGCATATGCCGGTTTTTTTATTTAATCTAACTCGATTATTTATTTACAATTTCTTCCTGGTGGTTAATAGACTCTTGGTGAATTGCTTTGAATATCTTCAGGATAAACTCTTCTGAAAGATTGCGATCTTGACCTTCTAAAATCATTTTACCTAAAATCTCATTCCAACGTTTGTTTTGTAAAACAGCAACGTTTTTAGATTTTTTAAGAGAACCTATTTCTTCGGCTACTTTCATTCGCTTTCCTAAAGTATCTAATATGGTTTGATCTGCAATATCAATTTGTGCACGAAGTGTATTTAAAGAAATATTGTATGCTTCTTCTTGATTCGTTTCTTTTCTAATTTTGAGATCCTTCATAATTTGAACTAAAACCGTTGGGGTTACTTGTTGGGCTGCATCACTCCAGGCATTATCTGGATCCCAATGCGTCTCAACCATAAGCCCATCATAATTTAGATCCAATGCCATTTGACAGATATCAAAGATTAGATCTCTTCTTCCAGCAATGTGAGAAGGATCGCAGATCATAGGTAAATCTGGAAATCTATTTTGTGCCTCAACAGCAATTTGCCATTCTGGATTATTTCTGTATTTTGATTTTTCATAAGAAGAAAAGCCTCTATGAATTAAACCTAATTTCTTGATGTTGGCTGTGTACAAACGTTCTACACCTCCCAGCCATAAAGCTAAATCTGGATTTACAGGATTCTTAACTAAAACAATCTTATCCGTTCCTTCAAGAGCATCTGCAATTTCTTGCATAATAAAAGGGCTTACAGTTGAGCGAGCTCCAATCCAAAGTATATCTACATCATGCTCGATTGCTAATTTAATATGAACTGCATTAGCAACTTCAGTTGCAGTAAGAAGTCCTGTTTCTTGTTTTGCTTTTTGAAGCCACTTTAGTCCAATTGCACCTACTCCTTCAAACATTCCTGGGCGCGTTCTTGGTTTCCAAATTCCGGCACGTAAAACCGTTACATCGGTATCTTTAAGTTCGTGGGCAATTTTCAATACTTGTTCTTCTGTTTCTGCGCTACAAGGACCGCCAATTACAAGTGGGTGAGAAAGACTAAAGTCGTTAAGCCATTCTCTCATTTGAGGTTTGTTTTCCATTTTATTTGATTTATTTTTTGCTAATTCCGTTTAAAATTGATGTTAACTGATTTGTATTTTTCATTTCCTGAAACAAAGCTTCATAGTCATCATTTGCTAGAAGACTTTTGAAGTTTTCTAAATTCTTAATATAGGCCTCAAGTGTTTCAATTACATTTTCTTTATTCTGTTCAAAGATTGGTGTCCACATAGCGGGAGAACTTTTGGCCAATCGAACAGTGGATTCAAATCCACTTCCCGCGAGGTCAAAGATATTATTCTCATTCTCTTCTTTCTCAAGAACAGTTTTTCCTAACATAAAAGAGCTAATGTGTGATAAATGAGAAACATATGCCATATGCTTGTCGTGTTCTTCTGCTTCCATAAAACGCAAGTACATTCCCATTTGACGAAAGGTTTGTTTTGCCCACAACAACAGGTCAGGGCGCGTTTTATTGCACTCACATAATATCTGTGGTTTACTCTGAAACAGGCCTTTGTGGGCAGCTTGAGGACCCGAAAATTCAGTTCCTGCAATGGGGTGTGCCGCTAAAAACTGATCTCTCTTTGGGTGACTTGAGATGAGTTTACATAATTGTTCTTTTGTAGAGCCAACATCCCAAATCAGTGCATCGGCATGTATCTTGTCTAACAACTCAGGAAGGAGATGCATTGATTCTTTAACAGGAATACTCAAAATAACGCGGTCTGCTTCGGTTATAGATTCTAAAGATCCTATTCGATCTATAATCCCTAGACTAAGAGCATCGTCTAAATGAATTTTATTTGTATCTATTCCAATGATTTCTATATCATTCAATGTTTTTTTTAGATCTAAACCCATAGAACCTCCAATCAAACCAATTCCGATTACATAAATTTTCATGATTTAAGTCGATTAATTGCGGTTTGTATATCTTCTAATTTAACACATAAAGAGAAGCGGATATATCCTTCTCCTTGGCTTCCAAATATTGTTCCCGGAGTGATGAAAATATTATATTCTAAAAGTACGCTGTCTATGAATTCTTCTGATTTTATAGACTGGTTCTTTAACTTAGCCCACAAAAACATCCCTACACTTTTAGGATCAAATTCACTTCCCATAAGGGTTGCTAACTCAATCATGGCTTTCCTGCGTTCTGCATAAATTTTATTTAGCTCTTCAAACCAAATGTTTTCAAGTTTTAACGCTGCAATTGCACCTTTTTGAATTCCAAAAAACATTCCAGAATCCATATTACTTTTAACCTTTAATACCGCATTAATATATTTTGAATTTCCAGTTAGCATTCCTACGCGCCATCCCGATAAGTTATATGCCTTACTTAAAGAGTTAAGTTCTATAGCAACATCCATTGCTCCAGTTTGACTCATTAAACTTTGTGGATTTTTATTTAAAATAAAACTATATGGATTGTCATTGATTAATAAAACATCATTTTTCTTTGCCCATTCAATCAAGCGGATAAAGGTATCAACATCTACTTGAGCACCAGTTGGCATGTGTGGATAATTTAACCACATTAACTTCACATTTGTTGTGTCAACTTTTGATAAAGCTTCAAAATCAGGTTGCCAATTGTTTTCTTCTTTCAAATCATAGAATACAGCTTCTGCTTCAAGCAATTGAGTAATGGAACTGTAGGTAGGATATCCTGGGTTTGGAATTAATACTTGATCTCCTTTGTTCAGAAATGCCATAGAAATATGCATTATACCTTCTTTCGAGCCCATAAGAGGAAGCACTTCAGAATTAGCGTCTAGAGTCACATTATACTGTTTTTGATAAAAAGAAGCAATCGCCTCTCTTAACTCTGGAAGCCCTTGATAACTTTGATACATGTGCGCTTTTGGCTCGAGCAAACTATCCTTGATAGCCGCAATAACTGAAGGATCTGGAGGTAAGTCTGGACTTCCAATCCCCATATTAAGGATTGGTTTCCCTGCTTTAATCAAAGCCGATACTTCTCTAAGTTTTTTAGAAAAATAATATTCTTTTACGCTGTCAAGGCGCTTTGCTGTTCGAGTACTCATAGTTTGTTTTTTGGGTATTCTCCAAGAATTTTAAATTCAGTTGCCATGATTTCTATTATAGATCGGGCTTTTTTATAATGCTCAATAGCGTCAAAGGTAACGTCAACAAAAAAGGCATATTTACCAGGTGTTTCAATTACAGGTAAGGATTGAATTTTGGTTAAGTTCAATTGACAATCACTCATAACGTTTAAAACCGCAGCAAGACTTCCTCTTTGATGGTCTAATACAAATTTTAGAGCCGCTTTATTTATGTTTTTATCTTCAACCAAAGCTCCCTTTTTCTGAACGATTACAAAACGAGTTACATTGTTCTTAATGGTTTGAATTGATTCTGAAAACACTTCCAAATTAAAAATATTAGCAGCTTTTGTACTCGCCACTGCTCCAATTCCATGAAGTTGATCTTCTTCGATCTTACGGGCTATATCCGCAGTGTCTTCGGCTTCAACTAAACGTATATGTGAATGTTCTGAGAAAAAAGATTTACACTGCAACAAAGCCATGGGATGAGAATGCACTTCTTTTAGGTCTGCAATAGATTGACCTTGAAGTCCCATTAGGTTATGTTCTATATTTAAGTATGATTCTCCAATAATTTGCAGGTTGTGCTTGTCTAATAATGCATAATTTGGGATGATGGATCCGGCAATAGAATTTTCAATTGCCATAACCGCTTGGGTTGCTCTCCCTGAAACTAAAGCGTCTGCTAAGGCATCAAAAGTTAGGCATTCTGAAATCTGAATATCTGACGGAAAATAGTTCAATGCCACCTGATGGTGAAAAGATCCTTGAATTCCTTGAATAGCGATTATCGATTGCATTATTTGTTTTACTTTTTGTTCAAAAAAAAAGTCCCGATTAAATCAGGACTTGTATAGGTTATCAACTTAATAATATTACAATGCCCTGTTGTCTTCTAGATAAAAGAAGAAAAAGAAACGGTTGTAATATGAAGTTGTTGTTGTCATTTTTGTTTTAATACATTACAAATGTACACTCCAGATTGAGAAAAACAAATTTTTACCTATTTAATTTATCTAAGACGAACAAATCTGTATATTTAATATCGATATTGAATTGAAATCTCATAAAACACATTAAATGATTGAAGAAATCCTAAACATTGAAAATATTGACATATACTTTGTTATTGGAATAATATTATTTTTTGGGATTTTAGAGAGTATTTCTGGTTTTTTAAAAAACTCAAATCGAAAAAAAGGAGATTGGATTCAAGAAATTATGAGTTTTTTTGTTTTAGGAAATCTAGTTAAGCCTCTTATTGTTTTTTTGATATTCAAAGCTGGAGATTTGTATTTTCCAGAGTATCGATCTAGTTTAGGTTCATATTCTTTTATCATATTATTTTTAAGCTACATACTTATAGACGACCTTCTTCAATATTGGTATCATCGCACAGCTCATGAAACTCCATTTCTATGGAAACTACACAGACCACATCACCAAGCTGAAGAAATGGGATATTTTGTTTCCTATAGAAATGCATTACTTTATTACTTATTGATGCCTAACATTTGGTGGGTTGCACTGGTTCTGTTTTTGGGCGGTGCTAAGGCAGTAGCTCTAGGATTAATCCTGAAACAATTTGTTATTATAGGCTCTCACAGCCGATTGAAGTGGGATAAACCTTTTTATGAATATGCTGTGTTACATCCAATAATTAAAGTAATAGAGCGGATCATTATCACTCCAGCATTCCACCACTCACACCATGGAACTTCTCGTTTAGATTCTGCTAGTGAACCCAATGGAAATTTTGGCAATATGTTTAGTCTTTGGGATCAACTTTTTGGGACAGCTACGTTTCAAAACAGCTATCCAAAAGAATATGGTTTACAACAAAAAACAAACGATCCTTGGACTGCATCCTATTTTTATCCTTTTGTTAAATCACCTGACCCAAAAAGCGAATGGAATTCAGGATTTAAAAAAACGGATACTTTGTCTTTAGAAGCACTTTCTGTTTCTTTAACCAAAGGAGAAAATTATTTATGGTGCGCGTGTGGCATGAGTACTAAACAGCCCTTTTGTGATGGTTCGCATCATGGATCTAAGTTTAAACCTCAAAAATTCACTGCTAAAAGAACGGGAGAAGTTAAACTCTGTAATTGCAAAAAAAGTAATCAAACTCCGTTTTGTGATGACACCCACCTTACCCTATGAAAAACACACCAAAGAAAGCCATAATTATCGGTGCAAGTTCAGGAATTGGAAAGGCACTAGCTCGAGAGCTAATTCAAAATAATTACCGTGTTGGTGTTACAGGTCGGAGGAAAGAACAACTTGTAGCACTTCAAAAAGAACATCCAAAAGAAATTTACATCAAGGCATTCGACTGCAAGCAGGAAGATGCATTGGATCATATAGAAGCCTTAACCGACTCCCTAGGTGGTGTTGATCTATTCATTATAAGTGCAGGGGTTGGGCACATTAATCCTAATTTTGATTTTAATTTAGAAGACCAAACCAATCAGTTGAACGTAATTGCTTTTACACTTTTAGTGAATTGGAGCATGCATTATTTCAGAACAAAAGGGCATGGACATTTAGTGACTATTTCATCTGTAGCAAGTTTGAGGGGAGGTAGGCACGGCCCCGCATACGGTGCTTCCAAAGCATATCAATCGAACTACATTGAAGGGATGGCTCAAAAAGCTATTCAAAGTAAATTACCTATTTATACCACAGACGTTCGTCCTGGTTTTGTTAAGACAGCCATGGCTAAAGGGCCTAAAATGTTTTGGGTGTCCAGTAAAGAAAAGGCAGCAAAGCAAATTTACAGGAGTATTCAGAAGAAAAAACGAATTGTATACATCACGCGTCGCTGGATACTAATTGGTTGGATTCTAAAACGAATTCCTTGGTTTATATACAAACACATGTAAGCATTTTTTAATTTATCTTTATAAAAAAAAGCGAGTGGCATTAATTATCAATCAAGTCAAAAAAAAGTACGGAAAAATTGAAGCTCTTCAAGGGGTTTCAATAGCACTTAAAGCAGGTGAGGTAGTTGGTTTATTAGGTCCTAACGGGGCAGGAAAATCTACGCTCATGAAAATACTAACCGGATCCGTAGAACAGTGGAATGGTACAATTACTTATAAAGATTTAGATTTAAGGGATTCCCTTAAAAGTATTCAACAAAACACAGGATACCTACCCGAAAATAATCCTTTGTATGGCGAGTTATTTGTATTGGAATATCTGCACTTTACGGCTTCGCTTTACAAAATCAAAGATGCACCATTTACAAAAATCATAGACCAAGTTGGTCTTACAGAATATAGAAACCGAAAAATAGATACGCTCTCAAAAGGATATCAGCAGCGCGTGGGACTTGCAGCTGCATTGCTTCATAATCCAGAAATATTAATTTTAGATGAGCCAACAACTGGCTTGGACCCAAACCAAATGGTCGAAATTAGAAAGTTAATTCGAAATCTCGGCAAAGACAAAATTGTAATTCTTTCCAGTCACATCCTCTCAGAAGTAGAAAGTGTTTGTGACAGAGTTGTTATTATAAAAGAAGGGAAACTTGTCGCAGATAAAAATCTAGAAGATCTTAGAAAAGGACAGCAGCAAGTTATATTAGTAGAATTTGATTACCGTGTTGAAACAGAGGCTTTGTCCAAAATTCCTCACGCAACTAAAGTGGTCAATACCTTTGATTTTACTTATGAAATAAATTTTGACACAAAAGAAGACATGCGAACTCAAGTATTTGATTTTGCACGCGAAAATGAACTTAAAATTTTGGGATTACAACTTAAAAACGAAAACTTAGAACAGTTGTTTACAGAAACAACAACCTAAAGAATGATAAAAAAACCTCGTCTTATCATAGCACCTTTAACCAAATCTGACTGTGCAGATATTCATTATAAAAATAGTTTTTCTGAAGTTGCAGCATTCAACACCATTGGAATCCCTAAAAACCTTAAGGTTACAGAAGACTTTTTACAGCCTCTTTTTAAGCCTCAACAAGTTGAAAATGGTCAGCAATTGGGATGGAGTATTCGCTTGCTTAAAGACAATACTTTTATTGGTGAATTGGGGAAGCGTGTTTCTACCCCTAAGTTCAACAAAGGTGAAATTCATTATAGTCTAATTCCAGAATTTTGTAATAAAGGCTATGCGACCGAAGCAGTTCAGGCTATCTTAAAGCATGGTTTTGAAACCCTAAACTTACACCGTATCGAAGCAGGGGTAACTTCTCAGAATTTAAAATCTATTAAATTACTAGAAAAAGTAGGGATGACGCGTGAGGGAATGCACCGAAAAATTTTGCTGATTCGCGGACAATGGATTGACAATTTTAGCTATGCTATTTTGGTGGAAGATTAAGTTGAGCTTATCTTTTTAAACTCCCTAAAAAACCGCCTCAGCTACCGCTTTAATATTATCGGATTTTCCCATTGAATAATAATGCAAAAAAGGAACACCAGCAGCTTTTAGTTCGTTACTCTGTTGTATACACCATTCTACTCCAACCTGACGAATTGCGGAATTATCCTTACACTTGATTACTGACTTGATTAATGCCTCCGGCAAATCAACGTGAAAACGTTGCGGTATAGCGTTCAATTGTTTTAAAGTTGCAAAAGGTTTTAGACCTGGGATTATAGGCACATTAATTCCTGCTTCTTTACATTTATCTACAAACTCAAAATATTTTTGGTTGTCAAAAAACATTTGTGTTACTATATAGTTTGCGCCGGCTTCAATTTTTTTCTTTAAAAAATGAATGTCACTTTCTAGCGAAGGTGCTTCCATATGTTTTTCGGGATAGCCCGAAACTCCAATGCAAAAATCAGTCTTCGAGGTATTTAAAATCTCTTCATCTAAATAGTACCCCTTATTTAATTCCTGAACCTGATTTACAAGTTCATTAGCAAATGTATGTCCATCTTTGTGGGGCTTAAAATAGGTTTCTGACTTAATTGCATCACCACGTAGTGCCACTACGTTATCGATACCTAAAAAATCGAGGTCAATCAAAAAATTTTCTGTGTCTTCTTTTGTGAATCCACCACATAATATGTGTGGAATAGCGTCAACATTATACTTATGTTGTAATGCAGCGCAAATACCAACAGTCCCCGGACGTTTTCTTATAACGTGCTTCTCTAGAAGTCCATTAGAAAGTTCCTTGTAAACGTATTCTTCTCTATGATAAGTAACATCAATAAAAGGAGGATTGAAATCCATTAAAGGATCTATGGATTCATATATTGATTGTATGTTCTGACCTTTTAAAGGAGGTAATATTTCAAAGGTAAACTGGGTTAAACCAGCCGCTTTTTTAATGTGGTCTGTTACTTTCATAAATAGTTATTTAATGTTTGGACGAAGCCACTTTTCTGCTTCTTTTAAATCTATATTCTTTCTTTTACTATAACTAGCAACTTGATCTTGAGTGATTTTACCAACGCCAAAATACTGTGCTTCTGGATGTGCAAAATAATAACCTGAAACTGAAGCTGCTGGCCACATTGCTAAGCTTTCGGTAAGTGTTACTCCTATGTTCTCTTCAACTTGTAGTAGGTCCCAAATAGTGTTTTTTTCTAAATGATCTGGGCATGCTGGATATCCCGGTGCCGGACGGATTCCTTTGTAAGCTTCCTTTATTAAGGCTTCGTTATCTAAAACTTCATCTGATGCATACCCCCAAGACTTTGTTCTAACTTCTTTGTGCAAAAATTCGGCAAAAGCTTCGGCGAATCGATCGGCTAATGCTTTTACCATAATGGCATTATAATCGTCGTTATCATCCTCATATGCTTTGGCTAGTTCTGGAGTTCCAAAGCCTGTCGAAACACAAAAACTCCCGACATAATCTTTAACTCCACTATTTTTTGGAGCTATAAAGTCGGCTAAAGCAATGTTGTTTTTTCCTGCTCTTTTTTTGAGCTGTTGACGTAAAGTCAAAAACGTGACTTGTCCTTCAGATCTAGTTTCATTTTCATAAACTTCAATGTCATCGTCAGCAATTGAATTCGCTGGAAAAATTCCAAAAACTGCTTTAGCAGTTAGTGACTTATTTTCTAAAATTTCTGACAAAATAACCTGTGCGTCTGCAAATAATTCTGTGGCTTGTTCTCCAACCACAGCATCGTCTAAAATAGCTGGGTAATGCCCATGTAAATCCCATGAACGGAAAAATGGACTCCAATCTATAAAAGGAACTAATTCCTCTAAATTTTGATTTTCTATGACTTGAATTCCTAATTGATTAGGAACCTTGGGCTGGTATGAATCCCAATCTAATTTTAATTTACGCTCTCGAGCTGTTTTTAAATCAATATGCTGTTTGGTTTCTTGACGATCCATAAATTTTGATCTAAAAAGATCATATTCATTTCGAATCGAATCTTTATAAACTTGTGAATTTTCTTTATTCAATAAGCTCCCTGCAACAGTTACAGCTCTAGAGGCATCATTTACATGAATTACTGTAGTAGTTAACACTGGAGCAATCTTGACCGCTGTGTGTGCCTTAGATGTTGTAGCGCCTCCTATCATCAAGGGGATTTTTAAGTCCCGACGTTTTATTTCTTGGGCGACATAAATCATTTCGTCTAACGATGGAGTGATTAAACCTGATAATCCAATAATGTCTACTTCTTGCTCTATGGCAGTGGCTATGATTTTCTCGAGAGGAACCATAACTCCTAGGTCAATTATTTCATAGTTATTACATGCCAAGACAACCCCAACAATGTTTTTTCCAATATCGTGCACATCCCCTTTTACAGTTGCCATCAATATTTTTCCTGCAGCTTCTTGTTTTCCATCTTTTTCAGCCTCAATGAAAGGTAATAAGTGAGCTACAGCTCTTTTCATAACCCGTGCAGATTTAACTACTTGAGGTAGAAACATTTTCCCTGAACCAAATAAATCACCAACGACATTCATTCCGATCATCAGGTTACCTTCAATAACTTCAATTGGTCTCGATGCTGATAATCGTGCTTCTTCAATATCCTCTAAAATGAACTCATCAATTCCTTTAACTAAAGCGTATGTTATGCGCTCTTGAAGTGGAGTGGATCTCCATTCTTTTACTACAAGCTTTTTTTTGGTTGTGTTATCAATAATTTGTTCTGCAAAATCAAGTAGGCGTTCCGTAGCATCTTCCCTCCTATTGAGCAAAACATCTTCAACATGAATTAAAAGTTCAGAATCAATTTCGTCATAAATTTCTAACATGGTTGGGTTTACAATTCCCATGTTCATTCCGTGCTGAATTGCATGATATAAAAATGCAGAATGCATTGCTTCCCGTACTTTGTTATTTCCTCTAAATGAAAAAGAAATATTACTAACTCCTCCACTAACATGGACGTGGGGTAAATTTTCTCTTATCCAAGATGCTGTTTTAAAAAAATCTACAGCGTTGTTTTTATGTTCATCCATTCCTGTAGCTACAGGAAAAATATTAGGGTCAAAAATGATGTCTTGTGGAGGAAAACCTACCACCTTTACCAAAACATCATAGGAGCGCTCACATATTTCTATTCTTCGTTCAAGAGTGTCTGCTTGACCATCTTCATCAAAAGCCATTACTATAACTGCCGCACCATATCTTCTAATGGTATTGGCTTGTTCTATGAAATTTTCTTCCCCTTCTTTTAAACTAATTGAGTTTACAACAGATTTTCCTTGAACAACTTTTAGACCCGCTTCAATAATTTCCCATTTAGAACTATCGATCATTATAGGTATTCGCGAAATATCCGGTTCGGCAGCTAAAAGATTCAGGTAGGTTGTCATGGCTTCAGCTCCATCAATCATACCTTCATCCATGTTCACATCCAAAATTTGTGCACCACCATCTACCTGATCTCTAGCAACCTCAACGGCAGTGTTAAAATCTCCCTGCTCGATTAAACGTAAAAATTTGCGCGAACCGGTTACATTGGTCCGTTCTCCAATATTTATGAAATTCGTCTCTGGAGTAACCACAAGAGGTTCTAGTCCGGAAAGTTTGAGGTATTTAGTTCCGGTTTTCATATAGAAATTGGCTGTGTTTTTCTTGGTTTGTAATCACGGGTAACTGAGGCAATTTGAGCAATATGTTCTGGTGTGGAGCCACAACAACCTCCTATAATATTAATTAAATTTTCTTCTAAATATTTTTCAATTAAATCACGCATTTCTTCAGGAGTTTGATCATATGCTCCAAATGCATTTGGCAATCCTGCGTTAGGGTGAGCAGATGTAAGTAAATCTGTTTCTTTCGAAAGTCTTCTTAAGTAAGGAAGTAATTGATCCGCTCCAAGGGCGCAATTAAACCCGATACTTAAAAGAGGTATATGCGAAACCGAGATCACAAAAGCTTCAACTGTTTGACCGGAAAGGGTTCTTCCGCTGGCGTCGGTAATGGTTCCGCTAACCATTACGGGGATTTCCCAATTATTTTTTTCTTTTAAAGCATCAATTGCAAATAAAGCAGCTTTAGCATTTAGGGTGTCAAAGATTGTTTCAACCAATAGCACATCCGATCCTCCATCGACTAAGCCTTGTATTTGCTCTGTATAAGCTTCGACTAAGTCATCAAAAGTAACCGCACGATATCCCGGGTCATTGACATCTGGAGACATGCTGGCTGTTCTGTTAGTAGGTCCAATAGAGCCCGCAACAAAACGTGGCTTATTAGAGTTTGCATTGGTAAACTCATCTGCTACTTCTCTTGCAAGTTTAGCCGACTCAAAATTTAATTCATAAACCAAGGGTTCCATTTGATAGTCTCCCATACCAATTGAAGTAGACGAAAAAGTATTCGTCTCTACAATATCCGCCCCCACTTCAAAATATGCTCGATGAACCGCCTTTATCGCCTCTGGCTGAGTAAGGGAAAGTAAGTCATTATTACCTTGAAGTGAACAAGGGTGATCCTTAAACCTTTCGGCTCTAAAATCCTCTTCAGTAAACTTATATGCTTGCAGCATAGTGCCCATTGCTCCATCTAGCACAAGAATCTTATCCTGTAAAGCTTTTTCTATTGCTGTCATTTATAGCTTAGCTAACGCCTGATTTAAATCGTTTTTAATGTCTTCAATATGTTCTAATCCTATCGACAAACGAACCATTCCATCAGTAATACCTACTTCCGAACGATCTGACTCAGACAACTTACTATGTGTTGTTGAAGCTGGATGAGTAACTATTGATCTGGAATCTCCAAGGTTTGAAGAAAGTGATAACATTTCTAATGTATTTAGAAAATTTCTGCCTGCATCTATACCTCCTTTAATTTCAAAAGCTACAATACTCCCCCCTTGACTCATTTGTTTTTTTGCTAACTCAAATTGTGGATGTGACTTTAAGAAAGGATATTTGACCCAGTTAATCTTGGGGTGATTTTCTAAATATTCTGCAGTCTCCAAAGCTGTCTGACAATGTCGATCTACTCGAACTGGAAGGGTTTCCATACTTTTCGATAAAATCCATGCATTGAAAGGTGAAAGTGCTGACCCCGTGTTTCGTGCAAAAAGATATATTTCATGAATCAAATCTAAACTTCCAACAGTAACACCACCTAAAACTCTTCCTTGACCATCGATTAATTTAGTAGCGGAATGAATAACTAAGTCTGCACCAAATTTAATGGGTTGTTGTAAGTAAGGGGTTGCAAAACAATTATCAATAATTAATATTAAGTTATACTCTTTTGCTATATGACCCAAATATTGTAAATCCAATATATCTACACCCGGATTTGTAGGTGTTTCTGCATATAAAATTTTAGTGTTTGGTTTAATTAAATCTGCTATAGCTTCTGGCTCTTCAACCTTAAAATATGAAGTTTCTATATTCCATTTAGGTAAATATTTTGTGAATAAAGTATGGGTAGAACCAAACACAGATCGTGCTGAGACTATATGATCTCCTGCGTTGAGTAAAGCTGCAAAAGTTCCATATATGGCTCCCATACCCGTAGCAAAAGAAACACCATCTTCAGCACCTTCCATTTCAGTAACTTTTTGAACAAATTCCGAAGTATTGGGGTTTGTAAAGCGGCTGTAAATATTGCGTTGTTTTTCTTCTGCAAAAGAAGCACGCATGTCCTCAGCGTCTTCAAACACAAAACTAGATGTAAGGTGTAATGGGGTGGAATGTTCAAGATACTGAGAACGGTCCATTTGAGTCCTTACAGCTCTTGTCTCTAATTTATGGCTCATGCTTCTACTCCGTTTACAACGATTGTTTGATTAATAATTATGCTGGGATCAAGTGACTTTGATACAGAACAATACTTATCAAAAGAAAGCTGTGCTGCTCGTTTTGCTTTTTCAGGTGTAATGTCTTCACCTTCTAGAAAGAGGGTAACATTGATGCCTTGAAATGGAGCTGGAACTGCACTTGCATCTCTAATTCCTTCTACTTCCATTCTTAAAGTAATGGGATTGATACGTTGTTTATTTAAAATAGATACCACATCAATACTACTGCAGCCAGCTACTCCCATAAGCAAAACTTCCATGGGACTTATTCCTTCAACCTTGCCCTCTGATTTGGATTTATTATCCATCAATACCTTTAGGTTGTTTGAACTTGTAGCTTCGAAAAGATAGTCTTTGTTAACTCGATTTAATGAAATTTTCATGCTTTTCGTTTTAATTAAAAATCGGATGTAATAAGGGTACAACTTTTTCTGATTCCATCAAAAATGCATCATGACCATATTCTGAACTAATGATTTGATGATTAATTGTTACCCCAACTTTTTTGGCCCTTTGAACTGTTTCTTCATCTTCAGTTAGAGGAAAGAAAAGATCACTGTCAATAGAAAATATATGTATGGAGGCTTTTATCGTTTTAATCAATTCTTCAAAAGACTTCCCATTTCTTGTAATGTCAATAGAGCCTAGTAAATGGTTCATGGTTTTATAAGCTTGAACTTGAAAGCGCTCGGTTAACTTTTTCCCATGATGACTTAACCAAGACTCCACATTAAAACCTCCGAGACTTTCATTTTTTGTGCGATTGAATCTGATTTTAAAAGACTGCGGCGTACGATAACATAGCATTGCATGCATTCTGGCAATTTCAAGAGGTCTAGGATTAGTCGACAAAATTTGCTTTTGTAAAAACGAATTCGCAATCATCCAATCAGTAGACTTCCAATCTCCTCCTACTGGAATCAGATTGGTTATGAAGTTTGGATACAAAGCTGCCATTTCCCATGAAATTCCTGCACCTAATGAGCCCCCAATGACCGTATGCAAATGCCCTATTCCCAGTAGTTTTAGACCCTCGTAAAAAAAGCTTGCGATTGTTCCCGCATTCCAAGACTCAAAATCATCAATTAAATTTCCATCAAATCCATTACCAGGAATATTAAATGAAATAATTGCAAATTTATGAGTGTCTATTGTTTTACCTTCACCAATAAGTTTACTCCACCAACCAAATTCTCCCGTTACCCTAGAATCTCCGGTTAAAGGATGATTAACTAGAACTATAGGGGCCGTTAGATAGTCTTGCCCAAAAGATTGGAAACTAAGCTTAACTCCATTGGATAGGGTTAATTGATGTATACCGTTATGTAGGTGTGTTACACTCATTTAATATATTAAAAAGCTTGTTTTAAATCATTTTTTAAATCTTCAACATCTTCTAAACCGACAGATAAACGAACTAAATCTTGAGTAACCCCAGTTGTTTTTTGTGCTTCTGGACTTAATTGTTGGTGCGTGGTACTCGCTGGATGAATGATTAAAGATTTAGTATCTCCGATGTTTGCTAGTAAAGAAAAGATGTTGGTTTTGTCTGCTACTTGCTTAGCAGCTTCAAAACCTCCTTTTAAACCGAAAGTAACGATTCCACTTTGACCAGTCGGAAGGTATTTTTTTGCTAAATCATTATATTTACTTGAAGCTAAACCAGGATAGTTTACCCAAGTTACTTCTTCTTGTGCCTCCAACCATTGAGCAATTTCTAATGCATTTTTGGAATGTTGATTCATGCGAATAGAAAGTGTTTCTAATCCCTGAATAATTTGAAAACTATTAAACGGACTCAAAGCGCCACCAAAATCGCGTAATCCTTCTATACGAACTTTAGCTATATATGCAGCGGGACCCAAAGCTTCATGATAAACCAGACCATGATATCCCGGTGATGGTTCAGTAAATTCTGGAAACAAACCGTTTCCATAATCAAAAGTTCCAGCATCTATTACAACTCCTCCTAAAGAAGTTCCATTTCCGTTGATGTATTTTGTTAAAGAGTGAATTACAATATTAGCTCCATATTCAATAGGGTTTAATAATGCTGGAGTTGCAACAGTATTATCTACAATAAAGGGCACTTTAACTTTCTTTGAATAAGAAGCAATTTCTTTTAAATCCAAAACATCCAACTTAGGATTTCCTAAAGATTCAGCAAAAAATGCACGGGTATTGTCTTGTACTGCTTTTTCGAAATTTTCGGGGTCAGCAGGATCTACAAATGTGGTTGTAATACCTAAACGAGGTAAAGTAACATTAAGTAAGTTATAGGTTCCTCCATAAAGACTACTAGAGGCAACTATATGATCTCCTGCTTTCAATAAAACCATTAAAGCCGTAGAAATAGCCGCAGTTCCAGAAGCTGTAGAAACCGCCGCAATTCCTCCTTCAAGGGTAGCAAGTCTTTGTTCTAGAACATCATTTGTTGGATTATTTAATCGGGTATAAATGTAACCAGGTTCAGCTAACGAAAATAAATTTGCAGCATGATCTGCATCTTTAAAAACATAGGCTGTAGATTGATAAATAGGAACTGCTCTAGTGCCTTGAGTGATGCTTGGGTCATGACCTGCATGTAGAGATTTTGTTGTAAAGTTGAGATTTTTCATTCTTAAGTTATATTAAATTGTTTTTTTATTTGGTTGATATGATCTAGTTTTTCCCACGTAAATAATTCAACTTCTTGAGTGATTTTACCGTTGTAAGGAGATTCGAAAGTTTTAGTTATTTTTCTGGGGAGGCGCCCCATATGACCATAAGCTGCAGTCTCGAAATATATTGGACTACGCAGTTTTAAGCGTTGTTCAATTCCATAAGGAGTCAAATCAAAAAGAGACGTGATCTTTTCCGCAATTTGACCATCAGTTAAATTGATTTTAGATTTACCAAAAGTATTAACCGCAATAGAGGTAGGGTGAGCAACACCAATAGCATAACTCAATTGAACTAAAAGCTCGTCCGATACACCCGCAGCAACCAGGTTTTTGGCTATATGTCTTGAAGCATAAGCTGCACTGCGGTCAACTTTACTGGGATCTTTCCCGCTAAAAGCTCCACCACCATGCGCTCCTTTTCCTCCGTAAGTATCTACAATTATCTTTCTCCCTGTCAAACCAGTATCTCCATGAGGACCTCCAATAACAAATTTACCTGTAGGGTTAATGTGATAGGTTATCTTATCATCAAAAAGAAGTTGAATGCGCTCTGGTAATTGGGCTTTTACTCTTGGAATTAAAAAAGAAATTAAATCACTTTTAATCTTCGCTAGCATAGCATCATCATCCGTATCAAATTGATCGTGTTGCGAAGATATCACAATAGTATCTATTCGAATGGGGGTTCCATTATCATCATATTCTAAGGTAACTTGAGATTTCGCGTCGGGTCTCAAATATGTAATGTCTTTCAACTCTCTTCTAAGAGCTGCAAGTTCAATCAGCAGCTTATGAGATAAATCGAGTGCTAGAGGCATAAAGTTATCCGTCTCGTTAGATGCATAACCAAACATAATTCCCTGATCACCTGCTCCTTGATTTTTTTTGTCCACTCGAACAACTCCCTGGTTTATATCCTGAGATTGTTCATGAATTAAGGAAATAACGCCACAAGAATCACCGCTGAACTGATATTCTCCTTTAGTGTATCCAATTTTATTAATGGTATCACGAGCAATTTTCTGGACATCTAGATAGGTTGTACTCTTAACTTCTCCTGCCAAAACAGCTTGACCTGTAGTTACTAAGGTTTCACAAGCCACCTTGCTTTCGGGGTCAAAAGCTAAAAAATTATCAACAAGTGCATCACTTATTTGATCTGCTACTTTGTCAGGATGACCTTCACTTACGGATTCTGATGTAAAAAAATAAGACATGTATATATATTGCTTTCGGGAAGGATTTGAAGATTACTTCATTGTGAAAGCAACACTGGTTTAGCATTTTTTTTTATGAGGTCTGCAATCAGTCAAATCCTTCCTCAGTTATGGGACAAATTTAAACTTAAAACTTTTAAAAAAAAATGTTTTAGGATTAATTTTTTTTTCAGCCTTTTGATAGTACATTTATCTTTAATAAATTACTGTTGATTTGCAATACAAATTCAATAATGTATTCATACAATTCGTTAGAAAATAATAATTATGCACATAGCTATAGCCGGAAATATTGGTGCTGGAAAAACAAGCCTTACAGATTTGCTCTCAAAACATTATAAATGGCAGGGTCATTTTGAGGAAGTTGTCGAAAATCCATACTTAGATGATTTTTACCATCAGATGGAGCGTTGGTCATTTAACCTTCAAATTTATTTTCTAAACAGTCGCTTTAGTCAACTAATAGAGATTCAAAAAAGTGGAATAAATGTAATTCAAGATCGAAGTATTTATGAAGATGCACATATATTCGCACCAAATCTGCATGCAATGGGTCTTCTTTCTCAAAGAGACTACCAAAACTACAAGTCGCTATTTGAATTGATGGAAGGAATGGTAACAGGTCCAGATTTAATGATCTACCTGCGCTCAAGTATTCCTAATTTGGTAGATAACATCCACAAACGAGGTCGGGAGTTTGAAAACTCAATAAGCATCGATTACTTGAATAGATTGAACGAACGCTATGAAGCATGGATTCATAATTACGATAAAGGCAAATTATTAATCCTAGATGTTGATGAACTTAATTTCGTTGAAAACCCATCAGATATAGGAGCTATAATAGAAAAGATAGATTCGGAGATAAACGGATTATTCTAAAATAAGAACGCTTAGTGTTCTACGTGTAACTTTACACCTTTAATTTCAGCAATAGAAGCTTCGATTTCAGATTCAGTACCCTTAATTGTTTTAGTTTCTACTTTAACTTCTCCACCTTCAGTAGTCTTTGTGGTTATGGTAGCTTCCATTTGATCCGCTTCTCTAGCTTCCACCTCAACACGAATTTCTTTACGTATTTCATCAACAACAGCCGTATGAACATCTTCATGTGGAACTAAGATTGGAGCAATTACTAAACTCACCAAACACGTAAGTTTAATTAATATATTCATAGAAGGGCCTGAAGTATCTTTAAATGGATCTCCAACAGTATCACCAGTCACTGCAGCTTTATGTGCATCGGAACCTTTATATGTCATTTCACCATTGATTTCAACACCTGCCTCAAATGATTTTTTTGCATTGTCCCAAGCACCACCTGCGTTGTTTTGAAAAATAGCCCACATTACACCACTCACACATACTCCAGCCATATAACCTCCTAAAGGTTCAGCACCGAAGACAAGTCCAATAATAATTGGAGTTATGATGGTTAGTAGACCTGGTAAGATCATTTCTCTTAAAGCTGCTTTTGTAGAAATATCTACACATTTAGCATATTCTGGAGTTCCAGTTCCTTCCATAATTCCAGGAATTTCTCTGAACTGTCTTCTAACCTCTTCTACCATTTCCATTGCAGCTTTTCCAACAGATTCCATTGCAAGAGCAGAGAATACAACCGGTATCATCCCACCCACAAATAGCATCGCTAAAACATCGGCCTTGAAAATGTTAATTCCATCAATTCCTGTAAAAGTTACATAAGCAGCAAATAAGGCTAAAGCAGTTAAGGCTGCCGAAGCAATTGCAAATCCTTTACCTACAGCAGCTGTAGTATTTCCAACAGAATCTAATATATCGGTACGCTCTCTTACTTCTGGAGCTAATTCACTCATTTCAGCAACACCTCCTGCATTATCTGCGATAGGTCCAAAAGCGTCAATAGCCAACTGCATTGCGGTAGTAGCCATCATTGCAGACGCAGCAAGTGCTACTCCGTAAAATCCTGCTAATTCGTATGAACCATATATTGCAGCTGCAAATAAAATTACAGACAAGAAGGTAGATTTCATACCTACTGCTAGACCAGCGATAATATTTGTTGCAGCTCCAGTAGAACTGTTTTTAACGATATCCATTACTGGTTTTTTACCCAAACTTGTGTAGTATGCTGTAACAATAGAAATCAATGCTCCAACAGCAAGACCAATACAAGCTGCATAGAAAACATTCATTGAGGAAATTGATTTTTTAGCATCTTCTCCAAAAAACTCCATATCCATTGTTGGAGGTAACATCCATTGAATAAGAAAATAACTTGCAACAAGGGTAATCGCAATAGCAGCCCAGTTCCCAAGATCTAATGCTGATTGAACTTTAGATTCTTTAGCATCGTTTGATGAAATTCTTACGAAGAAAGTACCAACTATTGAGGCTAAAATACCAACACCTGCAATTACAACAGGAAGTAAAATTGGTCCCATGTTATTGAAAGCATCTGTAAACTGAACGTCTATAGAGTTATCACGAATTAAGTAGTTTCCTAAAACCATTGCAGCAAGAACAGTAGCTACATAAGAACCAAATAAATCAGCTCCCATACCAGCAACATCCCCAACATTATCTCCTACGTTATCTGCAATAGTTGCAGGGTTTCGAGGATCATCCTCAGGAATTCCAGCTTCTACTTTCCCAACTAAATCAGCTCCAACATCTGCAGCTTTGGTATAAATACCTCCACCAACACGTGCAAATAAAGCAATCGATTCAGCACCTAAAGAAAAACCTGCTAATGTTTCAAGAACCATAGTCATGTTCTCGTAAAAAGAACCTTCTTGACCCATAAACTGTCCTAATAAGAACATGAATAATAATGTTAATCCAAGTACAGCAAGACCGGCAACACCTAGACCCATTACTGTTCCACCGCCAAAAGCAACTTGAAGTGCTTTAGGTAAACTTGTTTTAGCTGCTTCTGCAGTTCGAGCATTAGCATCGGTAGCAATACGCATTCCAATGTTTCCTGCCAAGGCAGAAAATATAGCACCGATAATAAAGGCAGGAACAATCATCCAGCTTGTAGTAGGAACCATTACTGAAATTCCAAAAAGAGCTGCAGAAGCGATTATCACAAATATAAGCAACAAACGATACTCAGCATTAAGAAAAGCAAGCGCTCCTTCTTTAATTGCTTTAGATATCTCTTGCATTCTTTCGCTTCCAGGCGATTGCTTTTTTACCCAACTTGCTCGGATAAACATATAAACTAAACCTACAACTGCAAGTACTAGCGGTATTAAAATGACATTTTGTTCCATAATAACTTTAAATTGATTGTAATTAGATCAATACTAATGATCTTTTATTTTTTGAAATACATAACTTTTTTGACTGCTGCAATAACGTCTTCGCTGTTTGGAAGCCATTCTTTAAATAGAACCGGAGAAAAAGGCGCCGGGGTATCTGCAGTATTTATTTTTTCGATTGGAGCGTCTAGATAGTCAAACACTTCGTTTTGAACTTGGTAGGTTATTTCAGTAGAAATATTTCCAAAAGGCCAAGATTCCTCAAGAATTACAAGACGGTTAGTTTTTTTAACTGAAGCGAAAATTGCTTCAATATCCAAAGGTCTAATGGTTCTTAAATCTATAATTTCACAAGAGATGCCTTCTTTTTCAAGTGCATCTGCTGCTTTGTAGGCTTCTTTAATAATTTTTCCGAATGATACAACGGTAACATCATCACCTGATCTTTTGATGTCTGCAACTCCAATGGGAAGAATATACTCTTCCTCAGGAACTTCTCCTTTGTCACCATACATCTGCTCGGATTCCATAAAAATAACAGGATCGTTGTCACGAATCGCTGCTTTCAATAGCCCCTTTGCGTCATATGGATTTGAAGGAACTATAACTTTCAAGCCGGGGCAGTTAGCATACCAACTTTCGAAGGCTTGCGAATGAGTTGCTGCAAGTTGACCTGCAGAAGCAGTTGGACCTCTGAATACAATTGGACAAGGAAATTGCCCTCCAGACATTTGACGAATTTTAGCCGCATTATTGATGATTTGATCAATTCCGACAAGTGCGAAATTAAAAGTCATAAATTCAATAATTGGTCTGTTACCTGTCATTGTCGAGCCGACACCTATTCCTGCAAAACCTAATTCAGATATAGGGGTATCGATCACTCGTTTTTCTCCAAATTCATCAAGCATACCTTTTGAAGCTTTATAAGCACCATTATACTCCGCAACCTCTTCACCCATTAAATAGATGGATTCGTCACGGCGCATTTCTTCGCTCATTGCTTCACAGATAGCTTGTCTAAATTGTAATACTTTCATACGATCTAATGTTGACGTTTTCTTAATAGGTGCGCAAATTTAAGTTTTTTAACTGTATATAAAAAACCTTATTAAGCAAGAAGTTGCTATTTGAAATGAAAAATCCAATAAATTGAAAGATTTTTTCAAAAAAGAACTAATTTCACAACCGTAAATGATATTATGGATTTGATCAAACTTAAAATTATTGGGGTGTCTTATACTCAAGCTCAAACTGGTGCTTATGCGCTTATTTTGAGTGAAAATGAAGGTAATCGGAAACTACCCATAGTAATAGGTGGTTTTGAAGCAGAAGCAATCACGGTTGGACTGGAAAGTGATATTGTTCCTCCTAGACCCTCTACTCATGATTTGTTCATCAACTTACTGGAACGCTTCGAAATCACAATAAAACAGGTCATTATCCACAAACTTGTTGATGGCGTGTTTTTCTCAAGTTTAATTTGTGAGCGAGATGAGATTGAAGAAATCATTGACGCTCGAACTTCCGACGCAATTGCTCTTGCCATTCGCTTTGATGCCTCTGTTTTTACTTACGAAAACATCATGAAAAAAGCAAGCTACTCTGATGATACGGACGCAAATGAGCCTCAAAAAGAAGATAAAAATTGGATCAAAAACTTCATGAAAGAACAAGATTCTAAGGACAGTTCAACGCAAAACCTTTCTACTGTATCAACCAAAGACTTAAATTCTATGCTAGCAAAACTGGTTAAAGCAGAAAGCTATGAGGCTGCAGCAAAAATAAGAGATGAGCTTTCTCGAAGAAAATAAGTTTCAGTTGTTAACGAATCCTTTTAATAACTATTCTTAGACTTATATCATTTCAAAAGCATAAAAATTTACTTTTGATCATAATCTTATTTTAATGCAACAATATTTAGACCTTATTCGCCACATTCAAGCCGAGGGTGTTGAAAAAACAGACCGAACCGGAACAGGAACCAAAAGTGTATTTGGATATCAAATGCGATTTGACCTTTCTAAAGGTTTCCCGATGGTTACTACAAAAAAACTTCATTTAAAATCTATCATTCACGAATTGTTATGGTTTTTGAAAGGAGACACCAACATACATTACCTACAAGAAAATGGAGTTAGAATATGGAATGAGTGGGCAGATGAAAAAGGAAACTTAGGCCCTGTATATGGTTATCAATGGCGGAATTGGAATGGGGAAGAAATTGATCAAATTAAAGACATAATTCACACACTTAAAACATCTCCAGACAGCAGAAGGATGCTTGTGTCGGCTTGGAATCCTAGTGTACTGCCAGATACTTCCAAAAGTTTTGCTGAAAATGTTGCAAATAAAAAAGTTGCTTTACCTCCTTGCCATGCTTTTTTTCAGTTTTATGTGGCAGATGGTAAGCTTTCCTGTCAGCTGTATCAAAGAAGTGCTGATGTATTCTTAGGTGTACCTTTTAACATTGCTTCTTATGCATTGTTAACTTTAATGATGGCTCAAGTTTGTGGTCTTGAAGCAGGAGATTTTGTTCATACCTTCGGTGATGCACATATTTACTCCAACCACAAAGAACAGATTCAACTACAACTATCGCGCGCTCCAAAAAAACTGCCAACCATTAAAATGAATTCAGAAATCAAAGATTTATTTGAATTTACATTTGATGATTTTGAATTGGTAGATTATGATCCTTACCCATTAATAAAAGGAGCTGTTGCTATTTAAGTGCCTGATCTAATGTTTTCAAAAGATAATCAACATCCTCTTTCGTATTATAGAAGTGTAATGAAACCCGAACTCCCAGTCCGCGTTGAACACAGCGGATGCTATTTTTAATAAGGAAGTCAAAAATATCCTTACCTATTATTAAGGTAAATATTGAAGAATGCTCCTTTCTCAAGGCAACAAATTCTTCGAGTAAGGCTCTTTTATTTAAGGCATTGAATAAGTATTGACCCAGACTTCTGTTGTTTTCAAATACGCGTTCCAAACCATACGACAGCAATTCTTCGATTGCAAAACCCAGAGAACCCATGGCTAACGGAGCTCTGTGTCCTCGATCCAAAAGATTGATTATATCCTTGGAAGAAAGTTTTAGGCGACTCAAAAGAGATTCTTTTAAGCACATAAAACCATTTCCATGGCCCGCTAAAAGCCACTTATAACCGCTTACAAAAATTCCATCTACAACACTCTTGTTAAAATCGAAGTGAACATTAGCTATGAATTGAGTACCGTCGACAAGGATTATTATGTCTGGAAATTCTTTTTTAATGGTTTTAAGAAAATCCATATCAAACAAGAGACCGGAGTTATATTGAACCGCGCTGAAAAGAAAAACTTCAAAATTTTTGTTTCTTAATTCACTTAATACCGCTTCCTCAACATCTTTTTGTAATGGAATTTCGGTATAATTAAATTGGTGGTCTACTACCATATCGGTTATGGAAGGATAATCATCTTTTAAAAGGAGAAAATTATAATGCTTAGGGATTTTAAATAAAAATGCTTGTAACCCTGCCGAACAACTCGTAGCCAAGAAAGTTTCGCTAAGCGATGCATTCATTAATTTTGAAACCTGTTGCTGGGCATGCTTTTCCATTTCAACAGCTTGGATACTTTTGAAATAATCTGCATTCTCAGAATAAAGTTGATCCGTTTTAATTCTCCATTCTACCATAGAATCTGAAAATATCCCACAATATGCAGTATTGAGGTAGGTACAGTTTTTTAAAGATGGATAACTATTTTTCATAAGGAATGCTGAGTTGAAGTAAATTAAGGGAAATTAAACACACAGTAAATATAACAAACTAAAACAAATTCTAATCTGGGAAATTTGGCAAAATCACTTTGTTATTAAGCATATTTTTACTGTCTTTGTATCGAATTGTATTTCGATGAAAATTAAACTTAAAGCTAAAAAATACTTTGAACAGAACACAAGAAGTAATTAAATCTCAGAACGAACAAGTTTTGTACGAAGATGAAATAAGTTCGAAAAAAAAATCACAAATGTTTGAGAAAAAAACAATAACACTTATTGCAGCAGCAGCACAAAACGATGCTCTTGGAAAAGACAACGATTTGATTTGGCACATCTCGGAAGATTTAAAACGCTTTAAAAGATTAACTACCGGTCATGCCATCATCATGGGTCGAAAAACTTTTGAATCCATGCCAAAAGCGTTGCCTAATAGGACCAACATAGTTTTAACTAAAAATGAAAACTATAAGGCAGAAGGTGCAGTTGTAGCGTCTACAATAGACGAAGCCTTGGTCTTAGCAGGAGAGGATAATCAACCTTTTATTATTGGTGGAGCTCAAATCTATTCGCTTTTTATGGATCATTGTAATCGAATTGAACTTACACGCGTACATCATGATTTTGAAGCTGATGTTTTTTTTCCAAAAATAGACACAAGCAAATGGAAGATTAGCAAAGAGGAATTTATTTCTAAAACAGAAGATCAACCATACAACTTCACATACATAACGTACGATAAAAAATAATTCAATGAAAGCATTTTTATTTCCTGGACAAGGAGCTCAATTTCCTGGAATGGGAAAAGATTTATATGAAGCTTCAGAAGAAGCAAAAATACTCTTTCACCAAGCAAATGACATTTTAGGGTTTAACATTACAGACATAATGTTTGGCGATGATGCTGAAGCACTTAAACAAACTCAAGTAACGCAACCTGCCATATTTTTACATTCGGTTATTCTGAGTAGTGTAATGGGTAAATCATTTAATCCCGACTGTGTTGCTGGTCATTCATTGGGTGAGTTCTCTGCCCTAGTAGCGGCAAAGGCTCTTAGCTTTGAAAATGGACTGAAACTAGTCCATCAGCGAGCTTTGGCCATGCAAGAGGCCTGTGATGAAGTTCCCGGAACCATGGCTGCCGTTCTTGGGCTTGACGATACAATAATTGAAGAAGTTTGTGCAAAAATTCTAGGTATTGTTGTTGCTGCAAATTACAACTGCCCGGGTCAATTGGTTATTTCTGGGGAAAAGGAAGCCATAGCTTTGGCTTGTGAAGCCATGAAAGAAGCGGGTGCAAAACGAGCACTTCCTCTTCCGGTTGGAGGAGCATTCCACTCTCAACTAATGGAACCTGCAAAAACAAAACTTGCTACTGCAATAGAGAATACCGAAATTCAAAATCCAATTTGCCCCGTTTATCAAAATGTAGCTGCTGTTGGAATTACGAACGCTGCAACAATAAAAGAAAATTTAATTGCTCAACTTACAGCCCCTGTTCGCTGGACGCAAAGCGTGCAGAAAATGATAGAAGATGGTGCTAATTCGTTTACAGAAGTTGGCCCAGGAAAAGTGTTACAAGGATTGGTTAAAAAAATCGATCGCTTCGTAGAAACTAGTTCGGGAACGATCGTTTAAATCTTTTTACTGATTATAAACCACACCATTCTTCATCACAAAAGTGATGTTTTCTAAGCTTGAAATATTGTCTAGAGCATTTGAATCTGAAGCAATAATATCCGCGTAAAAACCTGCTTTTATCTGTCCTAACTTGTCTTCTTGATCTAAAACAGATGCATTTACAATAGTAGCCGATTGAAGCGCTTCGCTGGCTGGCATTCCAACCTCAACCATGTAGCCAAACTCTTTTCCGTTTAAACCATGTGAAAATACGCCTGCATCAGTTCCAAAAGCAATTGGAACTCCCATTTCGTATGCTTTTCTGAAAGTTTCTTGAATTTTTGGACCCACCTTCAAGGCCTTAGGCACTATAATCGCTGGATAATACCCAGGTATTTTAGCTTTTTCTACTACTTGCTTTCCAGCTGTAATGGTTGGTACTAGATAAGCTTGTTTTTCGATCATCAGTTTCATGGTTCTTTTACTCATCAATGTACCGTGTTCAATGGTTTTTACACCAGAAGCAACTGCTCTATACATTCCTTCGTCACCGTGTGCATGTGCAGCTACGCTCATACCGTAATCTTTCGCAGTAGAAGTAATGGCTTTTATTTCTTCTTTTGTGAATTGAGGATTTTCTCCGCTTTTAGCGACACTCAAAACTCCACCAGTCGCTGTAATTTTAATCCAATCTGCTCCGTTCTTGTAGCGTTGACGGACTGCTTTACGAGCATCTTCTACAGAATTAACAACCCCTTCTTTAGGTCCTGGGTCACCTTGCAAAGTAGCTTTATTTCCGTTTGTTGGATCTCCATGACCTCCGGTTGATGCTAATGTTTTTCCAGCTGTAAAAATTCGTGGCCCTGCAACTTTACCCTTTGCAATTGCATTACGAAGTGCAATGTTTACACCAGAACCTCCTAAGTCTCTAACTGTAGTAAATCCTGCCATTAATGTACGTTCTGCATAAACAACCGCATCAAAAGCCATGTCGGCTTCATTTAGTCTGTAACGATTTAAGTATGCTTGTGGGCTAGATTCTGACTCAATATGAACATGCATGTCAATAAATCCGGGATAAACTGTTTTACTTTTTAAATCGACTATAGTGACGTCATTCGACTCACCGGATTTAAAACCTTTTTCTACCGAGGTAATAAGATTTCCCTCGACAATGATGGTCTGTTCTTTTTTCATTTTTCCAGATTTACTGTCAAATACTTGACCGCAATGCAGATAAGTTGTTTGAGCAATTAGCCCAAAAGACATCAAAAAAGTAAATAGGTAAATAATTTTCTTCATAATCGTAAAGTTTTGCATGAAGATACTATTTTCGTACAAACTTTAAAATGACATCTAAAACCAATCTTGACTCTTGAAAAAAAATATAATTCGCTTTTTATCTTCAATCTTTCCTAATGTATTTGTTTCAATCGCATACAAACACTTAACAACTCCCAAGACTCATAACCTAAGAGCGCACGAAGTGGTTGTTTTATATCATGCAAAACAGGATTATTTTACCTTTGAAAATTTTAAAATCAAAACCTACCAATGGGGCTCGGGTTCGAAATCAATTCTATTAGTTCACGGCTGGGAAGGTCAGGCAGGTAATTTTGCAGACTTAATTAACGTCTTAGTTAAAGACGATTATACCGTTTACGCTTTTGATGGGCCAGGTCATGGAAGTAGTTCTAAGGGAGAAACAAGCTTGTTCAAATTCAGTAATTTGGTGGGTGCACTAATCCGGAAGTTCAAAGTAAAAAAACTAGCAAGCCATTCTTTTGGGGGTGTTGCTACTGCTGTTTATTTGGGTAAAAATCCAGACATTTTTATTGAACGCTATGTCCTTTTTACTACTCCAAATAAATTTGAAGATAGAATTAAATTTGTTGCTGAAACCGTTGGTGTATCTGACAAAGTAACTGAAATGCTCTTTGATAAAATTGAACAGGAAGAAGGGATATTAATACGTGACATGAATGTTGCAGATTACGCTCAAAAATCTAGCGTAGAAAAAGCACTAATACTTCACGACACCAATGATCGAATTCTGCCCTTAGATCAGTCCAAGGAAGTCAATTTGGTTTGGGAAAATGCTACTTTAGAAGAAGTAACAGGATCCGGACACTACAAGATTTTGAGAACTGAACAGGTTTTACAAAGAGCCCTCGGGTTTTTAAATAGTTAGCTAAAAAACGCTTTGATCTTAGACACAATGTGTTCCACTTGATCTTCAGTTAATTCTGAATGCATGGGTAGCGCAATAACTTCTTTCACCAATTGATTGGTAACTTTAAAATCATCTTCATTATAGCCATCATGCGTGTATGCTTTCTGGGCATGCAAAGGGACCGGATAATACACACCACATGGAATATCGTTTTCATTTAGAAACTTCACTAAAGCGTCTCTATCGCTATTTATTATTCTTAGCGTATATTGATGAAATACATGTGAGTTACAATCAGCTAATCTATAAGGAGTAATCACATTAGGATGATTGGAAAGTAAGTTTGTGTATTGAATAGCAGCCTGTTTTCTTCTTTCGTTATAGTAATCTAAATACTGTAATTTAATTTTAAGAACCGCTGCTTGCATAGAATCTAGTCTAGAATTAACACCTACAACGTCGTGGTAGTATCGTGTGTACATTCCGTGATTTACAATTCCTCGAATTAGGTGTGCTAATTCATCATCATTTGTAAAAATTGCACCCCCATCGCCATAAGCTCCTAAGTTTTTGGACGGGAAAAAAGAAGTTGCAGCTACATGACCAATAGTTCCGGTCTTTGCTTTGGTTCCGTCTTTGTGCTTATAGGTTGCGCCTATTCCTTGAGCGTTATCTTCAATCACAAAAAGGTTGTATTTATTTGCCAAATCCATAATTTCGTCCATGGGAGCACTTTGTCCAAAAAGGTGCACTGGGATTATTGCTTTGGTTTTTGATGTAATTGCTTTTGCAATTTCAGTTGGATCGATATTAAAGGTTTTAGGGTCAACATCAACCAGAACAGGTGTTAAGTTGAGTAAACTTATAACTTCTACTGTAGCAGCAAAAGTAAAATCTGCAGTGATGATTTCATCCCCAGGCTTCAAGCCTAAGCCCATTAAGGCTATTTGTAATGCATCTGTTCCGTTTGCACACGGAATAACGTGCTTAACACCAAGATAGGCCTCTAAATCTGTTTGGAATTCTCGAACTGCAGGACCATTTATAAAAGAGGTGTTTTCTAAAACCTCCTGCAAAGCAGCATTAACTTCAGGTTTTATAAATTCATACTGAACTTTAAGGTCAACCATTTGAATTTTTTTCATCATGCAAAATTAAAGTGTAAATTTAAAAAAAGGAATCTTCTTTCATGGGATTCATAGATAAACTATTTTTGAATACTGAATAAGTAACTATGTTATATTCCTTTTTAATAGAGATTTCGCTCCTTCTTTTACGAGTTGTTGCACTTTTTTCTAAAAAAATCGCACACTTTCTTAGTGTAAGGATTCATATTTTGGATACAATTCAAGAAAAAATCAATCCTTCAGATCATGTTTTATGGTTTCATTGTGCTTCTTTAGGTGAGTTTGAACAAGCCAGACCCTTAATCGTTGCTGCCAAAAAAGAATATCCAAACCATAAAATTGTCCTTACTTTTTTTTCACCCTCAGGCTATGAAGTTCAAAAGAAATATTCACTTGCCGATGTTGTTACTTACCTTCCTCTGGATCGAAAAAAATCGATTAAAAGATTCATTGAAATTTTACAACCAGAAGCACTATTCCTTATAAAATATGAGTTTTGGCCAAACCTAATCAAGGTTTTGAAAAGCCAAAATGTCCCTATTTTCTCTATTTCAAGTGTTTTCAGAAAAAAACAACTTTTCTTTAAACCACACGGAACTTTCATGCGTAGGTTATTGAAAAAAATTGATTTCTTTTTTGTTCAAAACGAGCAATCTAAAAAACTTTTATCAACTATTGGAATTGCAAACACTTCAGTGATAGGAGATACACGCATCGATCGTGTTCTCGAGGTTTTGAATCAAAATAACACCGATAGGCTCATTGAAGGTTTTATTAAAGGTCAAGAATGTTTTGTTGTAGGAAGTAGTTGGAGAGAAGATCTTGAAATAATTTCAAATACAATTGAGTCTAAACAAAATTTAAAAACAATTATAGCACCTCATAACGTTGATGAAAAGTCGCTGCAAGCAGTTGAAAGACTTTTTAACAAACCGATAATTCGGTTTAGTGAATTATCGAAAACAACAAACTCAGAAGCACACATATTATTGATAGATTGTGTTGGAATATTGACTAAGATATATAGTTACGCAACTATAGCCTATGTTGGTGGTGGTATGGGCGATAAAGGGCTTCACAACACCCTAGAACCAGCAGTATTTGGAATTCCAGTTCTTATAGGCAAAAACTACCTGCGTTATCAAGAAGCGACTGATTTAGTTTCCTTGGGCGGGATTAAAAGTATTGATACTGCTGATGCTTTTAAAAATGTGTTCTCTGATGTTCTTAAAAACAAAGATCTCCAAGAAAAGATGGGAACAATTAACTTAAATTATATAAAAAGTCAAGCTGGAGCAACTACTAAAGTCATAAGTAAATTAAAACAAGTGTTAATGATTAAATAATAAATTAGAATTGCTAATTTGCATTTCTATAAAATTGAAATGAAAAAAAATATTCTTTTAGCAAGCTTAATTTTAAGCTTAACAGGCCTTTTTGCTCAAAATAAACCACCAACCAGTATCATATTTATGATAGGTGATGGTATGGGGTTGAGCCAGATATCAGCTGGAATGTATTATAATGGAAATAAAACTTCACTTGAAAATTTTCCTTTCGTAGGTTTATCTAAAACACATTCCTCAAATTCTCTTGTTACGGATTCTGCTGCCTCTGGAACAGCTATGGCTTGTGGAATAAAGACACTTAACGGCGTTATTGGTATTGGAACTAAAAATGAATACGCAAAATCTATACTTGAAATCAGTAAAGAAAAAGGATATCAGACTGGATTAATTTCAACTTCTAGCATTGTACATGCAACCCCAGCTTCTTTTTATGCTAATGTAATTTCAAGAAGAGAGTACGAGAAAATTGCTTTTCAACTAAGTACAAGTGTTGTAGATTATTTTATTGGTGGCGGAAAAAAACATTTCACTCAAAGAAAGGATTCAAGAAATTTAATAAAGGAAATGGTAGATTATGACATTGTATCTTCTGTTTCTAAATTTGATTCTTCAGACTCAAAAAAAATTGGTCATTTTACAAATAATGATGAGCCGAAAAGAATTTTAGACGGAAGGCTTTCTTTAGATATAGCAGTAAATAGTATATTAAATAAATTAGACCGCGATCAAAAGCCTTTCTTTTTGATGATCGAAGGATCTCAAATAGATTGGGGTGGTCATGCCAATGAATTAAATTATGTTGTTTCGGAATTTAAGGACTTTGATGCTGCAATTCAAACGGTATTAGACTACACCATTAAAAATCCAAATACACTTGTAGTTGTAACTGCTGATCATGAAACAGGGGGGTTAAGCTTGCTTAAGGGAGATCTTAAAACAATGAGCCCTGAAGGAGTTTTTTCTACGCTAGGTCATACAGGAACAATGGTCCCTGTTTTTAGTAAAGGACCATCTGCTTCTGATTTTTCTGGAATTTATGACAATACAGCTATATTCACTAAGATGTTAGCAGTACTAAACCAATAATTTACTTCGTTCTCATTTGATTGATAATCTCAGATTTATATCTTTTATCATCCTCAATTAATGTGAAAAAAGACTCTATATATTCAACAACTTCTTGATGTGATTTTGGGTTGTCAAAATCTGCCTTAAAGCCCTCAATAATAGCAAAGAATTTACCTTTATTCGCTATAAACTGACCACGAACTGAATTAACTATAGCCTCATCTCTTTTAAAACCTCTATACTGTCTGTCCTGAATATTCTTCAATCCAAGGGATTCATTTGTAACCGCATAACTTGGATCAACAATTCCTGACATATCAAAGTCGTAAGGAACAGGTATAAATTTGTTGTCTCTATTTACTAATAATTTCCCGTTATGAGAATATGCGGTAGAAAAATCAGTATTTCCAATCATGAACTGAAAAAAGTTGTTTTGAACAGAAGCTTCAGGAATCATATTCATAGGATGCATAAAACGATCCCAGTTTTTAGACTCTAAACGTTCAGCAACATTCTTATCATCTTCTATTAAAAAACCGTTCAAAACAAATTTTTCTGTTTTTCTTTTCTTTATCTCTTCAAAATCAACAGATACTCTTCTTGTTTTGAAATGATAGGGAGAAATAACTTCATATAACTTATAAGCTATTAATTCTCTTAGAATATTATCATTGTTATTATTCTCAAGTTTACAAGGCAGAACAAGTTTTAGTTTTTTATTTCCCTTGAAAATAGTTCCTTTCGCATCCTTCTTTTTAATTTTCATTTTAATTGGCGGAAAATAACACGTAGATCTTCTAAAGTTTCCTCGAGCTCTAACACCTACATTTATATCATTCCACACTCCGTCGATAGTCTGATACTTCATTGTGGCATCAAAAAACACGGTATCATTGTCACTTTTCTTTAAATCACGGTTAGAATAACTAATCTGAATGGGGATAATCCCTTCTGATCGAAAAAGTTCAACAGGTTCTCCTTGGGCAAAGACAAATGTTGTTGTGCATAAAAAAATTAATAATGTTTTGATTGTTTGCATAGCATATATATAGTTAATAGATTTATCAAATATAACATTTTAGAAATAAAAGACATGAATCAATATTTTTCTATAATTAACCTAAGAACTCTTTATACACTAATCATTTCATTAGCAGTTCCTTTTATTGCTTACAGGGAAGGGATAGTTTATAATATTGATCTTACTTTAATTAGTATTGCTATTATATTCCCTTTGGTTTTTGCAATTCGAGGAGCTTTTAGAAGAAGAGAGAAAGCGTTAGAGCATTTGAGTCGATTTCGCGGTGCACTTAAAATAATTGGAAATTGCTTTGCAACAAATTCAAAACTATCAGACGTAAAGAAAAAAGAGATTCATGGGATCTTATCAGAAATTAGTGGAAATCTTATTAAATACCTCAAAAGTGAGAACATGTCTATTCAAGAAGTTGATAAATCGATTGATAAAGTAGAACAATTTGTTCTGGACAACGACGATACTATTTCGGGTGGTTTTCGTTTAAAGATTTTTGGTTTTATGCGCTCGGTCAATGAAGGCATAGAGAATCTTGAAGCAATTCATACCCACAGAACACCCATAAGCCTGAAAGCGTATTGTAAAGTGTTTATTTATATATTTCCATTAATCTATACACCAACGATTATAGAAAAAATTGGTGAAGCTCCAGAATACATTACATATTTTGTGGTTATAATAAGTGAATTTATTTTGATCTCATTATATAATATTCAAGACGATATGGAATACCCATTTGACAACGAAGGTCTAGATGATATTAAGCTTGATAATTTTAAATTTGATCGCTAAGATTAATATCCTATTTATAAGCAATTTATTCTCGTGATTCTTTAACTTTCAGCCTAATAATCGGATGTGATCCGAGAAAACAAACTATTATGCGTTTCATAAGTTTATTATTACTTCTAACACTTGTTTTTTGCTCTAAAGAGGCAACTGGAACTTCAGATAGGATTTCTGAAACTACTATTAATTTAGACAATATAGAAACAAACCCTTGGTGGAATGATGCAGTGTTTTACGAGATATTTGTTCGTAGTTTTTATGACTCCAACGCAGATGGTGTCGGAGACCTTCAAGGGATTATTCAGAAACTTGATTATTTAAACGATGGGAATCCAAATACAGATACTGACCTTGGGGTTACTGCTCTTTGGTTGATGCCTATTTTCCCCTCACCTAGTTACCATGGATATGATGTTACTGATTATAGAAACATTGATGAAGAGTATGGAACTATGAATGACTTTAAAGCCTTAATTACAGCTGCTCATGCCCGCGGAATCAAGATTGTTATAGATTTTGTAGGAAATCATACTTCAGATCAACATCCTTGGTTCACGGCTTCCGCTTCAAACGAAAGTAAAAGAGATTGGTACTTATGGAATTCTAATAAGCCAAGTTACAATGGTCCATGGGGTCAAGAGGTTTGGCACGAAAGAAACAGCTCCTACTACTATGGTGTTTTTTGGGGAGGAATGCCTGATCTAAATTACACCAATCAAGAGGTTACAAACGAAATAAAAAATACACTCCGCTTTTGGAAAGAAGAAGTTGGTGTAGATGGCTTTAGAATTGATGCGGTAAAACATTGGATTGAAAACGGAAATCAACAAGAAAACACAGCGGCTACACTAGCTTGGTGGAGGGACTTATATATTTTTAAAAATTCATTAGACCCTGGACTCATGATGGTCGGAGAGGCTTGGACATCAACTCAAAATATAGCACCTTACAGTGATAAACGTTTGGATTATTGCTTCGAATTTGACCTTTCTTATGCCCTTATTGATGGTATTAATAACCAAACTAATTCTGGGCTTAAATCAAAAATGAGTGAAATTATCTCAACCTATGAGCCTAATCAATACGGGACATTTTTAACAAATCACGACCAGGATAGAAGTTTCTATCGTTTTGGAATGCATGAGAGGAAAGCTAAACTAGCTGCCCGTATTTTACTTTCTTTACCTGGAGTTCCTTATATTTATTATGGAGAGGAAGTTGGAATGTTGGGTCAAAAACCTGACGAAGATATTCGCAGGCCAATGCAGTGGACTTCTTCTGCAAATGCAGGGTTTTCTTCCACACAACCCTGGCATCCTTTAAATAATAATTACGCAAACTACAATGTAGCTAATCAGCAGTCTGAAAGTGAGTCAATATGGTCACAATATCAAATTTGGATTAAGCAAAGAACTCGAAACACAGCTTTAAGGTCTGGTACTTATGATTTTATAGAAAGCAACAACAGTAGGATGTTTTCTTATTTACGCACAGATTCTGAAAGTAATACTTCCTTTGTTGTTATTCATAATCTAAGTTCCCAAAATACTGATGATATTACAATAAGAATAAATAACAGCTCATTAACTGAAGGAACATACAATTTGATTAATATTTTAAACAATCAAAACATGGGAAGTGTCAATGTAATTAGTAGCGGGGCATTTGACACTACTCTGTCCGAAGTTACATTAGCTGCTTATAGTTCTTTTCTTTTGAAACTCGAAGAATCATAAAAAAATCCTATTTATTGAATAATAAAACTTTGTCGAAACTTTAATTCAAAAAAAGCTTTCTTTCAAAAAAGAAGACTTTTGTGCGGGTGAAGGGACTCGAACCCCCAAGCCGTAAAGCACTAGATCCTAAGTCTAGCGTGTCTACCAATTTCACCACACCCGCAGTAAAATTCTACTCGGGCAAATATAATCAAGTTTTTATGAAAAAGGTTTTTTAGTGAGAAAAAAACTTAATCTTTGCATAAATAATTTAACACAAAGATTACAACTTATGGCATCCATTTTACCCACTGACAAAAAACGTTTTATTGATGAGCTGATTGACCTTCTTAAAATACCAACAATCAGTGCCGATTCAAAATATAATGATGATATAAAAAGAGGTGCTACTTGGGTTAAAAACGCCTTAGAAAAAGCAGGATGTTTAAAGACTGAGATATTTGCTACTAAAGGACATCCAATTGTATATGGAGAGCGCCTAACAGACCCTAACCTTCCAACAGTATTGGTTTATGGACATTATGATGTTCAGCCTCCAGATCCTATTGAATTATGGGAAAGTCCTCCTTTCGAACCTATAATCAAAAAAACAGAACTTCACCAAGAAGGTGCCATTTTTGCACGGGGTGCTTGTGATGATAAAGGGCAAATGTACATGCACATCAAAGCGCTTGAAATGATGGTTAAAAATGATGAACTTCCTTGTAATGTGAAATTCATGATTGAAGGAGAAGAAGAAGTTGGAAGTGACAACTTGGAGCTTTTTATTGAACAAAACAAAGAGAAGTTAAGTAATGATGTTATTCTCATTTCCGACACCGGAATGATAAGTAATACCCAGCCTTCAATTACAACCGGGCTTCGTGGATTAAGCTATATGGAAGTTGTAATAACAGGTCCCAATCGAGATTTACATTCAGGATTATACGGAGGAGCGGTTGCAAATCCAATTAACATTCTAACTAAGATGATTGCTCAGCTTCATGATCAAAACAACCACATTACAATCCCAGGATTTTATGAAGGAGTTGAAGATGTAAGTGAAAAAGAACGTGCAGAAATGGCTAAAGCTCCATTTAATGTTGAAGATTATAAAAACGAAATTAAGATCAATGCTGTATATGGCGAAACTGGATATACTACTTTAGAAAGAAATTCAATCCGACCAACCTTAGATGTTAATGGTATTTGGGGTGGATATACTGGCGAAGGAGCTAAAACTGTAATTGCAAGTAAGGCGCATGCTAAAATTTCGATGCGTTTGGTGCCAGGGCAAGATTGGGAAGTAATTAGTGATTTATTTACAAAGCATTTCAAATCGCTAGCACCTGAAAGTGTTTCTGTTGAAATAATAAAACATCATGGAGGACAAGCCTATGTAACCCCAACGGACAACATTGGCTATCAAGCTGCACACATGGCTTATACTGAAATTTTTGGAATAGAACCTATCCCTCAGAAAGGTGGAGGCAGTATCCCTATTGTTCCTTTGTTTGAAGATGTTTTAGGTACTAAAAGTGTGCTCATGGGCTTTGGGCTAGACAGTGATGCTATTCACTCACCTAACGAACATTTTGGTTTGTTTAATTTTTTCAAAGGAATAGAAACCATCCCCCTTTTTTATAAGCACTTCGTAGATTTATTTAACAAGAACAGATTGGAAGCAATTCCATCTACTAAAAACATAGATTCACGAGACACCTTAAGGGTATCACCATCCCAAAACAATACTTGAGATGCAATTTGAACTTGTGCCTCTTTTTCTAGTAACTCTTTAAAGTGGAATCCGAAATTTTCATGGATATAGCCTAAGGAAACACCATTTTCGGTCCTGAGTCCTGTCATTAAGTATTCATTATACCGGTCAACTTTTGTCAAAACCTCCCGTTCAATTAACGGTTCTTTTGAAGATATCCCTTTAAGGTACTTGTTGTTATTAGAAACGTTCCAGCTTCGGGTCAATCCATCAAAACTATGAGCAGAAGGTCCGATCCCCAAATAAGATTTTCCACTCCAATAAGCTGAATTATTTACTGATCGAAAACCAGGCTTTCCAAAACTTGATAGTTCATAATGGTCAAAACCTTCTTTTTCTAGGCTGTTCACTAAATAATTAAACTGAGCTAGAACACCTTCTTCTCCCAAAACCTCAACTTCATTTTTTTCTACTTGATGATTTAAAACTGTTTTAGGCTCCACAGTAAGTAAATAACTCGAAATGTGCTTGGGGTTGAATTGCAATGCATACTCAATATTCTTTTTCCAAGATTTGAGATTACTTTTTGGCAATCCATAAATTAAATCCAATGAGAAATTATCAAAAAGTATGTCAATTTTTTCCAATATTCTAAATGCCTCTTCAGCATTATGTGCTCGGTTCATCAACTTCAGTTCTTCTTCATGAAATGATTGAATACCTACACTCAAACGATTTACTCCAACAAGTTTAAGTTCTTCTAAATAATTAGCGCGATAATCATCAGGATTCATCTCCAAGGTAATTTCAACATCATCAGATATAATATAATGATCGTTAACTCTTTCTATTAGACTCTTGATATCATCTGAAGATAAAAGAGATGGTGTTCCTCCTCCGAAATAAATGCTGTTGATTATACTTTCTGAATGTAATTCTTGTTTCCTCAAATCCAACTCGACTAACATCGCTTCTAGAATTGATGTTTTGTGTTTAAGAGAAGTTGAAAAATGAAAATTACAATAATGACAAGCTTGTTTACAAAAAGGAACGTGAAAGTATAAAGCTGCCATAAAAATTAATTTTTTTAGCTTTTAATTTTCCCTGGATTTTGGCTTACAAAAGCTCCCCATCCAGTATATTTTTTTTGCCCCTGACTTGTTCCTGAATTAAAAAAATGACAAACTGCAGCCGCTAATCCGTCTGTAGAATCTAAGTTTTTTGGAAGGGTTTTAAACCCTAAGAGGCTTTGAAGCATTTTAGCCACTTGCTCTTTACTTGCATTACCATTTCCAGTGATGGCCATTTTTATTTTTTTAGGAGAATATTCGGTTACCGGTATGTCTCTAGATAAACCCGCAGCCATGGCAACCCCTTGAGCTCGTCCAAGTTTGAGCATGGATTGTACGTTTTTACCAAAAAAAGGTGCTTCCAGCGCTATTTCATCAGGATGATAAGTGTCAATTAATTCAATCGTGCGATTGAAAATATGTTTAAGCTTAAGGTATTGATCATCATATTTTGATAAAATCAATTCATTAAGTTGCATGAACTCCATTTCACCTTTAACTATCTTGATAAGTCCAAAACCCATTATCGTAGTTCCTGGGTCAATACCTAAGATTATTCTTTCATGCATTACTCTTGGGGTGAAGCTATGATTCTGATGGGTAACTTTAATTGTGTTTTTACTTTTATTCCAACGTTTGTTTTTATGGCAGGTAATGCTTGAGGTAAATTAGCAACTATACTTTCAAATTCAGTGTAAAGTGAATCTATTTTAGAAATAACATCGTATTCATCTTCAACATTAACCAATGAAAAATAACCCTCAAGGTCAATCCCAATTACAAAAACAACCTCTTGATCTAATGGTTCTGAAGTTATAAAATCATACTGGCTTAAAGCGTATGAAATATTATCACTAATCGTTTCTTTAAAACAAGTTAGATTATCTTCTCCTTCAAGGTAATTACAATCATCAAAAGATGGAGCTTGGTCTTTGTCATTCCAAAGAGACTGATCTTTTATCTGTTTTGAAGTAATTGTTGTTGTATTAAAATATTCACAACCTTGTGCAACAAAAAACAAAATGCCAATAGATGTAATTCTAGTTATAAAATTCATTTGACTGATTTTAAAGATTAAACAATAATAAAAAAGTTATATAATATGAACTAAAATTACTACTTTTTGGGTAACATTTCAACTTGAATAAACAAAACGTTTTACAAACTAGTATTATCTCAAATGGACATTCTAATATTAACATGCTCAATCATCTTAATACTTTTAGGAATAGTTGGTAGCTTTCTTCCCGTATTACCGGGACCTTTAACAAGTTGGGGCGGTTTATTACTAATCCATTATCATACGCTAGTTCCACAAGACAATAAATTTATCTGGATTACTTTTGGAGTTGCGTTGGTAATTTTTATATTAGATTACTTTATTCCAGCCCTTGGGGCTAAAAAATTTGGAGGCACTAAATATGGATCATACGGAGCTACTATTGGCCTATTTATTGGCTTGATATCTCCTATCCCATTTGGAATTCTGATTGGACCTTTTTTGGGTGCTTATACTGGAGAACTTATAAATGATAATAGCAATAAAAAGAAGGCTCTAAATTCTGCAATTGGATCTTTAATTGGTTTCCTTGGTGGTGTGTTTATTAAGCTTTGTGCATCATTGGTATTTCTTTTCTACTTCTGTGCTATTATTTGGAATCACTTAGTAAGTGCTATTTTAAATTAAAAATAAGTACTCTTTTTATAAATCTTCAATCAAACCACAACACTATATTTATTTATGAAATTGTAATGGGTTAGGGTGTCAGCTAAAGGCGAATCAATAGCAGTAGTATCTTTACTAAAAAGGAGTTTGATTCATTCTTATATTTTTTCTTTTTTTTTATTATTTGACCAACAATATTGACTTCAACTTTTACGGGGTTATAGGTTAACCATCCTGTTTTGCTCTCGCCAAAATTATTGATACGAATATATTCTGGAGCATCCGTTATAATGGATGCTCGTTTTTGAGCTAATCTGAACTCATAAAATTTACTCGATAACTTTTGAACTCTATATAAATGACTTTTTAAATACGATCGTAATTCTAAATTCAAATCTTGCTCTAAATCATTTGTGCCCATAAGGAACATGTCATTTATTCGTAAAGTATTTAATAAAGTGTCTGATTCTGGATTAGAAAGTTGAACTACCCTACCTCCGTCTTTTTTTCTCTTTGCTACTGACCAAAAACTTACAACTTCTTCTTGAAAATTATGTTCTTTATCCATATAAATAATGACATGATGTTTGTTACGAGTGATTACATGCTGATTTACTCCTTCTCTCTTGTACTTCGTTTAATTCGACCCTATATTCTAATAGTAAATCACAACATTCCCATAATGCTTCATCGTTTTCTTGAGAAACTACTTGAAAAATGTGTATTCTTTTTTCAATAAATTTTAAGGTCTCTGCATTTATTGATTCTTCTGTATAATTAATATTAGACAAAAACCTAATTAATAAAAACGTATAACGGCACAATAGGTGTTTTGAACTTCTAGTTTTTTAAATAAACTCTTCTTAATTTCTTTAAAGTTATTATCATCTAAAATCAACAATCGTTAAATCTCAAAATCTCCTAAACCAAGGGCACATGATTATAATGTTGAATATTCAAAATCAGTAAGTTTAATAAAACGAATTAGGGTCTGTCCGATCATTTAGAAATAGTTATCTTCTTATTTTGAGACAAAAATCAATGATTTAAGAATACTTTGAATTACGACATGTAACAGCTGGTGGTATATATACCTAAAAGCGGTAGAAATAGATAATAAGTGGTAAAAAGCACCTAAAAATTAAGAAATTGACCTGTCTAAATTAATATTTAGGGTCTGAAAAAAAAAATGTATTTTTGCTTAATCATGATGAAATTATTCTTAATAACATTTGGACTACTTGCCCTTGCATTTGCAGGTATTGCTATTAAGATTTTGATTAAAAAAGACGGAGAGTTTGCCGGTACTTGCGCTAGCCAGAGTCCCTTCTTAAATAAAGACAATGAACCCTGTGGTTTTTGCGGGAAACTTCCCGATCAACAGGAATGTAAAAACCCTGAGCTAGCTCAACAATAAATCTAATTTTATTTTTTGTACATTCAAATATCTATGAAATCTAAAAAAGTTTTAGAAGCAATTAATGCTGCAAAAAAAAATAATCAAAAGGCTTTTGGTTTTCTTTTTGAAACTTACTGGGACTACCTATACAACTATCTTTTAAAAAAAAATGGAAATGAAGATCAAGCAGAGGACATTGCAGTTCGTTCCTTTGCAAAAGCCTTCGATAAAATCCAAACTTTCAACCCCAAATATACATTTGAAACATGGTTGACTACAATTTCAAATAACCTTCAAATTGACGAACATCGGAAAGAAAAGTCTAAAAATAAAATTGATTCTGCAGCTTTTGATCATCAGGCAATTACTCAAGTTCAGGATGGGAGTCCTTCCCCTGAAGACCTTTTAATTAGTACACAAAACTTATCCAATTTGCTTCTTAAAATAAAAACATTAAAGACAGAATATAAGACGATAATTCGATTGCGATTTTTTGAGGAACTTTCGTACAAAGAAATTAGTGAACGATTAGAGTTACCCCTAAACACAGTCAAAGTTACTTTACTTCGAGCCAAAAAAATTCTTGCCTCAAAAATAACAAATCATGAAGAATAAACTAAGTAAGCTAGGGCCAGGTCTTCTTTTTGCTGGAACTGCAATTGGCGTTTCACATTTAGTTCAATCTACAAGAGCAGGAGCTGATTTTGGCTGGGGATTACTATGGGCACTTATTCTTGTTAACTTTTTTAAGTATCCTTTTTTTCAATACGGCCCTCGATTTACGATTGCAACCAAAAAAAGTCTTTTAGATGGATATATGGAACTTGGAAAGGGTTATTTAAGAGCTTACTTCTTCCTTAACATAGGTACTATGTTTACAATTCAAACCGCAGTCACTATAGTTTCAGCGGGACTAGCGTCTCAGGTTTTTGGGATTTCAGACAATTTAGTTTATTGGTCTGTTGCTATTACGCTGATCTGCACATTAATCTTATGGTTGGGTAAATACGCTACACTTGATAGGATTGTAAAATGGGTGGTTTTAATTTTAACAGCAACAACAGTGATTGCAGTTGGTTTAGCATCTTTTAAGAATATCACTCCGCTACCCTTAACTCAAATTTTCCCTAAAGAAACCAGTCTTATATTTTTAATTGCATTTATGGGATGGATGCCCGCTCCTATGGATATTTCTGTGTGGCATTCTCTTTGGACAATTGAAAAAAACAAAGAAAGTGCATCCAATTTAACGATGAAAGAAAGTCTGTTTGATTTTAATGTTGGCTATTGGGTTACACTAATTTTAGGGGTTTGTTTCATGGGTCTCGGAGCATTTGTTATGTTTGGAACAGGAACCGAATTTTCGGATAAAGGAGGAGTTTTTGCTGCACAATTAATTGAACTGTATACTTCTACTCTAGGAAACGGGGTTTACTTGATCATTGCAATTGCAGCATTGGCAACAATGTTTAGTACAACAATCACCACACTGGATGCTTCTCCAAGAGCAATGAGTAAAACAATTGAATTGCTTTATCCCAAAAGAAATAAAAATGATTATAAAATGTGGCTTTTAATTCTTGCAGGAGGAACTGTATTCATCTTTACTTTTCTGCTTCCAGAAATGGGTCTTTTAATTCGGATAGCGACCGTTTTATCCTTTATCACAGCTCCTTTTTATGCGTTTTTGAACTTCAAATTAGTTTTAAGTAATCAAATGCCTGAGGAATATAAGCCAAGCAAAAGGCTTAAAATCCTTAGTGTTTTAGGTCTTGTTTTTTTAACAAGTTTTGCCTTAGGTTATCTACTAATTCTCTAAGTAGAAGTTTGTATATTTGCAACGTACAACAATATAATATATGTCGACGGAAATCAAGACTAAAGTAGCAACACCAAAACCCAAATGGCTTCGTGTAAAATTACCTACCGGTAAAAAGTACACAGAACTAAGGGGATTGGTTGACAAATATAAACTCAACACAATTTGTACTTCCGGAAGTTGCCCAAACATGGGAGAGTGCTGGGGAGAAGGAACTGCTACGTTCATGATTTTAGGCAATATTTGCACACGATCTTGCGGTTTTTGTGGAGTTAAAACAGGAAGACCCGAATCTATAGATTGGGATGAGCCTGAAAAAGTAGCAAGATCCATCAAAATTATGGGCATTAAACATGCCGTTATCACCTCTGTTGATAGAGATGACCTCAAAGATGGAGGCTCAATTATTTGGGGAGAAACCATTAATGCAATTCGCAGGATGAATCCTAAAACAACCCTAGAAACTCTGATTCCAGACTTTCAAGGAAACCAAAGAAACATTGATCGGATTATTGCGGTTAACCCAGAGGTTGTATCACACAATGTTGAAACCGTTAGAAGGCTTACACGAGAAGTGCGAATTCAGGCTAAATACGATCAAAGCTTAAAGGTGCTCTTGTATCTTAAACAACAAGGTGTTCGCAGAACAAAATCAGGGATTATGCTTGGTTTAGGGGAAACAGAAGAGGAAGTTATTCAAACCCTTAATGATTTAAGAAAAGCCGAAGTAGATGTAGTGACTATAGGTCAATATTTACAACCTTCAAAAAAACATCTCGGAGTAAAAGAGTTTATTACCCCAGAACAATTTGAACGTTATGAGAGAATCGGGAAAGAACTTGGCTTTAGGCATGTTGAAAGTGGCGCTCTAGTTCGTTCATCTTACAAAGCACACAAGCACATTCTATAGCAATCTGTTAATTTATCTTGCTTGTAGATAATATAATTTGATTCAACTGTTCTTCATCTTCCTTATTCAATTTCATTTCAATTTCTAAATAAAATAAAAGATTAGAATCTATAACAGGGTTTAATCTAATAAAATCCTTTTCTGTAGTCAGAATTAAAGAGCCGTTAGATCTTTGTTTTATTTGACGAATGTCCTTTTCAGTAAACAAATGATGATCTGGGAATTGAAGGTGTTCAAACTCACCACCAATTGCTTTTAAATAATATAATAAAGGGGTTGGATCTGCAATACCAGTAACCAATAAGAAGGGTAAGTTTTCAATTTTATTAATTGGAAAAGTAAGTTCTATACTTTTAATGTTTTTTGCATATCCAATTCCTGAAAAAAATAAATGTTGGGTATCTGCCAATTGTAACTTACTTGAAATTTCTTTTTTATTTTGTTCTGTTATGTTCGTTGGACATTTGGTTACGATAACAACATCTCCGCGCTTTTTACCAGAACTTAGTTCTCTTAAATTCCCTACTGGAAGATGAAAATCATTAACAAAAAGATGATCATATGAGGTCAAAAGTATCATTAAATCGGGGGTAACCCAACGGTGTTGAAAACAATCATCCCAAACAAAAACTGTATTATCCGTTGTACTTTTGAGCATGTTGTCCATTCCTAATCGTCTTCTTTCTGCAACAGCAACTTTTAATTCTGGATGTTTGGTGAAAAGCATCATAGGCTCATCACCTATCTCCTTAAAGGTCGATTCTGTAGAAGCTTCAACAAAGCCTTTAGTCAATCGGCCGTAACCTCTACTCAATACCGCAACTGGTTTTTTGTCTTTAATTAAAGAAACAATATAATCAACGCAAACAGATTTGCCTGTTCCTCCGGTAGATAGATTTCCAATTCCAATTGTAGAGTTTACATACTTTTTAGAAGAAAATAACCCTACATCAAAAAATAGGTTTCTCAAACTCGTTATTATGCCATATAGAATTGCGAAGGGAAAAAGAAAGAATCGTAAGAAGATCATGCCGACGAATATATTATATTTGTAAAGATAACATTTCGTTTGTGAGACAATCCCTGTAAATCGAAAAACATGAATTTGGCTTTATGAAAATTAATGAAATCACTAAGGTCCTAGAAGCATGGGCTCCCCTGACATATGCCGAAGATTTTGACAATGTAGGGCTATTAGTTGGAGACAATTTAGCAGAATGCTCAAAAGCTTTAATCACTATAGACACCACCGAAGAAGTAGTTAATGAAGCAATACGGGAAGGCTGTGAATTAATTATTAGTTTTCATCCAATTATATTTTCTGGACTTAAAAAGTTAACCGGTAAAACTTATGTTGAACGAGCTGTCCTTAAAGCTATAAAAAACGACATTGCTATATATGCAATTCATACTGCTTTAGATAATCACAAACACGGCGTAAGTTTTCAAATGGGTCTTGAATTAGGATTGAAAAATCAACAGGTGCTGATCCCTAAAAACGACATCCTATTGAAACTAAATACATATGTGCCCCATAATTATGTGTCAAAAGTTCTTGAATCACTTCACAATGCTGGAGCTGGATCTATCGGCAACTATGATGCTTGTAGCTTCTCTGTAGATGGAATGGGTAGGTTTACAGGAAATGATAAAAGCACACCCGCTAATGGAACAAAAGGGGTTCCAACCGAAGCAAAAGAACAACAACTCAATCTAATATTCCAAAAACATCAGGAAGAAGCAATAATAAATGCACTTAATGAGGCACACCCCTATGAAGTTGTATCCTATGAGATTAACAACATAAACAATTCAAATCAAGATGTTGGAATGGGAAGTATTGGAGAATTAAATCATGAAATGAAGGAAAATGGATTCTTGGATTATGTCAAAAAAAACCTCAATTGTTCAACCATTCGACATTCTAAATTTAATGGAAATAAAATACAGAAAGTTGCTCTATTAGGTGGATCAGGAAGCTTCGCAATAGCAGCTGCTAAACATCAAGGGGCAGATGCATTTATCACAGCAGACCTCAAGTATCATGATTTTTTTGAAGCTGAAAATAAAATACTTTTAGCAGATGTTGGCCATTATGAAAGTGAACAATTCACAAATAAATTAATAGCAAGCTATCTTACAAAAAAAATGCCTAATTTTGCATGCATTTTATCACAAGAAAAAACCAATCCAGTTAATTATTTCTAGTATGGCAAAGAAAAAAGAAATCTCAGTAGAAGAAAAGTTAAGATCACTTTTTGATCTTCAAATTATAGACTCTCGAATTGATGAAATTAGAAATGTTCGCGGTGAACTTCCTCTAGAGGTTGAAGATCTTGAGAGCGAAATCGCTGGAATGGATCTTAAACTTGAGCAACTAAATTCCGAATTGAATGATTTTGATTTTGGTATTAAAGAAAATAAAAACATCATTGAAAGTGCGAATGATCTAATTGCAAAGTATGCAGACAAACTCAAAAATGTCCGCAACAACAGAGAATACAATTCCATAGTTAAAGAGGAAGAATATCAACAACTTGAAATTCAATTGGCTGAGAAAAAGATAAAAGAACTTAAAGTTAAAATTGAGCAAAAGAAAGAAATCATTGACGTTTTAACTGAGCAGTTGAGTGTTAAAACCAATCACTTAACTGCAAAAAAGGAAGAATTAAATGAAATTATGCAAGAAACTGCAAAAGAAGAAACTCTTTTAATGAAACAATCTGCAGTCTTTGAAGAAAAGATTGACGATCGTTTAATTGTTGCATATAAAAGAATACGTGGAAGTGTTAAAAATGGATTGGCTATTGTGCCTATAGAAAGAGGAGCTTCAGGAGGTTCTTACTTTACCATTCCACCTCAAGTTCAGATGGAAATTGCTTCTAGAAAAAAGATAATAACAGACGAATATAGTGGTCGTATTCTTGTTGATGCAGAACTTGCTGAAGAAGAGTATGTCAAAATCAATAAATTAATTAAGAGTGTATAATATTTTATTAAATATTCAAAAAAGCTACCCAAGGGTAGTTTTTTTTTGATCTTATTTTAAGGGTAGGAAGAAATCACTAGAACATCACCAAAAGAAATGAAAGGATTCGTTTGCCATAAGGGTCATTATTTAGCCTAAATTCATTTTTCTTAACTCCATTTGTACAGTCTAAAAAAAATAGAGTAATTTTATATTATGCAAATAAAGACTCTTTCTTTTCGTCTTTTTCAAAACATCAAAAACCGAGATTCTTACTCTTTGGTTTAACGTCCCTATTTTCTCCTTAAAAAGAGATTTCAAAATTTTAAATTAACTAACATCCTTTTGGTATGCAATTACCTTATATAGAACCTTATAAAATTAAAACTGTGGAATCGATTCAAATATCGACTCCCGAACAAAGAAAAAAATGGATTGAAGAAGCCTCCTACAACCTCTTTAGGTTAAACAGCGATCAAGTCATTGTAGACTTAATAACGGATTCAGGCACAGGAGCTATGTCAGACAAGCAATGGGCAGAAGTGATGCTGGGTGATGAAAGTTATGCAGGTTCGCGCTCGTTTATTAAGCTAGAAAACACTGTAAAAGAATTAACAGGTTTTGATTATTTTATTCCTGTCCATCAAGGTCGAGCTGCAGAAAATGTGTTGTTCTCAGCTTTGGTAAAAGAGGGTGACTTTATCCCAGGTAATGCTCATTTTGACACTACAAAAGGACACATCGAATATAGAAAAGCTACTGCTGTGGACTGTACAATTGATGAGGCCTTCGACATAACAATAAATCACCCTTTTAAAGGTAACATTGACCTGTATAAACTAGAGAAAAGTCTTAAGAAATATCCCAAAGAAAAAATTCCTTTTGTACTGATGACAATTACCTGCAACTCAGCAGGCGGACAACCTGCATCTATAGAAAACATGAGAGCTGTTCGTGCCATATGTAATCAATATGAAGTTGGATTTTATATTGATGGAGCGAGGTTTGCTGAGAATGCCTATTTTATTAAAACACGCGAAAAAGAATTTGCTAACCACAGCATCAAAGAAATTGTAAAAGAAACCTTTTCATTAACGGACGGAATGACCATGAGTGCAAAAAAAGACGGCCTTGTCAACATGGGAGGGTTCATCGCGCTTAACGACGTCGAGGTCTATAAAGCCTGTTCTACTTTTGCAATCATGTACGAAGGTTTTGTTACCTACGGCGGAATGTCAGGAAGAGACATGGGTGCATTAGCTCAGGGACTTACTGAAGGTGTAGCGTTTGATTATTTGGAAAGCAGAATAAAACAAATAGCTTATTTAGGCAAACGACTTGATGAATTTAACATTCCTGTTCTTAAGCCTTTTGGAGGTCATGCAGTATACATAGATGCATCAAAATTTGTACCTAACATTCCCAAAGAGCAGTACAGAGCACAGTCCTTGGCGATCGAGTTATATATTGTTGCAGGAATAAGGGGCGTAGAAATAGGTACTTTATTGGCCGACCGAGATCCTGTAACCAGAGAAAATCGTTTTCCAAAGCTAGAAATGGTTCGCTTAGCTATCCCTAGAAGGGTTTATACCCTTTCTCATATTGAATATGTTGCCGAGGCAATAAAGAAAGTGTTTGATACGCGCAATCAGGCCAAAAGTGGTTATTCCATAAAATGGGAGGCTCCTATAATGAGGCATTTTACGGTTGAACTCAAGAAAATTTGAATTAGAATACTGACTAATAAAACCAAATTTGTTTGTCTGTCAAAACCAGGGGAAGAGTTGGTAAGTTTTACTGGGTTTTATTTTGATTTTAAGGTAATAAACGGAAAGTTAATTAATTTTCATAGATTTTTTAAATTCCAATCTTCTGTTCTATGGAATCAAAAACTTCTTTTACCTCATTATTTAATCCATTAGAGACTTTAATCATTCTTTTTATAAAAACTCCTTTCTTAATTTCTTTATCAACATATTTAACTGCTTTTTTTGCCATGGCATCTCCTTTTTTTTCAATAGCAAGCCAATAACTAAATTGTTTAACATTCGTATATCCTCTAGTTAACAGGTCTCTAATGAATGTTTCATCAATTTGACCACTTATAATTTCCCAATTAGTCTTAGGATCTCCCTTTTTACCATCAAAAGAATAAACATCGTCTATACGCATCTCCAACAAAAGCTGATTTTCAGAAAATAAAAAACTTAATTCACTTGAAACCTTATAAATTGAAGTTGTGTTTTGAGCTGTTTGAATTATCTTCGGACTCATTTCAAAACCTCTTTCTACAATTATTTTATTTTTATTATCATATTTAGTGGCATCTGTAGGAGACTCAAAATTTTGACCAATCCACTCCTTAATTAAAGAGTGAATTTCTTCTTGAGATAAACTTTTTAGATTATATAATTTTTTGAAACCATACAATTCCTTAGAAAGATCCTGAGAGATAGATGAAAATGAAATTAAAAAAACAGTAATCGATAAAAATAATCTCATAATTTTATTATATTAAAATTCAAAAGTTATTTGACCTTCTCCATTACGTAGTTCACAGAATCATCTTCTTCATTATAAACAAAAGCTATTTTATAACCGTTAGTAACAAGAAGATTCACAACACCCATTATTCCATTGAATGAAAACTTTTTACCATCATCATCTAAAACGTGTCCTTTACTAATGTCCTTAACTCTGGCTATTTGTCCATAATCTAAAAACACTTTTATTTGAAATGGTTTTAATAATTTTCTTGTAAAATTGATCCTAATATACTTAGCATCTAACTCGGAAATAGGAATCCCATTTACAGATTGAGAATATGAAGTTATTGTAAATAAAAAAATAAGGGTATAAATAATTTTTTTCATCAAATTTTTATGTTTGCTTTTTCTAATATAGAAAATATTAATACAATTTTCCCTTTATTTTTATAAAATTTATTGTTTTTGGTTAAATGAATACAATGACATAAGCTGTAATTAGGTTTTGTTATATTAGTAAAGTGGACCATAATCTATATAAATGAAAAAATATTTTATTGAGGGAGTATTGATGGATCGATGGATTTGATGAAAGATGAGTTATATAAAGATTGAGGTTTGGGAAGATTTGAAGATAAAAAGAGATTGGTAGAAAAATATTTGGATTGGGTAAGTGTTGAGTATTTAGATGGGGATAATATTGGTAAGAGATGTAGAGTTAGAATGAGAGTTAGAATTAAAATTAGTGTAGGAAAAAAAGGTTATGGAATAGAGTTTGAGAATGGAAAAAGTTTAGAGAATAATGGGAATAAAAAAAGAGATATAGGTTATATATCTCGATTTAAGTGTGTGGGCGCTGAGGGATTCGAACCCCCGACCCCTTGGGTGTAAACCAAGTGCTCTGAACCAACTGAGCTAAGCGCCCCAGCGGGTGTAAATATAGAATAGTTTATCTTGTTTACAAAGAGTTTTTTAAAGAATTTCAGCAACCACAAAAGCACTCCCACCTACATAAATAAAATCTTCATACCCTGCACTCTTAAGGGCTGATTTATAGGCTATATCAATAGTTTTATAAGCTCTAGCCTGTAGCTTATAGTTTTCAGCATGTTTGATTAAAGTAGAAACTTTTTCAGCTCTTTTGATGTTGGGAGCGCTAAAATAATAAATAGCCTTCTTTGGAAGAATTTCAAAAATTGACACTAGATCTTTTTCTTTAACAAAACCAAGAACAAGATGAAGCCCTCGATGCGGTATTTTTTTAATCTGTTCAACAACATAAGAAAATCCTGGTGCATTATGCGTTACATCTGCTACCACATAAGGAGCATCTCTTAATACCTGCCAGCGACCTTTCAAGTTTGTGTTAGAAACAACTTTAAGTAAACCCGAAGCAACATGCTCTCTCTTTATTTTATCTAATCCTAGTTCATTAACAGCAACAACTGCTGTTTGAATATTTTTAGACTGATACAAGCCTTTTAAGTCCGATTGGTGTAAATGGACTTCCTTTGCGTCCGCGAATGTGATTGTAGCTTTTAAAAGGCTCGATCGTTCTTGAAAAACTGAAACAATTTCTGATTGAGTTTCTCCAATAACTACAGGGACATTTTCTTTAATAATACCCGCTTTTTCTTTTGCAATTGAGACCAGTGTATTCCCTAAAAACTGTGTGTGATCAAAACCTATATTGGTAATCACAGAAAGAACTGGGGTAATAATATTGGTAGCGTCTAATCGGCCACCTAAACCAACCTCAACAACTGCATAATCAATATTTTGACTACTAAAATACTCAAAAGACATTCCAACGGTAAGTTCAAAAAAAGAAAGTTGAGCGTCTATAAAATAGGACTTGTACTTTTGTACAAAAGCAACTACGTAAGCGGTTTCAATAGCAATACCATTGATCCGTATACGTTCTGTAAAATCTTTTAGATGAGGTGAAGTGTATAGACCTACTTTACATCCTGCTTCCATTAAAACGGAGGTTATCATATGCGCGGTGGACCCCTTACCGTTTGTGCCTGCAACATGAATAGAAGTAAAGTTTTTGTGTGGATTTCCAAGGTAAGTCATGAAATCCTTCATTTTTTTTAAGCCTGGCTTATAAGCAACAGCTCCTTGTTGCTGGTACATCGGTAATTGATTGTATAGCCAAGAGCGTACTTCTTCGTATGAATCCACGATTATTCGCCTAATTTAAAATTAACAACAACAAATCCAACTTGCTTGTTTGGTGCGTTAGTATCTGAGAACCATTTGTGTAAATAAGCTGTTTTTTCTGCTGGAGCTAATAGACACGGGTGAGAGTTTGTAGTTCCCTTTACCCCTGCTTCTGCCAATACAACAGTGCCAGACTTATCAACCGTAATTCTGACTACCACAACTCCCTCTTGGTTACATTCCTGAGTCACAGATCCTTGATTCTTAAGACTTCGACCATTCAAACCAAAACCATCTCCTTTGCCCCCTAAACCCGCAGTGCCGTAGTAACTATTTGTATAAGGGTTTCCTTCTGTTTTTCCTTTATCTCCAACTTCTTCATCGTCTCCTTCACCTTGACTCGATTCCTCTGATTTATTTGAGTTGTTGAATAAATTAGAAAGAACTTGTTTGGTTGATTTAGAAACCGTCGGTTTGGGTGATTCTTGTATAACTTCCTCCTTAACTTCGTTTGTGGGAGTTTTGATTTCTGATATTTTTGGGGTTGAAATTTTTTCTATCTTATTCTTTATAATTGGCACCGAAGGATATTTTTGGGTTAAAACTTTTGGAGCTTTTACCTCAGTCACCTTAGGGGAGGTTTTTGTAATTTCTGCTTTTGCATTTACCTGTTGCTGTTCAACTTGTTTTGGTTGAGTTTTAGGCGGGGTTTTTCCTTTTCCTTGAGATGTTGTTCCAAAATTGACCTCCATTCCGTATGATATTGGGGGATCAAAATAAGAAAGACCTATCCACGAAAATACAATTAGAAGCAACAGCATTATTATGCTCGTAAGCATTGCTGACTTTTTTTTATGTGGTGTGTTAAGAAAACTCATAAATAAATTTTTACTGGGAGTCTACTGCTAAAACAACTTTAATTGAATTCTGATTGGCAATACTCATTACAAATACTACTTCTTCTATAGGAACATTTTTTTCTGCTCGTAAAATTATTACTCGTGAATCTGACTTGCCTAATGTACTGAGTAGCTGAGCTTTTAGTTTACTTTTTGATACGGTTTTATCATCAATATAAAAACGATTATCCTTGTTAATTGAAACCGTAATAGAGCTTCTGTTTTCTGTCTTACCTTTAGCCTGCGGTAGCTTAACCTCAATAGTATCCAATTGCTTTGTCAAGGTAGAAGCAATCATAAAAAAGATAAGCAACAAGAAGACAATATCCGTCATAGAAGACATATTGAATTCAGGGGTTATTTTATTTCTTCCTCTAAGGTTCATTAGGCTGCAGGTTCATTAAGTAAGTCTAAAAATTCAAAAGAAATTGCTTCCATTTGATATACTACTTTAGAGGTTTTAGCAACCAAATGGTTGAATGTTATATAACCTACAATTCCTACTATAAGTCCAGCTACTGTTGTTGTCATTGCAGTATAAAGTCCGTCTGATAATAATTTCATGTCGATGTTTCCACCTGCGTTAGAAATTTCAAAAATAGACAGAATCATTCCAATCACAGTTCCCAAGAACCCGAGCATTGGAGCTGCACCAGCAATTGTTGCTAAGACGCTTACGTTTTTTTCTAATTTATAGACTTCAAGTCTCCCGGCGTTTTCAATAGTTGTGTTGATATCTTCTAAGGGTTTTCCTATTCGAGTGATCCCTTTAGCAATAAGTCGAGCTACAGGAACATCTTCTTTTACACACAATGCCTGCGCTGTTTCTATTTTACCTTGTGAAACATACAAGCGAATCTGATCCATAAAAGTGTCGTCTATTTTCAAGGCCGAACGAATGGCAAACCAACGCTCAAAATAGATATATAAAGCGATGATCAATAGTAAAAAAAGTAAGCCTATGATAAACTGACCCCCTAGGCCACCATTTTTTATAAGTTCAATAAGAGAAAGTGTTTTCTCTGTTCTAAGTTCTTCTGTTGTTTGAATAAAAAAAGACATCATCATGCTGTTGTATAAAGGTTTTAACTATAGAACGAAAAAGCTGCCATTTAAGTATATATTAAACAACAAATCCGCGCAAAAGCATAAAGGTTATTGATCCTGAAATAAATCCAAGCAAGGCGAGCCATGATATATTCTTGAAATACCAAAAGAAATCAATCTTCTCCATACCCATAGCGACTACTCCTGCTGCAGATCCTATAATCAACATACTACCTCCTGTTCCCGCTGAAAAAGCAATAAAATGCCATAGCCCGCTATCTGTTGGCTCAGAAAACATTCCAATACTTGCTGCTACTAAGGGCACATTATCAATAACTGCAGAACCAAAACCTAATAACATAATTACAATATCCGTATTTGGAATGGTAGTATTAAGTGTTTCTGCAAAAGCAAACAACATTCCTAAAGATTCTAATGCAGCAACTGCTAATAAAATCCCCAAGAAAAAAAGAATACTGGGTAATTCAATCTTAGATAAAGATTTGTGAACTGGACTGTGGTGAGAAGCTGCGTCACTCTCTTGGTCAATAGACGTAATATTTATTTTTGCTGCACTAAAAATTTCTGCAAAAGTAGATACAAGCGCTAATGAGAACATCATTCCAACATAAGGCGGAAGGTGTGTAATTGTTTTAAAAACTGGAACAAAAACAATTGCCAAAAGCCCTAAATAAAGCATGGTTGAACCATGTTTATGAATCGCATCGTCATCATCGATATCATCCATTTTAATATTTCCTTTGAATGCAGGTAAAAAAAATGCCACAAAAACAGGGACAATAACACACACAACCGAAGGAAGAAATAAATAAGTAATTAGTTTAATCGTGGTTACTTTATCAGCAATCCACAACATTGTAGTTGTTACATCTCCAATTGGAGACCAAGCACCACCAGCATTTGCAGATATTATGATTAGACCTGCAAACCAAAGCCTTGTGTCTCGATCTATAATAACCTTTTGCAGGATAGTAATTAATACAATCGTTGCGGTAAGGTTATCAATTATTGCAGATAAAATGAATGCTAGAACAGCAAAAATACAAAGTAATGACCTCTTGGATTTTGTTTTTATAAATGATTTTATAGTCGAAAATCCATTGAAATAGTCAATAATTTCAACAATGGTCATAGCCCCAAGTAAGAAAATTATTATTTCAGCAGTTTTACCTAAATGGTGTAATAAAATTTCGTCGATGTGGGTGGGGTCTAATTTTTTAAGAGTCGTGTTTACTTCATAAACGGGCATATGCCCTAGGGCAATAACTGCCCAAAGTATAGCCATCATGGCTAAGGCTGGGATTAATTTATCTATTTTGAGAGTATGTTCTAGCGTAATCGCCAGGTAACCAAGAGCAAAAATAAATACCAAGATAATTTCCATAGGGTTTGATTTGATGCTCTTAAAATTAAAGAAAGGGTTTTATGGTCTCTTGTGCAGTCTAAAATATAAATTTAATTCTAAATATAGCTTAAAAAATTTCAAATATAACTCCCGAAGAATGATCTCTTGATGATCCTGTTACTGAAGCAAAACAATTATGTTGCCCCAACGACCTTAAAAGCCCTAGAAACCCAAAAACCATAGCCTCTTTAAAATCAATGATAGTATCACTTGGAATGCATATTTGAGCTGAACATTTATCTTGAATTAGTTGCATTAAAAAAGTGTTATGAGTGCCTCCTCCTGTAAAAAGTATTTTCCCTGAATCGGGTAAAACTTTTAAGATTTGAGTTGCCAAATGCGAAGCATAAGTATGCATTAAATCTGGAATAGATTCTTGTTCATAAGAACTCAATAATGGAGTGACATTTTGAGCCAGCCATTCAACTCCCAAAGATTTAGGAGGTGCCTCATTATAAAAAGACAAAGCATCCAATTCATCTAACAGGGGTTTAACTATTTTACCCTTTGAAGCAATTGCTCCACCTGCATCATAAGCTAGGTTTAATTTATGCGCATAGAAGTTGAAAATCAAATTTGCTGCTGCTATATCAAAAGCAATTGGACTAGAGTCACCGAGTAAACTAATGTTAGCAAAACCACCTAAATTAACGCAAGCTGCATATTCAGAAAAAAGATGAAACTCCCCACCAGGAACTAATGGAGCGCCTTGACCTCCAAGTGCAACATCTTGAACCCTAAAGTCACAAACAACCCTATGCTGAAGCAGATCTGCAAGTTGCTTTTGATTTCCAATTTGAAAGGTAAGTCCTTGTTCTGGTTGATGAAAAACTGTATGCCCATGAGAACTTATCAAGTCTATCGTATGGTCGGAGTTTTCATTTATAAAAAGCTGAATTTGCTCAGCCAAGAAATATGTATAATTCAAATCCAAAAGTGCCAGCTGCTCAGGTTTCATTAAGCGGGCTTCAGTAAGCCTCTTTTTCCATTGCTCAGTGTATGATTTTGTTGTTGTTGAGATTAATTGGTATTCCCATTTTTTATTGTCCAAAACAAATTCAATCAAAGCCAAATCTAAACCATCTAGAGAGGTTCCAGACATAACACCAATTACGCAATAACGCCCTTTATTTTTCATAATCTAATTAATATGAAGTTATATAATCCATATTATATAGAGCGTCTTATGGAATACTATTTTGAATTAATCATAAAAATAGGAGCTTAATTTAATAAATTCTGAAGATATTGGTCCTAAAAATCAAGACTCTTTAACTAATCAAACTTTAGATATCCAAAATAGCACAAAAGTGTTTAAATCAATTATTTTTGATTTACAAAAACCAAGAATTATGTTACCAAAAAAACAAGGACTCTACTCTCCTGACTATGAACACGACAACTGCGGCGCAGGATTCATTTGTAGTTTAGAAGGGGAAAAAACCAATGACATCATTGGAAAAGCATTGGATATTCTTGTGAAACTTGAACACAGAGGAGCAGTAAGCTCAGATGGAAAAACAGGAGATGGTGCTGGAATCTTAATTGAAATTCCCCATGATTTCATGGTCAAGAATTGTTTGTTCGAACTTCCTGAAGCACATCAATATGCAATTGGAATGTCTTTTTTACCACAAAAGAAAAATCAACGTAATTTTTGTACGCAACTTTTTGAAGAAGAAATAAAAAAACAAGGCTTGTCAATTTTAGGCTGGCGAAAAGTTCCTGTTAATCGATCTGTTGTTGGTCGTATTGCTCAACAAACAGAACCTTACGTTGCACAGGTATTTGTTGGCAAGGGAAATCAATCACTTTCAGACCAAGAATTTAATGTTAAATTATTTATCGCTCGAAAAATTACAGAACATAAAATCATTGCTTCAAAACTTTCTCAAAGCAACTATTTTTACTTCCCTAGTCTTTCTACACATACACTTATATACAAGGGTTTATTGGTTCCCGAAGATATTGAAGCTTACTATTTAGATTTATCAGATCCTTTGGTTGTAACCCGATTGGCTTTAGTTCACCAAAGATTCTCTACCAATACCTTCCCAACATGGGATTTGGCACAGCCCTTTAGATATATGTGTCACAACGGAGAAATCAACACTTTCAGAGGGAATTCAAGTCGTATGCAAATGCGTGAAGAACTTTTTAAAAGCGATTTAATTGGAGATGATATCAAAGAAATACTTCCAATTATTTTAAAAGGAAAGTCAGATTCTTCATCAATGGATATGGTTGTTGAATTATTACTAGCTACCGGCAGATCGTTACCTGAAGTAATGATGATGTTAGTTCCAGAAGCATGGGAAAAACACAAGTCGATGGATCCTCTTAAAAAAGCATTTTACCAATACAATTCCTGTATAATGGAGCCTTGGGATGGACCCGCTTCTATTCCTTTTACAGACGGAAAATACATTGGAGCTTTACTTGACCGAAACGGACTTAGACCCTCAAGATATACCGTGACCAAAGACGGTTATGTTGTTATGTCATCGGAGGCTGGAGTTCTTGATATTGAACCTATAAACGTGGTTAAACACGGTCGTCTAGAGCCCGGAAGAATGTTCCTTGTGAATATGGATGAGGGACGAATTATTGAGGATGAAGAAATTAAAACCAAGGTTGTTTCTGAACGTCCCTACCAAGAATGGCTAGACAAACATCTTTTAAGACTTTCTGAAGTCCCTTACACAGGCAATCATGTTACGGTTGAATCAGAAGATTACGATACACGATTACGAGTTTTTGGTTATACACAAGAAGATTTCAAAACTTTAATACTCCCAATGAGTATTAAAGGAAAAGAAGCTATTGGTTCGATGGGAACGGACACTCCTTTGGCTGTATTATCAGATCGCCCTCAGTTACTTTACAACTACTTCAAGCAACTTTTTGCTCAAGTAACTAACCCGCCTCTGGACGGAATTCGGGAAGAAATAGTTACCGATACTTCTTTGTCAATCGGAAGTGATATCAACCTCTTTGACATCACTGAAGATCATGCAAAAAAGCTTCACATTCAAAACCCAGTAATCTCAAACGAAGATTTAGATAAAATCAAATACATTGAGCATGCAGACTACAAAACCATTTCAATATCTACCTTATACCCTATCGAAAAAGGGGTTAATGGACTGGAAAATGCGTTAGAAAATATTATTTCTGAAATTGAAAAAGAAATTGAAAATGGTGCTAACATTGTTATACTATCCGATCGTGGTGTTTCTTCTAAAATGGCTCCTATTCCGATTCTACTAGCTTGTGCTCATACACAAAACTCGTTTAAACGTCTTCAAAAAAGATCTAAATTTGGAATTGTAATTGAATCCGCAGAACCACGTGAACCACATCATTTCTCTTGCCTATTTGGTTATGGTGCAAGTGCAATTAACCCCTATATGGTTAATGAAATTATTGAAGAACAAGTTGAAGTAAAGAATATAAAAGGATTTAGTGCTCACGATGCAATACAAAATTACAACAAAGCTATAGCAACAGGGATTGTTAAGGTTATGAATAAAATAGGAATCTCCACGCTAAACTCCTACCGTGGCTCTCAGATATTTGAAGCGCTCGGACTGAGCGAGATCTTTGTAGACCAATACTTTTGTAATACATCCACTCGAATAGAAGGAATTGGTCTTTATGAAATCGAAAAAGAAATTTCTCGTCGTCACAAAAAAGCATTCAATATCGAAAGTCTTTCTGGACTTGATTTAGAAATCGGTGGAGAATATCGCTGGCGAAGAAACGGAGAGGCACATATGCTAAACCCTACTACCATTGCAAAACTTCAACAAGCGGTAAATCAAAATAACTTTGAGAGTTATGAGGTATACTCTAAAATGGTTAACGAACAAACAGAAAAGCTAATGACTCTGAGAGGTTTATTTGAGTTTTCTAGTTTTGATCCAATTCCAATCGAAGAGGTTGAGCCTTGGACAGAAATTGTAAAAAGATTCAAAACAGGCGCTATGTCTTTAGGATCAATTAGCGCAGAAGCCCACGAAAATTTAGCCATTGCGATGAATCGTATTGGGGGTAAAAGTAATTCTGGAGAAGGAGGTGAAGATCCAAAACGTTTTCAGCCAGACAACAACGGAAACTGGAGGAACAGCGCAATAAAGCAAGTTGCTTCTGGTCGATTCGGGGTAACCAGTCACTATTTAAGTTCTGCAAAAGAAATTCAAATAAAAATGGCTCAAGGCGCCAAACCTGGAGAGGGGGGACAACTTCCTGGCCTAAAAGTAAATCCTTACATAGCCTCGGTTCGAAATTCTACTCCTTATGTTGGGTTAATTTCCCCACCACCTCATCATGATATTTATTCTATTGAAGATTTAGCTCAGCTTATATTTGATTTAAAAAACGCAAACCGAGAAGCTAGAATAAATGTAAAATTAGTTTCTGAAGTCGGAGTTGGAACAATTGCAGCTGGGGTAGCCAAAGCAAAAGCAGATGTAATTTTGATTTCTGGATTTGATGGTGGAACTGGAGCTTCTCCACTTACCTCTCTCAAGCACGCTGGACTTCCTTGGGAACTTGGAATAGCAGAAGCACAACAAACATTGGTAATGAACGACCTTCGTAACCGAATCGTTTTAGAGTGTGACGGACAAATGAAAACAGGCCGAGATGTAGCAATAGCATGTTTATTAGGTGCCGAAGAATTTGGCTTCTCTACTGCACCACTTGTAGCGTCTGGATGTATAATGATGCGTGCATGTCACCTCAATACTTGTCCGGTGGGTATTGCAACTCAAGATCCAGAATTGAGAAAGAATTTTAAAGGAAAACCTGAGCATGTAATCAACTTCATGTACTTTGTTGCAGAAGAATTGAGAGGAATTATGGCGCAATTAGGTTTTAGAACCATCAAAGAAATGGTGGGACAATCGCAAAAAATCAATATGAAAAAAGCGGTTGGTCATTATAAAGCTCAAGGAATTGATCTCTCAAAAATATTATATAAACCTGAGGTTGGATCGCTTGTAAAACTTCATAATACCCGAAAACAAGATCACGGTCTTGATAATGTTATTGACTTCAAAATTATAGAAGCGGCACACCCTGCTATCTACAGAAAAGAAGAGCAACATCTAGAGTTCCCTGTTTGCAATACCGACAGAACAGTCGGAGCAATATTGAGTAATGAGATTTCAAAAATGCACGGTGCTCCAGGACTACCTGAAGATACATTAAGCTTAAAATTTACAGGAACAGCAGGGCAGAGTTTTGGAGCATTTGCTGCAAAAGGCTTGTTCATGAAAGTCTCAGGAACTTGTAATGATTACTTTGGAAAAGGACTCTCTGGAGCAAAACTTATAGCTCAAGTGCCAGAAGAAGCTACTTTTAAGGCTGATGAAAACATAATCATTGGAAACGTTGCGCTCTATGGAGCAGTCACTGGTGAAGCTTATATCAACGGAATTGCTGGAGAACGTTTCTGTGTTCGAAACTCTGGAGCAATTGCGGTTGTTGAAGGTATTGGAGATCATGGTTGTGAATATATGACCGGAGGTATTGCCTTGATTATTGGAGAAACAGGGCGTAATTTTGCTGCTGGAATGAGTGGTGGAATTGCATACCTATTTAATGACGATGGAATTTTTGATGAGAAAAAATTTAACTTAGAAATGGTAGAACTCGAAGACTTAACTGATCAAGATAAAGAAACTGTTCAGGGTTTACTTCAAAACCACAAAGACTATACAAACAGTTCTAAGGCTGCACAAATACTAAAAGATTGGCCGGATAGTTCTAAGAATTTCATCAAAGTAATGCCAACCGATTATAAAAATGCACTAGCAATACTTGCTGCAGAAGAAGAAAATAAATTAAAGGCTTAAGCGATGGGAAAATTAAGAGGATTTTTGGAATACGACAGAATCAAAGAAGAGGTAATTGATCCTAAAAAGCGAATTGACAACTACAAAGAATTTACAGTTGCTCCTTCTAACGAAGTACTTCAAGAGCAAGGTGGACGTTGTATGGATTGTGGTGTTCCCTTTTGTCATAGCGGTTGTCCATTAGGAAATTTAATTCCTGATTTTAACGATGCTGTTTATAAAAATCAATGGGAAAAAGCATTACACATATTACAAGCTACAAACAACTTCCCGGAATTTACAGGTCGCCTATGTCCCGCTCCTTGTGAAGAAGCTTGTGTTTTAGGAATTACGAATCCACCTGTTTCTATTGAATTAATTGAAAAATATATAGTTGAACGTGGCTTTGCAGAAGGATGGATTAAAGCACAACCACCTGCAGAAAGAACTGGAAAAACAATCGCAATTGTTGGATCAGGTCCGGCTGGTCTTGCAGCTGCACAACAGCTTAATAAAGCTGGTCATACCGTTACTGTTTTTGAACGTGACAACAAAGTTGGTGGTTTATTACGCTACGGAATTCCAGATTTTAAAATGGAAAAAAATATAATCGACAGACGTCTTGAAATTCTTGAAGCTGAAGGGATTATTTTTAAGTGTAATGTTGAAATCGGAAAGGACATTAGCGCCGAAACTTTAGAATCAGATTTTGATGTCATTCTTATTGCTGCAGGAGCTACTATAAAAAGAAATCTGCCAATACCTGGTTCTGAACTTAAAGGTGTAGTTCAGGCTATGGACTTTTTGCCACATAACAACAAAGCTGTAGATGGTCAATTAGAACGAGAAGCTAAATATACAGCTAAAGATCGTGATGTAATTGTTATTGGTGGAGGTGATACAGGTTCCGATTGTATCGGAACTTCTAATCGTCAAGGAGCAAAAAGTGTAACTAACTTCGAAATAATGCCCAAGCCTGCAGATGGAAGAACAGAAGAAAACCCTTGGCCATACTGGCCATTTAAACTCAAAACTACTTCTTCTCACGAAGAAGGAATTCACAGAGAATGGAGCATTCTAACCAAAGAATTTGTTGGTGATGCTAAAGGAAATGTTGTGGGATTAAAAACAGTTGAAGTACGTTGGAAAAAAGTACCTGGAGAACGTCCACAACTTATAGAGAAAGAAGGATCTGGAAAAGAATGGCCTTGTGATATGGCATTACTGGCTCTAGGTTTTACAGGACCCGAAAAAACTTTGCCAGAAAAGTTGGGTGTGACTTTTGACAAACGGGGAAATGTAGAAGGAATTAAACAATACCAAACAAATAAGTCTACTGTTTTTGCTGCGGGTGATGTGCGAAGAGGTCAGTCTTTAATTGTTTGGGCAATTTCTGAAGGACGAGAGGCAGCACATCAAATCGACACTTACCTCATGGGGGTTTCGACCTTACCTAAAAAAGAAGCCTCTGGAGATTTAGTTTCAGTATAATTAGTGAAACATTTTGAAACCCGAACCCTCGTATTGCGGGGGTTTTGTTGGCTGAAATTCATTGTTATTTTAATTATTTAAAGAAAGTAAAAATAGTTTACATTTGACAAATGAATTGATGTCTTAGTATCAATCATAAAATCCTGTTATAGATTAAATTCTCAATACAATGAGTTTAAGTAAAATAGTAGTGGGTAGTGAGGAATGGTGTGGACTCCCACAATTGAATATTCCCGCAATTAAAGCCCGCGTAGATTCTGGTGCAAAAACGTCTGCTCTGCATGCAATCAACATTATTCCATTCAAAAAAGATGGAGATCCTTGGGTTCGATATGAAGTTCATCCGCTTCAAAATGATGGGAAAACAAGCATCCATTGTGAATCTCCAGTAATTGATAGAAGGAAAATTAAAAGCTCAAGCGGCTTGTCTGAATTACGTTATGTAATTAAATCTATTATCTCTATTGCAGAAAGTACATGGGAAATTGATTTAACATTAACCAACAGAGACTCTATGGGATATAGAATGTTATTAGGTAGACAAGCAATGTCTGGTAAAATGTTAGTGGATCCTGAAGCTTCTTTTCAACTGGGAGAATTATCATCAACTTTAATTGAAAATTACTATCACATACATATACAAAATAGATCAGGATTAAAGATTGGACTCCTAGCAAGTAATCCTGATTTATATAGCAACAGACGTATTATTGAAGCCGGAGAAGAACATGGGCATCAGATGGAATTTTTGAACATAAAAGATTGCTACATAAAGCTAGACGGAGAAAATCCGGAAATGCATTATCGTGGAGGACGCATTCTTAAAAATTTTGACGCTATTATTCCTCGAATTCGACCTAGCATGACATTCTATGGCTGTGCACTTACACGACATTTCGAAGCCTTAGGAGTTTATACTCAAAACAGTGCCGCTTCTATAACACAATCTCGTGATAAACTTTATTCGCTTCAACTTTTAATTAACAGTGGATTACCCATCCCAACCACAGGATTTGCAAATTCCCCACTAGACACAGACGACCTCATTCAAATGGTTGGAGGAGCACCCCTTATTGTTAAGCTTTTAGAGGGAACTCAAGGAAAAGGTGTTGTACTTGCTGAAACCAAAAAAGCTGCTGAAAGTTTAATTAATGCGTTTAAAAGTCTAAGAGCAAATATCTTAGTTCAAGAATTCATTAAAGAAGCAGATGGAAAAGACATTCGTTGTTTTGTAGTAAATGGGAAAGTAGTCGAAAGTATTATGCGAACAGCTGCACCCGGAGAATTTAGAGCTAACATTCATTTAGGAGGAACTGCACAAAAAATAAAAATAACACCCAGAGAACGAAAAATAGCACTCTTAGCTGCCAAAACTTTAAATCTAAAAGTTGCTGGTGTTGATATAATTCGGGGAAAAAACAGTCCACTGCTTCTGGAAGTTAATTCATCTCCAGGCTTAGAAGGCATTGAAGGTGTTTCTAGTAAGGATATTGCTGGTCTTATGATAGATGCTATTGAGAAAGATTTGAAATTCACGAAAAAAGACAATTAACTTATGCGTTTTTGGGTTTTTAATCTTATTGTTTTTCTTGTCTCTTTTCAGGCTTTTGCTCAAAGAGAAACAACACCAGTAACTAAAACTACCCTAGTTGTTTTGGGAACTGCTCAAGACGCTGGAAGTCCTCAAATAAACTGTACAAAAAATTGTTGTAGAGCAATATTTGAAGGAAAAAAAAGGCAAACTCCAGTTGTTTCTTTAGGAGTAATTGATCCAATAAATCAGAAACAATTTTTATTCGAAGCTACTCCCAACATCACCCAACAGCTGCGTATTCTTAAGAACAATGCGCCCAGTAAAGTAAACGAAATTCCTGCAGCCATTTTTCTAACCCATGCTCATATCGGTCATTATACTGGACTTATGTATTTAGGGAAAGAAGTAATGAATGCAAAGCAGGTCCCTGTTTATGTATACCCTAAAATGAAGGGATTTCTCGAAAATAACGGTCCATGGAGTCAGCTGGTGTCGAACCAAAATATTGATTTAAAATTAATGGACAAAGACAATTTGGTGCAGTTAAGTTCTGAGTTATGCGTCCGTCCTTTTCAAGTTCCCCACCGAGATGAATTTTCTGAAACAGTAGGATATCAAATAAATGGCCCTGAAAAAAGTGCTCTCTTCATTCCAGACATTGATAAATGGGAAAAGTGGGAAACTTCGATCATAGAAGCAATCAAAAAAGTTGATTATGCTTTTATCGATGCTACTTTTTTTAGTGGAATTGAAATACAAGCTCGAAACATTTCAGAAATACCACATCCATTTGTAATCGAAAGTATTGCTTTGTTTAAAAACCTTTCCGATTCCGAAAAAGACAAAATACATTTCATCCACATGAACCATACAAATCCATTATTAAATCCTGAGAGTAAAGAATCAAAAAAAATTATAGATCTAGGCTTTCATGTAGCGCGAACTGGAGATCGTTTTATCCTTTAATATGAAATCTAAAAAAATTGCCATAATTGGCGGAGGAGCAGCTGGTTTTTTTGCCGCCTTATCTGTAAAAGAACACCATCTTGACCACCAAGTAATCCTTTTCGAAAAAACATCTAAGGTGCTATCTAAAGTAAAAGTATCTGGTGGAGGGCGCTGCAACGTAACCCACGACTGCTCGGACATACCAACTCTTTGTGAGGCATATCCTCGGGGTGGAAAAAAACTAAAATCCCTCTTTTATCAATTCAGCACAACGGATACCGTTGCTTGGTTTGAAAGTCGGGGCATTCCATTAAAGACAGAAAAAGATGGGCGAATGTTTCCCGTATCTAATGACTCGCAGAGTATAATCGATTGTTTGATTGGTGAAATGACTCGTCTAAAAATAACATTACAACTGGGTCAAACCATTAAACAGATGGAACAAGAGGCAACAGGTTGGAAACTAAATTTCAAAGACCAACCGTCCCAAAGATTCGATTCAGTTATCATTGCAACAGGTGGAAGTCCCAAAATTAAGGGGTTTGATTGGTTGAAGAATTTAGGTCACAACATTATTTCTCCAATTCCTTCCTTGTTTACTTTCAATATGCCAAGCGAAGCTATTAAGGAGCTTATGGGATTGGTCGTTGAAAATACCCGTATAAAAATCAAAGACAGCAAAATCAATACCCAAGGACCCTTGCTTATAACCCATTGGGGGATGAGTGGACCCGCAATTCTAAAAGCATCTGCTTTTGGTGCTAGAGAATTAAGTGACCGTGGATACGAATTCAAAATTCAGGTTAATTGGGTTAACGAAACCAATACAGAGTTACTTTTTGAACAGCTACAAGAATTTAGCACGTTACATCCTCAGAAGGGAATTGGTAATCAGAAAGCATTTACACTTCCGAACCGCCTTTGGAACTTCTTGTTAGAAAAAATTGATATCTCTACCGACAAAAAGTGGAATGAGGTTGGTAAAAAGAAATTTAGACAATTGGCGACCATACTAACCCAAGACAACTACCAAGTCTCTGGAAAAACAACATTTAAAGAAGAATTTGTAACCTGTGGTGGTATTGATTTGAATGAAATTAATCTCAAAACAATGCAAAGTAAAAAAGCTAAGAATCTATATTTTGCCGGGGAGGTAATCGATGTCGACGCAATAACAGGAGGTTATAATTTTCAGGCAGCTTGGAGCGGTGGCTATATAGCTGGAAAATTAGGGAGTTGATGATAATCATAAACTAACTGTATCGAATATTTGAACACGATTTTCGAATACTCAAAAACACTCTTTTTTATGTGTATTATAATGTGTAAATTAACTAAATTAGTTATCCCAAATTAAACTAATGAAAAACAACACACCCTTAGAAGAATTAACCAAAAAAGCAAAAGAAATAAAGTTCAACATGGGAACTGACTTATTGGCTGGAGAACTTATTCAAACACTAATATCTTCAAAGGTAAATGGTGACTTTTTGGAACTAGGAACGGGCATGGGAATTTCGACCACTTGGATGCTTAATGGCATGGACGAAGAATCCAAACTAACTTCTATTGATAACAATCCGGAATTAATTGAATAGTATCAAATGTGCTTGGCAATGATTCAAGACTAGAACTTATAACCGAGGATGGCTCCGTATGGATTAAAGAATATGATGGAGCACAATTCGATTTGATATTTGCAGATGCTTGGCCAGGAAAATACAGCGACTTAGAAAAAACTTTAGAACTTGTTAAGCCTGGTGGATTTTATATCATCGATGACATGCTACCACAACCCAATTGGCCTATAG
>CAJIYH010000006.1:165000-417828 GCA_905181615.1 uncultured Flavobacteriaceae bacterium
AGTTTGATTGGCCTTTCACCCCTACCCACAAGTCATCCCAAGACTTTTCAACGTCAACGGGTTCGGTCCTCCACTGTATGTTACTACAGCTTCAACCTGCTCATGGGTAGATCACTCGGTTTCGCGTCTACCACTACTAACTCTGTCGCCCTATTCAGACTCGCTTTCGCTACGGATCCTCGACTGAATCGATTAGCCTTGCTAGCAACGGTAACTCGTAGGCTCATTATGCAAAAGGCACGCCGTCACCCCCAAAGGGGCTCCGACCGCTTGTAAGCGTATGGTTTCAGGATCTATTTCACTCCGTTATTCACGGTTCTTTTCACCTTTCCCTCACGGTACTGGTTCACTATCGGTCTCTCAGGAGTATTTAGCCTTACCGGATGGTCCCGGCGAATTCATGCAAGGTTTCACGTGCCCCGCACTACTCAGGATACCTCTATCAATAACATCATTGTACCTATACAGGACTATCACCCTCTATGGTTCTACTTTCCAGTAGATTCTAGTTCATAATGCATTAAATATCGAGGTCCTATTACCCCTAACTTGCCGTAACAAGTTAGGTTTGGGCTGTTCCGCGTTCGCTCGCCACTACTAGCGGAATCACTTTTGTTTTCTTCTCCTCCGGGTACTTAGATGTTTCAGTTCCCCGGGTTTGCTTCTACCTTACGGCAGATGATATGTCTTCAACATAACAGGTTGCCCCATTCGGATATCTACGGATCACAGTGTATGTGCCACTCCCCGTAGCTTTTCGCAGCTTATCACGTCCTTCTTCGCCTCTGAGAGCCTAGGCATTCCCCATACGCCCTTAATTAGCCTATCGTAACTTTTCTCTTTTAGTTTTTATTACTCTAATTCTTTACTTTGCTCGTAAAAACCACTTTTTTTGTAAAAAAATGATTGATACTATTTATGTATCTTTTTTCAATATGTCAATGAACATCTTTCTAATTAATGCATCTTAATCATCCATCAAGCGGTCGATAATTACCCCTCTCAAAATCATAAAACACTATAGAACCGTGGAGAATATCGGAGTCGAACCGATGACCTCCTGCGTGCAAGGCAGGCGCTCTAGCCAGCTGAGCTAATCCCCCGTAACAAAAAATCCATAGTACTTAGGACTTGACGCTTACGAGAAGCCCAACTATAGATTTTCTCTAGTGGTACTAAATATCCCTTAATTCAAACTTCCCTTACTATAGAAAAATTGTAGTCTCGGGCAGACTCGAACTGCCGACCTCTACATTATCAGTGTAGCGCTCTAACCAGCTGAGCTACGAGACTCAATTTTGGAATTATTAGTGTATGTTATAAAAAAAAATGACAGCATAGAACAAAACTTAATTTAAGATTGTTCCTTTTTGATGATAAAATCGTCTTTCTCTAGAAAGGAGGTGTTCCAGCCGCACCTTCCGGTACGGCTACCTTGTTACGACTTAGCCCCAGTTACTAGTTTTACCCTAGGCAGCTGCTTTCGCTCACCGACTTCAGGTACCCCCAGCTTCCATGGCTTGACGGGCGGTGTGTACAAGGCCCGGGAACGTATTCACCGGATCATGGCTGATATCCGATTACTAGCGATTCCAGCTTCACGCAGTCGAGTTGCAGACTGCGATCCGAACTGAGACCGGTTTTTAAGATTCGCTCCTCCTCGCGGAGTGGCTGCTCTCTGTACCGGCCATTGTAGCACGTGTGTGGCCCAGGACGTAAGGGCCGTGATGATTTGACGTCATCCCCACCTTCCTCGCGGTTTGCACCGGCAGTCTCGTTAGAGTTCCCGGCATGACCCGCTGGCAACTAACGATAGGGGTTGCGCTCGTTATAGGACTTAACCTGACACCTCACGGCACGAGCTGACGACAACCATGCAGCACCTTGTAAGTAGTCCGAAGAAAGGTCCATCTCTGGTCCATGCAACTTACATTTAAGCCCTGGTAAGGTTCCTCGCGTATCATCGAATTAAACCACATGCTCCACCGCTTGTGCGGGCCCCCGTCAATTCCTTTGAGTTTCACTCTTGCGAGCGTACTCCCCAGGTGGGTCACTTATCACTTTCGCTTAGCCACTCAACTAACCAATGTTAGTCAAACAGCTAGTGACCATCGTTTACGGCGTGGACTACCAGGGTATCTAATCCTGTTCGCTACCCACGCTTTCGTCCCTCAGTGTCAGTATATTGTTAGTAATCTGCCTTCGCAATCGGTATTCTGTGTAATATCTATGCATTTCACCGCTACACTACACATTCTAACTACTTCACAATAACTCAAGTCTATCAGTATCAAAGGCAGTTCCATAGTTAAGCTATGGGATTTCACCTCTGACTTAATAAACCACCTACGGACCCTTTAAACCCAATGATTCCGGATAACGCTTGGATCCTCCGTATTACCGCGGCTGCTGGCACGGAGTTAGCCGATCCTTATTCTTACAGTACCGTCAGCTACTTACACGTAAGTAGGTTTCTTCCTGTATAAAAGCAGTTTACAACCCATAGGGCAGTCTTCCTGCACGCGGCATGGCTGGATCAGAGTTGCCTCCATTGTCCAATATTCCTCACTGCTGCCTCCCGTAGGAGTCTGGTCCGTGTCTCAGTACCAGTGTGGGGGGTCCCCCTCTCAGGGCCCCTACCTATCGTAGTCTTGGTAAGCCGTTACCTTACCAACTAACTAATAGGACGCATGCCCATCTTCTACCGCCGAAGCTTTCTTCTTAAAGTAATGATACTCTAAGATCGTATGGGGTATTATTCAACATTTCTATTGACTATCCCCCTGTAGAAGGTAGGTTGCATACGCGTTACGCACCCGTGCGCCGGTCGTCAGCGGAAGCAAGCTCCCCTGTTACCCCTCGACTTGCATGTGTTAAGCCTGCCGCTAGCGTTCATCCTGAGCCAGGATCAAACTCTTCGTTGTAGTTTGTTTTAATTTGTCATTCACGACTTATCCCTCAAAGGTCTCAAAATGGTTCTGTTCTAGTTTGTATATCGTTATGATACACGCTGTCATTTTTCTAATCTTTCAATGAACTTTCACCTCCGAGAAGTATACTGTTGTTCTCTTTAGCGGGTGCAAATATAGAACCCTTTTTATCATTGAGCAACATCTTTTATGAAAAAATTTTAGTTTTTTCAGACCACCTACTTCAACCCCCCGTAGATGCATTGAAATACAGGTTTTTACAACACTTATGTAAAGCTCTTTTCCTTGTGAATTTGAAGATGAAAAAAATAAAAAATAGAGAATAGCGACTGATTCTCAGTAAAACGAAATTTTAAAGATTTGAATCTTAAGTGAAAAGTAAATTATGAAGTTAAGAATAAAGGGGTTCCTATTGGAAGAAATTCCATACCAAACCAAAGCGGATTACGAAATCTCGATAGGGGTATCCTGGAGCACTAAAGTAATTAGGTTCTGTAAAGAGTGTATTGATGTGCTCTGCTTTTAGATAAAGTCTGGTTTGCTGCACTTTTCCATTAACAAAAAAATCTATTCTAGGAAAGTCTCCAATCAACACATCACTTTGCCTTGAAAAATCTCCTAACAAGGGATTATATCGGTCAGCGTAGTACTTAGTAAAGTAATGCCCCGTAATTCCTGTTTGCATGAACATGGCCTTCTGAAAAATATCGCGGCTAAAGCTAAGGGTCGTTCTTAAATTCCACTCAGGGACATTAAGAGGTAGGGACGCTATAGAGTCTTCAACCAACTCCTCTTCCCCTGTTACTTTTTGATATTGAGCTGTATTGGTCATAGCAAAATTGCCTAACTTAAATTCAGATGTATAACGTATTTTGATGTAATCCATTGCTTGTTCAGCTTGTTCAGGAGCTGTAAGATATATATCTCCTGGTGGTCTATATAATATACTTGTGGTGTCTACTTCGGAATCTTCGATACCCGGAGCAAAACTAGTGGTGTTATAGTAGGTGTAATTTGTGAGTTGTTGCCAGTGTGCATAAATACTTCCTAGCCAAGGATGTTCAAGGTCTAGAGAAAAGTGAACGGTTTTTTGATTTTCTAAATTAGGATTATACCAATTGTAGTTTTGATAATCACTTTTGTAAAGTTGAAAATTAAAGTCTGGAGTTTGATTTCGAAAACTTGTTCGAGCTGTAAAAGAAACTTTATTGGGAAATTCATATCGTGCTTTAGCAGCTATCTCATCGCTTAATAAACTTCCGCCAATACTTTTCTGAAGCGTGGCTTGCATCGAAAATCCTTTCCAGCGAAATTTCCAATCTCCATTTATCATATACTGGGTAGTTTTGATTTGATTTGGAACCTCCTCTGAAGTAACCTCATCTTCAGCTAAACCTAGAAAGTAATTTGACTGAACAGCTGCTATTCCAGCGCGTAACCTTCCTGTGAAAGGTGTGTTGAATTCAGTGTATATTTTGTTTTCAAGCCTTTTTAGCTTTGCTAAATCATTAATACTTGTACTACCTATAACAAAATCGCCAAAGTGATCTGTAGCGTTAAGATCCTTATAAGCATAATAACGTGATTCGTTTAGAAAACGATGCCCTACTAAAATTTGTGAACGGACAGAATCTTTAGGTGGAACTAAATTCCAGTTTTGATCAACAAAAGAGCGCTTTCCTGAAAACCGGCTCTCTGCATCTTTGAAGCGAACATCAAAAAGAGATCGATCTGAAAAGTCGGGATCATCTGTTTCAAATAAAAACACGCCCTCAGCATCAATCCCTCCGTTTTCTTGATTTTCTACAGATTGATTGGCATAATGACCCCATAAAGCATAGCGCTTGTTAAGAGACTCATATTTAAAAGAAAATTCGAAGCGTTCATTTGCAGAGCGTAAATTAACATACTTCCCTAAGGAGCGGGAACCTTTGTATGTAAATGCCATATTGAACCGAGGAGAAAGATTAACCGCAATTGTGGTATGAGCCATTTGACCTTGTTCAAAAGTAGTTCTAAAAAAAAGTTCTGTTAGTGGGGTTGGTACTAGATAATACAAAGCCTCTGACGCTTCTACATAAGCAAATTGCTTGGAACGAGCTCCTAAGCCAGAGAGCAGTTTTTCTGTAGAAAAATCGTAGCCTGTTCTGTTGAATGCATGGCCCGTGTTAGAAAAGGGTATTAATTCAAAATAATCTTTTCGCAAGAAATTCATCTTATACTCTTTGTGAATGGTCAAGGTTGTATCAACGTAACTTGAATCCCTATCTATTGTATATATTTTATACATTTCAATGGATACAGAATCGAGTAATTTGGATTTTTTTGATTGTCCTTCATCAAAACCCGTATCTTGAATGGATGGTCCCTCTGATCCTCCAGATAACATTCTTTTGCTGTTGTACTTTTTTTGATAATTGGTACCCGTCCCCACTTGGCTAAAAGCATGGCTACTGCAAAACAAAAAAATAAGTAAAAAGAGTTTTTGAGTCATCAAAGAATGTAATTTTGATTGCGAAGTTAAATAAATGTAAGTAATTTGAATTGAGAATATTAAAATATAAAATGTGCTGAGCTTACAATTAATAGATGGACTAGAGGCTGGAACAGATGAAGCCGGACGGGGATGTCTTGCAGGCCCTGTTACTGCTGCTGCTGTAATTTTACCTGCCGATTTCAATGAACCCCTGTTGAATGATTCAAAAAAACTAACCGAAAAACAACGTTTTTATTTGAGACCCATCATAGAAAAACACGCTGTTGCCTTTGCAGTAGCTCATTGTACTCCCAAAAAAGTAGATGAAATTAACATTTTAAATGCTGCTATAAAAGCGATGCACAAGGCCATTCAAAAACTCAAACCGACTCCCATCCATATATTGGTGGACGGGAATCGCTTTCATCTGTTCAAAAAAATACCACATCAATGCATCATTAAAGGGGATGAAAAATATCAAAACATTGCCGCAGCTTCAATCCTCGCTAAAACATATCGAGATGACTTAATGCTGGCTTTAGACAAAAAACATCCAAAATATGATTGGAAAAACAATAAAGGGTACCCAACTAAAAAGCATCGAGAAGCAATTCGAGCGAACGGAATAACCTCACATCACAGAAAAACTTTTAGATTACTTCCCGAACAACTTTAAATTGAATTTTGAGTTTCTTATTTTTGAACTTTATAAAGAATTATTTATGAACTACCCGAAATTGATTCGTTACACTAAAAAGCATATTCCCTTTGTTTCTTTATTATTATTAATTCTGGGTATTTGGAGTTGTAAAACCTCTCTTTCTAAACCTAGCGAATTGACGGATTGGATTCCTCAAAACAGCAGCTGGGTAATTCAAATCAATGATGTTAATTCGGTAGCCAACGAGCTTACAAACAATGAAGTTTTTAAAGAATTAAAAAAAATGAACCCTGAGGTAACTTCAAATCTAGCTGAGTTACTCTCCAAAACACCAGATACAAAAAGCTTGTTGTGCGTTACTAAAATCGGCAAAAATCCAGGTGCACTAACACACATATATAAATCTCAACTTGATTCAACCTTAATTAATGGACCCTCGATCGACTACAGTAAGGTTAAGATTAATATTGAAAAACGAGTTTCTGGCACTCTGTTTAGCGCTTATATTTCAGGCTTCACCTTGCGGTCTACGTCACAATTATCAATTGAAAACTGCATTCGTAAATCACAGCAAAATAACAGCTCTAATGCCAACAGCCTATTCAATACTGTTTATGCTACTTTAGATTTGAATGCGCCTATTAACATTTTGGTTCAGCCTCAAGCAGAAGAATTAATGGAGACCATGTTGGAAGAGCTGCCCTTGATGCCTAAGGTTAGTCAAGACTGGAATGCCTATGATTTAAACTTTGAAAGCAACGTATTTAGTCTCGATGGCTTGATTGCTATTCAAGATTCACTAGGAGACCCATTAGGGATAATAAAAGAAAATCAAGCTAAGAAAATTATCCTAGATCAACTGGTTCCTGAAAGCAGTTCAGCTTTTCTTTCTATTCCATTAAATAATGCAATTGAAACTGAAGATGCTTTTAAACAATGGATACTTCAAAAAAACATTGCTTTAAATCAAATAAGCCTAAAAGCCATTAGCACCGTTGATGAAATTGGATGGATAAAATTAGGTTCCGAAACCATTCTGCTCTTCCATTCTCAAAATGAAACTCAGGCTCAAGAACAACTTCTGCCTAACCTTGATGACCCTAAAAAATATAGAGAAGTTCCTTATTATGCTGTAAAACTCCCGGAAGATGTTCTTGTTTTTGCCGAAGCCATTGGTGAAAAAGTAACCCCTAATTGGGGAACTATAATTGATAATTTCATTGTTTTTGCACCCAGTGAAGAATCTATAAAAACAATAATAAGCAGCTACAAAGATGGAAGCACCCTTGGAAAAAATTTAATTTACAACACCTTCAAAGAAGACCTTGTTTCTAGCAACTCCATTTACTGGATTGCTCAGACCAAGAAATTAATTGATTTGTGGAAAAATAAAGAAGAAAAGAGAAACCCTTGGTCTGAGCTGGATTCAGAAAAGTATCCTTTTATTGCTTTTCAAGGAGCTGTTGAAAATAATTTCATGCATCTGCATTTTAGGATTCATAAAAACGAACTAGAAGCTAAGAGAAATGATGTTTCTAACCAATACCTGCTTCAATTAGATGCTGCTTTGAGCGGGCCACCACAATGGCTCAAAAACCACAGAACAAAAGGAATGGATGTTTTGGCTCAAGACATTAACAATACCTTATATCTGTTTTCAGATAAAGGAAATTTATATTGGAAGAAAAAGCTTTCAGGGCAGATTCAGGGTACTGTTCAGCAAGTAGATTTATATAAGAACAAAAGGCTTCAAATGGCTTTTAGAACAGAAGACATGCTCTATGTTTTAGATCGAAATGGAAAGGTAGTTAAGCCTTTTTCTATCATGGTGCCTGCCACAGAGCCTATTCATCCGCTCTCTGTTTTTGATTATGATCAAAGAAGAGACTATCGATTTGTAGTTACCCAAGGAAAGAGTTTGATAATGTATAATTCTAAAGGAAAGCGAGTGAATGGTTTTAACTTTAAGAAAACCAAAACTACAATTCTAAATTCTCCTGTTCACATCCGTATTGACAAAAAAGATTATATAGCAGTTCAAGAAGAGAGTGGAAAATTAAACCTTTTAAATCGTGTAGGTAAAACCCGTGTTAAAGTAAAAGAGCAAATTTCATTTTCTGGAACTGAGGTAAGTTCGTACTTAAAAACGTTTACCACCTCTGACAAATCAGGTAACTTAGTTCAGGTGGATACCAAGGGTAATGTGATCAGAACTAATTTAGAATTGGCAAATGGACATGAAATAGCAAGTACGACTAAGTCTTTGGTGTCGCTCTCAGAAAACAATCTTAACATAAAAGGAATTCCAATCACACTCCCTTTTGGAAGTTATACACCACCCAAAATCTATTATATAAATAACATCATTTATGTCACTACAACTGACTTGGACGCTCAAAAAGTGTATTTATTTTTCAGCAACGGAACCCCTGTAAGTGGATTTCCTGTTTACGGAACTTCAGCAGCAGACCTAACAAATGCTGACGCGGATAAAGCAGTAGAACTAGCTGTACAATCGGAAAGTAACGGGATGCTTATTTACGAGATTAATTAGAATAAACGAAGCTTGCCTCGAATAGGTTCTGAAAATGTTTGCTTAACTTTTCTCGAACTTCACTTAGTGGAATTTTTCTTTTCAACTCGGCTTCTAAAGAGGTTACTCCTTTCCCTTGAATTCCGCAAGGAACGATATAACTAAAGTAGGCAAGATCTGTATTTACGTTCAACGCAAAACCGTGCATGGTTACCCAGCGACTGGCTTTAACTCCCAAAGCACAAATTTTTCGAGCAAAAGGAGTTCCTAAATCCAGCCAAACACCAGTTTCTCCTGGACTTCTAGCCCCTTCGATATCGTACTCAGCTAAAGTCAAAATAACCATTTCTTCGAGTAATCTTAAGTATTTATGAATGTCTGTAAAGAAATTCTCTAAATCTAAGATTGGATATCCTACTACCTGACCAGGCCCATGAAAAGTTATGTCTCCACCACGATTGGTTTTGAAGTATTCAATTCCGCGGTCTTTGAGTTGCTTTTCATTCAAAAGCAGGTTGTCAATTACGCCACTTTTACCCAAAGTTATCACTGGAGGATGCTCTACCCACAAAAAATAATTTGGTGTTTGCTCCCTAGTTTCATTTTTTCGATTGGCTATTTTGAGGTCAACAATTTCTTTTAGCAGCTTTTCTTGAAAATCCCAAGCTTTTTGGTAGGGTGTGTTTTCTAAATCTTTGACGAGTATTTTTTTATTAAAATCACTCATTAATGTTCTGAATTGTTCAAAATCACTAGGGCGGCTATAACGCCCGGAACCCAGCCACAAAGGGTTAAAATAAAAACAATAACTACAGATCCACAGCCTTTATCTAGAACTGCAAGCGGTGGAAATAGAATAGAAAGTAGGACTCGAAAAAGACTCACAGAAATATTTTTTAGCAAGATAGTGAAAATTGAATTTCTCAATTGAAGGAAACCTTTATCTTTGCTTAAATTTTTGATACTATGGCTGCATTAAGTGAACAGGAAATAATAAGAAGAGAAAAGCTAGAACGGCTTAGAGAGCTTGGTATTAACCCATACCCAGCTCCTTTGTATCCTGTAGACCAAACCTCAGCTTCTATAAAGAATGATTTTGTTGAAGAAAAAGAGGTGATTATCGCTGGACGATTGATGTCAAGAAGAATTCAGGGGAAAGCTAGTTTTGCTGAAGTTCAAGATAGTCAAGGTAGAATTCAGGTGTACTTTAACCGGGATGAAATCTGCGCGGGAGAAGATAAAACGCTTTATAACGAAGTGTATAAAAAGCTCCTTGACATCGGAGACATCATTGGAATCGAAGGAACGCTTTTTACCACCCAAGTTGGCGAACAAACCATTTTGGTGAAAAAATTTGATTTACTTAATAAAACCCTGCGACCACTCCCCCTTCCAAAAACTGATTCTGAAGGAAATACTTTTGATGAATTTAACGACCCTGAATTGCGCTATAGACAGCGTTATGTTGATTTAATTGTTAACCCTAAGGTAAAAGAAACTTTCATTAAAAGAACCAAAATAACAAACAGCATCCGAGAGTATTTTAATGCAAAAGATTACTTGGAAGTAGAAACTCCGATACTCCAACCTATTCCGGGTGGTGCTTCTGCACGACCTTTTATGACGCATCACAATGCGCTAGACATACCATTATACTTAAGAGTTGCCAACGAGCTTTATTTAAAGCGACTTATTGTTGGTGGGTTTGACGGAGTTTATGAATTCTCGAAAGACTTTAGAAACGAAGGAATGGATCGCACCCACAACCCAGAATTTACGGTTATGGAACTTTATGTTGCATACAAGGATTATTTCTGGATGATGGAAACTACAGAAGCGTTACTAGAAAAAGTAGCGGTAGACTCGAACGGGAGTTCTGCTGTTCCTGTTGGTGAACATACCATAGATTTTAAAGCACCCTATCCTAGAATTCCGATCTTAAAAGCAATTGAAATTCATACCGGAATTGATGTTTCGGATATGGACGAAGTTACCCTACGTGATACTGCCAAAGGGCTTGGGATTGAAGTAGACGTAACTATGGGCGTTGGAAAACTAATCGACGAGATTTTTGGAGAGAAGTGTGAACACCACTACATACAACCTACATTCATTATCAACTACCCCAAAGAAATGAGCCCGCTTACCAAAGAGCATCGCTCTAATCCAAAACTTACCGAACGTTTTGAATTGATGGTTAACGGGAAAGAATTAGCAAATGCCTATTCTGAGTTGAACGACCCGATTGATCAAAAGGAACGTTTTGAAGAACAACTTAAACTAAGCGAAAAAGGAGACGACGAAGCGATGTTTATTGATCAAGACTTTTTACGTGCCCTAGAATATGGAATGCCTCCCACTTCTGGAATTGGAATTGGTATTGATCGCCTGGTTATGCTGATGACCAACAACAGCTCAATACAAGAGGTTCTGTTCTTCCCACAAATGCGTCCCGAAAAGAAAGCTGTTGAATTGACCGACGAAGAGAAAACGATTCTAGGTCTTTTAAAAGCGAACTCCCCAATGGAACTCCCAACCCTTAAAGAACAAGCGGGATTGAGTAACAAAAAATGGGATGTTTCTATTAAAGGATTGACAAAAAAAGGGATTGCAAAAGTTGAGAAAGCCGAAGATGGGCTTTTTGTGAAGGTGGTTTAAATATATATTGCTTAAACCTTATAGCCCTTTAATCACCCGCTCGAAAGCATCAAGCGTATAATCGATATCGTCGTTGGTTAAGGCATCGTTTAGAAAATAGCTTTCGAATGCACTTGGTGGAAGGTAAATCCCTTCTTTAAGCATTCCGTGGAAATAAGCTTTAAAAAAGTCGTTATTCCCTTCGGCTGCAGTAGCAAAATCAATTACCGGTGTATTGGTAAAGTGCAACGATATCATAGACCCAAAACGGTTAATTTGGTAGGGCAATTCAGTACCAGCAATTCGTTCTTCCATTCCGAGGTGCAAACGCTCTGTTTTTTTGTCTAGTCGGTCGTACATTTCGGGTTGATCGTTTAGTGCATTCAGCATGGCTAGACCTGCTGCCATGGCTAGGGGGTTTCCGCTTAGGGTTCCAGCTTGGTATACAGGACCGTCCGGTGCAAGGTGGTTCATTATTTCGTTAGAAGCAGCAAATGCCCCAACTGGAAGTCCCCCACCAATTACTTTTCCGTAGGTTGCAATATCGGCACTTACGTTAAGTCGTTCTTGTGCTCCACCCGCTGCTAATCTAAATCCAGTCATCACCTCATCGAAAATCAATAAGGCTCCGTATTGATCACATAAGGCACGAAGTCCTTCTAAAAAGCCATCTTGAGGGGGAATACAGCCCATATTACCGGCTACGGGTTCTATAATAATTGCAGCAATACCTTCTGGGTGTTCTTCAAAAATTGCTTTTACACGATCTAAGTTGTTGTAGGGAGCAAGGAGAGTATCTTTTGCCGTTCCTTGAGTAACCCCAGGACTGTTGGGAGTTCCAAACGTAACTGCACCACTACCTGCTTGAATTAAGAACGAATCGGAGTGTCCGTGGTAGCATCCTGCAAACTTAATTATTTTTTCGCGGTAGGTATATCCTCTCGCCAATCGAACGGCGCTCATACAGGCCTCTGTTCCTGAGTTCACAAATCGGATTTTATCCATATTTGGAATCATGTCGATTGTTAATTTTGCAATTTGGGTTTCTAGTGCAGTTGGCATTCCAAAGGAAGTTCCTTTTTTTGCAGTCTCGGTTAAGGCTTTAATTACGGGTTCGTATACATGTCCCAAAATCATAGGACCCCAACTAGCGATATAATCGATTAGTCGGTTTCCGTCAACATCATACAAATAAGCACCTGCGGCTTTTTCAACAAAAATTGGTGTTCCGCCTACAGCTTTGAATGCGCGTACCGGAGAATTTACTCCTCCCGGAATTACTTCTTGAGCTGCTTTAAATAAAGTACTACTGCGTTGGTATTGCATGGGTTATTTGGATTTTGGAATAATCAGTTCTTGACCTTTATAAATGGTGTTGTTTTCTAGTTTGTTTTCTTTAACTATATCATCAACCGAAATACTGTATTTGCGAGCAATGGAATATAACGTATCACCCACCTCAACGCGGTGAATGTTATTCTTTTTGTTCTTCGAAATTACAGTATCTATTTTTTCGTTCTTTACAATTTTTGCTCCTTTCTTAGAATCGTACTTGTAGAGCTTGTAGCGCTCAATAATACTGATGATCTTTTTTGGATACTTTGGGTCTGTTGCATAACCTGCTTTTTTGAGTCCTTTTGCCCAGGCTATGTAGTCTTTTTTATTTAGCTTAAATAAAAAAGCGTACCGCTGTCTTCCACTTAAAAAAACAGAATGATCTCGGTAAGATTCAGCGGGATCATCGTAGGTTCTAAAACACTCGCCCTTTGCATCGTCGTCGTAATACATTTTTCCTCCATTCCATCCGCGATGGCATTTGATGCCAAAATGGTTATTTCCCTCTACAGCGAGCCTTCCGAAGCCAACACCAGATTCTAGAATTCCTTGAGCTAAAGTAATGCTGGCTGGAATTTGGAACTGGCGCATTTCGTCTTGAGCTATGGGTGCAAATTTATCTATATAAGCTTGTACTTTTTGTTCTTGCGAAAGCTGAACTACTTCAATGGGTTTTTTGACAATTACTTTTTCTTTAACAACAACGACCGCTTCTTTTTTGGGAATAACCTCAGGGGCTACTTCATTTGTCTTTGGACGAATGGTTTTGGTAACGCTGCAGCTCAATATAAAAATTGAAATTAGGCTAAGTGCTGTTTTCTTTAACATTGAATTGTTTCCTTTCCTTGAAGTGCAAGTCGTTGGTTTGCTCCTTGAATTCCTTGTATTCCTCCCGTGTGTATTACTAGGATATTGTTGCCCCAACGCCATTGCTTATTTTTTATGAGTGTAAAAATACCAAAAACCATTTTGCCCGTGTATAAGGGATCCAAAAGAATTTTATGTTTTTTATAAAAATAGTTAATGAATGCAATTAATTCAGGAGGGAAATTGCCATAGCCACCATAATCAAAGTCGTAAACCAGTTCTCCGTTTTGATTTGAATTCGTATAACTTCGGATTTTTTCTTCTAAAGAAGAATCTGAAACAGCCACAAAACCCACCACCTCTTTTTTAGGAGCAGCATTTATTAGTCCTGCAAAAGTACCTCCTGTTCCTACGGAGCAACAAACAGTGGTAAACGCATGGTCGTCTGGGGTAATGATCTCTGTGCATCCCTGAACAGCCAACTCATTGGTTCCGCCTTCTGGAATAATATAGGTCTTTTGATGGCTTTCTAAAAAGGATGTAAAAAGTGGTCCGTTTTCTTTTAAGCTATAGTCTGTTCGAGAAACAAAATGCAATTGCATTCCTTGATCTTCGCAAAATTTTAAGGTTGGATTTCTTTTCTTGGATTCCAATTCTTCCCCCCGAACAAAACCATGAGTTGCTAAATTCATTTTTGCTCCAGCAGCTGCTGTTGCAGAAAGATGATTGGAATAAGCTCCGCCGAAAGTAACTAAACCTTTTGCATTTTGACGCAACGCTTCTTGGATGTTATATTTTAGTTTTCTAAATTTATTTCCGGAAACCTGCGGATGAATAAGGTCTTCTCTTTTTATTGTAATCGAAAACCCGTTAATTTGTGTAACGAATTGATTTGGAGTGTTAGAAGTATTCTCAAAAAACATAGGTTAATTTCTTCTACTAAATTAATCCATTTCATAACAGTAAACTAAAAAAATCATGTTAGAAGGAAAAGAATTAGCCGCGGATGATTTTTATATGTCTCCAGAAGGGTATAAGGTTTTTACCGAACAATACCACCGCAAAAGAGGGTATTGCTGTTTAAGCGGATGCAAGCATTGTCCTTATGATTTTAAAAATAAAAAATAATAGAGGCATGATTATTGCAATTTACAAGTAAAAACTAAAATTATACTTTATGAAAAACCTCCTTTTAACAACCCTTTGCTTAGCCTTATTGAGCTGCGGAAGCGTTCGAGTATATAGTGATCATGACACAACTGTTGATTTCGATTCCTACAAAACATACGCTTTTTTTAAGCCTGGAATTGATGAAGTAGAAATTTCTGATTTAGACAAAAAAAGAATTCTCAAGGCAATCGAATCTGTACTGGATGCAAAACAACTTACCAAATCTGAAACTCCTGATTTGCTAATTAACTTAGCTGTTAAATCTTCGAATGAAGTATTCATCAATCAAAACAATAACATGATGGGTTTCGGTTTTGGATACGGTTGGGGATGGGGATGGCCTTATAACAATAATATTGCTCGAGTAAGTTCTCAAACAAACGGGATGTTGTTTATTGATTTGATAGACACAAAAACCAAACAACTGGTTTGGCAGGGAAAAGGAAAAGGGTTCATTAGTGAGTACACAAAAAAAAGAACGGAAAGAATTCAACTTTTTGTTAGTGAAATCCTAAAAAACTACCCTCCAAACAAAGAATAAATTTAAGTAAGTTCGAAGTTTCTAATCGGAGCATGCTCCTGTGAAGTAAATGGTTATATTTGCGCCTTTGTAAAAAACTCCATACTTTGAAAAAACTATTTAAAAACTTCACCCAAAACCCTAAAAACGACATCCTTTCTGGATTAACAGTTGCACTTGCATTGGTTCCAGAGGCTGTTGCCTTTGCTTTCATTGCTGGGATCGATCCACTTGTTGGGCTTTATGGGGCTTTTATGATGGGAATTGTTACCGCTATTTTTGGAGGGCGCCCTGGAATGATTTCTGGAGCAACAGGAGCCATGGCGGTTGTAATGGTACATATGATTCAACAAGGAAATCAAGTTGGTAATACACTCGCCCAACCCATTGAAAATTTAGGATTACATTGGCTTTTTATTACCCTACTTATTGTTGGAGTAATTCAAGCTGCAGCTGGGCTATTTAAATTAGGGAAATTTGTTCGTTTAATTCCACATTCTGTAATGATGGGATTTGTAAACGGATTGGCAATCGTAATCTTCTTATCGCAATTGGGCTTATTTCAAAAAACAACCTCTGCGGGTACAGAATGGATTCAGGATTCCGAATTATACACCATGCTTGCTCTTGTAGCAATGACTATGGCAATCATGTACTTTTTGCCTAAAATAACAACTAAAGTCCCTGCAGCGCTAGTAGCAATTGTAGGTGTTGCTTTGGTTACTATTCTTGGGGGAATTGACGTTTCTACGGTGGGTTCATTTATTAAAGACGGAGGCGGAGAAGGACTACAAGGTGGACTTCCCGTTTTTCAAGGACAAATTTTTGAGTTATTATATACACTAGAAGGACATTGGGGACTCATCCTACCTACAGCTTTTTTACTTGCAGCAGTTGGTCTTATTGAATCTTTAATGACTCTGAACCTTGTTGACGAAATAACGCAAAGTCGTGGAAGTGGAAACAGAGAGTGTTTGGCTCAAGGAGGCGCAAACTTCTTAAACGGCCTTTTTGGAGGAATGGGTGGATGTGCCATGATTGGCCAATCCATTATCAATGTTAACTCGGGGGGACGTGGTCGCCTTTCAGGAATTGTTGCCGCACTTTCTCTGCTGATATTCATTCTTTTTGGATCAAGTATAATTGAATTAATTCCAATTGCTGCATTGGTTGGGGTAATGTTTATGGTGGTTATCGGAACCTTTGCGTGGAGTAGTTTTAGAATTATAAGAAAGATTCCAAAATCCGATGCTTTTGTTCTCATCACTGTTTCTGCCATTACAGTATGGCAAGATTTAGCAATTGCTGTTATCGCAGGTGTTATTATCTCTGCGCTTGTTTTTGCATGGGAAAATGCTACCATGATTAGAGCTCGTAAAAGAATCAAAGAAGACGGTACTAAAGTATATGAGATATGGGGACCATTGTTTTTCGGATCCATTCAAAATTTCAGTTCTAAATTTGATATTCCCGAAGACCCTGAAAAAATTGAAATTGACTTTATTGAGTCTCGCGTAAGTGATCATTCGGGTATTGAAGCAATCGAAAACTTAATTCAGAAGTACGAAAAACTAAACAAGGAAGTTAAATTAACGCACCTTAGTCCAGAATGTAAAATCCTACTTCTAAAAGCCAATCCTTCTTTTGACAAAAACATAAAAGCTTCGATAGACGATCCACGATACTATGTGGTTACCGATCTAGTTGATCGAGAAATATAAAGCATTAAACTTATTCTATAAAACTTGCTGCTGCTGCTAATACTGCTGAAATACCATCTGTATTTTTTCCACCTGCTGTCGCAAAAAACGGTTGTCCACCACCTCCACCTTGGATGTGCTTTCCTAAATCCTTAACAACAGCTCCTGCATTAAGCAAACGCTCGGCAACCAGTTCTTTTGATATGTAACAGCTGATCACAGGCTTGCCTCCCTTACGAGTAACCAAAACAAGGAATGTGTTGTTCTTACCTTGACCCAACTCAAAAGCCAAATCTTTAATTGCTGGAGGTGTAAGATCGACTTCAGCAGCTAAAAAATCAATGCCATTTACAGATTTAAGTTGCGATTGAAGCTCTTGCTTTACAGCTTGAATTTGAAGCTTTGAAAGTTTTTCTATTTCTTTCTTTAAAAGTGCATTCTCAGCTTGTAAACTAATGATGGCTTTAATGGGATCTTGAGGGTGCTTTAAGTTTATATTAATGTGGTTTAGTGTAGCTTCTTGACTTTCAAAGTAAGCCTGAACTGCTTCTCCAGTAATTGCTTCTATTCTTCTTATACCTGAAGCGACTGCACTTTCCGAAACAATTTTAAAGTGCCAAATATCGGCAGTGTTCTTAACGTGAGTTCCCCCACACAATTCAATCGATTCTCCAAAGCGAATTGTTCGAACCGAATCGCCGTATTTCTCTCCAAACAATGCCATTGCTCCAGAGGCCATTGCTTCTGCCACGGGAACTGATCTGTTTTCCTCTAGAACTAAGTTTTCGTTAATGCGTGCATTTACAAAAGCTTCGACTGCTTTAATTTTATCTACAGATAGTTTTGCAAAATGGGAAAAATCGAAACGTAAATTAGCTCCATGAACCATAGATCCTTTTTGCTCAACATGAGTCCCTAAAACAGTCCTAAGCGCCTGATGCATTAAGTGGGTTGCTGAGTGGTTGCATTCTGAACGAAAACGCTCTTTAGCATCCACCTTAGCTATAAATGTGTTTTGTGTATTTTTGGGAAGCGTTTTTGTAAAATGAATAATCAAGTTGTTTTCTTTCTTGGTGTCTTCGATGGTAATTATGTCTCCATCGGAGCCAAGTAAAATTCCAGAGTCTCCAACTTGCCCTCCCCCTTCTGGGTAAAATGGAGTTGCATTGAATACCAGCTGAAATTGTTCTCCTGATTTAACGGAATTAATTTTTCTGTAGCGAACCAATTTTACAGAATGCTCCAAATCATCGTACCCTACAAAGCCTGTGATTGGCATGTCGTTAATTTCTGTCCAATCTTCAGCACTAGAACTGGAAGCTGCTCGAGAACGACTCTTTTGGACTGCCATTGCTTTTTCGAATCCAGCTTCATCAACGCCAAATCCTTTTTCTCTGGCAATCAAAGCCGTTAAATCAAGTGGAAATCCATAGGTGTCATACAATTCAAACACTTGTTCTCCTTTGAGCGTATTGCCTTTAGTTTTAGATATTAAATCATCTAACAACAAAAGTCCTTGATTTAGTGTTTTTAAGAACGAAACTTCTTCTTCACGGATTACATTTTTAGCTAATTCTTTTTGAGCTTTTAATTCTGGGAAAACAGCTCCCATTTGAGTTTCTAAAGTCTCTACAAGTCCGAATATAAAGGGTTCTTTGAGATCTAAAAAAGTATATCCATAGCGTATGGCTCTTCTTAATATTCTTCTAATTACATATCCTGCCCCCGTATTACTTGGCAATTGACCATCGGCAACAGCAAAAAACACTGTTCGAGCGTGATCAGCTATAACACGCATCGCACGATCTGTTGTTTCTTCTTTGCCGTAAACTAGATTTGTTTTTACTTCTATCTTACTAATTAATGGGGTAAAAACATCCGTATCGTAATTCGAAGTCTTGTTCTGCAAAACCATGCATAACCGCTCAAAACCCATACCTGTATCAACATGTTGTTCAGGGAGTTTTTCTAAACTTCCATCTGCTTTTCGGTTGAATTCAATAAAAACCAAATTCCATACCTCAACTACTTGAGGGTGATCCCTATTCACTAATGAAGCGCCAGAAATGGCTTTCTTCTCTTCAGTAGATCGCATATCAACATGAATTTCTGAACAAGGCCCACAGGGTCCTTGATCTCCCATTTCCCAAAAATTGTCATGTTTGTTACCCAAAAGGATTTGGTCTTCTGGAAGTATTTTTTTCCAAAAGTCATAAGCCTCCGTATCTTTTGACAAACCATCGCCTTGATGCCCTTCAAAAATAGTTACATAAAGTATCGAGGGATCAATTTTATAAACATCAACTAGTAATTCCCATGCCCAGGCTATAGCTTCTTCTTTAAAATAATCGCCAAAACTCCAATTACCTAACATTTCGAAGAATGTATGATGGTAAGTATCAATCCCAACTTCTTCTAAATCGTTGTGTTTTCCTGAAACTCGTAAACATTTTTGGGTATCAGCTACACGAACATTCTTAGAAATACTGTTTCCTAAGAAAAATTCTTTAAACTGATTCATCCCAGCATTAGTAAACATTAGCGTAGGGTCATTCTTAACAACCATAGGGGCTGAGGGGACGATTTTATGTGTTTTAGAAGCAAAAAAATCTAGAAATTGTTGTCGTACTTCAGCTGATTTCATTTAATAGTAATTTTATGGGTTTAAACAAATTATAAAATTTGCTATATTTGTATATCGTTACATTTCTATATGCAAAAGAAATGAAAATTTACAAGAAAATTGTTCATGGCAAAGGTTAAATATTACTACGACTCCGAAACGCTTTCTTATAGACCAATTCCTTCTAGCAAAAGACTGAAAATTTCTAACCTTTTTCTTTTTCTAATTTCTTCCTTATTATTCGGTGTTATTGGCTTGTTTACACTTTTAAATACAGAAGTGATCAAAACACCAAAAGAAATACTTCAAGAACGTGAATTAAATAATTACGAATTACAATTTGACTTACTCGGCCGCAGAATTGAACAAATGCAGGATGTATTGTCAAACATCGAAGAACGTGACAACGATATTTATCGAATCTATTTTGAAGCCAGCCCGATCCCTAAGGAGCAGCGAAGAGCAGGTTTTGGTGGTGTAAATAGATATAATGATCTAGAAGGCTATAACAGCTCAGAAATGATCATCAATACAACAAAACAGATAGACATCTTATCCAAGATGCTGGTTGTACAATCCAACTCACTAGAAGAAATTCAAGAATTAGCTGAACGTAAAGAAGAACTACTTGCAGCTATACCGTCTATACAGCCTGTTCGAAAAGAAGATTTAAAACGTATGGCATCTGGTTTTGGATGGCGTATTGATCCGTTTACCAAATCACGCAAAAAACACTATGGAATGGATTTTTCTGCTGTTCGTGGAACTCCTATATATGCAACAGGCGACGGAAAAATTGCTCGAGCAGATAACCGTGCCTCTGGATATGGAAATCACATTCGAGTTGATCATGGATTTGGTTATGTAAGTTTGTATGCTCATCTAAACAAATACAACGTTAAAAAAGGACAAAAAGTAAAACGCGGAGACATTATTGGCTATGTAGGAAATACGGGACGTTCTGTTGCTTCGCATTTACACTACGAAATTTTTAAAGATGGTAAAAAGATCAATCCCTTAAACTTCTATTACGGAAATCTAAGTTCCGCAGAATTTGATGCACTCCTCGCTCAAGCCTCACAAGAGAATCAATCTTTCGATTAGGTCATGGAAATCGATCTACCTGAAAAAAGATATTATACCATAGGAGAAGTTGCCAAAGCTTTTGCAGTAAACACTTCGTTGTTACGCTACTGGGAAAAAGAATTTAAAGAAATTCAACCAAAAAAAAAATCTAATGGGGTTCGTAAGTATACACCTACAGATCTAAAAAATATTAAACTCATCTTTCATCTTCTAAAAGAAAAAGGGATGACTATTGAAGGTGCGAAAAAACAATTAAAAGTTTCCAAATCTTCTGAAGAAACCAAAATGGATGTTCTAAAGAAGTTAGAACAAATTAAGAAAGAGCTAGAAAGCTTACGCGATAATTTGTAGCTTTATTTTTTTCTAAAAAACAAGGTGATTGGAATTCCATTAAAGTCAAAAATTTCACGCATTTGATTCTCTAAAAAACGTTTATACGGCTCCTTTACATACTGTGGTAAATTACAAAAAAACGCAAACTGAGGATGCGCAGTAGGCAACTGTGTACAGAACTTTATCTTAACGTGTTTCCCTTTATACGCAGGGGGTGGTTTTTGCTCTATAACCGGTAAAAGAATGTCGTTCAGCTTTCGAGTTGGTACGCGATTACTTCTGTTTTTAAATACATCTACAGCAGTTTCAATTGCTTTAAATATTCTTTGCTTTGAAATCGAAGAAACAAAAACAATAGGAACATCTACAAAAGGCGCAGTTTCCGCACGAATTTTTTCTTCAAATGCCTTAGTCGTTTTGTGGTCTTTTTCTACTAAATCCCATTTATTAACCAGGATTACAATTCCTTTATTATTTCGGTGGGCTAGCCAAAAGATATTTTGAACCTGTCCATCAAAACCACGAGTTGCATCTACAACCAAAATACAAACATCACAATGTTCAATTGCTCGAACAGATCGCATCACTGAATAAAACTCAATATCTTCTTTAACTTTAGCTTTACGTCGTATACCAGCTGTATCGATCAGGTTAAATTCAAATCCAAACCTATTGTAGCGTGTGTCAATACTGTCACGAGTTGTTCCTGCTATGTCGGTTACAATATAACGGTCTTCTCCAATCAGTGAGTTTATGAATGATGATTTTCCTGCGTTAGGACGACCTACTACTGCAAATCTTGGAACATCTGCATCGTTTGATTCGGTTTCTTCGGGTAATGCTTTTACTAAATCATCTAACAACTCTCCTGAACCACCACCATTGTTCCCTGAAATAGGATACACTTTATCAAAACCTAAACTATAAAACTCAACAGCACCGTCTTGACGCATGGCGTTATCTACTTTATTTACAGCAAGAAAAACAGGCTTACGAGAACGTCGGAGTAAATGAGCTACTTCTTCATCCATTCCTGTTACACCAGTTTCGACCTCAACCATAAAAATGATAGCATCAGCTTCTTCAATAGCAAGTTCTACTTGTTTGTCAATTTCTTTTTCAAAAACATCATCGCTACCCACAACGTAACCTCCGGTATCGATTAACGAAAAATCTCTTCCGTTCCAATCTGTTTTTCCGTAATGGCGGTCTCGAGTTACCCCGCTAACAGCATCAACAATTGCCTCTCTTTTTTGAATCATTCGATTAAAAAAAGTCGATTTCCCAACATTGGGTCTTCCCACTATAGCTACAATTGCGCTCATTTATAATATTTTAGATTTGCAAAAATAACCTTTTTGCAAGGATAAATGGGTGTTTATTTAAACGGAATCCTTTTTAATGTTTATAACCAAATCGTTTGAGTTGATTTACGTTATTTCGCCAGTCTTTATTAACTTTTACATATAATTCTAGATGTACTTTTTTACCAAAAAAAGCTTGAAGTGTTTTTCGAGCTCCTACTCCCACTCGCTTTAGAGCTGATCCTTTGTGGCCAATTATAATTCCCTTTTGAGTTTCTCGCTCGACCATAATAACTGACCTGATTTTAATTATCTTTTCTTCCTCAAAGAAATCTTCGGTGTCAACTTCTACCGCATAGGGTATTTCTTTAGAATAAAACTGCAATATCTGCTCGCGGATGGCTTCGTTTACAAAAAATCGTTCGGGTTTATCCGTCAATTGATCTTTAGGATAATAAGCCGGCCCTTCTGGTAATTTGTCAATGATATAATCCAAAACCTCTTTGACCGAGAAACCAGTGATTGCAGAAATTGGAAATATTTCGGCATCAGGAAACAATTCTTTCCAAAATGCAATGGTGGTCATTAGAGTTTCTTGATCTGCCGTATCTATTTTATTAATTAAAAGAAGAAGTGGGATTTTAGATCCTTTTATTTTATTGAATAGGCTTGCATCTTTGAGTTCTTTTTCCCCAATTTCAACCATATAAATTAATATATCAGCATCTTCTAAAGCACCTTTAACAAAATCCATCATGGAAGACTGCATTTCATAGTTTGGCTTAATGACCCCAGGAGTGTCTGAAAGTACCATTTGGTAGGCGTCGCCATTTATAATTCCAAGAATACGATGGCGCGTAGTTTGTGCTTTTGAAGTAATGATTGAAAGGCGTTCTCCCACCCATGCATTCATTAAAGTCGACTTTCCAACGTTTGGATTTCCAACTATAGTAACAAAACCTGATTTATGTTTTTCCATATATTATGCAAAGGTACGTAGTTCCTAAGAAGTGAGTTGATTGTTAAAGAATAAGTTTTAAGTGATGTTTGTTTTAACAAATTTAAACTTAATGAATTTAACATGTTAGTTCTCTAGGTTTCACAGAGTTCTATCTTTTTTTGGCATTAGCTTGCTTTCGACCTATTAATATCCGTATCTTTGCCATCCACAACGCGGGATAGAGCAGTAGGTAGCTCGTCGGGCTCATAACCCGAAGGTCGTAGGTTCGAGTCCTACTCCCGCTACTAAAACAATAAAACGGTTATACTTTTATAAAGTGTAGCCGTTTTTTTATATTTACATCTAATTTTTAATTGAATGATTTATTATTCTAAAGTATCATATACATTATTAAGCGTTGTATTTATAGTTTTTTTTGGGCCATTAATTCCTAACTATATTAACGATGGTTTTAACACTAATATGTTCTTAATGACTTTAGCTCTGATCATTTTATTTGGATTAATATTACATATGTTTTTCAATACCACTTACAAGATTCAGAATGAAAAACTTTATATAAAATGTGGATTTATTAAATATCGCCCTGTAAATATTGGGGAGATGAAAAAAGTTTCTAAATCATCAAATATCATTTCCTCTCCTGCTGCTTCATTTGACAGAATAGAAATCAGATATGGTAAGTTTGAAGAATTAATAATCTCTCCAAAACACAAAACTAAATTTGTTGAAGATTTACAAAAAATAAATCCTGAGATTATAAATAATCTTTAGAGACAAGTTTCTTTATTAAATAGTTTGTTAACTCAAAATCTCTTTGGTTAAAACTTATGTTCGATATTTCAATAGAGTTATCTACTAAAACAATAAAACGGTTATACTATTATAGTGTTGCCGTTTTTTAATTAAAAGACTGCGTTCAAACACCCTCAAAGATTAAGAGACAATCTTCCAGCTCATTAATTATATATTTAATAAATTAGAGGAAACCCCTTAAAGTTATGAAAGGATTATTCCTGTTTTTTTTTATTAGTTTCAGTTTATTGATAAATGCTCAAACCTTTGTTAATGTTGAGTCAGGAATATTCTTCACAGGCTTTAATGATATTCGCAATGGTAATAATGGAACCCTATTTTCTCTAAAAAATGATTTGCCTACTCCATCTAGTCCTTTTTTAAGACTTCGTTCAGGTTTTTTATTAAATAATAAACACCACTTTTCAGTTCTTTATGCTCCATTAAAAATTTTAGTGACTGGAACACTAAGTAGAAATATACTTTTTGATGGAAAAGACTTTAAAGCGAATATACCATTAGAAGCTATTTATAAGTTCAATTCGTATCGCCTTACCTATAATCGAAGAATCTTAATTAAAAATAATTTTATATTGGGTCTTGGCATTTCTGCAAAAATTAGAGATGCTGGAATCTCTTTGAAGAATGAAGAAGTGTTAACCGAAAATTTCAGTATTGGTTTCGTGCCGCTAATGAACATATCAGCAAATTGGAATATTTCTCAAAAAACAAATGTTGAATTTTTAGGAGAAGGTTTAGTTGCAAGCAAAGGTAGGGCAATTGACATTTCCTTGTCTGGCAGTTATAGTTTTACTAATAACTTTCAAGGAAACATCGGCTATAGGCTTCTTGAGGGTGGAGTAGATGGCGCTATTCGGTATAATTTTATTCAACTCCACTTTGTTTTTGCAAGCTTAAAATTTTTATTTAAAAAAACACAAAATAGAATCCGATGAAAAAAACAATTTTAATATATACTTTCTTACTAACGATTCTTAGTAGTTGTAAAAAAGATAATAATAATAAAAATCCAGAGGAATGTTACTCAAATAATAATGCACAGTCCATAGTTCACGATGGTGTCAATAGAGAATATGTTTTATACATACCTAATACATATGATGGAACATCTTCTGTTCCACTAATGCTTAATTTTCATGGATTTGGTGGTAGCGCAAGTGATTATATGCAAGAAGCAGATATGCGCTCATTGGCAGAAGCTGACACTTTTATTCTAATCTATCCTCAAGGTAGTTGTTTGGATGATTTATCTCATTGGAACGCTTGTCCATTAGGAGAAGACAATAAAAGTGATGCTGATGATTTTGGTTTTGTTGAAGCCATAATAAATGAGATTTCATCTCAGTATAATGTAGATATGGAGAGAATTTATGCTGCAGGATACTCTAACGGTGGTATGATGGCATATGGACTTGCGAATTATAAAAGTGATTTAGTTGCTGCGGTAGCATCCGTTTCCGGAGTAATGTTAGAATGTACAGGATCTACCAGTCATCCTATGCCGGTAGTACATCTTCATGGATCCTCTGATGGTGTTCTTCCATATAATGGGAGTAGTGATTGGAGCTCGGTACAAAGCACGTTAGACTATTGGATTAATTTCAATAATACAGTTTTAACCCCAACCGTTTCAAGTGACAACAATATTGAACATTATGTTTATGATCAGGGAGATAGCTTAGTTTCTGTTGAGCATTACAAATATATTGGAGGAAACCATGTTTGGTTTAGCGCCTCTTATCACGGTAAGGACGCATCTGAATTGGTTTGGGATTTTGTATCCAGATATGATATTAATGGATTGAAATAAATAATAAAGGTCACACTAATGGATGTAAATCTTTGTCTTTTAATATGGTCATTTATTAAAATTATTTCTAAAAAATATCTTGGTGTAAAACTTATGTTCGATACTTCAATAGAGTTATCTACTGTCAACTCTATCAGAAATGAGAGGTTTTTTTATTTAACTCAATACGATAGTAATGTTAAGTATAAAATCTAACCAAAAGCAGCATATATTTTATATAAAACTGATAGTAAACCAATAACCTTTCTACTTAAATGAGTTAGACGCTAATCAAGAATTTAAGATGCTTAAGATAGCTTAACAATAAAACGTATCTAAGTTGAAAAAGTTAAACCGTTAATTAAACGGCTTACTTTTGTAGTGGTACCTATAAATTTAATTTGATTCTAAATTACACTAAATATTAATGTGTTATTGTTATTGAAAAAGAAAGGACTATATTATTTAAAATTATTTTTGATGGAATCGGAAGTCAAGGTTGGTTTCCAAATAAAAGATAAAGACAGAGCTAACTTAACATTAATTGCAGTTAATTTGAGTAGCATTTTCTTTTAAACCAAGACACATTCTATTCCATGACTTCAGTTGTATCTGAGTTTTTTATAATTCTTTGAAAGCAACCTGTAATTTTAGTTAAACTATATTTTAAGAAAACAATAAATCTCATATGTTAAATATTTCAAAAAAAACACTGCTATTAACTACTTTTTCTAGCATGCTTTTACTATTAAATTCGTGTTCTAAAGGCAGTACTGAAGAAACCGCAGCTCCAAGAGTCACTTATACTTTAATCGTAACAGTATCTTCTGGTGGAATTGTTGACGAGGCTGGAGGGATATATAATGAAAATACAGAAGAAGTTATCACTGCAACAGCAAATACAGATTTTGATTTTTCGGGATGGACTGGTGATGCTTCAGGCACTGATAATCCGTTGACCATCCTGATGAATAGCAACAAAACAATTGTTGCTAATTTTGTTGCTTCAGACGACGATGTGGACGGTGTAATTAATGCTTTAGATCAATGTAAATTTACACCAGAAGGCGAGAGTGTTAATGAACAAGGGTGTGCTTCTTTTGAGATAGATACGGACGGCGATGGCGTAAATGATGTTTATGATCAAGACAATACGACTAGACAAGGTGCTCCTGTTGACCAAAATGGAGTAATGTTAAATCCAGTTAACCTAGATGCCAATGGAGTTACTATTGTGGCAAATACATGGGCTACTGCGGACGATGTTGGTGAAATTAATGGGACTGTTATTACAGTTGTAAGTGAAGATCAACTTCGTGTTAGAATAACAAACAATGAAGATGTATCCGGCGTATGCACTTCGGGCGTAACTAATATGAGCGCATTATTTGAAGGAGCAGGTACTTTTAATCAAGATATTTCTCATTGGGACACCTCAGCTGTCACCAATATGCAGTCCATGTTTTCAAACGCGACTGTATTCAATCAAGCAATTGGAAATTGGGACACTTCTAATGTTACCGACACACAAGCAATGTTTTCAAATGCTATAGCTTTTGATCAAGATATTACAGCATGGGATACCTCTAATATAATTAATATTAGCTCGATGTTTAACGGAGCAGTCCTTTTTAACCAAGACATCGGAGGATGGGATATCACAAGTGTAACTAATTTGACACGAATGTTTTATCGGGCAGAATCCTTTAACCAGGATATAGGAAACTGGGATACTTTGGGCGTAACAAGCACTTCAGGTTTGTTCTGGTATGCCTTGGTATTTAATCAAGATATTAGCAGCTGGAATGTTTCTGATGTTACCGATATGTCCTTGATGTTTTATGGAGCTGAAGAGTTTAATCAAAACATTGGATCCTGGAATACTGCAAATGTCACCGATATGGGATGGATGTTTTTAAATGCAACTGCTTTCAATCAAAATTTGTCTGGATGGTGTGTTTCTAACGTAACTTCTGAAAATGAAACTTTTTCTGAAAATTCTGCACTTACAGAAGCCAACCTTCCAATATGGGGTACTTGTCCTAATAACTAAATCGTAATTCAATCCACTAATGATTTAAATATTTGACATTTTATAAAACACTGGAATCAAAACATACATATTTGTCATGTATTGGTTGTCTTTTGTTCTCAAATAATAATTTTTTTTTAAGAAAATCAATACTGTTTGATATTAGTGTATATTTGTTAAACAAAGCTTTATTTATAAATACTAAAGTAAACATGAAATCATATATCACTGTACTCGTTTCACTTCTACTCATCTCTTTTACTATTCCAATTGAAACTGCTGATGCTCAAGAATTTCAAGGAAGGGCATATTATTTTTCTCAGTCAAAAATGGATTTAGGTAATTGGGGAGCACGAATGAGTGAAGCTCAAAAAAAGCAAATGAAGAATCGTTTGAAAGGCAGATTGGAAAAAACATTTGTTCTGAGTTTTACTAAAGAAGAATCTTACTTTAAAGAAGAAGAAACTGTAGATGCTTATTCTGGAGCAACAGATTCTTGGGGAAGTAATTTTTCGAGAGGTCCTCAATACAAAAACATAAAAGAAAATAGACTTGTACAGGAACAAGAATTTTACGGTAAAAAATTCTTGGTAAAAGACAAATTACAAGAAATTGATTGGAAAATGGGCTCAGAGTCTAAACTCATAGGCCAATATGTTTGCTTTAAGGCTACTGCATCTATACCATCATCTGACCTCAGCTGGTACAGCTTTTCCTGGGCAGACATTTCATCACAAACCGATGACGGTTCTGTGGCGATGACTCAAGTTGAAGCATGGTATACACTACAAATTCCTTTGAGACATGGTCCAGCAGAATACTGGGGACTTCCGGGACTTATATTAGAAGTTAGTGCAGGAAACACAACCATGTTATGTTCTAAAATTGTCTTAAATCCATCAGAGAAAGTTGATATTAAAAAACCTGAAAAAGGAAAAGAAATTTCTAAAAACGGCTATCAAGAAACCATCAAAAGTAAGATGACAGAGATGAGAAATAACCGTGGTAGAAGAGGATCACAGCGTCTAAGAAACTAATTTTTTACTTTAATAATTTTTACCTTTTATACAAATGAAAAATTTAAGTCTCTTGATTTTCTTTTTACTCCCATTAATTGTCCTTGGCCAAATTAAATTAGAAGGTGTTGTTAGAGACACACTAAATAACCCGCTGGAACTAGCTAGTTTAGTTGCCATAAACAAGAAAACAAAGGGTTTTGAATCGTATGTAATTACTGATAATCTAGGGCAATATTCTTTAGAGCTAAAGAAAAATAGTAGCTACAACATTCAAATAAGCTACATTGGACTGAATACAATAAACGACAGCATCAGTACCCTAGAAAATTCAATTTCAAAAGATTATATCCTGAGGTCAGCATTTTCGCTTGACGAAGTAGAACTTATATACGAAATGCCCGTAGCGGTAAAAGGAGACACCTTGGTCTACAATGCCGATGCCTATACAAATGGTTCCGAAAGAAAATTAGAAGACATCATCGATAAGTTACCCGGAGTTGAGATTAATGAAAGTGGTCAAATTGAGGTAGAAGGGAAAGTTGTGAATAAATTAATGGTCAATGGAAAAGACTTTTTTGATGGAGACACCAAAATAGCAACACAAAATATTCCCTCATCATCGGTAGATAAAATTCAAGTACTTAGAAATTATGGAGAAGTTGGACAGCTGAGCTCTGTTCGTAACAACCAAGACAATGTTGCAATAAACATTAAGTTAAAAGAAGGAAAAGAGAGCTTTTGGTTTGGTAATGTCACTGCTGGATCTGGAAAAGCACCCGATGAATCGCTCTATCTAGCGCAACCTAAGTTATTTTATTACAGTCCAAAATACAGCATAAACTTTATAGGAGACATCAACAACATCGGAGAAGTAGCTCTTTCAAGAAGAGACATAAGGGGCTTCGGAGGTGGCTTTAACGCCCCCAGCAGATCTAGTGGAACCAGTATAAATCTTGGAGACAACAGCTTAAACTTTTTAACCAATCAAAACAATGCAATCAAGATTGAAAATAAACTGGCTTCAGCTAACTTCAGTTATTCACCCAATAAAGCGTTAGATTTAAGTGGGTTTTTAATTTTCAACAGCAGTAAGATTTTATCGAGAGAAGTAAACTTTGTTCAATATACAAATCCCCTTCTAGCTATTCCTGATGAAACTACTGAACAAGACAGTAACGAGAGGTCTAATCAAGGGGTATTGAAATTTAGTGCATCGTACAAGCCTAATTTTAGCAACCAAGTAGATTATGATATTCTAGCACGCATGTCGGACGACAAACAGCACCAAAATATTATTTCTTCTGTAATTGGAAATACAAATCAAACAGACAAAGTAACACCTTACAACATCAATCAAAGTTTGAAATATTACTTTACCCTTGACGAGAATAATATATTTGCTTTCGAATCGCAGCATGTACTGAAAGACGAAGATCCGATTTATAACGCCATATTAGATAACAGTCAAAATGGTTCTTATGGAACTACAGCAAACGCATTGGGTCTAAACAGTTCTTTTTTTGAATATAACATTGGTCAAAACAGACGTATCAAATCCAATCAATTGGATGCTAAATTAGATTACTATCACATTATAAATTCGAAAAGTAACATCAACATTACCCTTGGAACAATTTTAAGTCATCAAGCATTTAATTCTTCCATTTTTCAATTTTTAGATGATAATTCTAGATTCAACCTAACCCCTACTTTCAATCAAGGAAGAGCAGTAAACGATGTAGAATATAATTTTACAGATTTCTATTTAGGGTTTCATTATAGATTCAGGACGGGCAAATTTACGTTCACGCCAGGGTTCTCGATTCATGCCTACGGAAATAGAAACATTCAGTTTGATGAAACCATCAAAGATAATTTCTTCAAATTATTACCTGATTTCGAAACACGTATTCAACTTAAGAAAGGAGAAAGCTTGACCTTAAACTATAACATGCGTAATCAATTTACAGATGTTACACGTCTGGCTCAGGGATTGGTTTTAAATAATTATAACAACCTGCAATATGGAGCAGCTGATTTGCAGAACGCCTTGTCTAATAACATCAGCCTTCGTTATAGCAGTTTTAATCTATTCAATTACACCAATGTTTTTGTTCGAGCTGCCTATTCAAATAATATAGATCAGATTCGTGGACTTACAAGTTTTGAAAATGTAATTCGCACAAGCACATTCTTCAACTCTAGTTTTGCAGATGAAAATGTAAGTTTATTTGGACGGGTTCAAAGAACTTTCGGGAAAATCAGAGCTACCATAAACACAAGTGTAAACTACAGTAAAATTAATCAGTTTATTCAGGGTGTACAATCTTTAAATGAAGGGTTAACGCAAACTTATACGCCTGGAGTTCGTACAAACTTTAAGGTAGCTCCGAATATTAGTCTAAGGTATCGATATGCTGTTACAGACAACAACCAAGGAGATCGAAAAACAACCTTCATTACAAAGTCGCCTTCAGTTGATTTTGATGCCTACATATTGCAGAAATTTACATTCAGAACAGATTACAGTTACACAACACAAGACCTTGGTAATGGTGAATCACAATCTTTTCAAAATTGGAATGCTTCCTTAGCCTACCGAAAAGATGCAGATGCGAAATGGGAATATGAAATTAGAGCATCCAACTTGCTTAATATTGACGCACAAGTTCGGAACAGTGCTAATAACATTTCCGTATTTACTTCGGAAACCTTTGTTCAGCCCAGGTTCATAACGTTTAGATTTGTTTACAGTTTATAAGAATTGTGTGGTCTTATATCTATAAATATTGATGTGAAAAAGTGTTGATTGTAAATAAGAAAATGCTGGTTTTACTTTTTTAAACTCATTGTAGATTTAAGTTCTTCAAGGAATTCTAGATATTCTTCATGTTTCGTTTTCTCAAAAAATATACGATTTAACGTAATGCCCGCTTTAATATTTATTTGCGATTCACTAAGCTCCGATTCGTCGATCGAGTGTATCGAAAATAAGTATAATTCGATTATGATAGGCAATGTCGAAAGTCCTCTTTTGGTAGCCAAATATTGTTTACTCTTCTTGGTTCCTTCTGGATCTAGTAGCTCTAAAAAACCCTCTTTTAGCAGAAACTTTAACCGATTTGTTAGAATGTTAGTTGCTATCTTTTCTTTTGATTCTCTAAATTGTTTAAATCTTGTTTTTTTGTGTAAAATAGCATCTCTTAATATAAGTAACGACCATTTATCTCCAAGAAGATCTATAGAATATGCAATGGCGCAGGTAGGTTTTGTTTTCATTAAAATCAAAATTATAATAAAATTAATTAATAATAAGCTGAAAACACAAATAACTCTAAAATAAGACAAAAGCAATCTGACATCAATTCTCCAAAGTGGAGCGGTTTTTGTTATATTTAGTTATATGAAATTGTTTTTAATTTTACTCTTTGTCTTCAGTTCCTGCTTCTGCTATTCACAAAAGGTATTCGCTGTGCAATACGTAAACCAGTCTGATGTGAAAGTTTATGTTGTTGCTTATGAAAATCAAGCCGACCTAAAGGTTTATAAAACAAAATATCAAAATCAAGCTCGAGGAAATAAAGGCCTTTGGCATTTTACTGATTACGCAAATCAAGCTGATATTAAAATATACTTTGTTGATTACGCCAATCAAAGCGAACTCAAAGTATACTTTGTAGACTACCAAAACCAATCGGGCTGGAGAAAAAACTCCAAAAAACACCTGTTTTACTAAGTTGGATTTCGTTAATAAATGAATGATCTAATTAAAGCTTAATGACCTCAAAATCAGTTCTTCTCTTTTGCTGGTGTGCCTCATCAGACAATTCAGAACAGGGGTTTACAATCACCCGAGTATCTATTCCGATGGCTTTTAATTCTTTTTTTGCCTTCTCTATTGCTCTTCGAGTTTCTTGTTGTTTAATTAGAACTCGAATGTTTGATCCAAACGATTGAAGTATGGGACTATATCCTTTACTTTCAAATTCTTTAATAGCTCTTTCTGCACTGCTTGAAGAACTATAACTCGCTACAAATAAAGCGTATTCTTGATTAAATTCAGAAGCAACTACATCTTCTCCGTACCCATTCCCATAGATGCGTTCTGGCTTTTGAATCCGTTTTTGAACGTAATCTATTATTTCTTGATTTCTTCGCTCTGAGAGCTTTAAATTATAGTCTAACGAGCCTCGACAATCTGTATACGATCTTAACTCGACTTCTAAATCTGGGTTTGCTTGCATTACTGCAACTACTTCATCCACTCTATCTCGATAGGAATTTAACAATGCACTGTCTGCAAAGTCATAAAAAATAGGCGAAAATGCTTCTATTAAATCTGGTGGCAAGTCTTCTTCTTTTACTGAGGCTCGGTCGAGATAGACCCAAACCTCATCAGAAACCCCTTTGACAGTATATATTTTATAAGCAAAAGAATCTTTCTTGACGTTTGAATCTGTATTCTTGTATAAGAAAGAACCGTTTTTATTTAAGTTAAGGGAACCAAACAAGGGCGATTGATTTAGTTCAACTTCTTTTTTTATGAGCCTTTGTAACGGATCCTTTTGTGTCAAGTAAAGCTCATCGTTAGTCAAAACATTATCTATAGCGACAACAAGTGTATCAGAAGGAATGTATTGATAATAATCTTCAATTCCCGATAACTCTGGATCGAAATCAAAAGCGTATAAATCGTCACTTCCCTCTCCTCCTTCTCTATCAGATGAAAAATGTCCAAGGCTTAAATCTTGATTTAAACTAAACGCAAAATCATCTGCACTGGAATTTATTCCAGCACCCAAAAGATACTTTTGCCATCTTATCTCAAATTTGTTTTCTGCTAAATAAACATCCATTTCTCCTCGCCCATCTTTAGCGTTAGAAGAATAAAAAAGAAACTTATCGTTATATGAATATGGAAAAACCTCATCTGCTATTGTATTAATATCTGCGCCTAAATTTTCAGGTTCTGAAAAAATACCGTTTTTAATAAAAACTTTATATAAGTCCATCCCTCCAAAACCTTCGGGTCGATTACTGGCAAAATATAAAACAGTCCCTGAGTTATTTATACTTGGATGTAATGTAGAATAACCATCCATATTAAAAGGTAGAAGAGTAGGTTTAGGAGTAACACTTATGTCTTGATAAGCTAATTTAATTTGATACAAGTTTAATTGAAACTTTTTTTCTTCATCCCACTGAGATGAACTTCTTGTGAAGTAAAACCCTTGAGATTCTTTATGAAGACTTCCAGGGCCTTCTTGAAACAAAGAATTAACTTGCGAACTTACATCTTCAATTCCTGATAGGGTAAACGTTGATTTATCAAAAGAAGCTTTGTAAAAGTTATATATAGGATAATCCGTTTTAATACGTCTCAACACCTTCTTGCTTTTTTTGGATTGGTTTTGCTCTGATAAATAAAAAACTTGATTAGGAGTAGTTTCTCTTATAAACACCATTCCAAATTCAGAACCCTTAGTGTTTCCGACAAGCGAATTAATAACATGAGCTTCACCCTCAAATCTTTTTTTAAACAACAGACTATCGTTTTCGAATAAATCTGGGGAGGGCCAGGAAAGACGAACTGATTTCTCTCTATATTCCTTTGCTAATTTAGGCTGCTTTAACAACAGATTAGAGTACCTATAATAGTCTTCAACTGTGGCATAGTTAGAATTTGTGATTTCAGCATATCTTTCTAAGGCTTTTTCTTTATTATTTAATTCATTCAAAGATATTGCCCAATTTCGAATATCATTTAAAGATCTCTTGTCTGTTGAAGTAGAATAATACGCGACAGCTTTATTGTAATTCTTATTTATAAAATAATAATCTGCCCAGTTCTCTTGAGGTTTATCTGCCTTAGATTCTTGAGCAAATAATGAGAAATTGCCTAGGAAAAGTATTATCAAAATAAAGTTAATTTTTTTCATAATTAAAAGAATCTAGGTGAAAGTAAATAGCCTTCTGATTTAGTGGTTAAATCAAAACGAAGCATCAGTTCATGAGTAGACATATTTATGCCCTTGTTGAGAAGTGAAGAAGGAAAACCATAAGAATAACCTAAAGAAAACCGCTTCCCTATATTAACCCCAAACATGGCACTTGTTCCGACATTATTTAACTGTTTTAATTCTTCCCCACTAAGGCCATTTCTAACCTGAACCCCAAGCCAAAATCTCTCATTAAAAATCCCCAGAAGAGATGCATCCATGGCAACTACAGAACTTGACTTTTTAAGCATCAAACTAGGCTTCAACATAAAGGTTTCATTTAACGGAAGAAGACCTCCAGTAAATGCATAAGCGTGCTTCTCAAGACCAAAGTCGTCATTTTCAATAAGCCTTGGAATTGATAAACCGAAATAAAACTTTGGCGTATAAAAGTAAGCACCAAAACCGATTGTTGGAATAATTTTTCTATCTAGTGCCAAAGCAAATGTTGGGTCATTTGGGGTTGATGTATTTAGTAGTGCTGTATTTAAATTATAATTAATTGCTCCAGCCTTAACACCAATTGAGAGCCTATGACCCTTTTCATTCAATCTTAAGTGATATGATAAATCAACATCAATAGAAGTATTACTTGTCGGCCCAATTTTATCATTTAAAACACTCAATCCAAACCCTAAACTCTTAGAAGTTATTGGAGCATTAAAGGATAAAGTTTGTGTAATAGGAGCGCCTTCAATACCGCTCCATTGAGACCTAATGACAGAAGTGAAACTAGATAGATTTCTTGCTCCCGCATAACCCGGATTAATGGCTTGATGATTAAACATATAATGACTAAAACTAGACTCTTGCTGTGCAAAAGAAAAAGTCCCCCAGAGAACTAAAATAAAACGTATACGTCCAGTTTTCATCAATTGTCTTTTCTTTTTATATAAACATATCCTGTTGTTTCGGGCCTTGAATCTTCCCATTCTATCCAGTAGAAATAAGTGCCGTCTGACAATTTGGTGTCTGCAGAAAATGAACTGGTATTGTTTGAATTTCCTGCCCAATCGTTTTCATATTGTGTAGTTCTATAAACTACATTTTGCCATCGATTGAAAACCGTTAATGTATAGCCTTCATTAGAATACAATCCTTGAATTTCCCAAGTATCGTTAATTCCATCACCATCGGGAGAAAAAGCATTTGGTATGATTAAATCTGCTTCTATAATTTGTGTTGAAGAAATAAGGGCTTCTTGACAACCAAAAAGTAAATTATTAACCAAAACTCGAAACTCTTTATTTTCTATAAACTTTGATGCTTGACTTATTAAAAGTTGATTCGTGAGGGTGCCCATGTAGGAATTACTTTCTGAAATATTTTCCCAAACAGGGAATTCTATAGTTCCATTATTAATTTGCCATTGGTAGGAAGCAATACTCTCTGCAGATACTGATACCGAGAGAATGATTTGAATGGAAGAAAACAAGGTAGTCGGTTCTAGTGAGGATTCTAAAACAAACTGCTGACCTACTTCCTTATAATCTGATATGGTATTGTTATCGTTGTCTGGTGGGATTTGATATCCTCCATGATTAAGAACTCTTCCTAATTCATCTACCTCAATTAAACCTGACCCTAGGATTCCATCTTCATCTAAATCCATATAAGAAGCCTCAAGAACATCAAAACACCCATCAGAATCACTGTCAAGGTCTAATGTATTTGGTATCCCATCTAGATCTGCATCCTCAAAAAGTTCGTCAGTATCTAAAATTCCATCGTTATCGTCATCTAAATCAATCCTGTCAATAATACCATCTAAATCACAATCTCCTACTTCCAAAACAGCTAAAGTTATACTTTGAAAAATAAATGAACAAGGTGCAAACGGATCAGTATTATCTAAAAACTCATCTGAATTTAAAACTCCGTCACCATCAATATCAATATCACATAAATCTCCTATACCATCACCATCATGATCGTCTTGATATATATTTGCTGTTGTTATACAATTATCGTCTGCATCGAAAACAGTATCATTGTCCTGATCACGATCATTGTCAAGATTAATAATCACAACATCATAATTGCTTAAACTGGAATATAAAGGGTCACTATATAAAGGATTTATTCTAATTGAAATTGATGAGTATATATCTCCATCAATAATATTATCATCAGACCCTAAAACAACCACAGACTGAGGAATATTCCAATTGTCAGGAGTGAAAATTAACTCTGAAAAGAGAACAGATAGTTCTGAAGGATCATTTACAATAAGCTGAAAGATTGTGTTTGTTGAAACAAAAGAGGATAAAGCGACTGTAAAGCTTGTATTACTTCCATTTTCAGATACTGCTTCTGGTTGTGTAATTATTAATGTAGCTGAATCGTTATCCAAATTATATATTGTTAAATCGGCTACATCTGACCCAATTAAACTATTATAACTTGCCTCAGCACTGGAAGGATCTCCTGTAATTAGATTTACAGATTGTGTTCCATCAACTATAAAATCATCTATACCGGTTAAGGTAATTTGATTAGCAGAAGGATTATTCCAATTTATCGCAGTTATAGTTATACTATTTGAACTAAGTGTAATCTCGTCGATATTATTACTTATTGACAAAGGAACAACTACATCTTCATTTCCAGATGGCTTTGCTAATAATTCAAATTGAACAGTTACAATAGATCCACTCTCAGTAGTAAAAAAATTATTATCTAAAACACTTAATACAACACCTGGAGCATCATTATCCTGATTACTAATTACTACATCTGCTACTTCAATATCAGTTAAATCATTAAAATTTGTGTCAGTAGAAATTACATTAAATGTTGAAATGTTTACAATTTGAGTTCCATCTGAGATCGGTGGAGAGTCGTCTATTCCGTCAATTATGATCGTTTGAGGAAAATTCCAATTTGAAGGAGTAAAAGTTACTTGACTAACTCTAGGAACTGCTTCACTTGCATTTGAAGTGCCAATATCAACAGTAACATTAGCTGTAGGTATAATATCCAACTGAATTGTAAATTGTGCTGTATCTCCGCTTTCAGATGATAAATTGTCAATTACAACTACAGTTATTCCTGCTAAATCATTGTCTAAGGTTGTAACGTTAACATTTTGAGGTGAGAGCGATAAAAAACCATTGTCAGAACCAGAATCAATTGATGCAGTAATAGAAGAAATTTGATCTCCGTCAATAATAAAATCGTCTACTTGATTTAGCGTAACGGTTTGGGAAACGTTCCAAGTTTCTGGGGTAAAAGTTAAAAAAGAAGTAACTGAAACTCCAACTTCTGTAAGATCATTTGAAACTAAGTTTATCTGAACATTTGTAAGTGGTTTTACAGTAAGTATAACTTCAAAACTAGCTGCTGAAGGGGAAGCTTCTGTAAGAATACCATTAAGGGCTGATAATTGAAAACCTGCAACATCATCATCTAAATTTTCAATCGATATTGTCTGTGTTGCTAATGAAGAAAAGGCTGCTGGTGACAGAGGGTTTACAACAACATTAATATTCGAAGATATAGTTCCATCAAGGATAAAATCATCTACTGAATTCAATATTACTGTTTGTGGAATATCCCAATTAGCCTCTGTAAAAACGGCCAATATTAGAGTAGGATCAACCAAAACCTCTGTTAAATCAAGACTAAAGAAATCAAGAATAACAATATCCCCAGCATTTGGCTTAATGTCTAATACTACAGTAAAACTGACAGTATTGGACGATCCTTCTTGAAGAAATCCACCATTTAATGTACTTAAAGTAAATCCTGGTGTTTCGTTATCTAAATTAGGAACTGCAAGGATTTGAGAAGCTAAAACTGTAAAACTGCTATTCGAACTCCCATTAACTGAAAAGGTTATTGAAGAAATAATAGTTCCATCTAGGATAAGATCATCAAAATTTAAAATTGTAATGGTTTGGTCAACATTCCAATTGTCTGGAGTAAAAGTAATACTGGTTAATGATGTTACTATTTCATCAGTTGGATTAATTGTAATATCAAAAATTACATCTGAAAGAGGTGCTGCCAACAATACAATTGAGACAGTTGCTGTTTGAATATCACCTTCGGTTAATGTACCCGAAACTGTTCCTATGGAATAACCTGGAATATCATTATCTGTATTTATAGCGATTACTGTTTGGGATGCTAGAGAAGTAAATCCAGAATGTGATATAGCATTAATACTTGCAGTGATAGAAACTATTTGGGAACCATCAACAATTAATTCATCTACAGAACTTAAACTAATAATTTGAGGAGTATTCCAATTTAAAGAAGTGAAAGTTAAACTCGCCTGACCTAATGTGATTTCTGTTAAATCTAAACTTTCAATATCAACAATGACATCTGCCATGGGAGAGGCCAGCAAGACAACAGAAACTGAGGCAGTTTGAGAATCATCTTCCGTTAAACTACCTGAAACAGTGCTTAAAGTGAAAGCGGCAATCTCATCATCTGCAATTTGAATTGCATAGGTTGGCAATGGAGATGGATCATTAAAACAATCATCTGAAAGAGGGTCATTTACTCTAACAGTAAAGTTAGAACTTTGCGAACCATCAGCAAATAAATTATCGACTGTAGTTAATGTTCCAATTTGTGATACATTCCAGTTAGCATTTGTAAAAGTCATAGAACTTGTTGAAACAATTAATTGATTTGTATCCGAGGAAACTAAATCATAGGTAACTGAACTCAGCGGGGCATCATTTAATACTAATGAAAAGGTAGCTGTGGTGGTTCCCTCTATTAAATTCAAGGCAGGTGATACAAGCGTATAATCGCCTTGTAATAAGTCAACTACTACTTCTAGGCGATTTGAGCTCTGACGATAAGAAATAGCATTGGGATCAGATAAACTTGCAGATTCCACATAATAAGTTGCTCCGTCTACTAACTCCGTGGTATTAGGGATATGTGTTGTTGTTCCAGTTTGACTTGTAAACCAAACTAAATTATATGGATTACCTAATAGATCTGTTCGGGGATCTACACCTTCTGGTCTTGCTATAGTTTTAGTTAAATCAATTAATTTAGGTGAACCATTTGTACATATAATTTGTAATGTTGACAAAGCTGATTCATTTGTAGCAGTAGGTGTTAATATTTCGTCAGTAACACAAATAGAATTATTATCAAACCGAACTTGATGAATATTTTTAGCTCCCCCAGTTGCTGCAGTAAAACCCCAATATGCAATATTAGAATTTAAGACTTCGCCTATTATATCTATTGTTTTAGAGTCAAAATATGTACCTCCTCCAGTTCTTGAAAAAACATATGATAACTCCTTTACAACAGGATTCCAGTTAATCGAGATGTTATGCCACTGTCCATTTTCAAGATTATCAACAGGTTTTAAATCTCCTGAACTTACAGCATTATTTGCTCTACCATTTTTTACAAAAGCAATGTGATCGCTAGTAGTAGCGTCCCAACCACCATTATAGTAAGTGTCCATTTCAATTGCATAGGAAGGACTAATTCCATTGTATCCAAGACCTCCACCACTTGACCCTTCATTAGTGCTGATGTTTTGAACCACAAAAGCTAAACCATCCGCTCCATTATTATCACTACCCAAGAATACCTCCACATTTAATGAAAATGAAACTCTTAAATCAAGTTTATTTTGATACCAAATCATTCCCTTTTTTGTATTCCCATTGGGTGTTAAAGTAAAAACGGCTGATCCAGGTGTATGGGTCGCATCCTGTATAAACTGAAAATTGCTGTCATCGAACACTCTTGAAACACAAGCTTCCGGATCATCATCTTGATTGGTAACCTGAACTATTTGATCGCTTAAGGGATCAAAATCATCATTAGACTGAGAGTCTAAAACAGAAAAAACTAGGTTACTCGTTATATCAGCATCTCTAATAGAATCATCTACTCCAGCAACAACAATTGACTGGGAAATATTCCAGTTTAAGGGAGTAAATGTGAGTGAGGTGGTTCCAATACTTACCTCGGTTAGATCATCTATAGTTATTAAAATGACTACATCTGATGATGGTTTTCGATTCAATAAAACTAAAACACTACTTGTTACGGTACCTGACTCATTTACAACTATAAAACTTGGGGTTACTGTAAATCCTGCTGCAAGGGGGTCTAAATAGTCAACAATACCATCAAAATCTTCATCATTTATATTGAGTTCCAAACTATCTAACAAGCCATCATCATCACTATCGAGATCTAAATAGTTTGGAATTGAATCACCATCAGTATCAGAAGCTGTTTCTGTAAGAGTCAAAATTCCATCATTATCATCATCATCATCAATAAAATTTAATATTCCATCTCCGTCAGAATCTAATAATCCGCCTTCTGTAACATCTAGAATTCCATCCCCGTCACTATCCAAATCAAAGCTATTACGAATTCCATCCCCGTCAGTGTCTAGTGTACAAGCACTAGTCGGACGGTCAAAAGAAATCCGATCTAATAAATTTCCAACACTATCTCCAGAAGTGGCTTCGAATAAAAAAACTGTAGAAACCTGTCCAGATGGAACAAGATAAATTCCTGTATAATCTTGCCATGAAGTAATAGTAGCAGTTCTTGAATCAAGAATAGTGGAAGAACCTATAGAAGGTCCGGCACGAATATTTATAGTTTGAACAGGACTTGCATTTCTAGCATGATGACTAGCTGACCAAATTATATAACCTCCAGGAATCGTATTAATCGTTTGATAAAGAGCTGCTGTTTGATTAGCATTTATTTCTGCGAATCTGTCCCCCTCTCTAGCGTTGTAGGTTATAGAGCTTACAACTCGCCCATCACACCAAATTTCCATCATGGAATCTGTCGCAGTGGTAAACCAACCATCAATTATAGATTGATTTGCAATACTATTACAACCATTAGTGCCAAGCTCAAAACCACCATTAATTAGTCCTCCACCAGGATAACCACATTCTACACTATCTAAGATTCCATCATTATCATCATCAGGATCAAAATGATCGGCAATACCATCGCCATCATTATCTTCAAAAAAATATGGATCAGTTCCAATTGTAATTTCATCTAGATCACTCAATCCGTCATTATCAGAGTCGATATCTACTTCTTCAAAAACATCAGATACTACTTGGTCTAGTACGTTCATATCTGCTGCTGCATAATACCAAGTAAAAGAATCTGACTCACCAACTGCCAAATCATTTAAACGAACATACATGCTGTAGGACCCATCATTAGTAACATCAATAACTGACAAGTCAGGATCTATGAGAGTAGAGTTATTATCTATACTCCAACCCCAGCCAGCTTGGACATTATTACCTCTGGAAGACTTTGTAAATATGAATATGCTTTGACTTCCTCCGGTAACTTTTAGCGCTGAAGCTCTTTGATTCATGTTAGTCAAAACTTCAAAAGATCCATTAACAAGATTTCCTCTTTTTTTATTGAGCCAATCGGTATTGCCAATATAATCGTGTTCAGTCCCAATCCAATAGCGAATATTTGAAATCGCACTGGAACTAATATTTTTTAAAGTAGTTGTTATCTTAATATATTTATCATCCAGTCCAAGACTATATGAATTAATTAATTCAAATTGAGCTGAGCCAACAGTTATTTCTCCTTTTACTTTAATAGTACCAGAACCAATTCCACTAGAAATAGTAAAATTATTTGAATCAAAAACCTGATTAGACATAATAGGATTTGATAGACTCGTACCATTTAAATTCCAATCATCTACTCCGTCTCCTCCAATAGCTATTTTAGAACTTAGAGATCCTCTGTATGTTAACTTTCTAAATGAATTATATGTATTACTAAAATAAAATGGTTGTTTGAAATTTCCTGAAGCATCTATTGATAATTCTGTACCATTACCAAAGCGCATATTTCCATTATTAATGATTCTATTCACACCATTAAACTGGCCATATAAATGAATTAGATTTATAAAAAAAATGACCAAAAATAAATGCTTCTTCATCAAAACAAATATACTTTATTTTAATTGTTATTAGATTTATAAAAAATCAATTTCTGAAAAACAAAAACCTTTTAGGAGCGAAATCTCTAACATATTGAATCATTAAGACAAATTTTAATAACTTTCTTATAATTTGAAAAAATTATTAGCTATGAAAATTATTTCAAGGTCATTTTTAACGGCATCACTAGTATTAATTTTTGGATGTAATTCGAATGATAATTCAACCTATTCAAAAGAAATGAGCATAGAGAGATATAGGCCAGCCTTTCATTTTACACCCAATGAAAATTGGATGAATGATCCAAATGGTATGGTATATTATGAAGGAGAATACCACTTGTTTTATCAATTCAATCCTTTTGGAAACACCTGGGGTCATATGAGTTGGGGGCATGCTGTAAGTACAGATCTTGTGAAATGGGAACACCTTCCATTAGCCTTAGCAGAAGAAAATGATGTTATGATTTTTTCTGGATCTGCCGTAGTCGACTGGACCAACTCCTCTGGATTAGGAATTGATAATAAACCACCTCTTATTGCCATTTACACTGGTCATGAAGAAGAAAATAAAAAACAATACCAGAGCATAGCTTTCAGTAACGACAAAGGTAGAACTTGGACAAAATATAATCAAAATCCTGTTTTAGATATTGATATGAAAGACTTTAGAGATCCAAAAGTATTTTGGTACGCTCCTGAAGAAAAATGGGTAATGGTTGTTGCGCTCTCATTAGAAAGGAAATTACACCTATATTCTTCTAAAAACTTAAGAGAATGGAGTTTTATGAGTGAATTTGGTCCTCAAAATGCAGTTCAAGGGATTTGGGAATGCCCTGATCTTTTCGAAATGAAAGCCAATGATGGTAAAAATAAATGGTTTTTAGGTATTAATTTGGGCCGTCATAGTGTAGCTGGAGGGTCTGGTGGTCAGTACATTATTGGTGAATTTGATGGGACTAAATTTGTAGCTGATGAAAGGTCGGTAGTCAAGAAAGAAAAGTACATCCCTCCTGCTGAATTTTTTGTAGCGACAAATAGATCTGATAAAGTATCTCAAGGAATAACTAAAAACAGTACAAGTTTACTGAATGAGGATTTTTTTATTTTAAGTAAAAATAAAAAAACTCAAACTTCAAAACCTTTCACCCTAACTTCTAATTATGTGAACTTCTCAATGGCTACTATTGCAAATTCCGAGGAGCATATCCCAAATTTAGAGCTGTGGATTGACAACCAACTAATTAGAAACAGTGCGAATAACGAACTTAATATCGTGGAATGGAAAGCGTGGAATGTTCAAGATTATATAGGTAAAATTGCGGAATTGAAAATTAATAAAACAGAAAAAGACGGCCAAGTTGAAGTGATTATAGATCAACTTCATTTAAGTGATAAAGCTGCATATTCTATCGCAGAAACTACACAATGGATGGATTATGGAACAGATTTTTATGCCGCAGTAAGCTGGAATGATGTACCGAAAGAAGATGGTCGCCGGTTGTGGATTGGATGGATGAATAATTGGCACTATGCTAATCAAATCCCCTCAGGGAAATGGAGAAGTAGCATGTCTATTTCAAGAAGCATTGAGCTGGTTAAGTCAGATAACGGCTATCAAATACTTCAACATCCTGTAGAAGAAATAAAAAAATATAGAACTACTGTTTTTGAATCTAAACAAACCACCTTGAGTAAATTCAATACAGAATTCGATAAGCTCGATCTTACGGATCAATTCGAAGCAGTTTTTGAAATTGATTTAAAAAACGTTGAGCAGATAAAGATGCTTTTTGGTGATCCTGAATTCCCTGCAATTCGTTGGGAATACGATACCAAAACCCAACTTGTGAGTACCGAACGATTAGCTAATGGGAATGTGTATTTTCATCCTAAATTTAGTAACCACCAACAATTTAAAGTGGAAGCAGAATCTGAAACTTTAAAAATTCGCTTGTTTGTAGACAGAAATTCACTTGAGATATTTCATCAAAACGGTCGCGAGGTCAGTACACAATTAATGTACCCCATTAGCGATGACTTTAAATGGAGTATAAGGTCCAACAAGCAACAGATTACGCTTAATAACTTAACTATATTTAGCCTTAAATAAATCGACAAATGAATAAAGTATTTAAAATATCTTTGATTTCTGCCTTAGCTGGTTTCTTGTTTGGTTTTGATACGGTTGTAATATCTGGAGCCGACAAACAACTTCAAATTTTATGGGGAACAACAAATCTTTTTCACGGTACGTTTGTTATGTCTATGGCACTCTGGGGAACGGTTCTAGGCGCAATTTTTGCTAGCTACCCTTGTGATTATTTTGGCCGTAAGAATACGTTAATAGGGATTGGTGTTCTATTCTTTATTTCTGCTTTAGGGTCTGGTCTTGCCATGGATCCTTATAGTTTTTCTTTTTTTAGATTTATTGGAGGAATTGGGGTTGGTGTCTCTACTATTGCAGCTCCAACTTATGTTTCTGAAATTGCCCCTGCAAACAAAAGAGGACAATTGGTAGCCTTGTACCAATTTAATATTGTATTTGGAATTTTAATTGCTTTTGTTTCTAATTTTATTTTTAAAGATTTCGGAACGCAACCTTGGCGTTGGATGGTTGGAATAGAAGCACTTCCTGCAGCATTATATCTGATGGGAATTGTCAGTGTTCCTAAAAGTCCGCGTTGGGTTCTTTTTAGAAAAAATGACATTGAGCAAGCACAGGCAATTTTTAATGAAATAAATGGGAAAGAATTAACTGATTCTGAAATCAAAGAGATAAAATCTGAGCAAGAATCCAGCAAACAAAAACCATTGTTTTCAAAAACCTATAAATTCCGAATTCTACTTGCATTTTTGATTGCCTTTTTTAATCAACTCTCTGGAATCAATGCTTTTTTATATTATGCTCCAAGGATATTCGAAGCAGCAGGGTTAGAGGAAAGTTCAGCCCTATTGAGTAGTATTGGAATTGGAGTTACCAATATGATTTTTACACTTTTAGGACTATATCTGATTGATAAAATTGGAAGAAGGTTACTAATGATCTTTGGGTCGATAGGCTATATCATTTCACTTACATTAGTTTCCATCGCTTTTTTACAAGGTTGGCAAGGAATTAGTATTCCGATTTTCTTATTCCTGTTTATTGCATCTCATGCAATAGGTCAGGGGGCGGTTATCTGGGTGTTTATTTCCGAGATTTTTCCCGATAACCTCAGAGCACAAGGACAATCCTTTGGGTCTTCTGTTCACTGGATACTTGCGGCTCTAATTACACTATTCATGCCGGTTGCATTATCGGCTTTTCCAAACCCAGGTTATGTGTTTATGTTATTTTCAGGAATGATGGTGCTACAATTGGTGTTTGTTCTTTACTTAATGCCTGAAACAAAAGGGGTTTCTTTGGAACGTTTAAGTAAAACTTTAATCAAGTAAATAATGAAACAGGTTGTTTGTTTTGGTGAAGTCCTTTGGGACCTTTTTCCAGAAGGAAAAAAAATGGGAGGAGCTCCTTTAAATGTTGCTCTTAGAATGAAATCTTGGGGCATTAATACACACATGATAAGCAGCGTAGGGAATGATTCACTAGGAAAAGAAATTCTTGCACTGATAGACCAAAAAGGGATTGACACAAAATACATTCAAATAAGTGATAATTATAATACTGGAACCGTTAGTGTCACCTTAGATCAAAATGGATCTGCTTCTTACAAAATAAACCATCCGGTAAGTTGGGATAAAATCGAACTAGTCACAGCATATTTAGAACTTGTATCTGCCGCTGATGCTTTTGTTTTTGGAAGCTTAATTGCACGAGATTCAGTATCAAAAAAGTGCTTACTTGCCTTATTAGAAAAGTCAACTTATAGTGTTTTTGACTTAAACCTTAGAGCTCCTCACTACTCCATTCCTGACCTTGAATTATATATGAATCAAGCTGATCTCATTAAATTCAACGATGAGGAAATAGAGGGGGTTTGTTCTGCTCTTGGAAATAAAAACAAAAACTTGGAGGAGCAGATTTTATTCATTTCTAAAAAAACAAATACATCCTCTATTTGCGTCACTCTAGGAAAAGATGGTGCTGTATTATTACATAAAGATACGTTCTACAAACAAAAAGGATATGCTGCTGTTGTGAAAGACACCGTTGGAGCTGGAGATTCGTTCTTAGGAGCGCTTCTAAGCTTAATAATGTCTGGCTGTGAACCATCCGAAGCTTTAGATAAAGCTTGTGCAATAGGCGCTCTAGTAACTCAAAAAAGGGGTGCTAACCCAGTGATTTCCGAAAAGGAACTTGCCAAGTTCATGAACTTATAGGTTTAATCTTCCAATGAGCGGGCTGAAAAGGACTGAAGTTCTTTATCAAAAATAAATTCTATCTGAATGGGACTGCAACAGACTTCACAGTCTTCTATATATTGCTGCTCTGTACTAGAAGGTTCAAGAAGCATTGAAATTTCTTCCCAACAATAAGGGCATTGAAAAAAATACTCTTCCATTAGCCTTCTATTCCCATTAACTCTTCTGCAACAACTTCCCACTTTTTTAGTAAAACTGCGAGTTGATCTTTCTTCCCGTTATAATTCTCAAAGAAGTTTGGCTGCAAAATGGTTTGCTCATAATTAATTTCTAATTCTGAATCCATTGTTTTAATTGCTCGTTCAAGCTCTCCAATTTCACGTTCAACTTTAGATTGCTTATTTTGAAGTGATTTTAATTTTTTCTGAGTTTCATAGTCATTCTTGGGAATGATTGTTTTTTTGGCTTTTATTTTTTCTTTAAGTTCTAAAGCTACCAAAGAATCTAAATTTTTCTGTTCTAAATACAAATTAATATCTCCTAAATACTCTTTGAGCTTATGGTCTTTAAATTCTAAAACACGATCACTCAACCCTTGTAAAAAATCTCTGTCGTGAGAAATTAGAATCAAAGTTCCTTCGAATTTACGCAAAGCCTCTTTCAAAACATTCTTGGAGTCTATGTCTAAGTGATTGGTTGGCTCATCCATAATTAAAACATTGAAAGGCATAAGTAACAACTTAGCCAATGCCAAACGATTTCGCTCCCCACCCGAAAGTACTTTAACACGTTTTTCTACATCATCACCGCGAAACAAAAAAGAACCTAAAATATCTCTAACTCGAGAACGGTTTACATCAGTAGCCGCATTTTGCATAGTCTCTAATAAGGTTAAATCACCATCAAGATATTCGGCTTGATTTTGGGCAAAATACCCAACAATCACATTATATCCCAGACTACAAGAACCCTCATAATCAATTTCATTTACAATGATTTTCGCAAGAGTAGATTTGCCCTGCCCATTTTGACCTACAAAAGCGGTTTTAGTTCCTCTTGCTATTTCAAAATCAATACCTTGTAGAACCATTTTTTCTCCATAAGCTTTCTTAATCCCTTCCGCTTCAATAATCATTTTCCCTGGTTGCTGAGAAACTGGAAAACTTAACTTCATGGCACGATTATCTTCAACATCGAGCTCAATTCGATCAATCTTGTCAAGCTTTTTAATCAGAGACTTAGCCATTGTTGCTTTAGAGGCTTTGGCCTTAAAACGTTCTATTAATTTTTCAGTCTGTTGAATTTGTTTTTCCTGATTCTTTTGAGCTGCGCGCTGCTGGGTAAGAATTTCTTCTCTCAGAATCATATATTTTGAATAGGGCTTATTATAATCATAAATCCTTCCACCAACAATCTCTATTGTTCTATTGGTAACCTGATCTAAAAACATTTTATCGTGAGAAACTAATACTACAGCGCCTCTATATTTCTTTAAAAACTCTTCTAGCCAAATAATAGATTCGATATCCAGATGATTTGTAGGCTCATCCAGTAAAAGGATGTCGTTGGGTTGTAAAAGTAATTTTGCCAACTCAATACGCATACGCCATCCTCCAGAAAAAGTATCTGTTTGCTTATTGAAGTCTGAGGATGAAAAACCAAGTCCTTGAAGAATTCTTTCTGTAGTTCCTTGATAATTATACCCACCTATTATTTCATAGCGCTCCGTTACTTCGTTGAGTTGAACAATAAGCTCATTATAGGAATCAGATTCATAATCTGATCTTGTAGTAAGACCCAGATTAATATCCTCCATTTGTTGTTCTAATACTTTGATTTCAGTAAAAGCTTGATACGCTTCTTCCAAAACAGTTCTTCCGTAATCAAAATCAATATCTTGTTTCAAAAAACCTAGTTGTACTATTTTTTCTTGTGAAATTGAACCTTCCGAAACAGGAGTATCTCTTGCTATTAAATGAAGAAGAGTTGATTTACCCGCTCCATTTTTTCCAACAAGACCAACGCGGTTTCCAGGTCCAAGACGAAATGAAATGTCCCTAAAGAGATATTCTCCACCAAAAGAAACTGATACGTTTTGAACGCTAAGCATAAAAAATTTTTTGCAAATTTGATGAATGCATTTGAAATAAACTAGTATTTATAAAGATTGTCTTAAATAACTTTCAAAGCGGCGTAAGTTAACTTCTTCCGGAAGATCAGATCTACCTTCTATATAGTCAAAAAGCCACTTGGACATTAAAGGTGCACCTAAAACTCCTCGAGATCCGAGACCGTTAAACAAATGAACATTTGGCAAATTTGGATGGGTACCTATTAAAGGTCGTCTATCCTGAACAGTTGGTCTAATTTGAGTAATGTGCTCAATAACTTCAAATTCTGAGGATATCATTTTAAGTATCCGCTCTTCAAGCCATGTCTTCCCAGCTTTAGTACAAACTAGAGTTTTATCTTTTCTTTCAAATGTAGCTCCTGCCCAGTAAAAATCATCTCCAATTGGTGCAATAAAAATTGGCCCTTTCAAAATGACTTTAGTTTTTAGGTTTGGAGCTTTAATTATTAAGATTTCACCCTTAGACCCTACTAGAGGTAATTTATTAAACAAAGGATTATTAACCATTTGATATCCCTGACAAAAAACGATGTGTTTCGCTTTAATGCTCTTGTATTTTATTCCTGTTGATGTAGTGTCAAGTTTGTCATAGTCAAAAACTTCTAGCGATAAATCATCTTTGTGTAATGAATCTTTAAAAGATTTTAAAAGCACATCTGTTGCAACCCTTCCGGTATGTTTGACAATGCCATAACCGGAATTTCCATTAACCTCATCTTCTCGATTAGAGTATATTTTAGGATCAAGGAAGGGGGCGAGGCTTTTTTTATCTGCTGCTGATGACCATAAATTATGCTCTGCGTCTTTGTTAAAAATCTTATGTATTGGAGCCGGATGAATAAAATCAGTCGACAATCTTTCTTCTAATTTTTTATAAAAAGGTAGTGCGTAAGAATGAAAAACCTCCCCGTTCCAAGACAATGAAAAACGTTTTAAAACAGTAGGATTATAAATTCCTGCAGCAATTTGAGAAGAACCTCCCGATCCCGAATCTATGATGTGAAAAGACAAGCCTTTTCGATTTAGTTGCTCTGCATAGGTTAATCCAGCTAAACCCAATCCAACAATTAATGCATGTTTCATACAAATTAAAAGTAAAAAAAAACGCTGCATATAGCAGCGTTTTTAGGATAATATATCGTTGTTAGTTATTCCATAAATCTTGTTCAAAATCTCTTATAACAGACTTGATTCGTTCAGATTCTAAAAGCTGTTTAAGAGCATCTTCATAAATATATTCTTCAATTTTACGATCCTGATAAACATTCTCCTCTTTATAAATTATAGAATTAAAACGTCTAGAATTTAGCATGTGGTCGAAAGTAATTGGCTGAGATGAATTTCTTACATTAAAAACATAAGAACTATTTAGAGCTTGTCTAGCATCTGGGAACCATACCCAAAACAATTCTACTAAATCCTTAACATTCTGGTCATCTTTAAAGTTAACATCTGGTGAACAGGGAGCGATACCTAATAAACGATATTTTAATTCTCCTTGCCGTTTATTAACATACCAAGTGCCCTTTATTTTATATTGTCTAATGTCTCCAGCAGTAAGTCTTTTTTCTTCTATAAACTGAGCATCAACTGCCTCTCCTGCATTCAATTGGTCTTTACCTAGATCAGTAGTATCAATTGCAACTAATTTATCGAGAATATCTTGATAGGTGATTTTTTCTTGAAAATAATCATCCGAATAAATCTCTTTAATAGTTCCTTTTCGTATATTCTTTTTTAACACATCAAATAATGATCTACGATCTGATCCTAGACTAATTGTGTCAGTTGGATAATAGAAAGGGAAATTAATTCGCTCATTTAAATCAATAATTTCCCAAACAGTTTTTGACCACAAAACATCTCTATCATCTATAAACCCATAGGCAAGTGGTGTTTCATCATTCGCTGCATTTTGCTTTTCGTTGCGTTGCCCAACATTTTGTGGAACACGAGCATTAAGCAAGTTGGCTTGTGCCAGAGCTGAACTTATGAAAGTACACGATATAAAGATAAAAGAATAAAGAAATCTTGAGTTCATGATTTTATATATTAGTTTACAATTTCACAAATTACCGGCGAAACTTTTTTAAACGCGTATGATGGGTTCTTAGGGTTCTGAACTTTAATATCAAAGATTTTAACATCCTGTCCTGATTTAACTCTTCTTAAAGCTGATTTAGCTTTAGCGTCTAATTTGTCACCTTTTACATTTATAGTTGCTTGTCCAGGTACTTTGATTTTAAAACTTAGAGTCTTTAGCTTAATATCAAAATCAAAGTCCTCTAATTTCCCTCCTATAGTAGAAATCGCTAAACTATTTTTTGTAATTTGTATAGATCCCGGTTCACCACGAACTACTCCTGAGGGTGCAGGAATATCTTTAATCCTAAACTCTTCTGTATTGGTAATTTTTTTACCGTCAGGTAAGGTACCACCAACTAAAATCTTAAGGGTTCTACCTTTTCCAGGGGTCATTATATATTTGCTACCCTTAACTCTTTTGAGTCCTGGTGCAGAAGCTTTTATCTTACTAGGTGCAATTCCTGGAATAGAAATTGTCATTGGATTTGGCACACCTCTGTAAACAACATTCATTTTATCTGCAGAAACTACAGCTGAATTTGGCTTTGCTATAACGGCAAAAGTTTGTTCTACAGCAATTCTGGACTCAATTCCATTATTCAAGAAGACTAAATCTCCTTTAATAACATGATCTCCAGGACGACCTGCCTTAACATTTAATTTAATTCCACCAGAAATTAATTCATATTGATCTTCCGTTAATTTTTTACCATCTAGGGTTAATCGAACTTCATTTGGGTTTTGAGCTCCGCCTCTTCTGCCTAAAATTACACTTCCATCGAAAGTTTCACCTTGATAGTATGCACCCTTTTCTGTCTTAAGTAATGAAATGTAGTTGTCTTTATTTACTCTACTACCTGCCTCAAGCTCTTTCCCTAGTAATGCGTTCAGAACATCAGTCTCCGTTAGTCGGATATCATTTTGCATCATTGTCAATTTAGCTAATGATGATATAAGAGGAAAACCTTCAAAGTTATATGATAGCCAAGATTGTGGTTGGTTATCCGAATTAGTTACATTTCCTTCAAGGTCTCCAGAGAAAAAGCGTTCTTCTACAAGTTCTGTATACTGAGGATATTGACTAGCAAATACTTGAATTACACGCATTCTGTAATTATTAATTTGTTTAGTAAACTCTTTACCTTCATCAGAAAGACCACTGGAATTAAAGAAAATTAGATCTAATTGTTCTCCTTTATCCATTTCAGAATACTTTTTTAATTCTGGGTCATCTTCAATTCGATCTGCTGTTATTTTAGTTTTAATTTCTGCAATTCGATTATAAAAATCAGTGGATTCTTTTCTTATTTCTTTAGCAGTTCGGTCGTGACCAATCCACTTTCCTTCTTTTTCTTCAGAATTAACAGCAATTTTTTGGTAATAAATTTCATTACCATCGTTAATTCGATCATTTGCAGTTTGAATTTTTTTGAACATTTGCCCAAATCCATCCAAAACTTCTTTACTTACGTTCAATGCCAACATGGTAATAAACACTAAGTACATCAACGCAATAAGTTTATTACGTGGGGTTTCGTTTGCTGCAGCCATGTTTCTTAGTTTTTATTCATTGCAGAAAGCATTCCGCCATAAACTTGATTAAGTGATGCTAAATTTGCAGACATTGCCTCCATCTGTGCATCTAATTGCTTAGCGTTTTCAGCTACTTTTGCATTGTAAGTTGTTTGAGAACCTGCGTCTGCAACTTGTGCGCTATATAATTTATTTAGAGCTTCCAGTTGACCAGCTGCTTGTGCTAATTGTTCTGAATAGTTATTCGATGAAGAAACTGCATCTACTGCTGGCGAAAGTGCCGAGGCAGAAGCTTCTAAGTTTTTAATGCTTTGAGTTAATCCTCCTACTAAACTCACATCTAGCTTAGCTTCTTGAAGTATCGCATCAATTTTTTCTGATAAGCCTTCTTCAGATGACGAAGATTTTCCATGACCTGATCCTTCATTTTGGTGTTCTATAAAAGCTGCATGCTCTTCACGAGCGTCATCTAACATTAATCCACCAACCAAGAAAATGATTGCTTCTGTTCCAAGACCTAATCCAAGTACTACTCCACCCGTAATTGGTCCTATTTCTAAATGAAGAATTTTAAATAATGCCCCTACAATTACCACAGATCCTCCGATTTGGAATAACATGTGCATTATGATTTTTCTTCTTAACCTTCCTTTTAGTTGTTTTGCGTCCATATTAAAATAAAATTAGTTTGGTATAAATATAATTATTTCTATTTGATTTTTACTTTTTCAGAACCCAAGTAATCTTGAACAGTTCTAAATCCGATGTAACTTCTTGAAGTATCTTTGTACTCATAGTCTCTTGAGCTAACTCTAAGAAAATAGGCTACATCTTTCCAAGATCCACCACGAACTACTTTTCTTTTTTCATTTGAAAGAGATAGGTTTGGATTTAAGGAAGATACATATTCATAAGCGCCTGGGTCATATGATGAGCCAGTCCATTCGGCTACATTACCCGCCATATTATACAGGTTATAATCATTTGCTAAATATGATTTTGCTTCAACAGTGTACATTGCTTGATCAGAAGAATAATCTCCACGTAGCGGTTTGAAATTAGCTAAGAAACAACCTCTGTCATTTAAAAGGTATGGAGATCCCCATGGATAAATACCCGATGGAATTCCTCCCCTAGCAGCGTATTCCCACTCAGCTTCTGTTGGTAACCTAAAGTAATTTACTAAAGGTTTATTGCTTGCTTTTTGATATGAGTTTTTATAGCTTGTTCTCCAGACACAAAAAGCTACTGCTTGATCCCAAGAAACTCCAACAACTGGATAATCCTGGTAGGCTGGGTGTGAAAAGTAATCGTTGTGCATTGGCTCGTTATAAGAATAATTGAAATCTTTAATCCAAACTGTTGTGTCTGGATATATCTCGAGATTATCCTCTTCGTAAATGTAATTAGATCTACCTCTTAAATTAGGATCTTTTTTCCTGTCAAAAGCTGCTTGTTCAGCATCGAACCATCGGTATCTATACTTCAATTTGTTTACATCTAATTTCATTTCTCCATTATACCAAACTTCTGGAGGAAGATATAATTCATCCATTACCTCAACATAAGCAAGATCAACATAATCTTCTGTGCCCCACTCAATATCTTCATCCCAATTTAAAGGACGATTAGCATACGTATTTTCATTGTCATCGTAATAGGTTTCTTTCATGTATCTCTGGAATACAGAAATATCAGAGGTGTCAGCATCTGCAAATGCATAGGCTCCTATTCCATCAGTACCTACTTCTTCATTTAATTCCTCGACTTTATCAGCAAGCATCTGAAGGGCTATAGAGTCCCGAACCCAATAAACAAATTGTCTGTATTCACTGTTGGTGATTTCCGTTTCATCCATATAAAATGAACGAACAGTAACTGTTTTGGCTTGAGCATTTTGAAGTTGAGCCATGTCATCATCGGCTTTACCCATAATATAGGCGCCACCTTCTACAAGGGTCATCCCAAATGGTTTTTCAGGAAACCACTTCTTCTGCTTAACTCCGACTAATTCACCTCTCTTATTGCCACAACCTATAAGGAGTAGTCCAGTGGCAATTAAAATAAATATTTTTTTCATAAAAGATTTTGCTCTTCTAAGGCATTTCAATTTATTCAATATAGTTATACCTGCTCAAGATAAAAAAAAAGATTCATTTTTTCATCTTCTTTTGGTGGCTTTCCACCATCTATCGGGTAAAACATCTTTGCAAGCATCAAGGTAATCTTTGTGCATGCATGATAATAACGTGTTACTTTTTGATTTATTATCTAAATAATTTTCATTTTGTATTTCAAGCCACCATCTTCCGCTTTTTTCGCTCTGATGAAAAACCATTTCACGGTCCGACATTTGGACGGTATAACGCTTAAAACTTTTGGTTAAATTTACGGGATATTCTTCAAATCTACAATTTACTCCTTCAATAAAATACCAAATAATTTGTGCTAATAATTTATGGCAAAGCATATTACTTGGTAAGTCAAAAAAACCTGCTAAACTCAACTTGTCACTGATACCGGCGTATCTAGCTAATGTGCAAATTGTCCTGCTGTCAATTCCGTTTGGAGCACCATCAGTATAGGTCCCATCTGAAGAACTTTGAAGGCATTTCATGTCAAAACTTGCAATGTCGGCTTCCCTAAAAATAGGCTCCGTAATTTGATTGTTATCTAAGACACTTCCTAAACGAATTGAATCAAAAAAAAGTTTTTCCATCAGGTCCAATTCTTCTTGAGCAATAAGATACGATTGATATCCTATGTTGGTATAGTTAAATAAATAACTAGGGGTATCCATTATGATTTTGCTCATATAGGATTTTCCTGAAATTAAATCTTCATCCTGTGAAAAATCAAATCGACTATCAATAGACACAATATTAACCCACTCTTTCTTGTCTTGAAATACTTGATAAGCAGCAACCGTTAAATCTTGCGTACCTCCAATGATTAATGGAATAATATTGAGTTCCTTTAAATGAACACACGCCTCTTTTATGGCAAAGTAGGTGTCCTCAGGGGTTTCACCGTTTGGCAAATCACCAAGATCGGCTATTTCAATGGCCCAATTACCAGGATATAATTGATAAAATTGTTTTCTAAACTCATTTGTGTCGTAAGTAGTGGAAGTGAAAAAACCATTTCGATTTTCATTAACCCCAAAAAGAGCAATCCGCACCTCATTTAACTGAGGAAAACCTTGGCTCTTGGTATGAATTTTAATTTTTTTACCCAGAACTTGCTTCGGTAGTAATTCCGATACTCCAACAATAGCTTCATCAACGGGTTTAAAAAAATTCAAACTCATTTTTATTATTTCTTTTTTATTGCTTTAGCTTTTGGCTTTGCTTTAGCTTTTTTCTTTGTTGGCTTTTTTGCTTCAATCCTTCTTTTAGCTTCCTCTAAAGTAATTTTTGTAGGATCAATATCCTTAGAAAGTTCAATCTTTAATTTACCTTTAATAATATTTGACCTCCCCCACCTAGCTTTTTCTACTCGGATACCTTCTTCTTTCCAATCATGAATAACTTTATCAATTTCTTTTTGAATTTTCTCATCAACCAACTTTTCAATATCTGAATTACTAAGATTGTCAGAATCGTATTTTTTATTTACATTAATGAACATTCCACTCCACTTGATAAAAGGACCAAAACGACCCTTTCCTTTTGTAACTGGAAGCTTTTTATAAGTATATATAGGTGCATCTGCCTTTTTCTTTTCTTCAATAAGCTCAATTGCAAGTTCTTGATCTACTACCATCGGATTAACTCCTTTTGGTAAGGAAACAAACATTTCACCAAACTTAATATAAGGTCCGAATCGACCGTTATTAACGGTTACTTCTTGAGCTTCATAGTCTCCTAAACTTTTAGGCAATTCAAATAATTGAATTGCTTCTTCAAAAGTGATGGTGTCTAGTTGCTGTTCTGATGTTAAGCTAGCAAAAACAGGCTTTTCTTCGTCGTCTGGATTTCCAATTTGTGCTATTGGACCAAATTTTCCAAGGCGAACCTTCACTTCTCTTCCGGATTTTGGATCTGTTCCTAAACTTCGTTCACCAGATTCACGTTCTGCATTCTCTTGAACAAAGTTTACGGTTTTATGAAAATCACCATAAAATCCTTTGATCATCTTTATCCAATCTTCATTCCCTTCTGCAATCTCATCGAAATCTTTTTCAACTTGTGCCGTAAAACTGTAATCGAGAATATTTTTAAAATTTGCTACTAAAAAGTCATTAACAATCATTCCAATATCTGTTGGAACTAATTTTCCTTTATCAGATCCGACCATTTCGGTTAAAAGCTTGACCTCAACTTCATCTTTCTTAAGAGATAACTGATGGTAATTTCGTTCTGCTCCTTCAACTGTTCCCTTGGCAACATAGCCTCTGTTCTGAATGGTAGAAATAGTTGGTGCGAATGTAGACGGTCTTCCAATACCTAATTCTTCTAATTTTTTCACTAATGCTGCTTCAGAATATCGATACGGTGGTCTCGAAAATCGCTGTGTAGAAACTAAAGATTTTAGATCAACTAAATCTCCTTTATTTACTACTGGCAGCATTCCTTCTGTTTCTTCTTCATCATCGTCTATTCCTTCTAAATAAACTTTCAGAAAACCTTCGAATTTTATAACTTCTCCTTTTGCGGTAAAAACTTGTTGGTGTGTTGAAGCCCCTATTTTCAATTGGGTACGTTCTAATTGAGCATCACTCATTTGGGAAGCAATGGTTCTTTTCCAGATCAACTCATACAAGCGCATTTGATCATAATCTCCAACTATTTTGGAGCGGGTTACATCCGTCGGGCGAATTGCTTCGTGAGCTTCTTGAGCTCCTTTACTTTTATTTTTAAAACTTCTCGCCTGAGCGTATTCTTTGCCGTAATTATCTTCAATTGCAGAAAGAACTGCTGTTTGCGCATCTTTAGAAAGGTTAACACTATCTGTTCTCATATAGGTTATAAGACCAGCTTCATATAAACGCTGTGCCATAGTCATGGTCTTACTTACTGAAAAATATAATTTACGAGATGCTTCTTGTTGAAGTGTTGAAGTAGTAAAAGGAGCCGTTGGACTCTTTTTTGCAGGCTTAGTTTCTTTTGATGTTATAGCGAAATTTGCACCGACATTTTCTAAAAGAAAATCCTGAACTTCATCCGGTTGATCAAAAGTAGTGTTCAACTGAGCTTTGATTACTTTTCCATGTGTAGATAAAAATTCAGCTTGAGTTTTATACATTGACTGAGCAGCAAAAACTTTAATTTCACGTTCACGTTCAACGATCAAACGAACCGATACTGACTGAACTCTCCCTGCCGAAAGACCGCCTTTAACTTTTCGCCAAAGAACTGGAGATAGTTCATAGCCAACCAATCGATCTAATACTCTTCGAGCTTGTTGGGCATTAACTAGGTTATAATCTATTTCTCTTGGGTTATCTATGGCTTTTAAAATCGCATTCTTTGTGATTTCATGAAAAACAATACGTTTTGTATTGCTGTCATCTAATTTCAAAGTCTGGGATAAATGCCATGCAATAGCTTCCCCTTCTCGATCTTCATCACTTGCAAGCCAAACCATTTCAGCTTTTTTTGCTAGCGCTTTCAATTCTTTAACTACTTTCTTCTTGTCGTCGGAGACAATGTACTTAGGAGAAAAATCCCCTTCAACATCAACACCTAACTCCTTGGAAGGCAAGTCGGCAATATGCCCAAAGCTTGAAGCAACTTTATAATCTTTTCCTAAAAATTTTTCAATAGTTTTAGCTTTAGCCGGGGACTCAACGATAACCAAATTCTTTGCCATATTTCCTCTTTTCTGCTGACAAAAGTAATTGGTTTTTTCTTAGGTCTCAAACTTATATTGAAACTAAAATTTAAATTGACCTCAAAAACCATAAGATAAATGCTAAAAATTAATTGATTTATTGACTCTTAAAAAAACAGATAACTAGAGAGCAAAACGCTTGTAAACTCTTATTAAAAGGCTAAATTCATCACTAAAGTTGATTAATAATTCAAGAGATATTAACTAAAAGCATTTTTAAACAATCTTAACTTTTTTTCACCTATCACAACACCATACATTTTCCTAAAATTAGTATATATTTGAGAAAATTAAAGTGAAATTTAATTAAAGCTTCGCAAATACAGGGATTTAAAAACAAGCAGAAACCAACACCCTAAAAAAATTTCTGCATCTTTAATTTCAATGAAATAAATAAAAATATGAATTTTGAATACACACCAAAAACACTAGATCTAGTTGAAAAAGTTGATCAATTCATGAAAAAGCATCTTTTTCCTCATGAAAAAAAAGTTTATGCATTTAGCAAGAGTAACCTTTGGGAAAATTATTCAGAAATGGAAAATTGGAAAAAACTAGCTCAAGCAGAAGGGCTTTGGAATCTATTTCTTCCAAAAGGTTATGGAGATTTAAGCCCGGGATTAACGAATTTAGAATATGCTCCTTTAGCAGAAAAAATGGGAAGTTTAGCCTTTGCCTCTGAAGTTTTTAATTGTTCTGCTCCCGATACTGGAAACATGGAAACTATAGCTAAATATGGAACAGACCAACAAAAAGAACAGTGGCTAAAACCCCTAATGAAAGGCGAAATGAGATCTGCTTTTTTAATGACAGAGCCTGCAGTTGCCTCTTCAGATGCTACTAATATCGAAACTTCAATTGTTAGAGAAGGAGATGAATATGTTATCAACGGAAGAAAGTGGTGGTCTTCTGGTGCAATGAATCCACATTGTAAGGTTTATATCTTAATGGGTAAAACCGATTTCTCTGCTCCAAAACACGTGCAACAGAGTATGATTTTAGTTCCTGCCAATACCCCTGGAGTTGAAATTATAAGACCTATGGAAGTTTTTGGAAGTGTCGATTCGCCAGAAGGACACGCAGAGATTAAATTAACAAACGTTAGAGTGCCTGTTGGCAATATCCTTCTGGGGGAAGGAAGAGGTTTTGAGATTGCTCAAGGCAGATTAGGGCCCGGACGAATTCATCATTGCATGAGATTGATTGGTGCTGCTCAAAGATCACTCGATTTAATGTGTAAAAGATCTAACCAAAGAACTGCTTTTGGAAGAGATCTAATTAAATTCAGCAGTGTCCGCCAAGATATAGCAAAATCAGAATGTGAAATTCAACAAGCAAGACTATTAACCCTTGCTGCTGCTGACAAGATCGACAGGTTTGGTGTTAAAGAGGCGAAAAACTTAATTGCAATGATAAAAATTACAGTTCCTCAAATGGCGTGTAATGTTATTGATCGAGCAATTCAAATTCATGGTGGAATGGGTGTCAGTCAAGATACTCCTTTAGCAGGTTTCTATGTATATGCTAGATGCATTAGGTTGGCCGATGGACCTGATGAAGTTCACATGTTTCAACTCGGAAGAAATTTAGCAAAAGAACATGAGGTTTAAAAATAAAATAGTTTTAATAACAGGAAGTGGATCCGGAATAGGCAAGGCCGCAGCTCTAGCTTTTTCTAAAGAAGGAGGAGTAATTATTGTGTCTGATATCAATGTCAAAAATGGTTTAAAAACTGTTTCTGAGATCACTAAAAATGGTGGTGAAGCATGTTTTTTTGAAACAGATGTTTCAGATTTTGATATGGTAGAGAAACTGATGAATTATATTTTTAATCAATACGGAAGATTAGATGTTGCAATAAATAATGCTGGCGTTGGTGGAGGCTTTGAAAAATTAATTGATCTTAGTGTTGAGTCATGGAACAAAACGATGTCTATCAATTCCTCGGGTGTTTTTTATTGTATAAAAACTCAAGTTCCAATCATGCTAAAACAAGGCGGTGGTGTTATTTTAAATACATCTTCAATTGCTGGAATTAGAGGTTTGCCAAATGCAACCGCATATTCGGCTAGTAAACACGCCGTAATAGGGATCACAAAAACAGTTGCTTTAGAATACGCTAAGAACAACATTAGAGTTAATGCTATTTGCCCTGTATTTACCGTAACTCCAATGTTTAATCCCGAAGCAATGGACAAATTAAAAGAAGGTCTTTCTGAAAGATTAAAAGCAAACATTCCTATGAAGCGTTTTGCTGATGTTATGGAGCAAGTAAATACAATGTTATGGCTTTGTTCTGATGAAGCTAGTTTTATAACCGGTCAAGCTATTTCAGTTGATGGAGGGCTAACTGTTTAAACACATCGCCATGGAACAAAAAGTAAGAAAAGGAGAAGAGTTGAATGAGGTTAATCTCAAAACTTTTCTAAAAGAAAACAACCTAATTTCAAATATAAAAAGTGATTTAGGAGTTACGCAGTTTTCTAATGGGTTTTCAAATCTAACCTATCTTCTAGATATTGAAGGAAAGGAATATGTTATCCGAAAGCCGCCAAAAGGAGCGGTTTACGGGCATGATATGGGGCGCGAGTACAAGGTGCTCAAGGGGCTGAACAACGGCTTTGACAAGGCTCCTGTTGCTTATGCCTATGCTGAAGACATCAGCATCATTGGGTCTTCTTTTTATATAATGGAAAAAGTTAATGGCATAATAATAACACCTCAGGAATTAAAAACTCAAACTATATCTGCAAAAGATTATGGTATGATTTCTAAAACTTGGTTGAATACTATGGTCGAATTACATCAATTAGACTACAAAAAATTAGGGCTAACAGATCTTGGTAAACCTGAGGGTTATGTCGATAGACAAGTACGAAATTGGAGTAAACAATATCTTAAAGCAGCGATTGAAGACATTAAAGAAGCTAGACTTGTAATGGATTGGTTGCACAACAACCAGCCTAAACAATACAAGCACAGTCTTATCCACAACGACTATAAATATGACAACGTAGTGTTCAGCTCGGACTCATGGAGTAAGATTAATTCAATATTAGACTGGGAAATGTGTACCATTGGTGATCCATTGATGGATTTAGGTACTTCAATTGCATATTGGGCAATGTCATCTGACCCTAAAGGGCTTCTTAGCGCTTTTGACTATCCAACTTCACTTGAGGGAAATCCCTCCCGCTTAGAAGTTGTCGAGATGTATGAAAAAAAAACCGGAGTGCCCGTAAACAATTTAGTTTTCTATTACGTCTTCGGGCTTTTTAAGATTGCTGTTATTGTTCAACAAATATATTATAGGTACAACAAGGGGTTAACCTCGGATGAGAAATTCAAAAATCTAAATAAAATTGCCGAAATGTTTTGTAAAATAGGATGGCAATCAATTCAAAAGAATAGAATAGAAAACCTTTTATAATGAGTAAAATTTATTTATTTCGACATGCTCAGGCATCAATAGGAAGTTCTAATTATGATGTTTTATCATCAAAAGGGGAAGTCCAAGCTACTGAACTTGGGAAATATCTTTGTGAAAAGAAAATAGTCTTTGATAAAATTTATACCGGAGATTTAAGAAGGCAACAACATACAGCCGAGCTTGTTTCTGAAGAATATAACAAAAGTGGAATTTCAATTCCTAACCCTATAGTTTTAAAAGACCTCAATGAGCATCAAGCTCCTGATGCTATGAAATCAGAATTACCAAAGATGATGCTTACAGATCCTTATCTAAAAGATTTACAAGTTCAAGCTGAAAGTAATCCTAAGAATAAGCATTCCTATATGATGTTAGGATTTAAATATTTTTTACATAAATGGGTTGAAAATGAAATAAGTGTTGCAGGGGTTATTCCTTGGAAAGAATTTAGAATCAATTCTGTAAATGGCTTAAATTCTATACTTAAAAACACCGAAAAAGGAGAAACTATTGGGGTATTTACTTCGGGTGGAACTATAAGTTCTATGGTAAGTGAAGTCTTGAAAATAACCAATGAAATTACAGTTGCTGACTTAAATTTTTCTGTAAGGAACACTTCTTTCTCTTCACTTCTTTTTTCAAATAATGAAACAAGTTTATTGTCTTTCAATGAACTACCTCATTTAGAAGGCAAAATGATAACTTTTGTTTAAGGGTTCTTTAATTTTAAGTAGTCAGAACATAAATCCAGAATGGGTTTATATGTTTTCAGGACTTAATTTGACCGACTTTAGTTGATTTTTTTCATCCACAAAAACAGTCCAAACAACAAAGATTTCGTTATTGAATATTTCTAATTGAGGTACTCCTGTGTTTCTTCCTCCATCAATTTTAGATATTGTAATTGGTGCTGAAATTTTTCCATCTATTGAAACCTTTTTTACCCTCAAATATGTGCCTAAATCATCCCCTTCCATATAACTAACAACTACTTCCTGTTCGTTTAAGAAAGCAACATCTACTCTACCAATAGCATCATGATCGTTAATCTTTATTGGGGTGTCAAAATAAGCCCCATTGGATTTCGAAAACGAAAGATTGACTGTTGGATTTTCATTAGAGACCGTAAACCAACTGACAGCCAGATTATTTGAGTTAACAGAAACTTTAGGGCCGTTTACGGGACATCCGTTTATTATCCATCCATCGTTATTGACAGGAGTTGGAGCTTCCCAAACACCATTTACTTTTCGGGCAATATAAATGTCTCGAACCTCTTTCTCGCTCCTGTCTCTATAAACAACTATAGGCCCGTCATTAGTAACTGCTATTGATGTCTGGCAACAGTCACAAGTTGAGGAATCGAGTTCGCTTTCATTGATAACATAACCGTTACTTGTGATTTCGGCAAAGCGAATGGTCATCGGTTTATGATGTCCATCTGGCTCTTTGTCTACTGTATTCCTTCCGTCCAGCCAGGTAATAAAAAATCCTTGGTTAGCATTGGGAATTATACTTACAAAACCATGCTCTGCTTTAACACCATCGGTATGTAATATAAAATCTTCTTTTATTTTCTCGCCCGATAATTTTTGGAGACTTAAAACAACATCATAGGTATAGGTTCCAGAAGCAGATTTCTTTAAGTAGCTTGTTAGTATTAAATCCCCATTAATTGCATGAGCTGGAAAATCAGCCCAATTAACAAACCAGTCGGAACCAGTCGCTATTGTTTGGGGATTAATCCATTTTCCATCGTTGAATTGACTGAAATTTAGGGCAACTTTCTTGTCTTTAGTAGAAGAAATCCATGATAATGACAAAGAACCGTTTTTAGAAACTAAACTAGGCTGTGCATTACTATTCTCATACAGAAAAGGAATTTCCTCTATTACAACCTCTTTAGAGGTACAAGAAACAATAGTTAAGAAAGAGAAAATGACAATGAACTTCTTCATATTACAAGGTTTTTAATTTATTTATTATTTGTTCTGAATCCCAAGCAATTGTTCCTACAATAGTTTCAATTTTTTTTCCATTTTCATCAAAAATATAGGATGTTGGTAAAGAATAGATTCCAAGCATTTCATTAGATTCAACAGACTTCAAAAAGTTAAAGTCAAAATTCTTGTCCTTTTTAAACGTAGATATTTTAGATGTTGTTTCATCAGAAACTAATAAAAAAATATAGTTGTGGTTTTCTAATATTTCTTCAGCTCTTTTTAGCCCAGGCATCTCCTTTATGCATGGTCTGCACCATGTGGCCCAGTAATTAATTACAATTTTCTTTCCCTTATAGACCGTCAAATCTACTTTGTTGTCATTTAAATCTACAAATAAAGTTTTGAGTTGTATGGATTCTAAATCAGAAAAATCTCTACTTTTAGAAATGCCTGAATTACATCCAAAGAACAAAATCAAACAACTTATAAAAACCAAATCTTTCATAGAATTATTTTTATTTTAATAAATTTAGTTAAAACGGATGAGTTTAAAAAACACAAAGGTAAATGTTCTATGATTTTAACTTCACCCCCATATTTCGCAAGATATGTGGTAAGTGGTTAACTAATCCATCATATATCAAAATGTAATATTTATAGATTATTATAATTAAGTTAATTGAAGCAATGTAGAATTAAACAATTCTACACCATCCTTACTGTGAGGGTACTGTTTAATCACAGTACCCTCTTGTGGTTTCTAATAACATGACAAAATGTCCATTATTTGGTAATTTTACTATCTTTGTAAAGCTATACCCCCATACATGGGAGGAAGGTAAAAAGTAATAAAAATAAATTGCAAGGTTTCCCCCCATAGAAATTTGTAAAAAATATAAAGTATTGAAAACCAAAACAGTAAGTATTAAGGAAAGTAGAGGATTATCATCTTCCCCCCAACCTTCCCCGCATAAAAATCCGAACCAATTTAACGGAGAAGTACTTACTAATCAAGAAGTTACACCAAAAAAAACCCATAATAAACGAGTATATATAGAGTCGTATGGATGCAGCATGAATTTTGCTGACAGTGGGGTGGTTGCGTCAATCTTATCAACTGAAGGTTTTGAGACTACAGTCGAAATGAAAGAAGCCGATCTTGTATTAATTAACACCTGCTCTATTCGTGATAAGGCGGAGCAAACGGTTCGTAAACGTCTTGAAAAATTCAATGCCGTTAAAAGAATTAACCCCAAAATGAAAGTTGGTGTTTTGGGTTGTATGGCAGAGCGATTAAAAGAAAAATTTTTAGAAGAAGAAAAAATAGTGGATATGGTTGTTGGTCCAGATGCATATAAAGATTTGCCCAACCTACTCCAAGAAATCGAGAGTGGACGAAATGCAGTAAATGTAATTCTATCTAAAGAAGAAACTTATGGAGACATTGCTCCGGTTCGTCTTCAATCGAATGGAGTAACTGCCTTTGTTTCGATTACACGGGGGTGTGATAACATGTGTACATTTTGTGTAGTCCCATTTACTCGTGGCAGAGAGCGAAGTCGAGATCCTAAAAGTATTCTAGAAGAAATTAATGATTTAGTTTCAAAAGGATTTAAAGAAGTGACTCTTTTGGGTCAAAATGTAGACAGCTACCTCTGGTATGGCGGTGGACTCAAAAAGGATTTTGACAAAGCAACAACACTTCAGCAAAAAACAGCTGTAAATTTTGCGCAATTACTTTCTCTAGTTGCTCAAGAGCACCACAAAATGAGAATACGATTTTCTACATCTAACCCGCAAGACCTTACTTTAGATGTAATTCACGCGATGGCCACTTTTGATAATATATGTAAACACATTCATTTACCTGTTCAATCTGGAAGTGATCGAATTTTAAAGAAAATGAACCGTTTACATACACGTCAAGAATATTTTGACTTAATCGATAACATTAAAAAGATAATTCCAGAATGTTCTATATCTCAAGACCTTATTGCTGGTTTTCCAACCGAAACCGAAGAGGATCATAAAGACACCTTGAGTCTTATGGATTATGTTCAATATCATTTTGGGTTTATGTTTTCTTATTCCGAACGCCCAGGCACACTAGCCGAACGCAAGTTAGAAGATGACATATCCGAAGAAGTGAAACTAAGAAGATTACAAGAAATAATTGAAAAACAACGCGTTCATAGTCGCCATAGAACAGCGGGGTATAAAGACAAAACAGTTTGTGTGCTGATTGAACGTGAGTCTAAAAAATCTGAATTTCAATGGAGCGGAAGAACTTCTCAAAACACGGTGGTTGTATTTCCAAAAGAACACTATAAAGTAGGTGACTTTGTTGATGTCAAGATCAACGACTGCACCTCAGCAACATTAATAGGAATTCCTTTAGGAATTTCTGAAACAATATAAAAAATGGAATCAATTCAAGCTATAAAGCAGCGGTTTGGTATCATTGGAATGAACCCTTTGCTTAACCGAGCGTTAGAGAAAGCCCTTCGAGTTGCGGTAACAGATATTTCTGTTTTGGTGACTGGTGAAAGTGGGGTTGGAAAAGAAAATATTCCCAAAATAATCCATCAATATTCTCACAGAAAACATGCCAAATATATTGCTGTAAACTGTGGAGCAATTCCAGAAGGAACTATTGATAGCGAACTTTTTGGGCATGAAAAAGGTGCTTTTACAGGAGCAACATCGACCCGAAGTGGGTATTTTGAAGTTGCTGATGAAGGAACTATTTTTTTGGACGAAGTTGGAGAACTTCCTCTTGCAACTCAAGTCAGACTTCTACGAGTTTTAGAAACTGGAGAATTTTTGAAAGTAGGTTCTTCTAAAACTCAAAAAACTAATGTTCGAATTGTTGCTGCAACCAATGTTCAAATGCGGGATGCTATTCAGAAAGGGAAATTTCGAGAAGATTTATATTACAGACTAAGTACCGTTGAAATAAATTTACCTCCCTTAAGAGAACGCAAAGAAGATATTCCGTTGTTGTTTAGGAAATTTGCCTCTGATTTTGCCCAGAAATATCACATGCCTACCGTTCGATTAAATGATGCTGCGCAACATACCTTATCTCAATATAATTGGAATGGTAACATCAGACAACTAAGAAATGTAGCAGAACAGATTTCAGTTCTTGAAAAGGAGCGCGACTTGACCCCTCAAATATTAAGGTCATACTTACCCGATATGGGCAGTCAGCTGCCTGCTCTGAAATCAGATGGAAAAGAATCTAGTGATTTTGCCTCCGAACGCGAGATTTTATATAAAGTCCTTTTTGACATGAAGAATGATTTAAACGATCTTAAAAAGCTTACTTTAGAACTCATGAATCAAGAAACAACGGAAGCTGTTCAAGAAAAAAATCAAAACTTAATAAATAAGATATACGGTTCTAATTCTTCTGAAGAAAAATCCCAAAACATAGAATCTTTAGCTGTTGATAACCAATACCAAGAAACGGTTCATGAATCCGAAGAATCTTATGATTATGCCGAAACAATTGTCGAAGAAGAGCCTTTATCCCTTCTTCAAAAAGAAATTGAAATGATAAAAACAGCTTTAGAAAGAAGTCAAGGAAAACGTAAATTAGCGGCTGAAGAACTTGGAATATCGGAACGAACTCTTTACCGTAAAATAAAACAATATGATCTAAATGATGGCTCAGAAGGTTAAATATTACAGATCCGCTCTAGGAATAACTATGCTGATACTATTGGTTCAAGCATGTGGAATCTACTCTTTTACAGGAGCTTCAATTCCAGCAGGAACTGAAACATTTCAGGTTAATTATTTTGAAAATATAGCCGGAAACAGACCTGGATCAACTATTGAACCTGGTTTGGATAGAGACTTTACACTGGCACTTCAAGATATTTTGATAAACCAGACCAATCTAAACCTAACCAACACTAATGGTGATCTTGTTTTTGAAGGAGAAATTGTAGAGTACGGAATTACTCCAATGTCTGCAACTGCTCAAAACACAGCTGCACAGAATAGATTGACCATTACAGTTAATGTGAGGTATTTTAATGTCAAAAGAGAAGAAGATAATTATGAAACTCGCTTTTCATTTTACTTTGATTATCCAGCAGAGCAACAATTATACGACATAAAAGATACTGCGCATGGAGAAATTTTTGAACGCATTACACAAGATATTTTTAACGCATCTTTAGCTAAATGGTAGTATGATGAATCTAGAAGAGTTTTCTTCCCTTTCTAAAAATTATGATGCGTTAAATGAAGAACAACGTCTTGATCTAGAAAAAATAACATACCGCTACCCTTATTTTCAAACAGCATATGCACTTTATTTAAAATCTCTAAAAGAACAGGAAAAGTTCAACTTTGACCTGATTCTTAAAAAAACCGCAGTGATTAGTCCCGAAAGGAATACCCTATATCATTGGCTTTATAAGGAGTTCAAAGTAATAGAAAACAAAAATACAGGAACAGTAAAAGAAGAAAAAGAAACTACTAATACGTCACCAAAAAAAGTAGAAGAAAAATCTTTGCCTGTAAATCTTAGTTTTTTAGAATGGTTAGAGTGGACAAAAAGCAAATCCGGTAACAACATTGAAGACATTGTCATAGAGCATCCTATTAGTGATAAGATAGAGCTTATTGATGCCTTTTTGAAAAACAAGCCAAAAATCCCACCCCTGTCCTCAAACGCTGAAACAGAAAGTTTATCTGAAGAAATTAAGTTCAATAAAAACGAATTAATGACCGAAACTTTAGCTAAAGTTTATGTCAAGCAAGGAAAGTTTAAGAAAGCTTTACTCGCATACAAGATATTAAGTTTGAAATATCCAGAAAAAAACAGTTTCTTTGCAGACCAAATCAAAGCTATTAAAGATTTACAACAAAAATAATATAATCTAATGGGTACATTTTCAATTTTTATTACACTGATTCTAGTCGTGTGTTTTCTCCTTATACTTGTTGTGATGGTTCAAAACCCTAAAGGAGGAGGGCTTTCCTCATCTTTTGGTGGCGGAGGCGGTCAACAATTAGGAGGTGTTCAAAAAACTACTGACTTCCTTGACCGAAGTACTTGGGTATTAGCGACTCTTTTATTAGTTCTTATTTTACTATCCAACTTTAGTTTACCAACGTCTCAAACTGATTCAAATTCTGAATCAAAATTAATTGATTCAAATACACTTGAAGAAATTTCAACAGAAACTATTCAGGAAATCATTCCAGAGGTTGTTCCTGATACTTCTTCAGACATCGAAGAACCTGCTGCTATTGAATAGCTAAACAATATTTTTTTTTAAAATGCCAACTTCCTGACAAGCTGGCATTTTTTTTTATATAAACTGACAAAAATTTAATTGGCATAATTTATGAAATTATAAAAATGAAATTTATAAAATAAAACAAACAATATGAGTAAAATCAATATTAAACCTTTAGCAGACCGTGTTCTAATTGAACCAGCTGCTGCTGAAACCAAAACTTCTTCAGGTCTATACATACCAGATACTGCAAAAGAAAAACCTCAAAAAGGAATTGTTGCTGCTGCTGGTCCTGGAACCAAAGAAAATCCGGTTACTCTTAAAGTAGGAGATACCGTTCTTTATGGAAAATACGCTGGAACAGAACTTCAACATGATGGAAAAGACTTCTTAATCATGAAAGAAAGTGATATCCTTGCAATTGTTTAAACAAAACTAAATTAAAATGGCTAAAAAAATAGTATTTGACATTGATGCTAGAGATGGTATCAAAAGAGGAGTAGATGCACTTGCAAACGCAGTGAAGGTTACCTTAGGACCGAAAGGGCGTAATGTAATCATTGGTAAAGCATTTGGAGCACCACAAGTAACTAAAGATGGTGTTAGTGTTGCAAAAGAAATTGAACTAGAGGATCCTTTAGAAAATATGGGAGCTCAAATGGTAAAAGAAGTTGCCTCTAAAACCAATGATTTGGCTGGTGACGGAACAACAACCGCAACAATATTGGCACAAGCTATTGTTAAAGAAGGTCTTAAAAACGTAGCTGCTGGAGCAAATCCACTCGACCTCAAAAAAGGAATAGATAAAGCAGTAGGTGCGATTGTTCTTGAGCTTGATAAAATAGCTACTGAAGTAGGTGGTTCTTCTGAAAAAATTCATCAAGTAGCTAGCATATCAGCAAACAACGATGATACTATCGGAAGCTTGATTACTGAATCATTCGAAAAAGTAGGTAAAGAAGGGGTAATTACAGTTGAAGAAGCCAAAGGAACAGAAACTTATGTAGATGTTGTCGAAGGAATGCAATTTGACAGAGGATACCTTTCGCCTTACTTTGTTACAGATTCTGAAAAAATGGAAGCTGATCTAGAAAGTCCATACATTTTACTTTACGACAAAAAGATTTCTTCAATGAAAGATCTTTTACCTGTATTAGAGCCTGTTGCTCAAACAGGAAAACCTTTATTAATCATTGCAGAAGATGTAGACGGAGAAGCCTTAGCTACACTAGTAGTTAACAAACTTCGTGGTGCATTAAAAATAGCGGCTGTAAAAGCCCCTGGATTTGGTGATCGTCGTAAAGCAATGCTCGAAGACATCGCCATTCTTACTGGCGGAACTGTTATTTCTGAAGAACGTGGCTATACACTCGAAAACACAACCCTAGAAATGCTTGGTACTGCTGAAAAAGTTACTATTGACAAGGACAATACTACCATTGTTAATGGTGCAGGAACAGCTGAAGCAATTCAAGGACGTGTTGGCCAAATTAAGTCTCAAATAGAAAACTCTACTTCAGATTATGATAAAGAAAAACTTCAAGAACGTTTAGCAAAACTTTCAGGTGGTGTAGCTGTACTTTATGTTGGCGCTCCTTCAGAAGTTGAAATGAAAGAGAAAAAAGATCGCGTTGATGACGCTCTGCACGCCACAAGAGCTGCGGTTGAAGAAGGTATTGTTGCTGGAGGTGGTGTAGCGCTACTAAATGCAAAGAAAGCCTTAAATAGCCTTAAGAGTGAAAACTCAGATGAAGCTACAGGAATTCAAATAATAACAAAAGCAGTTGAAGCACCTTTACGAATTATTGTAGAAAATTCTGGTGGAGAAGGATCTGTGGTTGTTTCTAAAGTTCTCGAAGGAGATCAAAACTTTGGATACAATGCCAAAAACGGAACTTATGTAGATATGTTAAAAGAAGGAATCATTGATCCTAAAAAAGTAACTCGAGTTGCTCTTGAAAATGCAGCTTCAGTTGCAGGAATGATTTTAACTACTGAATGTGCTCTTCTAGACATCAAAGAAGAAGCTCCTGCTGGTGGTGGAATGCCTCCAATGGGTGGAGGAATGCCAGGGATGATGTAATTTCCTGATTATAGTTATAAAAAAAGCGACCAATAGGTCGCTTTTTTTATAGGGTTACTTTTTATCTAAACAAACAAAATAATTAATGTCATTACAATACCCGCGTGAGTAAAATATATTCCTTTTTTAAATACAAAAGTATGCGGTAAAAACATCCGAAAAAAAGATATAACAAAAACAAAAGAGAAACTCCAAAGAAAATATTCAACCAATAGATAGGGCTGTTAGTTGTAGCTTTATGAAGCTGAGTCATCTTATCCAAAAGGAAGGGAAGTTCTTTTTTAACATAAATAGTTTCACCTGTTGCTTGATTATAAGTTCCGTCTTCAAAAAATAAGAGACTACCTTCCTGCTTTAGAATGGACAATCCTTTAATCTCAAAACCTCACCTAATATTTTTTCATCTAGATTTACAGCAAGTGTAGTTTCTGTATTCTCCAAAATATTAAACGCATAATCGTTTCTAAATATCATTGCAATACCACTTATAAAGTTTACTACCATAATGCCAACCAAATAAAATCCGAGGTAACGATGTATCAATCTAAAATAAAAACCTGTGTTTTTGTTTATTTATTGTAATTTATTAAAACAATAAATTTTGTCCTTTGAGTTTATTAATCCCTAGGTTTATTAATAGTTAAAGTCAAGTTTAGAAAATTACTCTTTTACTTTACGTTCATATAAGCAACACATTGGCAGGTTAGCATAAACATCATCTGGCGCAGTTGCCAAAGGAGTGTCGTGACCCGCAGCAGCGATTTCTTCATGAATGTGCAATAAATCGACTTTAGAAGTATCGTAAATTACAGAAAACTGATGAGTCGGAATATCCCAAGTTGCAGACTTGACACCTTTAATTGTAAATGCTTTTTTCTCAATTCGAGACTTACACATTCCGCAAACTCCTTCTACCTCAAAGCTTGTTTTCTGAATGTTTTTCTTTTGAGCAAACCCAATTATAGGACAAAGCGCGATAAGTAAAATGATTATTTTTTTCATAATTAATTGTTATTTAGTTTAAATCGAAGACCTGCGTAGAACATTTTTCCAAATATTGGAGCATATACTAAAGAGGTATCAAAAGTTGTCCCAAAAGGATTTTCAGCCCCAACAATAGGGTTCAACTGTTTAATATTTCCTAGGTTTTCACCACCCAAATATACTTCAAATTGAGTTGAAAAAACACGAGTTATTTGCATATTTAATAAACCATAACTTTTGGACAAAAACCCTACCCCATCCCTGCTGTTAGTGGGAAGACGTTGTTCTCCAACAAAATGATAGGTCCAGTCCGCTTTCCATTGTGACCCTTTTTCTTCATTTTCCAAACGGTATTCAAAGTTAGCAAAAAACCTTTGTTTCGGTTGTAAAGGCTTTTGAAGCGTTTGTGTTCCGTAGGTAGTTTTGACTTGATAATTCTTATAAGCTAAACGCAAAGCAGTGTTTCTAAATGGAACATAATCTATCTCGAGCTGAAAGCTATTCGCATAACTTGAGCCTTCTAAATTATAAAAACGAATATGACTAGCTTGCTCCCAATCTACAACAACTTGATCTTCAAATTGTGTTCTATAGAAGTCGACTGTAACATCTCCTAGCTTTTCAAAAAGAGTAAATCCTTGTCTAAAGCTCAACCCATAATTCCATGCTTTTTCTGGTCTTAGTCCATAAACTGAACCTCCATTTTCCCTGACTTGAATGAGCCGATTAGTTCCAAATAACTTTTGATTTTCTGCGAATATATTAGCTACTTTTCTTCCACTGCCTATCGAAGCTCTGAGAACTGATCGCTCCCATGGGTTATAACGAACATGAAGTCTTGGAGTTATAAAAGTGCCTAACCTGTTGTGCGAGTCTATTCTTATTCCTGCAGTTAGACTTAACTTGTCTAAGCTGTCGTAACTGTATTCAAAAAAGGCGCCTACAACTTCATCTCTTCGTTGATAATCTATTAAATCAACTTGTTCATTATACTCGTCAAAAGAAAAATTAATTCCTGTTTTAAATTTATTTTTAGTATTTGAAATGATGGAATTAAAGAGCAAGTTTGTGAAAAAACTTTTATGTTCAATTTCATAGCGTCTCAATCCAAAATAAGAGTCTTGATCATGGTTGCTATATGCAGACTGAAAACCAAAACTTTTATAGGTTGTTTCTGGAAAAACATAACCAATTTTAACAGAAGCATCTAAACGTTTTGTTTCTATTTCACTTCCCCAAAAACTTGTCGTGTTTTTATGAACTTTAGGATCAAAAATTATCGAGCCAGTCTGCTTACTATCATCTAGAAAACGAAGGCTTGCAAAGCCTACCCAGCCTTTTGATGCATCTGTGTATTGCCATCTATTCAAGATGTTAATTTGTTTAGAAATAGGAACATCTAAAAATTGATCTACATTTTTATCGAATTTTTGTGTTCGTTGATTGACATGAACATATGATCCTGCACTCCATTTTTCATTGAATTTAGTATTAAAATGAGCATTGAATTCTTGTCTTCCATTAACTGAAGTATACGCATTTATGAAAATAGGAGCATCGAAAGATGGTTTTTGAATTTCTGTATTAATCTGTCCTGCAATACTCTCAAAACCATTAACAACACTTCCTGCACCCTTGGTGATTTGTATACTTTGTATCCAAGTCCCGGGTGTAAAGGTCAATCCATATATTTGTGAAGCTCCTCGGACCATTGGAATATTCTCTTCAGATATCAATAGATAAGGACTAGAAAGCCCAAGCATTTTTATCTGTTTCGTCCCTGTCAAGGCATCCGCAAAATTAACATCTATCGAAGGGTTTGTTTCGAAACTTTCAGAGAGGTTACAACATGCAGCCTTTAATAGTTCTTCACTTGACACCATAATGATGTTTTGTGACTCAAAATAAGACTTCTGTATTGCCTTACGACGCTGAGTAAGCGTAACCTCATCTAAAGCATCGTTATTGTCTGGTAATAATGTATGAAATAATCGGATTGGTTTTGTGATTGTAAGAGTGTCTGTTTTAAAACCTAAGTAACTAATCACAAGTTGATTTGATATAGGTGTCATTGGAATTTTAAAAGACCCAGTCTTATCAGAAATGGTACCTATAGAAGTGTTCAGCCAAAAAAGGTTTGCACCTTCTATTAAAGTTTTAGATTCAAATTCTTGAATCTTAATTTGACCTGAAAGGAGCTGTTGAGACTGGACTGACCAACTAAACATAAATAGTAAAATGTATATATATTTCATTTTTTTGAAAAAATTTTGTTAAAAAAACTAGTTAAATTGATTTTAATTAGTTGAATTTATCCGTAAAAAACAAAAGAACTGTAAAGAAGAAAAAGATTTGATCGCCCTGGAGGAGGTCTTGATTTTAGCTTAACTTGTTGCGCAGATAATATGGCTAAATCGGTATATGTATTTTGGTACACAAGGACTTCAGCGTCTATACTCACTTCTTGAGCATCATCTAATATAGTGATGTCTTCCATGCTTTGATAAACTTGAAGGTCATCAGAACAACAACTTTTTTGGGAAAAATTAAGTGTGTTTGAAGTTTCTAATGTAGAAGATTCCATACCACATCCCTTCGGATTAAATGCAAATGAAATTTCAGCTAAATGATCCCCACAATAATGAAAATTAAGCGCCATGCCCATTTTAGAATGGATAAAGAGTAAGAGTAATAAAATTACCTTTAATTGCTTCATATTCAATTTAATCATGCAAAGATAAGATTATTTATTTGCTACACCAAAAGCAGCCCTATAGCCATCAAAATCATCAGTAAATTCTCAATAAGAGTTGCTTCGGTCATCGGAAGATTAAGAACCGTTCCAAGGCAGGCGCATTGGATTTTATTTTTACTAAGTAACGACCTTAGAACTCCAAAAGTAGTTACTGACAAAACAATTAAACTTATAACTAGAGCATAGGTGATTTTAAATTGAAATAAAAAAGCTAAACCTAGTGCTGTCTCTATGAATGGATATAACCAGCCATAAAGTGGAATTAATTTGGCAATTGGATCGTATGTTGCAAATGATGATGGGAAAGATCTATATCCAAGAAATTTGAAGAAACTGAACACTATAAAAAACAACCCCATAAAACTAATCATAAAACCATCAACACTGAACTGAGGAAGCTGGAGGTATGAAGCCCCCGCAATCAAATAAAAGAAAATAAGAAATAAAGGGAAGAGCGCACTAAGTTTAGAGGTTGAATGTTCTGTTTCAACACCCATTACTTTATACTTACTTCCTAAAATCTTTTCAATGGAGGTTAAATCGAGTAAAGAACTGACTTCTATTTGAGTTAAACCAGACTCCAAATCAACAAGAAATTTACTAATTTCGTCAATAGAGTTAAGTTTTGACTCTACACCTTTCTTACAATTTTGACAGGTCATTCCTGTTATAACAAACTCTTGATTCATAATATTTAGTTGATGTTAAACTTAAATTTTACCTGAAATAAAAGTAAACATTATTTAGTTCATAAATTGATTTAAAAATAGCTTGAATTCAAATCATTAGATGGAAATTTTAATACTTTTGTAAAAACTATTTTCCATTTGGAACAACATCAGCAAATCCTATCTAGCGTATCAACTATTTTGAAAGTTGACAAAATTAACTTAGAAATAAAGCTTAAAGAAATTTGCTGCCTACTAAAGCAAGAGAAAAGCAACTACGACTGGGTGGGTTTTTATTTTGCCCAACCAAGCACTAAGACACTTCATCTTAAAGCTTTTGCAGGAATTTCTACAGACCATACAGTAATTCCTTTTGGAAAAGGAATTTGTGGGCAGGTAGCCCTTTCTAATGATAGTTTTGTTGTTGATGATGTTCAAGCAGAAGAAAACTATATTTCATGTAATATTGATGTTAAATCTGAAATTGTTATTCCACTTTTCCTTAACAAAATAAATATTGGTCAAATAGACATTGATTCCAATACCCCAAAAGCCTTTAATCAAACTGACACCCTTTTACTTGAAGAAATAAACAACAGGATAAGCAACTATATGCTGTATAACAAACTATCTATAAACATCTCCTAAAATGAATTCAACTCACAAAATTAGTTCGGCCTTAATTTCTGTTTTTGACAAAGACGGACTAGCCCCTATTATTAAAAAACTAGATGCACTTGGTGTTACTCTATATTCAACTGGAGGGACAGAAAAGTTTATCCAAGAGCTCGGTTACAATGTCGTTGCTGTTGAAGACATCACTTCTTATCCTTCAATTCTAGGAGGACGTGTTAAAACTTTACACCCTAAAGTTTTTGGAGGGATTTTAAATCGCCAGCGGGTTGAATCGGATCAGGAAGAATTAAAACAGTATGAAATACCGCAAATCGATTTGGTTATTGTTGATCTATATCCATTCGAAAAAACGGTTGCTTCAGGAGCTTCTGAACAAGATATAATTGAAAAAATAGATATCGGTGGAATTTCCCTAATTCGAGCAGCAGCAAAAAACTTTGCTGATGTAATTTGTGTTTCAGACAAAAACGACTACAACGAATTCTTGGATTTATTAAACACTTCGGAAGGGAAATCAACATTAAGTGACCGTAAAAATTTTGCAGCTAAAGCATTCAATATTTCATCTCATTACGATACTGCTATTTTCAATTACTTTAATGCCGAATCAGAAGAAGTGATTCTAAAGCTAAGTATACAAGAGTCTAAAAGTCTTCGATATGGAGAAAATCCGCATCAAAAAGCAAATTTTTTTGGTCCTATAGAAGACTTATTAGATCAGATTCATGGAAAAGAAATTTCTTATAACAATCTTTTAGATATAGACGCTGCAGTTCAGTTGATGTTAGAATTTCTTAATGAAGAACCAACTTTTGCTATTCTAAAACACAACAATGCTTGTGGTTTTGCAACACGCTCAACCCTACTTCAAGCATATGAAGACGCCTTAGCAGGAGATCCTGTTTCTGCTTTTGGTGGTGTTTTAATTTGTAACCGCTCAATTGACATAGCAACAGCAAACAAAATAAACACCTTGTTTTGCGAGGTTGTAATTGCACCAGCTTTTGATACTGACGCTTTAGAGGTTTTGAAAAGTAAAAAGAACCGTGTTCTTTTAATTCAAAAAAGCAATGTTATTCTACAAAACTCTATTAAAACTTGCCTCAACGGATATTTGGTCCAAGACAAGGATCTCGTCACAGACCGAAAGGAAAATTTAACAATTGCTACAACTTCAAGTCCCAGTAATCAACAAATTTCAGACTTGATTTTTGCTTCAAAAATATGTAAGCACACAAAATCCAACACAATTGTTCTTGTGAAAAATAATCAACTATTGGCTTCTGGAACAGGACAAACTTCTCGAGTGGACGCCTTAAAACAAGCCATTGAAAAAGCCAAAGGTTTTGGGTTTGATCTTCAAGATTGTGTTATGGCCAGCGATGCTTTTTTCCCATTCCCAGACTGTGTTGAGATAGCTTTTAATGCTGGAGTTAGATCTGTCATTCAACCGGGTGGCTCGATAAAAGACCAGCTTTCAGTAGATTTTTGCGATGCAAACAAAATGTCAATGGTATTCTCAGGAATACGTCATTTTAAACATTAATTTTTAGTACATTTGGATTAGATTAAAAAAAATTGATTATGGGGTTTTTTGACTTCCTCACCGAAGAAATTGCTATAGACTTAGGTACTGCAAACACCTTGATTATTCACAAAGATAAAGTTGTTGTGGACAGCCCTTCTATTGTAGCCGTTGATCGCACTACAAACAAAGTTATTGCTATTGGCCACGAAGCCAGTATGATGCAAGGTAAAACTCATGAAAACATTAAAACTATACGTCCATTAAAAGATGGTGTAATTGCAGATTTTAATGCTTCTGAGCAAATGATTAATATGCTTATTAAAAGTATCCCTACTCTTAAAAAAAGATTAGTTACTCCGTCTCTTCGAATGGTGATTTGTATTCCCTCTGGAATTACAGAAGTAGAGATGCGTGCTGTTAGAGAATCTGCAGAACGTGTAAATGGAAAAGAAGTTTATCTTATCCATGAACCCATGGCTGCTGCTATAGGAATTGGAATTGACATTAAGCAACCCAAAGGAAACATGATTGTTGATATTGGAGGAGGTACTACTGAGATTGCAGTTATTGCCCTATCAGGTATAGTCTGTGACAAATCTGTAAAAATTGCAGGAGATGTCTTTACTAATGATATTGTTTATTATATGCGTCGTCAACATAACTTATACGTTGGAGAACGCACTGCTGAGAAAATTAAAATAACCATAGGAGCTGCACTAGAAGAGCTTGATAATCCACCAGAAGAAATGTCAGTTCAAGGAAGAGATCTTTTGACAGGAAAGCCAAAGCAAGCGATTGTTTCTTATAGAGAAATTGCTAAGGCACTTGACAAGTCTATACTCAGAATAGAAGATGCAATAATGGAAGCACTTTCACAAACACCTCCAGAATTAGCAGCGGACATTTATAACACTGGAATATACCTTGCAGGTGGCGGTTCTATGTTACGAGGTTTGGATAAAAGAATTTCGCTAAAAACAGACCTACCGGTTTATATTGCTGAAGACCCTTTACAGGCAGTTGTTCGTGGAACAGGAATCGCGTTAAAAAACATTGAGCGTTACAAGACCATATTGATTAAATAAGTTTAATATGCGATGGATTTTAACCCGTATAATCCAATATAAAAACTTTGTTTTATTTCTATTTTTATTAGGTATTGGAGTTACACTCTCTACTTACAGGAGTATCTATCACCAAACAAAAATTGAAAAATTAGGCTTAGTTGTTTCTGGAAGCATTTCTCAGTCCATAAATGACTCAAAATCTTACTTTTCGCTAAAAGAAATAAATCAAAAATTACTTCTAGAAAATAATTTACTTAAACAAGAACTCATACACTTAGAAAAATCTGGCTCTAGCTTTAAAGAGGTAGAAATAGATTCAAAAATAAATGATTATTATGTTCAGTCAGCAGAAGTAATAAAAAATAGTTTTTCAAAAGCTCGAAACATTTTAATCATCAGCAAAGGTTCGTCTGATGGTATAAAAAAGGACATGAGTGTTATAAGTTCTGAGGGAATTGTCGGAATAGTAAAACAGACCAGCGAAAATTTTTCTAGTGTAATTTCTATGCTTTATCAAGATTTAAAAATCAATGCTAAGCTAAATAATTCGGGAGCTTTTGGATCTTTATCTTGGGAAGGTCGAAATCCTGAACAAATGACTTTATCCGATGTCTCGGTTATTAACAAGATTGCTCTTGGAGACACCATTGTAACCGGCGGAATGTCTGCATATTTCCCTAAGGGAATTCCGATAGGTACAATTTTAGAGTTTGACAAACCAAACTTGGGAGGCTACTATACCATTAAAGTGAAATTACTAAATAACCTTACCGATTTAGAATACGTATACATAATTGATAACAAAAAAAGAGCTGAATTTTTAGGTCTTGAAAAACAAAGCGACGATGGTTCAAGATAATTTCAAAACATTGTTTGGTTTTATTTTTTTGGTTTTGCTGCAAAACTTAATATTTGACAACGTTAATTTGTTTGGATACTCATGCCCTGCTGTATATTTATTTTTCGTCATTAGCTACCGTTTTGACAAATCACAATTTGCTTTAATAATACTTGGCTTCTTACTTGGTTTAACTGTTGATTTACTTCAAAACTCGTCTGGAGCAAATGCAATTTCAACACTTTTTATTAGCTTTATACGTCCGTTTATAATTAAATTCTCGTTTGGTGTTAATCCTGATAATATATCAATTCTGAGCATGAAGACACGATTAGACAAACAACTATTGTATATAGTTCTGTTAACGTTTATACATCAATTTGTTCTACAAAGCGTTGCGTATTTTGACCTAGATCATTTTGTTCTTATTTTAAGAAATACGGTTATGAATTCGACTTTAACCTTCATTCTCTTATTTGCCGCACTAAATCTATTTAAAAAGAAAGCCTGATGCGAAAATTACTTCTAGCTGGACTTACTTTAATCATGAGCATGGTATTTATTGTGCGCTTGTTCCAGCTCCAGGTTTTGAACACCTCTTATCAAAAACTTTCAGATAACAATGCAATTTTATCCATATCTGATTTTCCTGAACGCGGTTTTATATATGACAGAAACGGATCGTTATTGGTTGCAAATCAGGCTGCTTATGATATTATGATTATTCCTGAAAATGTTACTCCTTTTGACACAATCTCCTTCTGTAAACTGGCGGATATTCCTAAGGAAAAACTCATCGTTAATCTAAAAAAAGCACGCCGTTTTTCAGAGCGGCTTCCTTCTGTAATTGTCAATCAAATATCGAAAGAAACCTACGCAAAGTTACAAGAGCAAATGTGGAAATATGAAGGGTTTTTTATTCAAAAAAAATCGCTTCGAGATTATAGAATTGATTTTGGAGCTAATGTTTTGGGATACGTCAGTGAAGTGAATACAAATGATCTCAAAAATGATGAGTATTATCAGTTGGGAGAAATAATTGGGAGACAAGGAATTGAAAAATCCTATGAAAAAGAATTGAGAGGTGAAAAAGGAAAACGTTTTTTACAAAAAGACAGGTTCAACAGAATCATCGGAGAATATAAAGACAAATCTTTTGACATAGACCCAAAACCAGCTAACAATATTCACTTGACACTTGACGCAACACTTCAAGAGTTTGGCGAGTCATTAATGCAAAACAAAAGGGGAGGCATTGTAGCTATCGAACCATCAACCGGAGAAATCCTCGCCCTGATTAGCGCACCTTCGTTCAACCCAAACCTTTTGGTGGGTAGAAATCGTTCTAATAATTATAGAAAGCTAGCAAACGATACTTTATCAAAACCATTATTCGACAGAGGTCTTCAGGCGCTGTATCCGCCGGGTTCTCCTTTCAAAACACTCAATGCACTTATTGCGCTTCAAGAAGGTGTTATAACTCCAGAAACTAAGTTTAAATGTAATAAAGGTCACTATTATGCCCGGGGTGCTTTTATGGAGTGTCACTGTAAGCGAGGATCAAACAATGATCTTTTGAAAGGAATTTATCAATCATGTAACACATACTTTGCCAATACTTATAAAAAAATAATAGAAAAATACGATACACCTGATAAGGGTTTAAATCAATGGAATGAGCATTTAAAAAGTTTTGGGCTCGGGAATTATTTAGGCTACGACCTATCTGTTGGTAAAAGAGGATTTATTCCTAATGCAGCATACTATAACTCTTGGTACAAGGAAGGGGGATGGAAAGCACCTACAATTATTTCAAATGCCATTGGTCAGGGAGAGGTTTTAACAACTCCAATTCAATTAGCCAACTTTACAGCAGCAATAGCAAATAGAGGGTATTACTATACCCCTCATTTTCTAAAGTCCGTAAGTGGAGATACCCTTCAGAGAAATTTCACTCGCAAAAACACCAGTATCAATCCAGAACATTTTGAGATTGTTGTAGAAGGTATGCATAAAGTAGTTGAAAAAGGAACTGCTAGAATTGCTCGTATTAAAGACATTGAGGTTTGTGGTAAAACTGGTACTGCAGAAAATTTCACGAAAATAGACGGGGTAAGAACCCAACTCACAGATCATTCTATTTTTATAGCATTCGCTCCAAAAGACGACCCAAAAATTGCTATTGCTGTTTTTATAGAAAATGGGTATTGGGGAGGAAGATGGGCAGCACCCATAGCAAGCTTAATGATTGAAAAATATATAAATAAAGAAGTTAAACGTACTTGGCTTGAAAAAAGAATGCTCGGGGGAAGCCTCGTTAGTGAATATGAAAAACCAATTTCTGGAAAACCCTTTGAGATAAATGAATAAAAATTTATACAGGCTCGATTGGGTTACGATATGCTTATACTTCTCCCTTGTCGTTTTTGGATTAGTAAACATCTATTCGACTAATTTCAATGAAAATTCAAACTTATTTAATTTTAAAATCCCTGTAGGAAAACAATTCTTATTTTTTATTCTAAGTTTAGTGTCTGCTTTCATTATTCTTTTGACTAAAGCAAAAGTGTTTGAACGCTTTGCGAGTGTTTTTTATTTATTAACACTCGTAATGCTCATAGGTTTATTTATTTTTGGAAATAATATTTCGGGCGCGACATCTTGGTATAACATTGGAGGTATTGGGCTACAACCTTCTGAATTCGCGAAAGTAGCCACTGCATTAGCAGTAGCAAAACTTCTGAGTGAAATTCAAATTAATGTCAAAAACATAAAGTCTTTACTTCAAGTTGGACTGGTTATAGTTCTTCCAATAATTCTTATTATTCTTCAACCCGACCCAGGGACTGCCTTAGTTTTTGGAGCATTCTTCTTTGTGTTGTTTAGAGAAGGATTAAATTCGTTTTTTTTACTGTTCATTTTCGGGCTTATATTCTTTTTCATATTGGCACTAATTGCTCCAATACCTTTTGTTTTTGCAAGTATAATAACGCTGTTAATTTCACTCTACTTTTTTTCTAGAAAATTAAACAAGAAGGCTCATCTTCTTCCCTACTTAGCTTTAATTTTTGTTAGTTGCAGTTATGTGTATTCTGTAGATTACATCTTCAACAATGTGTTTGAACAGCGTCATCGAGATCGATTTAATATTATTCTTGGAAAAGAAGTCGATACGCAGGGGATTGGATACAACATAAACCAATCGAAAATAGCAATAGGATCTGGAGGTTGGGAAGGTAAAGGATTTTTACAGGGAACGCAGACCAAAGGGAATTTTGTCCCAGAACAACATACAGATTATATTTTTAGTACTATTGGTGAAGAATGGGGTTTTTATGGAAGTTCTGCTGTGGTTCTTGTTTTTTGCTTTTTAATTATTCGTATTTTATATAGGGCTGAAAACCTTAAAAGTAATTTTGCTAGAATTTATGGCCATGCTTTAGCAGCCATCTTGTTTTTACATTTCTTCATCAACATTGGCATGTCTTTAGGATTGGTTCCTACCATTGGCATTCCGCTTCCCTTCATTAGTTATGGAGGTTCAAGTTTACTCGGGTTTAGTTGTCTGCTTTTTATTTTCCTAAACTTAGACTCAAACCGCTTAAACGAATAGCTAAGCTAATTTTTTACATCTAAGGCATCGCGAAGACTATTTCCTAGGGTCATAAAGGCGAAGACCAAACTCATGATAGCCAGGCCAGGAACTAAAGCTAAGTAGGGCTTTCCTAAGAGGATGTATCTGAAATGATCTTTAATCATTCCGCCCCAGCTTGGAACTGGAGGTTGAGCTCCAATACCCAAAAAGCTAAGTCCACTTTCAATCAAAATAGCTGAAGCAAAATTAGCTGCAGAGATTACTATTAAAGGTGGAATAACTACTGGGAGAATGTGTTTAACAAGAATTCTAAAATTTGTAAACCCAAGAACACGAGCAGCCTGTATGAATGTTTTTTCTTTAATTGAAATAACCTGTCCTCTAACTACCCGAGCAACTTCAACCCACATTGTTAAACCAACTGCAATAAAAACTTGCCAGTATCCTTTGCCTAGAGCCAGTGTAATGGCTATTACGATTAGTAGGGTTGGGATTGACCAGATTATATTAATCAACCAAACTATAAAAAGATCTGTTTTGCCTCCAAAATACCCTCCAATAGAGCCAATAAAAACTCCTACAATTAAAGAAATTAAAACTGCTATAAATCCAATGGACAAGGATATTCTTGATCCTATCAAAACACGACTTAATAAATCTCTTCCATACTTATCAGTCCCTAAAATGAAATATTTTTCTTGAACATAGGACTCTTTAATTTCTTGATATGTTATTTCAGAAGGAAATCTATTTAAATCAATAGGCTGAAAATAACCTTTAGGTGTTCCTAAAGCATGGAACAATAATTTTTCTTGTTTCCAGGTTAGACTATCAATAGCAAGTTCTTCTGAGCCATGATCTATCACTGAATTGGGAAGTATCAATACCTGAGTTTTGAATCCAGGAGGTTTTGAATGAATTGACAAATGCATTTGATTTGCATTTGGGCTATTGTCTGGAGCGATCCAAGAGGCACTAAGTGCAACTGTAATCATAGTAACAATATAAAACACGCTAAATAAGCCCAGACGGTCTTTAGAAAGGCGACTAAATACAAACCCTACAGACAAGAGTTATTTTTTAATTTGAGCAAGTATATTTGTTTTTTGAATTGGGTGACTAAGGTCTTCCAGCACATTTACTGCTTCATAAAGATAAATGTCTTTACTCAGGTCTTTTTCCCATCGTAAACGACTTTCTTTAAGGTCAGTATCTTTTTCTAATCCAGGCAAGTCTACCTTCAAAGTTTCCAGTTTAAAAGGAGATTTAAATTCATCCAGTTTATTGTACTTAGATGTTTCTTCAATTCTATTTTTACGCTCATTAATAAAATTTTCGTAATTCAAAGAATATGTGTTTTCATCCTGCTGAGATTTAATCCATTTGGCTTGCTCATCAATTAGCATCATATAAGAATTATTAGCAATCCGTTTTTTGCTTTGTTCTAAAGCATAATCAAAATTCAAGGTAGACTCCCAAGTTTGAAAACTTGCGGGAGAAATCTTGTCCCATGACAACGGTTTATCTTGTGCTTTTTCTCCAGTATCAATGTATGTATATCTACCTGGGAAAACTACATCACTTTTTACACCTTCTAACTGGGTTGAACCTCCATTTATTCTGTAAAATTTTTCAGTAGTTAATTTTAAAGCTCCTAAGTCACCATGAGTGTTTTTAGAAATTATTTGATTTAAATCAATTACATTCTGAACGGTTCCTTTTCCAAAAGTTTGCTTACTGCCAATAACAACAGCACGCTTATAATCTTGTAAAGCAGCGGCTATAATCTCTGATGCAGAAGCAGAAAACTCGTTAACCATAAGAACTAAAGGACCATCCCAAGAAACACTTGAGTCTGTATCACTTAGAACTTGCTTTTTACCTCCAGTACTTTTTACTTGAACTACAGGGCCGTCCTTAATAAAAAAACCTGTCATATCAACAACTGTCTGAAGAGAGCCTCCTCCGTTATTTCTTAAATCAAGAATTATTCCTTCTACATTTTCCTTTTTAAGTTTTTCGATTTCTTTTTGTACATCACTAGCAGCATTGCGCTGTTCATAATCTTTAAAATCTATATAAAATTTAGGTAAGTGAATGATTCCATATTTTTTTTCGCCTTTCAATATAATTGAAGATTTCGCAAAAGCATCTTCCAATTCAACTACATCTCGTGTAATTGGAATGATCTCTACAGTTGCGTCTACATGCTTGATCGTTAAATATACCTTAGTCCCTTTAGGACCTTTTATTAGCTTTACTACATCGTCGATACGCATCCCTGAAATATCCACAGGCTCTTCGTTTTCCTGTGCTACTTTCATTATAATATCTTCAACTTCAAGTAACTTATCTCGCCAAACTGGTCCCCCTGAAATTACCTCAACAATTCTAATTTGTTGATTTTTCTTTTGTAAACGAGCACCTATTCCTTCAAATTTTCCTGAAATATTTGTATCAAAACGTTCTTTCTCTTGAGGGGCAAAATAAAAGGTATGTGGGTCAAACTGCGTAGCAATTGCATTTAAATAAATTGAGAAATAGTCTTTGCGTTGTAAGTCACTTCTGACCTCAAAATACACATCCATATTTTCTATTGTAATCTCTCTGGCTTGCTTTTCAAGGTCAACATCAGAAAGCATAACATAGGTGCTGTCTAGCTTATGTTTCTTGAGTTCTTCTTCTTTATTGTCAGAATAAATACCTAATGTAGATAACTTAAAATATTTTATCCAAACATTTTTTAATTCAGACAATGACTCTGCGTAGCCCATTTTCTCATAATCTAAATCTATCTCTTCGTCTAAAGAAAAATCAAATGGACGCTCAAGTAAGGGCTTGTAAAAAGCTTTAATCTGATCTTGTCTTTGAATATATTTTTGGTGTGTGTAATCAAAAAATTCTAATTCAGAGCCTTTGATTTGATCGTCTAATTTAGTTTTATATTGATTAAAATTATTTAAGTCAGCTTGAATGAAAAAACGGTGTTGTCCGTCCATACTTTCAATATAATTCATAAATACACTTTCTGAAAAAACATCGTCAATTGTTTCTGGATCGTAATGGCCTCTTTCCAGTACATAAGCCAAAACTTCAAGCAATAATTTGTCTTTTTCTGGATTTATTATTGAACTTGATAAAGTAAATCCGTAGAAAATTCCTGTAAGAATAGTCGCTATAAGTAAGAATTTTGTTTTTTTCATTGATCTGTTATCTAGATTTAAATTTGAAATAGAATACTAAACGTTGGTTTTTTATTCTCAAACAAAAAACAATATGCAGTTTGATTTATTTAAATCAATTTCATTACTAAAGTAGCTAAATGCATAGGTTTTGCCAAAAAACAAAGTGATTTTTGTATTTAATTAACAACCGCTATCCCTTGATAATTTCTTAATTTAGCAGCAAATCGTTTTTATGAGCCAAAGACCACTAATTCTCGTTACAAATGATGACGGAATAACCGCACCAGGAATTCGAGCATTGATTCAAGTAATGAATTTAATTGGTGATGTTGTAGTTGTAGCTCCTGATAGCCCTCAGTCTGCCATGGGGCATGCCATTACAATCAACTCTACGCTACATTGTAATCAAATGAAAAACGTTGTTGGTCCTCAAAAAGAATACCAATGCTCAGGAACTCCAGCTGATTGTGTAAAACTAGCCATCAATGAATTAATGGACCGAAAGCCAGACATTTGTGTTTCTGGAGTTAACCACGGCTCAAATTCTTCAATCAATGTTGTTTATTCAGGAACTATGAGTGCGGCTATAGAAGCTGGAATTCAAGGAATTCCTGCTATAGGCTTTTCGCTTTTAGATTACCGATGGGATGCAGATTTTGAACCGATTAAACCGTTTATAGAAAAAATAACCCGTGCTGCCATTAAAAACGAGCAACGTGCCGATGTAGTTCTAAATGTGAATTTCCCTGCCCTTGAAGAAGGTGAAATTAAAGGGATACGAATTTGTCGACAAGCAAAAGCAAATTGGGTTGAAAAATTCGATAAACGTCAAAGCCCATTAGGCAGAGATTATTACTGGCTTACTGGTGAGTTCATAAACGAAGACAAATGTCAAGATACAGACGAATGGGCCCTTAAAGAAGGTTATATTTCTTTAGTTCCTACTCAATTTGATCTTACGGCACACCATGCTATTCAAGAACTTAATAATTGGGGTTTTGAGAAATAAAGAACGTTTAATGGGTTTTGCCATGGGCATGGTCTTGACATTGCTTGGGATGTCAATATTTACTATACTTTTTTCTGATCAGACCATATGGGGTAGTTTACAAATACTTTATATAGAAAAAAAATTAGGGAGTTTAATTAGTTTAGGTGCTCTATTGAATTTGCCTATGTTTTTTGTATTTATCAAACAACTTAGATATCATCGTGCCTTCGGCCTTCTTAGTTTTTTACTCTTACTTGTATTAATCATTGCTTCACTAAAAATGAATTAAAATGAAATACTATATCATCGCAGGAGAAGCTTCAGGAGATTTACATGCTTCTAATTTAATGAAAGCACTCAAGGTAAAAGACCCGGAAGCCGTGTTTAGATTTTGGGGTGGAGACAAAATGCAGGCAGTTGGTGGTGCTTTAGTAAAACACTACAGAGAATTAGCCTTTATGGGATTTTGGGAGGTGTTTATTAATCTTCTTACAATTCTCAAAAACATTGCCTTTTGCAAAAAAGACATTCTACAATTCAATCCTGATACCGTTATTTATGTCGACTATCCTGGCTTCAATCTTAGAATTGCTGCATGGGCAAAAAAACAGGGGTTTAAAAATCTCTACTATATTAGTCCACAAATATGGGCTTGGAAAGAAAATAGAATTTCCAAAATACGTAGAGATTTAGACGCACTCTATGTTATCTTACCGTTTGAAGAAACGTATTATAAAGAAAAGCACAAATACATCGCGCAATTTGTAGGTAATCCCTTAGTTGATGTTATTCAAGATTCTCTTTTGACCAAAAACACCTTTAGAAAAGATCAAAACCTAAACTCAGAAATCCCTATAATTGCTTTATTACCTGGAAGCAGAAAACAAGAAATCATCAAAATGATGCCGACTTTCTTAGAAGTCATCAACCGTTTTCCTCAATATAAATTTATCGTTGCTGCTGCCCCAGGAATTGATTTTGATTGGTATCAACAATTTCTAAAAGACCAACCTGTTCTTTTGGTGCAGGACCAAACTTATGCTTTACTTAAAAACAGTTTCGCTGCCATTGTCACCAGCGGTACTGCAACCCTCGAAACAGCCTTATTCAGCGTCCCACAAATGGTTTGTTATCGAAGTAGTTTTTTGAGTTTTCAAATTGCAAAACGAATTATTACACTTCCTTTTATTTCATTAGTTAACCTGATTATGGATAAGGAAGTTGTTTCTGAAATTCTTCAAAATGATTTTACGGTAAAAAGAATAGAACAGGAATTGAAACTAATTACAGAATCGGAAAAAAGAACTCAGCTTTTAGAAGATTACAAGCTACTTCATCAAAAATTATATGCAGGCGGTGCCAGTACAAAAACAGCTGTTGCAATGGTTGAGTTTCTTCAAAAGAAACAATAGTGTTTTAAAATCAGTACTTTTATTAAGTGAAATTAACAAATTTTACTTTAACTCCGATTATCATTTCCTTGGTTGTGGTCGTAGTTTGCTCCTTTCAATTCAAAGAAGCACTTACTTTTGTCTGGCATTCAAGTTTATTACTACTTACTTTTCTTGGGCTTCTGACTACTTGGATCTTTCGTAAAGACGTTTGAGGATTATACCTGTTTTTATACGTTATTAACTTTTCAGTTGGACTTAAAAGGGGGCAGCAAGCATATCTTGTTGATCGAAATTATTATACAAACTTTTATCAATGTGACGATTCAAATGAATTTATAATTGAAATAAAGAATAAAAAAACAATCCTTGTACTATCACGAACCACAAAAATTAATTTGGAAGCCATGCTTCAAAAAAACAAAGTATACTTGATTGTTACAGATGGTAGTTCTTATCCGAGTCTAAAAGAACGTTGGAGAAAAACTTGCGCAAAGCTCAAAACTCCTTATTATGACACCCAAAAAGGAGGTCCTTACTTATTTACCTCTAAAACGAGGAATATAAGTTTTTAGATATTTCTTAAAATCATCGGGTCCTTGAAAAACCATATAATCACCCTGCTTAATCATTTTGAGGTACGGCTCTAATTGCTGAGCGGTATAATAACCAACTATCGGCATAATCGGATCACCGTCTTCACTAAAGAAGACAATAGTCGGATATCCTTTTACGCCTAAGAATTGAGTGAACTGATGTGTGGCATTTCGGCCTTTCTTTCGTGCATCATAATTTGGGTTTCTATAGTTTTGATCATAAAAGCGAATCAATTCTTCACCTTCGGCATCAAACTTAACCGCATAAAAATGTTCTGTAACATAGCGAGCCAAATCTTTATTTGTAAACGTGTTTTTGTCTAATAGTTTACAAGGTCCGCACCATTTGGTATAGACATCCATTATGATTTTCTTAGGCTCCTTTTTTTGTTTCTCAAGTGCTTCGGACAAGCTCATCCACTCAATTTGCTGAGCGTAGGTTCCTAAGGAACTTAAGAGCAATAAAGCAAGAAATTTGATTTTCATAAATATTCTTTTAATGTACGTCTCCCATTATTTTTTTCATCAGTGGAGAGAAAAGTATAACTATTAATCCTGCTCCTAAAGCGTATTGTGAAATTAACATAAAACCATCTGTATATATGCCTAAACTTACCAATCCATTAATTTCTTTACCTGTATTTTCTATTGCTAGTTCTTTTCCAATAAAACCTACAATTTGAAAAGCATAAGCGGAAGACAAGAACCAAATTCCCATCATAAAGGCAACTATACTTTTAGGGGACAAACTGGTGATTTTAGATAAACCAACCGGGGACATGAACAATTCTCCAATCGATAAAATTAAGTACATAACGATTAAATAAGCAAAAGGAACCATCCCATTTTCATCAGCACTTCCCTCACTTAATGCCAGAATATAAAAACTAGCTCCTGCTAGAACCAACCCTAAGCCAAATTTATATGGAGTTCTAGGATTTAAATTTTTCTTTGTCAAATACCCCCATAACAATGAAATAGGAATTGCAAGAATAATGATGAACATTGAATTTAAGGAGTTTGTCTGCGCTGCAGACATAAGGCCATCTAAAGCAACATTTCTAGAGGCAAACAGGGTAATTACACTTCCCGACAATTCGTGGAAACCCCAAAATAAAGTCATGAAAAATGTAATTAAAATTGCCATGAACAACTTCTTGCGCTCATCCAAAGTAGCTTTTAGCATTATTTTTCCTAAGTAAAATAGGATCGTTATTCCAATTATTTTAAAAATTAATCCTACAATGGTTTCATCTCCTAAAATTGTTTCTCCTCCCATTATAGCCTCGTAAGAAGATAAAATGTATGCAATTACAGGTACAAATAGTACGGCTAAAATTGGGATGAATGTTTTTTGTGGAATTCCGATAATGGGTTTTTCATATACTTCATTATTTGGGGGTAACCCTTTATCTCCAAAAACATTTTTCTTGATTCCACTCCAAAAGAAAAGTAAACCAGTCATCATTCCTATTCCTGCAAGACCAAATCCATAATGATATCCATATTTTATAGCCAACCAACCACAAAGTAATGGAGCAATCCAGCCACCAATATTAATTCCCATATAAAAAATAGTGAATCCAGAATCTTTTCGAACATCTCCTTCTTTATATAAAGCACCCACAAATGTTGAAATATTCGGTTTAAAAAAACCATTTCCTACAATAATAAAAGCCAATGCTAAAAAGAAAGCAATATCATTCTCTATTGCTAAAACAAAATGTCCAACAGCCATTAAAATCCCTCCTAAAAATATAGAAGAACGCATTCCTAAAATTTTATCAGAAACTTGCCCTCCAATAACGGTAGAAGCATAAACCAAAGAACCGTAGGAAGCATAAACAGCTGCAGTTGCAAAATCTCTATTTGACAAAGACTTAAATATCTCTTCAACCATATAGAGTGTAAGTAACGCTCGCATTCCATAGAAACTAAAACGTTCCCAGAGTTCTGCAAAAAAGAGATATGCGAGTCCTTTTGGATGACCTAGAAAAGCAGTGTCGTTGTTTGAATTGATAATTATATTTTCAGACATTGGATATTATAATTTATTGAGTATGAAGTTAGTCATCTTATTGTAAAGGTGTATACGTGTATTACCACCATAAATTCCGTGATTTTTGTCAGGATAAATCATCAGTTCAAAAGGCTTATTTGCCTGAACCAGTGCTTCTGCCATGCGCATGGTGTTTTGCAAATGAACATTATCATCTCCTGATCCGTGAACCAATAAATAATCTCCTTTAAGTAATTCAGGATAATTGAACGGAGAATTCAAATCATATCCGTCAGGATTTTCTTGAGGAGTTCTCATGAAACGTTCCGTATATATTGTATCGTAGAACCTCCAGCTCGTTACCGGAGCAACGGCGATTGCTAAAGAAAACACATCGTTCCCTTTTAGGAGGCAGTTGGTTGACATATGTCCTCCATAACTCCAGCCCCAAATTCCAATACGATCAGCATCTATATAGGATTCTTCTCCTAATTTTCTAGCTGATTCGATTTGATCTAAAGTTTCGAAATACACCAGCTGTTTATAGGTTGCTTTTTTAAATTCAGCGCCCTTAAATCCAGTTCCACGGCCGTCTACACAGGCAACTATATATCCCTGTTGCGCAAGGCTCTGGTGCCAATAGTCGTTAGTTCCGTTCCATTTGTTGGCAACTTGCTGCGATCCAGGGCCGGAATACTGAAACATCAACAGTGGGTATTTTTTGGTAGGATCAAAGTCTTTCGGTTTAATCATCCACATATTAAGTTCACTCCCATTAACTTCTATCGTAGAGAATTCTTTTTCAGAAATTATATATTGTGAAAGTTTATTTTTTAGAGCTGCATTATCTTCAATCGCGCGTATCACTTTCCCAGTTTTGGTAGATCTCAGGTTGTATTGAGTTGGAGTATTACTGTCCTCAAAGGTGTGAATGTAATAGGTGAAATCTGCACTAAAAGCTACTCCGTTGGTTCCGTTTTCGGGGCTCAAAGCTCTTTTTCTTGAACCGTTAAGTTTTATGGAATAAACCGCACGTTCAATACTTCCAGGTTCAACTGATGCATAATAAACTTCTTTTGTTTTTTCTTGAAATCCAAAAAAACGAGTTACTTCCCAGTTGCCTTTTGTTATTTGTTTTTTTAGTGTCCCGTCTGCTTTGTAATGATAAATATGATTATAGCCATCCCGCTCGCTAGTCCAAAGAAAACTTTCGTCTTTTAGAAATCTTAGATTATCATGAACGTCAACATAAGTATCTTCTTTTTCTTCCAAAATTACTTTTGCAGAAAGCGCCTTAATATCATAACTCCATAGCTTCAAATGATTTTGATGGCGGTTAATGGTTTGAACAATCAGCTTATTTTTGTTCAGGCTAAACTTGATTCTAGGAATGTAATAAGGCTTATCGTCTCCTAACTTAATCTCTGATAGCTTTTTACTATGTATGTCATATAAATGCAAGCCAACTACAGAGTTGTTTTCTCCAGCTTTTGGATACTTAAAAGTATAAGGTAATGGATACAGTTCATATCCAATTACATCCATTGAATAAGTCGGCACTAGTGTTTCATCAAATTGCATGAAAACTAAAGCCGTACTATCTGAGTTCCAGTCAAATGCGCGAACAAAGCCAAACTCTTCTTCGTAAACCCAATCTGTGAGCCCGTTAATAATATGCTCGCTTCCGTCAGAAGTAATTTGATCAACGGTGTCTGCTGCTAGATCTTTAATATAAACATTGCGTTCAAAAACGAAAGCAACTTTAGATCCATCAGGCGAAAACTTAGGTTCTTGGACTTTAGAACCAAATAACAGAGTTGATTTTTTTGTTGTTCTGTCGTAAACAAAATATTTTGCTCGTTTAGACCTTCTGTATATGGGCTCGGTTTCGGTTTCTAATAACAACTTATTTTCGTCTTTAGAAAAGCTGTAAGAATTGAAGAAAGGAACTGAAATTGAGAAAGCAGAATTTACAACCTCTTCGGCTTCTTTTGCGGTTGCATAGTCGTAGGCAACAACTTTAGAAGTTCGTGTTCTTCGGTCTACTTTTAAAACTGTATACTGACTGGCAGTAGTTAATGGATGAATTGCTTCGAGGCGTTCTGCCGAAAATTTAAAATTCCAAATATCATCGTTTGTTATCTTTTTGGTTTGCCCAAAAAGCGCTAGAGGTAGCAATAAAAAAAGTACTGTTTTTAATAATCTCATCTTAAAGTCTGTTTTTACTATCATTTACAGTATCCCAAAGTAGTAAATTTAAACTGCACAATAAAATAAACGAGTAAAAGGTTATTTACCGAAAACAGTATCTTTGTAAATATTAAAAGAAAAGGATGTCGAAGAATATTGCTGGATTTTCAAAAAAAACTAAAGAAGAAAAAATTGATTGGTTGATTGCCACTTACTTTTCAGAAAATAAAGAAGCAAAAAACACACTTCTCTCTTACTGGAATTCGGACTTAAAACTTCAGCAACTTCATGATGAGTTTATTGAAAATACTGTGTCTAATTTTTACTTCCCTCTGGGTATAGCTCCAAATTTCATTATTAATCAAAAGGAATTTACAATTCCTATGGTTATTGAAGAAAGTTCTGTAGTAGCTGCTGCAGCCAAAGCAGCAAAATACTGGAGTGCTAGAGGTGGGTTTAGAACTACTATTCTGGGACAAGAAAAAATAGGCCAAGTGCATTTTATTTATACTGGTGCTCCTGAAAAGTTATCGTCTTTTTTTAAATCAATAGAAGTACAATTTCATAAAGACACAGCCGGAATTACTAAAAACATGATTGCCCGTGGTGGTGGAATTTCATCTCTTACACTTGTAAGCAAAACTCATGAACTCAAGGGTTACTATCAATTGCATGCTTGTTTTAATACCGTTGATTCAATGGGCGCAAATTTTATTAATTCTTGCTTAGAACAGTTTGCCAAAACATTAGTACGAGAAGCTGCTCTTGATGAAACCCTTGAGCATGAAAATCCGATAGAAATTATAATGAGCATATTATCAAACTACGTTCCTAACTGTTTAGTTAGAGCTGAAGTTAGTTGCTCAATAGACGATTTAGAATCCGAAGAAGGACTTACAAAAAGAGAATTTGCAGAGAAATTTGTTCGTGCCATAGAGGTTGCCCGAATAGAACCCCACAGAGCAGTGACGCACAACAAAGGAATAATGAATGGTGTTGATGCTGTAGTTCTTGCAACTGGAAATGACTTTAGAGCTGTTGAAGCAGGAATACATGCCTATGCATCCAGATCAGGTCAGTATAGAAGCTTAAGTGAAGCGTCGATTGTTGGAAACGAATTTCATTTTTCGCTAGAAATCCCTCTAGCAATTGGAACTGTAGGTGGATTAACCAATTTACATCCCTTAGTCAAATGGTCTATGCAATTATTAGAACTTCCAACTGCCTCGCAACTGATGGAAATTATAGCAGTTGCAGGTTTGGCACAAAACTTTGGAGCATTGCGTTCTTTAGTAACTTCTGGGATTCAAAAAGGCCATATGAAAATGCATTTATTGAATATATTAAACCAACTTAATGCCAATAAGGTTCAAAAAGAAACTGCGGTTGAATATTTCAAAACTTCGCTGGTTAGTTTTAGTGCTGTTAAAGAATTTTTAAAGAATTTTAATGGTTGAGTTTTATAGCCCCGGGAAATTACTAATTACCGCAGAGTATTTTGTGCTAAGTGGTGCTAAGGCATTTGCACTTCCTACCCAACAAGGCCAAAGCATGCGAGTTACCCCTATTGAGGAAGGTGTTATTCGATGGAAAAGCCATACTGACACTGAAGATGTTTGGATGGATTTGATGCTGTCTTTAGATAATTTTGAATGTATATCATCCAGAAACACCGCGTTACCATTGATTCAAAAGTTACAGGATATTTTAAAGTGTGTACGAACAATGGAACCTAAATTCTGTAGTACTGGATTTGAGGTAAGTACAGCTTTAGATTTTGATCGAAATTGGGGTTTAGGCTCTTCTTCTACGTTTATTCATAACATAGCCCAGTGGGCGTCTGTAAACCCATATGAGTTGCTTGACCTTACCTTTGGAGGTAGCGGTTATGATGTTGCAGTAGCGCATGCAAAAAGCGCACTGTTCTTTACTCGTAATCAATATGCCCCTTTAGTTGAGCCAATTCGATTCGATCCTCCTTTCAAGGATCAACTCTGCTTTGTGTATTTAAATCAAAAACAAGACAGTCAAAAAGAAGTTGCGGCATTCTACAAAGGCCGAAACCCTTCTCCAAAAGAAATAGATCAAATAAGTAAAATTAGCGTCGCAATAACAAAGACTATGACTCTTGATGCGTTTAACGAACTTCTTGTTGCTCACGAAAAACTTGTTGGACTCTTACTAGAACAAACTCCAATTAAAGAACTTTTGTTTTCTGATTTTGAAGGAGAAATTAAAAGTCTTGGAGCGTGGGGAGGAGATTTTATCTTAGCTACTGGAAATTCAAGTATCCATTACTTTAAAGAAAAAGGATACGCTACAATACTACCCTACGCTGATATTGTTTCGATACAATAACGTACAAAAAAACCTCTATGAACAGAGGTTTTTTTGTAAGAATTATTTTTTGGGTCTTAGTAATATAAAGAACGATTATCAATAATAGTAGCTGAAGATTCTAATGCGCCTATAACTAAACGAGCAACTTTTTCTCTTTCTAGTTGAGATAAAGTATTAGCATAAAAAGTATAATCATCTAGGTCTTGAACGTTATTACGAGCAGAAACTTGAAGCATGTAAATACCTTTGTTTCCAGTAATTAAGTTAGAAGTTTGATTTACATCTAAAGCAAAAGCAGCTCCAACAACATAAGGCTCAACGCCTGCACCAACAAGGGTAGCGCTTTTTTGATTTAAAGCTAAAGCAGAAACAACTTCAACGCTGTTTGCTGCTGCCAAGTCTTGAAGTGATGTGGTTTCTTTATTCGCCTTCAGAATCATTTCGGCTTTCTTTTGGTTTTTGATGATTTGAGTGACTTCGGTACGAACCTCATCAACAGATGCTAAACCTTTATCTTTAATAGATGTAAGTTCTACAATTGCATAACCGCCATAAGAGAGGCTAAAGCGTTTTATAAATCCAACCTTTGAGTCGGAGTCAAAAGCCCACTGAACTATTGATCTTTGATTAGGTAATCCAGGAAGGTTTTCATCTAACACATCTATTGGGTTTACCGAACGTAAGTTATAATTTCCTTTAGTTGCTAAAGCAGTGAAATCTTCTTTTGCTGATCCCATTTCGAATTGAGTAGCAGCCTGAAATACATCGTTAGAGGTTTTCTCTGAGGGAAGAATTTTTTGGCTCACATTAGCCAAAAGAACCAAGTCTTCTTTTCCTGTAATTTTTACTACATGAAAACCATATTCAGTTTCAACTAATCCTACAGAACCTTCGCGAGCCTTATTCGCATAATTATAAAACTTATCTGTGATTCCACCTTCTTGAAAAAATCCTAAATCACCGGCAGATGTTTTAGTAGGGCCGTCAGAAAACTGAGCTGCTAATACTTCAACTTGTTTTGGGTTTCTCCGAGATTGTCTTAGGTATTTATTGGCAAGTTTTTTTGCTTCTGCTTTTGACCTTGTTACTCCTGGGCCTGCTGCAACTGCACCTTTATAGGCAACCACAATATGACTAGCACGAATAGAGGCGTTTTTTTTGCGGTCTAATAAACGTGTAATTTGATACGAATCTATATCGATGTAAGGTCCAAAAACGTCCCCCTTCTTTAGGTCGTAGATGATACTCGCATATTCTCTTGGAAGTCTTGATTTTGGGAGATATAAAGAATCAAACCCTTCTTCAGAATATTTTTCTACAAATTCCTGAACCTTTGAGATTGACTTTAACCCTTGAATTGTATCTGTGAGTTTAGATGTTTCGTTATACTCAATTCGATCTTCTTTTAAAGCTTCTAAACTGTTTCTAAGTATCGTTCTGTCTTCTTCTGTAGGTGTTTCCAAAAAAGATACATATTGAATCCCTCTACTAGCTTTAGATTCGTATGAAGAAGCATTATTTTTAATGTAAGATTTAATTTCTGAATCCGATACAGCAATCAAGGTGTCGTTTATACTTGAAAATGGAATCTGAACATAATTTAGATCCACATTGTCATTTTCTAAATGATAAAGAATTTTAGCTTGGTTATTAGTGATACTAGAAGAAGCTTTAATTAAATCAAAGTATATTGACTCTCTAGCTGAAGAAATTATTCCAGCTTCTTGAGATTTCCATTGCTCATATGCTTGTGGATTTTCATCCCTCATTTGTAAAATAAAATCGGCAAATAAGCCAAAATCAAAAAAACCAGCCTCATTAATAAAACGAGGGTCGGAGTTTATAGATTCTGTAGATGAAACTACTTGCTCAATTTGTTCTTTTCCAGCATCAATTCCAAGCGTATTTAATTCTATTTCAAAAAGCGTGCTTTGAACGTATTGATTCCAAACAGTATTTACTGCCTGAATCGTAGAATATCCATATTGACGTTCCGTTTGGTCAACAAGAAATCTAAAGTTTTCAATTTTAATTTTCTCACCATTAACATTACCAATAGGGTCAGTTGGCCCTGTATCTCCTGCTCCACTTCCGAAAATTCCAGAAACAATAAAAGCAAATAATGCAAGTCCTATGATTAGAATTAGAAAGAACGACTGTTGTCGGATTTTACCTAATATAGCCATCGTGTGGGTATTTAAATTTTTATTAGTTGCGAAAATACAATTTCCTTAGCAATAATAAAAGGGAATAAAATTATAATGTAACTTCCTATTGTATTGAGGAACCGTATTTCACGAATCTTTTAAAGTCAGCTGGATACGTTCTATCTTAGTAGAGGATGCTTCTAGGATTTTAAACTCATACTGCTCTAAAGAAAAAACATCTCCTTGTAAAGGAATTTCTTCAGAAATGTGCACGACTAAACCACCCAATGTTTCATAAAATTCTTCCTCTGGTAAAGAAAAATCATAGGTAGTATTGAGGTAATCGACTTCTAATCGGGCAGAGAACTCAAATTTATTTTCGTTGACTTTCAACTCATAATGGTCTACTGAATCATGTTCATCTTCAATTTCTCCAAACAATTCTTCTACGATGTCTTCGACAGTGATAATTCCTGAAGTACCTCCATATTCATCCAAAACAACTGCTAAACTCTTTCTTTTTCTAGTTAGCCTATTTAAAACATCATTGATTGGGAGCGGTTCGTGAATAAATTCAACTGGCAACAGAATGCTTCGAATTGACTTGGGCTTTTTTAGGAGTTCAAAAGCATGAACATAGCCTAAAATATCATCTACAGAATCTTGATATACGGGTATTTTTGAAAGGCCTGTGGTCATAAAAAGCTTTTTGAGGTCCTCGATGCTTTTGTCAATATCGATACTAACAAGTTCTGCTCTGGGAACCATAACTTCTCGTGCCTTAAGGTCTGAGAATTCTAATGCATTTTGAAAAATCTGAATTTCAGAATCTAGTTTTTCTTTGTCAGATACTGATTCAACTTGTTTTTCAATGTAATCACCTAGCTCACCTTTAGAAAAAGATATTTCGGCAACCTCAGCAGCGGTATTGAAGAAGAGGCGAAGAAGTCCATCCGTTATTTTGATAATAAAAAACGTTATCGGGGCGAATAAATAATAAAAGAATGCCGCCGGAATGATGAAAAACTTGATCAGCTTATTGGCGTAAAGTTGAAAAAAAACTTTGGGCAAGAACTCAGCCGTCAAAAGTATAATAACTGTTGAAATCATGGTCTGATAAAACAAGATGCTAATGGCCAAGTTTGCTGAATCGGCTTCTGGAAATATTACGTTAATAATTCTATCTCCCATGAAAATACCATAAACAACTAATGAAATGTTATTACCGACCAACATGGCTGCAATAAATTTAGAGGGAGTTTCAGTAATGCGGGTTAAAATTCGGGCAACAATGTTCCCTTGGTTTTTTTCAATTTCAAGAAAAATTCGATCAGACGAAATAAAAGCTATTTCTAAGCCTGAAAAAAAAGCTGAGAGTATTAAGCAAAGTATGATTACAATATCAGTGGCAATCATTTAGGGTTTTCTATTGTTAAATTTCTTTCTATAGTTTCTACGGAACAAAAACATAAATACAGAGAGTGCAACAAAACCTATGAATAAGTATGCTTTATTACGTTGAACATCCCAAAGGGTAATTACCTCAAAAACAGATATAGTTGCTATAACGATGTAAAGGAATTCTGATATTTTATGAAATTTCATTAAAAAAAATTGTTTTATTCTGGAGCTGTTTCTTCTTTGACAGCCACTGTACCTGTTAATTTACCTGTCTGAAATTTAGTGAATTCTTTATTGGTATCCAATCGGTTTGCCAAGACATTGTATTCTGGCCCAACAAAACGAAACTCACGTTCTGTAAAAATCCAATCGTTAGAAGCATCCCAATAGAGTTGCTCTGTATTAAGAATGGAGCCATCGCTAGATGTTAAGCTTACATTTCCGACCAAGTCGATTATCTTAGTACTGTTGTACAGAGTTCCAAAATCAGCCAGCACAATATTTTCGTTCATGAATTCATCCAAAAAGGTAACTTTTAGACCTTCAGGGAATTCTGAATAAGGCAAGGAAAGATTGGAGTAATCTAAATACAGAGGAGCCTGTAGAATGGCTTTTACACGAGTAGAGTCGGTATATACCATTCGGATGTTATAGCCTGTTCCTGCAGGAACTATTTTGTCTGAATCTAAGTTTACGGGTTGGCTGTTAGACAAATCACAAGAACAAAAAAGGGTTGTCGCAAAAACGACAACCCTTAGTTTATATTTTAACAGATGGCTTAACATTTATAAATTTGGGACAGTAACACTGGCCCTAATCCAGCAATTAAATTTAATTGAAGTTCCTGCGTTACCCTCTGTAAAGATGTCTGTTTTGGTAGGCGCTCTTCCTTCGTATGATTGAGCTGCTTTTTCTGCATTTTTCTTTAGAGAAGCCTCTACTTTTCCTGCTTTTCTAGCAACCTTTGCTGCCAACCAGTAAACTGCTCTTTTTTCAAATTGTGTGTTTCCACAGTCGTTTGCAGAACTAGCATACAAACTTGCAATCATTAAATGAGCTTTTCCCAGGGAAGGCTGATATTTAAGGGCTTTATTGGCGTAATTTCTTGCAGTGGACTTTCGACCTCGTGCTTTAAATTCTAATGCGATTTTATATAAAGTTTTTGCTTTTTTATAAGGATCTGTTTCTAGGGAAATAGACTCTTCATAGTAGCGAAGTGCTTCGTTATTATCTCCTCTTTTATCATTAAGTATTCCGAGATAGTAAGCCGAGTTTGCAGAAGGAGCTAAAGCATGTAATGCCTCCACGATGGTTACAAATAATGGATCGTCTGAGCATTCCTTCGTTTTCATTCGTGATGCTGCTCTGTTTAACCAAACTGCATCTCCTTTATTTTGTTCAAAGTTACGTTGATACAATGGAATTAAATTTTCGCAAGATGATTCTTTAGATATGATTGCATCTAAATTTGAAAGAAAAATACCGATGGCTTTGGAGTTTGTGTCGAATTTCTTTTTGTCTTTTAAATCTTTGTTAGACATTCTGTTTCCATCTGCTTCTTTTTTCAAAATAACATCGAGCTTCATAGAAAGTTTAGTCCCTTCAAGTTCAAATTTTTCTGAAACTTCTTCATATTTATTAAATAATTTTTCGGGTGTAACTCCAGAAGCTCTAGATTTATATAAATCATACATTGTTTTGAAGTAGTTATACAATCCCCTTGGGTTTGTAAAACTAGCAATATCTTCGGTAAAGGCTTTGTCAAAAGTGTCATACACTTCTTTGGGGGTTCCAATTTTGTATGTAATCATGGTTTGGGCTTTGCTCGCAAGAATACTTCCAACGGCACTCTTTCCTTTTTTGATTGGAAAGTTTTGAATCCATTGATCATAAAGTTTCATAAGGTCTTTCACTTCTTGTTGTCTGGCAGCCCCTTCTGATTTTTTTATTCTGTTTTTTAGAATACGTTCTCCGTAGTTATAAATTGCTAAACTAGCTTTTGGACATTCATAACGAACAGAGATCCAAGGATCATAAGCTGCGTCGTAATTTTTTACTTTTGCCGATTCAACAAAAATAGATAAGTTTTGAACACAAGTTTCACCCAGTTGTGCACTAACAAAGCTAAAGCTAAGAATGAAAGTTATAATTAAGAAATTGGTTAGAGTTCTCATGATAATATAATTAAGTTAATTAAATTTTCTTTTTATAAACCAGATATCATTTAGGGATAAGCCTATGATTAAATTCCAATAGGATTCCTCAATAAGACCATTGTTTTTACTTCCGCGTTTACCAAATTCAAGACCAATGTTTGCATTTGAATATCCTGCCATGGGTAAACTTACTCCAAAAGATATGCCAGTTTCTTTAAGCGGCTGATTGTTGAACAACACACCAGTGTCTTCTGAACGATATCCTGCGCGGTATACGATTCGTTTCCAGTAACTGGTAAATGAACTATAGTCTGGCAAATAAAACCCTCCCAAAGAGAGGCGATTTGCATTTGCATACGTTATGTTGTCGAGCGATATAAAGTTATTTACATAAAGACCTGAATTACGAACTGTATATTGTCCACCAATAAGCCATTTTTTTTCTTTAGATATTCCCAGTCCAAATGAAAATTGATTTCCTAAAGAGATCTTGGTCTCTTTCAAGTTGAAAGCTTCTAAGTCTACATTTTCAAAATCACCTAAATTTTCGGTAGTAATAGATCTAGTGAAAAAAACACTTTCATTTGAAGAGGTTAAACTATTACTAGGAACGTAGAATACCATTGCATCTAGGCGAATTTTGTCTTTTAGAGGTATTTTCAATTGAGTTGCAAAGCGGTAATTGAAACCAACTAAAGAAGATGTTTTGTTATAAAAAGATCCATAGTCTATGTTTTGCTCCTGTCTTGATGACTCGTTTTTAATTTTCCCAAAATTATAATTAGCGCTTACACCAAAATTTAAAAAGCTAAAAACTTTAAACCCAACAGTAAAAAAAGTTTGATTTAAGCCCCCGGAACCTTCATTTTGATTGACAACATTATTAATATCGTCTCCTTGAATTACAGATTGCAAGCGATATCCAACCGAAGTAGCCGGTAAAATACCAAATCCGAAAGTGAACTTTTTAGTAGGAATTGCGACTATAAAATAATCAAGAGATGCGGAAGCTATGGTCTCGTTAGTTTCATTAGAAGATAATTGTGTGCTTTTGTAATTCAACCCAAGGCTGTAGGTTACTAATTTAAGGTCACCAAAACTCGCTGGATTATTTAGGTTAGCGTGCAGGGAGTCTGAATAAATATCAAGACCACCCATATGCCTGTTTATAGCGTTACCTTTAAATGCTAGTTCGCCTAGACCTCCTATAGAATAGGGAGACGAGGTGTTACTTTGGCCGAAAATAAAAGAAGACACTGTAAGGAATATTAAAAAGTATTTATATTTCAAAGTTGTTTTTTGTTGAGTTCTAAGATATAATCCAAACCTTTCACCAAAAAATTAGGATGGGCAAATATGGGGTTTTTTAATCGTTTAGACAACTGCAAGCAGTCTCCACCTGTTAAAATTATTGTTAAATTCTTGTATTTTTTTCTAAAATACTCAATTTGACCAGTAATTTCATAAAAAACTCCTTGAAAAACTCCCACCTGAATAGATGTTTTAGTGTCATCCCCTATGCGTTTATCGGTCATTTCGTTTTCAACCAGAGGTAACTTCCCGGTAAATTCTTTTAAGCCTTTATAACGTATATTATAACCTGGAGAAATAATGCCCCCTATGTAGGTATTGTCCTGTTTTAGAATGTCGAAAGTAATACAACTCCCAATATCTACTATTAAAACATTTTGATTTGGATACATTTTTGATGCAGCGGCAACAAGACCAACTCGATCTGTACCTAGCATTTTTGGTGTTTTATATTCACTTTGAAAAGGAAAACGCCAAGAACTTGACAATTTAAAAATTATTTTTGACTCAAAGATGTTGCTTAAAAAACCCCAATCTAAGCCCCGGACGTCACAAATCAGAACAGAACTAATCTGAGGATATTCAGCATGGATTACCTTAAAATTCTGATATATAGGGTCCACATGTTTGGTTAAGACCAATGCTCCTGCCTCAAAAAAAGCAAGCTTTATTGCACTATTACCTGCATCAATAATCAAATTCATAGTTCAAATTCGTTTCTGCTAAAATAAACAATAAGAAATTTAGATAAAATGTTTTGTGGGAAATAAAAAGGAAGTTATATTTGCAGCCATCTAAACGGTACCTTAGCTCAGTTGGTAGAGCAATGGACTGAAAATCCATGTGTCCCTGGTTCGATTCCTGGAGGTACCACCATCCCTAACTAATTTATAATCAATTAGTTAGGGTTTTTATTTTACATTAATATAGTACTCAAACCACTTTTTTAACTAGTTGTTATTCAGTATTTTAGAAATTACAGTTGTTCTTACTGATTCTAAAGGTGATGATTTTGGTTTCCAATACCATAAATGTGTTTGAAAAGAAACTCTACTCAACAAATTTGAATTATTAGAAACTCATTGTAATCATTCAATAAGAGTTAACTAAATTAGGTTAAGATTCTTAGAATAAAATTTTTCTTACAATTATTATTTTGTAGATTTATTAAACTAAATGTATATGACTAATGAGACTAATAAATAAATAATAATTAGGGTATATCTTGTAATATGATTCGACTATATATTTTATTATTATTTACTTTCAATTCTTTGTTTGGTCAATTATCAAAGACAAATGACTCTGTCATTTTCAATTTTGATAATAAAAAATATTATTTTGGAGCCTTTAATGAAGTTTATTTGATTCAAAATGATTCACTCATCAGAATCGATAAGTCTATAGACTCAAGAATTACAATCAATTCTTATATTTTTGAATCAAATGATACTGTAATTAAGTATGGAGGATATGGATTTTGGTCACAACGAAACTTCATGTTCTATTTCGACAACTCTTCTCTTGAATGGGAATGGTATAAAACAATTTCTAATGATCAAATACATGGTAGTTTTTCAGGTTTTCAAAACTACAATGTAGAATCAATATTGTTTTATGGAGGGGAAAAAGTTAATCCAGAAAATAAACTACAACAAATAAGATCAAAAGAAATTGTGGAATTCAATTTTGAAACCCGAGAATTAAATAACATTGGAGATTTAGAGTTTAATTTTGAGTCAAAGAAACTATTTTATTCTGGTGAAGAATACTCAGTATTCTATGATCAAGAATTCGTCTATAGAGTAAACCCTTTTTTAAACAAGATATTTAAACATTACAAACCTACCGTAATTAATAATCTACTTGATGTAAGTTACTCCCCTGAAAAAAAATCTTTTATAATCAAGAAAACTTTAACCAAATCGGGAGAAATTGAGACAATTCTTTTATCTGATAACTTTTTAATTCAACCTATTGAATCTTTCAGTTTATATAATAAACCATTCAGATTAAAATTGAATTACATTTTAATTACAATTGTGTTAGTTTTTTTAATTGTTTTATACAGTAAGAACATTAATAAAACTCTTATTAACTACCGATCTATTCAACACAAAAAATCATCATATAATTTTGATACTGATGATATTAAACTACTAAAATCACTTATTCTTAACAAGGATATCAGTTTTATTTCTGTTTTAGAAACATACAGTAATACCGAATTATCTTATGGTCATAACACTCGAATAACAAATGAAAAATTAGATAAGTTAACCATTCGTTTGAAATCGATTTTTAAATTAAAACATGAACCAATCATTAAAAATAAATCTAAAGTAGACAAAAGACAAAAAGTTGTTTTATTATCTGATGAATTCAGGAGTATTTCAAAAAATATAAAAATTAAACCTTAAAATCACTTATGTTAGATTCAACAGAAGTTGTGTATTCCTATAATTCACACTTAACAAATTAGAAAAATACACTTTGAATTAAAATCTACTTTCTTGGAATCATAATATAATCTTATTATTTCCATTAGTTTCAAAAAGTCTTTCTCATTAATTATGTATTTTGATTTATTTAACCAAAACACGTAATTAGACTTTTTTTATTAAAAAATATTATCGTTATTTTTTTAATTATTTAATATACAGATAATTAACTCATTATGTTGTTGTTTTTAAGGTTTATTAAAGTTGTCTGAAATAAAAAAAGCCCTCCAAATCATTGGAAAGCTTCTCACTGGTTTTCTACAAACCTCTTGCATTTTCATGCAAGCAACACAACTTCTTTTCTCTGAAGTAGAGTAATTTTTATGCTCAAAGATACAAATTTCCTTTAAACAGACTGCCAAAAAATATTATTCGTAAACTATTGTAATCATTTTGCCAACGCAAGCTGGTTTTCGCGCGCCTTTCGTTTCAAAAGTCACTTTCCAAACAATCTTAAGACTATTTAACTTTTAATCTTCAATACTTTCGACTTGAACTATGCCTCTCAAAAAAGAACTTTCTACGACAGGGTATGGAAAACGAAATTCCTCAAGGCCAAAATTATATGCCATTTTAAGGGAATCAAAGCGATCGACATAAAGCCATGAGTAATTGTTAACTTGTAGGGTGACTCTTTTTCGTCGCGTTGCTTGTCTACATGAATCCATTGGTAGTATTTGGTTGCTGCAGCAAAATGGTCTATCATTTCTTGCTCAACCTCGAGCCAAGTAGAGATTTGAATTCACTGAAATCTTTTAAGATCATTAGGTTATGTTTTAGATTTGGTTGAGGGTGGGTACTATTTATATTAGGTCATTCGAATTGCTTAAAGATTAGGTCATTCATGATATTAGCATGCATTTCTATATTTTCTTTTGTAAATGGAGAAATACCATACTCTGACTCTAGAGTTTGAGCTAGAACAAAAAAACTACTGGTTGCTCCAAACATAATACTAACAAAATTAGCTACTGGAATGGACTTAAATTCTTCTAAACCTTTACTCTCAAAAATTGGTTTATGGCTGAACCAAACTACCGGCATTAATAAATGTTGACTTACAAAATCATAACGCCAAGATTTTCTACCCATTTCCTGAAGTAAAATTTTATACATCGATGGAAATTCAGCCATCAAATACAAATAATGTTTTGTAAATGCCTTAAGCAAGTCTAAGCCGTTAAGGTCTTTATTCAACAACCGAACTTCTTCATAGCGTTGCATGATCTCTTTAGACAAGTGAATTATAGATTGTTTCCATAAATCTTCTTTATTCTCGAAGTGGTAACTAATCAATGGAGTGGTAACTCCTACCCTAGAAGCTACCTCTTTAAGCTGTGCTCCTTCGAAACCAAATTCAGAAAAAATATCTAAAGCAGCCTCGAGCAAAACTTGCTTATCGAGCTTCTCTGAAGCAACTGGCCTTCCTCTTTTTCTTTTTGTATTCAAACTACTCATAAATATATCTTTGTAGCTTATTTTTTGTTACTATAATAATTTTTTAAAAAATTAAAATTAAATTGAAATTAAATTGAAATTTAATAAAATTTTTGTCATTTTTGTATAAAATAGTCACGTATTATTTTTTTTACGTTTTAATGCAAAATACTAGAACTAAATCTAAAAAGAAACTTATTAAAGGAATTATATGAAAATCTTAGTTTGTATTAGTAATGTACCCGATACTACATCAAAAATAAATTTTGTTGAATCAGATACAAAATTTGATACTCAAGGAGTACAATTCATTATTAATCCTAATGATGAATTTGGACTAACCCGAGCCGTTTGGTTACAACAAAAACAACAGGCAGAAGTTACTGTTCTTACTGTAGGAGATATTAGTTGTGAACCAATTCTTAGAAAATGTCTTGCTATTGGTGCCGACAAAGCAATTCGAGTGGATGCAACTGCAACAGATGGATTTTTTGTTGCCAAACAAATTGCTTCTGTTTGCGAAAAAGGGTCTTACGACCTGGTAATTGCAGGAAGAGAATCTATTGACCATAACGGTTCAATGGTTCCTGGATTAGTAGCTGGTATGTTAGAGTATGAATACATCACAAACTGTATTTCTTTAGAAGTTGAAAACGGTCAAGCAATAGCTGCGCGAGAAATTGACGGTGGTAAAGAAATTGTTACCAGTGAATTACCCTTGGTTCTTGGAGCTCAAAAAGGATTGGTTGAAGAGTCTGATTTAATTATTCCTAATATGAGAGGAATTATGCAGGCTAGAAAAAAACCTCTTGATGTTATTCCTCCAATAGATGCAGTTGCATCATCAAAGGTTACTTCTTTTGAAAAACCCGCTGCTAAAGGAGCAGTTAAATTAGTTGATGCCGAAGATATAGACACCTTAATCGATTTACTTCATAACGAAGCAAAAGTTATATAACCCCTTTTTAAAAAATAAATTATGGCAGTATTAACATACACAGAGTCTGAAAATGGAAGTTTTAAAAAATCTGCTTTTGAAGTTGCTTCTTATGGAAAAGCTCTTGCAGATCAAACGGGACAAAAATTAGTTGCAGTTACCTTTAATCAAGAAGACGGAAGTGCCCTAAGCGCATACGGAGTTGATCTTGTGGTAAACATTACGGGAGGTTTTTCAGAAACCTTTTCCGCAAAAAAATTCGCAGCCGCAATTGCTCAAGTAGCTTCTGAAAAAGAAGTAAATCTTGTAGTTATTAGCTCAAGTGCAAATAGCAAATATTTAGCTCCTTTACTCGCAGTTAAATTAACCGCAGCTTACACTTCAAATGTAGTTGCATTACCCTCAAGTACAGAGCCTCTAACCCTTAAAAGAAGTTGTTATACAAGTAAAGCTTTCAGCACAGTTACTTCAAACCAACCCATAAACATCATTGGATTGTCTAGTAATGCTTTTGGAATAATTGAAACTCAAAGTACTCCGGAACAAACTAGTATGACAACTGATGAGGCATCTAGCTCTATGGTGGTTTCTTCTGTCGAAAAGGTAACGGGAACAATAACCATAGCCGATGCAGATATTGTAGTTTCTGGAGGTCGTGGATTAAAAGGTCCCGAAAACTGGCATTTAGTTGAAGAGTTAGCCTCAATATTAGGAGCAGCAACTGCATGCTCTAAACCTGTGTCTGACATGGGATGGAGACCCCACAGTGAACATGTTGGACAAACTGGAAAGCCTGTCGCTTCAAATTTATACATAGCAATTGGAGTTTCTGGAGCGATTCAGCATTTAGCCGGTATTAACTCGTGTAAAGTAAAAGTCGTAATCAATATAGATCCTGAAGCGCCTTTTTTCAAAGCTGCAGATTATGGAATTGTTGGAGACGCCTTTGATGTTCTTCCTAAATTAATTGAGAAATTAAAAACTTTTAAGGCAGCTTAAAGGTTCCCCTATATGTATATTAAACAGGCGCTTAACAAGGCACATGTTTTTTAAGTAATGTTTTTGAAAACATTTACTAAATTATACACACTGATTATTATTCTCAAACCTAGCTTAAAAAGCTATTACTATTTTTATCTTCGGCTACCTGTATTTAAAGAAAATCTAAAGAATTAAAAAGTCCAGCTTGTTAAATTTAGTTTCTCCAAAAAAGACAATAACATCCTTTTTGTTAATTCTAGCAAGCAACATTCTTGTTGCACAAACTGGTGGTTCGCCTGCATTAAGTGCAGAAGGGTTTCAGGCATACTGTTCCTTATCTGAGCAACCTATAGTTACAGATTTTTCTATTGTAGATAACAACAGTGAGGTTACAATGACTATTTATATTCAGATTTCTGAGGGTTATGTTGCTGGAGAAGATATACTTAGTCTAAGCGGAGCGCACGACAATGTAACTAGCAGCTGGAACCCAGCAGAAGCTAAACTAACCCTCGAAAGCACTTTAACCCAGGAAGTAAACTATATATACCTTGTAAACGCTATCAAAAATGTTGTTTTTTATAGCAGCAACCCAAATCCCACAAACGATAAAACTTTTTCGATTACCGTTGGAAGTGCAAATTACCTTCCTTCTACCCAGCATTTTTATGAGTTTGTTCCAAGTCTAAGTATTCCTTGGTCCCAAGCAAAAACTGAAGCAGAAAATAAAGATTACTTCGGAATTAAAGGATATTTAGTAACTATACTCTCTCAAGAAGAGGCCGATATGTCTGGAAAACTAACCACTGGTGTTGGGTGGATTGGGGGGTCGGACCAAGAGGAAGAAGGGACTTGGAAATGGGTAACAGGGCCTGAAGCGGGTACTGTTTTTTGGAATGGTCTTTCAAGTGGAAGCTCACCAAATTATGCCAACTGGAATTCAGGAGAACCCAACAATGCGGGGAACGAGGATTATGCTCACATTACAGACCCTAGTATTGGTTTTGCAGGTTCTTGGAATGATTTACCAAATAATGCTCAAAGTTCAGGACCTTACCAGGCAAAAGGGTATGTTGTTGAATATGGTGGTTCGCCTGGAGATCCAGAAATAAATATTTCAGCATTTACAAAACTCATAATGCCAAAAATAATGAGTGCTGAGGATTCTCAGGCTTGCTCTGGAGAAACCCAGACGCTTACTGTAAGTGCCTCTGTTTCAGAAATTAATTGGTATGAAAGTGAAACGGGGAGTTCCGTCTTGTTTACAGGAACTTCGTTTTCTGTTTTACCCAGCGCCACAACAACCTTTTGGATCGACTTGATCCCAGAATACTGCGCAAGTGAGACGAGAACACCTATAACTGCAATCGTTCATCAATATCCAATTATTATAAACCCAAATTTAATTATTGAACAATGTGATAATGATGAGCTTAATGATGGTCGAACTGTTTTTAATCTTAACGCTTTTGGACCTTTAATTTCTCTTAATAGCTCTAGTGAAACCTTTGAATTTTATTCCGATTCAAATTTCTCGCCGGCTACTTTAATAACAAACCCTACAAACTACACAAATACAGATTTTGAAGAACAGATTTATGTAAAAATTAATACACCCTCCAATTGTTCTGAAACCTCTTCATTGACTATTAAGGTTGGAGCCAGTCTTATTGACTCAGATTTTTTTATGGAATTTGAAACCTGTGAAACGGAGTTAAAAACACTGAGTCTCGGAATCGAAATTTGGGGCTATGAAACCTTTAATACATTAAGAAATGAACTCATAAACTCGGATGTTAAATTCTCTCTTCAAAATATTGAGATAACTTTTTACTCTAACGAAACAGATGCCTCTCTTCGTCAAAATGTAATTACGATGGTAAACCAAACAGATCAATACACCATGCAAACTCCCTATAACCAAGAAATCTGGGCGCGTGTTGACAACGTGGATCTCAATACAATTTCTTGCTTAGGTCTGGAAAATGTTGCTGCATTAAGAGTAAACAGATTGCCTAAATTTGACCGTACAGATCAAATAAATATTGTTTGCGTAAACCTTGACCCTGTTAGGATTGGAGTAGCCTCGATTGACGATCGCGAATACAGTTATACTTGGACAAAGAATGACATAGAATACCCTTTAAACATTGAAGGGGAAGGTGCACAAATACTAGTCTATGAGGGTGGGAATTATGAGGTAACTGCTACCACAACAGATGGAACTATCTGCTCTAAAAAAATTACTATTTCATTGAATTCTTCTGAGGTAGCATCATTAACAAAAGAAGATTTAACAGTAATCGATTTAGAGGGGGATACGGGTTCTGTAGAAATCTTAATAGCTAATCTGGGGACTGGAGCTTATGAGTTTTCAGTTAATGATCCCTTTGAAAATTTTCAAGACCTACCATATTTCACTAATTTGCTTCCCGGTATTTATACACTATATATTCGTGATAAAAATGGTTGTGGAACGAGTCAAATAGAATTCTCTATTTTGGGGCATATGAAGTTTTTTAGCCCCAACGGAGACGGAATTAATGATTCCTGGAATATTCTTGGAGTTAGACAAAACTTCCAGCCCAACACACGTGTGTATGTCTATGATCGAACTGGAAAATTATTGCTTGACCTGGATCCTTTTGGTCCCGGGTGGGATGGGACATATAACGGAAAAATATTGCCTCAAGACGATTATTGGTTTCGTGTGTATTTTGATAATGGAAAAGAACGTAAAGGGCATTTTAGCCTTTTAAGACTTAAATAATGAAATTACTGTTTAAAAAATTTATTTTAATTATTTTAATCACTGGGTATTTCCAAAAAGGAAATGCACAGGGTTTTGTTCCGTTATTTAACGAATACTTATCCGAAAACTTATACCTGATTCATCCAGCTATGGTAGGTACAAACCTTAAAAACATAAGACTCAATTTTGGAAGTCGCCAACAATGGTTTAATATACCCGATGCTCCAGGAACTGACTTATTAACCTTGGAATACAAAGCTACCAAAAACGCCATTCTTGGATTACAGCTTATCAAAGACCACAACGGGTATCATTCCAAAAACTCATCTTACCTTACTTTTGGATACCGTTTGTATTTAAATAATGAAGTTTGGACTACCCGTAGATCTTTTCCTACAAAAAATGACAACATTAAAGAACTCTCTTTTGGAATCAGTGTTGGATCTATTAATTACAACTTGAATCAAAGTAGCTTTGACCCGCGAATTACTGACCCGTTATTAAACAACAATTCTAGTGGAACTGGATATATTACCTTGGATGCTGGAGCAGCTTATGTTTCTACGCATCTATCTGCACAGTTTTCGGTTAAGAACATTACCATGAATAATTCTAAAACAAGTATGGAAGATGGAAATGAAAATTTCGACTCTTCCAGGTTTAAGCATTACCTCGCTTCACTTCAATATGAAATCTATTTTGATAACGGCTGGAATATGGAACCCTCCTTTTTGGTTCAATACCTTGAAAAAACAAATGAAACTAGTTTGGATCTAAACCTTAAATTATATCGCCTAATAAATAAAGGCCGTTTATGGGTAGGTGGATCGTTTAGAAGGAATTTTTTAGAAATTGAGACTAGTTCTGCTCCAAATATGCCGCCACAATACTACAGTCATTTTACTCCGGTTTTTGGGTTAAATTATAATCGATATCTTTTTTCATATCACTATACCTCAAACCTAGGGACGCTTAATTTAGGTGCTTCGGGTCTTCATTATTTTTCTATTGGAATATCTTTTTAGAAAATCTAAATTATTTTGAGCTTGTTTTTTTGAGTATAACCCATCCAAATAAAAACCAAAACAAAACACAAATCCACCAAATCTGAAAGTAAATGTCATTTTTAGGCGTATCATCTAAGTCTAAAAAAGGAAGTGCAATTTGCTCTACTAAAACATTAAAAAAGAACAAAAATCCAAAGCCTACCCCCCACTTCAATAAAACTCTAGAATTAAGGGTTTTGAAATTTTTAAATAAATAGAAAATTAAAAACACCCAAACAGCTGCTGAAAAAACGGTTATAAAAGGCATAAAACCATCTGTAAATTCTGCGCAAAAAATTTCCCAAATTGACGCACCAATTATTACTGAAAACAAGAACAGTAAAATAAGGGCTATATATCCGTTCAAAAACTTCATCTATTTACATAAAGTTGCATGCACCAATTCGATTTTTCTAAAAACATTGAGGTCGGTTACTTTAATGTCACGAACAAAATTTTCTTGCGTATTAAATGAACGCAACACCCTCAAGTCCTCCTCTACAATTACTAAATATTGAATGTCCTTGTACCCTTCACTGCAATTAATCTCTATTTGAACTTCTAGTTCTGTTATTTCAGGCAAAAAAAGTGCAATCTGAATGACCCTAGACTCAATTCGATCATAGTCGTAGTTTGAGTTTCGGTTAATACCAACATTGTCGTACATCAAATTCTTTCTTCCCTTGTTATTCAAACGACCGTTATTTTGAGAGCGTGCATCAAAAGAGTTTTTGGCTATATAAGAATTCTTATTGTCAATAAAAGAGGCTTTAGTGTTCTGAATTTTAAGCCATTTCGGATTACTCATCTTTTGAATTTTCTTTGCCAATCTTCGCTCTTTTTTACTTTGAGCATTTGAAGTAAATGAAAAAAACAGCATAATAAGAAACAAGGTTTTTTTTATAAAAAACTGATTTTGAAACATATCTAAATCTAGTAATTTATTTCGATATGGAGAAAGTAGAGAATTTCACCAAAAAAAAACACTTGTGGAAAAGTTCTCTAATTAAAAAAGGCGCGGGGTTTTTTTATTTCAATACACATCTTAAATGACACTTTATTTACTATATTTACTTCTGGCTTATTTTATTTTTAATATACCTCATCAAAAACAAAATACAACACAAGGTTAAAATCAATAATATTAGGCAGGTTTTTGAAGAAAAAAAGATGTTCAATGTATATTAAACTAATATAAGTAAAATGAAAAAGCTTTTTTTATTACTAACACTTGCAGCCTTTGTAACGTTTAATGTTCAGGGGCAAGACAAATCAAAATCTGACAAAAAAGAGAAAAAAGAAAAAACCTTTGATGAAATCATTACTAAGAAAGCGGTTTCAGACCAAGGGCTTTTTGCTGTTCACGATGTGGACGGAAAGTTCTACTATGAAATTCCAGATGGCCTATTAGGCAAAGAAATGTTGATGGTGACTCGTATTGCTAAAACTGCCAATGGACTTGGTTTTGGCGGTGGAAAACAAAATACTCAAGTAATACGTTGGGTCAAAAAAAGAAAGCAAATTTTATTGCGCATTGTATCATACGAGAATGTAGCCTCAGATAGTCTCCCTATTTTTGAAGCTGTAGCTAATTCAAACTTTGAACCCATCATTGCTAGTTTCAAGATTGAAACCAAAGGAAATGATTCCTTGAATCCTTCTTCATTAATTGATGTAACAACACTTTTTACAGACGATGTAAAGACTTTGGGAATTTCTTCTCGATATAAAAAACGATATAAGATTTCTTCAGCGGATACAAAACGTTCGTATATAGAATCGATTAAGTCCTATCCTTTAAACATTGAGGCAAGACATGTAAAAACATACAAAGCTTCTGAGCCACCATCTAATGGAAGTCTCCAGGCCTTTTCTGTTGAGATTAACAATTCTATGATTTTGCTTCCTGAGATTCCTATGAAGCGTCGTCATTTTGACAAGCGTGTAGGTTGGTTTGCTCGTAGTCAAGTAGATTACGGACTTCCTGCTCAAGAAAGTAAAGAGCTAACTTATCTTGATCGCTGGCGTTTAGAAGTTAAAGAAGAGGACCGAGAAAAATTTGAGCAAGGAATATTAGTTGAACCTAAAAAACAAATTGTTTATTATATCGACCGTGCTACTCCAGAACAATGGCGTTCTTACATCAAATTAGGAATAGAAGACTGGCAAGTTGCTTTTGAAGCTGCCGGATTTAAAAATGCAATTATTGCTAAAGATCCTCCGACTGTTGAAGAAGATCCAGATTGGTCTCCAGAAGATGTACGTTATTCTGTGGTTCGTTATTTAGCCTCCCCTATTCCTAATGCAAATGGTCCTCACGTTAGTGATCCTCGATCAGGAGAAATTCTTGAATCAGACATTAACTGGTACCATAACGTTATGACTCTTCTGCGTAATTGGTATTTTGTTCAAACTGCTGCCATTAACGACGAAGCCCAAGGAGTTGCTTTTAAAAATGAAATAATGGGACGTTTAATTCGTTTTGTTTCATCACATGAAGTTGGTCATACACTTGGATTACCTCATAATATGGGAAGTAGTGTTGCCTATCCGGTTGACTCATTACGCTCTGCAACCTTTACTCAAAAATATGGAACTGCTCCGTCCATTATGGATTATGCGCGTTTTAACTATATAGCTCAACCCGAAGACAAAGGAGTTGCGCTTATGCCTAATGTTGGACCTTACGACAAGCACTCTATTAACTGGGGGTATCGTCCAATTCTTAATCAAACAGCAGATGAAGAAAAAGCTACTTTAAATCAATGGATATTAGACAAGGCAGAGGACCCTATTTATCGCTTTGGGCGTCAACAGCGACCAGTAATTGATCCATCTTCTCAAACAGAGGATCTTGGTGACGATGCGGTTAAAGCTAGTAATTATGGAATTGCAAATCTAAAGCGTATTGTGCCTAAACTAATCGAATGGACCTATGAAAATGGAAAAAACTATGATGATTTAGGCGAACTTTATAATCAAGTATTTAGCCAGTTTAATCGTTATATGGGTCATGTAGCTTCTAATGTTGGAGGGGTTTATCAATACAATAAAACCTACGAACAAGATGGTGCAGTATTTACTCATGTGCCTAGAGGTCGACAACTGAATAGTATGAATTTTCTTCATCAGCAATTATTTGACACCCCTTACTGGATGTTAGATAAAAACATAATCACCAAAGTAAAAGCAGCTGGAACTGTTGAGAAGATTAGAGGATTACAGGTTAGAACTCTCAACCAATTATTAGGTTTTGATCGTTTGGCGCGGGTTATCGAAAACGAAACATTGAACGGATCAAATTCACTTGGATTAATTGGTGTAATGTCTAATTTAACAGATGGATTATGGAAAGATGTTATGGCTGGAAAAACACCAGACACTTACAGAAGAAACCTTCAGCGAGCACATATTGAGCGATTGGCTTATCTGTTGACAAAAGATCAGAAAATTTCTGAAAATCAACGTCGCTTCGGAGGTGTAACAGTCATTAATGTTGGTCAATCAGACATTCGTGCTGCAGCAAGAATGCAACTGATGAAGCTTTATAAGTTGGTTCGATCAAAAAGAAAAACCGCAAATGGTATTGGAAAAGCTCATCTAGAAGAAGCGCATAGCACCTTAAAAAAGGTATTGGATCTTAACGACTAGACTTAGCATAATTCATGTTTCATTTCAAATTTAATTTAAAACAAGTCATTCTATATGGCTTGTTTTTTTTTGGACTTCATGGATACGGTCAGCTAAGTAAAGTTCATTATATACCACCTTTAACGAGTTCTGATGAAGGAAACGCGAATCCTTTAGATCAATATTTTTATATTTCTACCCCCAATGAGACTTTGGTTTCTTTTACCATAATTCCAGCCGGAACAGAACCCACATCTCATATTGAGGGTCAAGTGTCTCGCGAAAACTCCTACCGGTATACTGTTTCTAATTCTGGATACTCTCATTTAATGGTTAATCCAAACACAACCAGTAGAGTTCAATCCAACAGGGGGTTTATCATTGAAGCAGATGCTCCAATTTACGTTTCTGTTCGGATGAATGCCGGAGGATATGCACAGGCAGGAGCTTTGGTTAGTAAAGGAAAAAATGCACTCGGAACAGAATTTAGAGTCGGTACATACAACAACCTCGGATCTCCACAAAGTAACTATTTGAACTTCGCCTCTATAATGGCTACAGAAGATGATACAAGAGTTGACTTATCAAACAATATTACTTCTGGATTAGTGATTCGAAACTTTGGATATAATCAATTTCCAATTCAAAATATAATTTTAAATAAAGGGGACAGCTATATTGTTGCCCTCAAAGTGACCAATGATAATGGGAATGTAATTAACCCAAATCGTGATGGTCTAATTGGAACTCTTATAAGTTCTGACAAACCCGTTGTTGTAAATTGTGGTTCTGCAAACGGTAGTTTTGGAAATGGAGGAGCACGAGATTATGGTTTTGACCAAATCGTTGGTGCTGACAAAATTGGAAATGAATACATATTTGTAAGAGGAGATGGACAAGATTCTTATGAGAACGTTCTTTTAGTTGCACACCAAGACGATACTTATATTTGGCTGAATGACGAAACCAATCCTGTAAATGCAATTCCATTGGCTGCTGGAGAGCATATCGTAATCGAAGGAAATGAATACATTGGCGGAAACCTTTATGTCCGTTCTTCTGAAAATGTATTTGCTTATCAAGGAATTGGAGGAACGTCTGAAGCTAATCAAGGAATGTTTTTTGTGCCTCCTTTAAGTTGTGAAAATAGAGGGAATATTGACAATATTGCTCAAATTGAAGACATTGGAGATATTGTATATTCGGGAGGTATAACCATTGTAACCAAACGAAATGCTGAAGTTAAAATCAACGAAACACGAATTGAAAATCTTGGTTCTGTTCAGCTTTTTGGGCCGTCTGATGTATCGGGAAAACCTGATTATATTACCTACAAGGTAAGAGGCCTTAACGGCAATATTAGCGTTAGTAGTTCAGCAGAATTGTATGCAGCATATTTTAATTTTAATGGGTCGGCAAGCTCGGGTAGTTTTTACTCAGGGTTCCCTTCACCCCCAGACTTAGATATTGACTTTAACGCCTCAACACTCGGCACTTGTATTTCACCAGAGGGTGTTTCAAATGTTATTCTAAATGTCAGTAATGAAGGTAATTTTGACTCACTACAGTGGTATAAAAAAAATCCTCTAACAAATCAAAACAATCCTGTCAGCGGCGCCAATTCTAGTACTTTTAATCCTACTGAGCCTGGTAATTACTCCGTAATCGGATTAATTACATGCTCCGGAACAAGTTATATGTCTCAAATTATTCCAATCAGCATTTGCCCACCAGATTTTGATCAAGATGGGATTATTGACAATTTTGATCTAGACAATGACAACGATGGAATTTTGGATCAAGTTGAGTCCAATAACACCGTTTCTGTAAATTTACTTGATCCCTTAAATCCTTCATCAGAAAGTGATATTACGCTGAGTTCTGCCTTGGTATTTTCCGGGGCTTCTGGAAATTCATTTATCGGAACTGTTGCAGGTTTTTTTGAATCTCAACTAGCTCCTTCTATGAATTCAAGCAGCAGCTATACGCTTAGTATGTCTCAAAATGTTGCCTTAAAAATAATCGAGGATACTACTAAAAATAGGGTGGATAACACCGAAGATTATTTCATTTGGAGTACACCTTCGGATGAAGACAACATCAGTCTTTGGGATCCCGGAGACCGCTTGCTTGTAGATACTGATTTTGATGGCGTATACGAAACAGGAGTTCTTCAGTTTACAGGTGCTGAGGTTCGGTTTAAATTTAATACAAATCCCATCAATTCTACTCCCTTTGAATTTATTGCGAAAAATATTAATGGAGTAACTTTTGAGCATTATCAAAAAGAACCCACTATAATCAGCTCGTATTTCAGTCGAATGGAACTCATCGATTTATTTTTAGATACCGACTCAGATGGTCTGACCGATTTATTCGATTCCGATAGTGATGGTGATGGTTGTTATGACTTATTTGAAGCAGGTTTCGGCGCAAGTGATCCCGATTATGATGGACTTATGGGAAATAGCCCTGTAAGTTTTGATCTCGGAACTATTGATAACCGAGGGCGCTATATTGAACATGATTATTCTCTAGTGCCAAGAAGAAATGATCAAGTTGAATTTTACTTCCAAATAATAAATGAAGCCCCGTCTATAGTAACACAGCCTCAGCCAATAAACAGCTGTGGTGGATTTACTTCTGTTTTCTCAACAGTTGCCACGTTCATTGGGACTCCTTTTTATCAATGGCAATATAACGTCAGCAGCACCCTTTGGGTTGATCTAGCTGATGACGCTTACTTTTCTGGGAGTAATCAGGCAACACTGACCCTAATAAATTCAGAAGAATTTCATTCTAGAAATTATCGGGTTCTGTTAACTTCCAGCACATATTTATGCCCGGTTTCATCAGATGAAGTTTTATTAACTGTTCAACAGATAATCCCTCCTCCTCTTTTAAATCCTCTAGAAGTTTTTTGTTTTGATGAATTTTTCCCTGCTCAAATAAACGATTTGAGTGTGTTGAGTACCCTAACCTTTGATGGAATAGAATGGTATTTAAATGATGAAGGTGGAACTGCATTGTCAAGTACTACTGTTCTTTTACAAAACCAAACTTATTTTGCCCAGTTCATAGACGGCACTGGATGCTCTAGTTATGAGCGAGCAACAACATCAGTTTATATTGCGCCAAATCCAGACATCATTATCCCTGTTTTTTATATAAAACAATGCGATGAAGATGACGAAAATGATGGGCGAACTCTTTTAAATTTAAAAGAATATGGTCCTTATTTTTCGACCAATGCTACTTCAGAAACTTTTGAGTTTTTTACAGAAAATGACTTCAACACAAATTCTATAATTAGTAGCCCAACCCGATTTGAGAATGAAGCATTTCAGCAGCAAGTTTTTGTGAAAATAATATCTCCGTTCAACTGTACTGCTTCTGCTACTTTAGACATTCGCATTGGAGCTAGTACAATTGATCCCAACTTTATGCTGTATTATGCGCTCTGTGACGATGATTTGGCAAACGCTCAAGATGGATTGGCAACGTTTAGCAGTCAAGTAATGACAGAAATTAAAAACACGCTAATAGCTTCCGATCCAAAATTCACATCGCAAGCATTGAGTATAGAGTTGTATGGTAGTTTAGATAATGCACTAACAAAAACAAGCCCCATAAACATAGGCGAACCCTATACTACTCAGACTTCAGGAGAGCAAGAAATATGGGGAAATATAGAAAGTCTAGATTTAGATGAAGTGAGTTGCATTGGGCTAAAACAAATAGCCAGCCTATATGTTGAACCAAGACCAATCGCAAATATTGTTATCATTGAGCGAGCTTGTGACGGCAATAGTCCATTAGACGAGGATGCCTACGATGGAATTTTCCCTTTCGATAGTTCTGACATACAGAGTCAACTACTAGGAAATCAACTGAACGTTCAAACCTTTTATTATGATTCATCAGGAATTGAAATTGGGAATCTTCTTCCCAATCCTTTCCTTTCAGCTTCGCAAACTATAACAGTAAGACTCGAAAAAACCTCAGCGTTTGAAAATGCAACTAATCCTGATGGAAATTGTATTGACACCGCTTATATTTCATTTGAAGTAGATCCAATTCCTGAATTTAGTGCCTTTATAATTCCTTCGGAGTGTGATAATGGAGAAAATATGACCGATGGGATTAGCTTCTTTAATACTCAGAATATTATTGATGAAATCATAAACAACCCTGCACAAGAAACTCAAAACGCAAGCAATACAACTATATCATTTGAATACTTAAATTTTAATGGAGAGCTTGAAATAACTAATCAACTACCAAATCCGTTTTTTACGAGTTCGCAACAAGTAACCGTTTCGCTATCGAGAACTTTAAACCAAATATGTTCTGTTACGAGTAATCTTAATTTTGTGGTAAACAGCATCCCAGTTGTTGAGCTTAATCAAGAGGTTATACGCTGCACTAATTTAGATCCCGAACCCATAGGTTTCATAAGTACTAATTCAGATGAGTATAGTTATGTATGGGTCTATATTAACCCAGCAGGGATTCGTACAGACCTATCAGAAACTTCTCCGAACATATATCCGGATGCTGAAGGTAATTATGAAATTACGGCAACAACAACAGACGGCACAAATTGTTCTCTCACAAAAGTAATTAGAGTTACCGATTCTATGGCTGCAGTAATTTCGAGTTCTGATGTTACAGTTTCTGATTTAAAACCAAAAGAACAAAACACCATAACGATCAGAACTGATAATCTTGGCAATGGAGCATATGAGTTTTCCTTAAATTCAGAAATGGGACCCTATCAAGACGAATCGTTTTTTGATGCTGTTTCTAGCGGCCCTTTTGAACTCTTTATAAGAGACAAAAATGGTTGTGGAACAAGCTTATACGAAAGTGTAATTTTGAATTACAATCCTTTTTTCTCACCGAATGGAGATGGCAATAATGATACGTGGTTTATAGAAGGAATAAGTCAATTTTTCCAAGCTTTTAGTACAATTAGTATTTATGATCGCTATGGAAAATTACTTCAAAACATAGATCCTTTAGGTTCTGGTTGGGATGGGTTATATAATGATAAGCAAATGCCTCAAGATGACTACTGGTTTCTTTACACGTCAGAAGAAGGAAGAACGGTCCAAGGCCACTTTAGTTTACTTCGTTAGGTGAAAGTTTAAAAGAGTTTTAAACTCCTTTATTTGAATATAGTTGCGATTCAAATAGATGGAGTGATTTTTTAAATCTGGAATTTAGCTTTTCATCTATAATACCCTTTTCCTTATCAAAGTTTTGATCAAAATTAGGCAAAGAAAAAACAGGAATTTTTAATGGACTTTCTCTAGAAATTCTGGCGTTAGCTGTCTGCATTACAGTCTCGGCACCTCTTTCTCCTAGGGAAGTTGAAAGTAAAAACATGGGTTTATGGTTCCATACTACTTTTTCGATTCGGGAGATCCAATCAAAAATATTTTTAAAAGCAGTAGTATAAGACCCGTTGTGTTCTGCAAATGAAATAATGATTCCATCAGCATTTTTTATGTACTCCTTAAATTCATAAGCCTGCTCAGGAATACTATTTTCATTTTCCTTATCTATACTATAAATTGGCATTTCAAAATCATTCAAATCGAGAGTAATGGATTCAAAACCTATAATTTGTGATGCACTATAAGAAGCTAGTTCTTTATTTATGGATTGTTTTGAAGAGCTAGCACCAAAGGCTAAGATTTTTCTCATAATTTGTTTTTTCGATTTAAATCAGATGTATAGAAGAAACTCATTGATCCTTATTAATCCACAGGTGAAATATTTACATCCACTTTTTTAAAATCTTTTGAATCTCAGATTTACTTTTTATATAATTTAATGATTCATTATTATTTTTATAATAATCTTTCATTTTTTCACTTAAATGTATTTCTTCAATTATCTAAATTCAAAAATTAAAAATAAGGTTTTTTAAATAATAGAAATAATTTTCGGGTCATTATTAGTGAGGATTAAATTTGTTAGAAAAATTGGATTTATGGGGATAAAACAATCATCAAAATATACACTAAAAACAAATAAACTACTAAGTTTAGTCCTCAATTTAATCCTCACCCCTAATTGTGGAGGTCTCAAATGTGATTAATTACAATGTAAAGTGTTGATTTACAGGGGTTAATGAACAAAAAATCCCCCAAATTGGAGGATGATTTTGCGGTCTGGACGGGACTCGAACCCGCGACCCCCTGCGTGACAGGCAGGTATTCTAACCAGCTGAACTACCAGACCTCTTTTAACGGTTGCAAATATACATTGCATTTTTCTTTATCTCAAATAAAAAGATGCTAAAAACACAAATAAATATAATCTGTAATTACACTAGAGCCTCAAGTGCTTCTGCGTAAGCTGCTTTAGGGGATACGCCTACTTTACGATCTACAATTTCGCCGTCTTTAAATACCAAAACCGTTGGAATATTTCTAACACCGTATTTTGCTGCAAACTCCTGATTGGTATCTACATCAAGTTTTCCAACAACGGCTCTTCCTTCAAAGTCTGTGCTAACCTCTTCTATAATAGGACCTACCATGCGGCAAGGACCACACCAAGCAGCCCAAAAGTCAACCAATACAGGTTGTGATGATTTTAATACAATTTCATCGAAGTTTGCGTCAGTTATTTCTATTGCCATAATGTTATTATTTTATTTTTTACAAATGTATCTTTTTTTTTTGCCTAAGACCACTCTTGGTATCTGATTTTCTTATACTTAAATTATTAATCTCGATTTATTTAGTTGATTCGGTAGTGTATGTTTTTTTCTTCAAGTGTACTGAGAAGCTCGTTAGAAACTTCTACCCGCTGCTTCCTGCTCGGAAGAGTTAATTTAATTTTTTCTTCCGTGTCAAAAAGGTCAATGTAAAATCCTTTATCACCTTTAAAAGAAAGTACCGTGTTTTTTAAATCCAAAATACCCGCTTCATTAAGCTGATTAACCTCAAGCATTAGGGTGATTTTTTTTATGTTTGTTTTTAGGGTGTCGTGAAGCATTTCGAAACTATTAAACTGAATTCTAGGCTGTCCCAATTGTCCTGTTTCTCTGTTTCGCCATCCTTCAGCCACACGGATACGCAAACGAACAAAATTATTTGGCAGAATAAAGTGTCTAAACTTTAAATACTCTTCCCCAAAGATTCTAAATTCATATTGATCTGAAAAATCCTCAATAGTAAATTTACCCCACCCTTTTCCTGTTTTGGTTATCAAATGTTCTACGTCGTTTATAATTCCTCCAAAGCTCAATTCACGATTAACTAAAGGATCCAAATTACTAAGTACATCAAATGTAGCAGAGGAGAAATATTTCATTTCTCTTTTGAAATCATCCAAAGGATGTGCTGATATATAAATACCTACAACCTCTTTTTCTTTTTTAAGCAACTCGAGTGTTCCCCATGCATCACAATCTGGAATTTGAATTTCTTGAATTTGCTCCTGACTATCATCTCCAAACAAATTAGTTTGAGAGGAATTTAAATTTTCTTGATGTTTGGCACCATAACGAATGGCTTTTTCTAAGAATAAAATCCCATCACCATCTGGATTAAAATATTGTGCTCGGTGGCAGTTTCCAAAAGAATCTAATCCTCCTGCAAGTGTAAGGTTCTCTAGAGCTTTTTTGTTTGCCGCCCGAAGATCAATTCGCTTGGTTAAATCAAAAACAGAGGTGTATCGTGTTTCTTTTCGGTGCTCTATTATGGATTCGACCGCACCACGACCTACTCCTTTAATAGCTCCCATACCAAATCGAATGGCCTGCTTGTCGTTTACAGTAAATTTATAAAAAGATTCATTTACGTCAGGACCCAGAACAGTAAGCCCCATGCGTCGGCATTCTTCCATAAAAAAGGTTACCTGCTTAATGTCGTTCATATTATTCGACAGTACCGCTGCCATGTATTCTGCAGGGTAATGTGCCTTCAAATAAGCAGTTTGATAACCAATCCAAGCGTAACATGTAGAATGTGACTTATTAAACGCATAGGAAGCAAAGGCCTCCCAATCCTTCCAAATTTTCTCTAACTTCTCTGCGTCGTGCCCCTTAGCAGCTCCACCTTCTACGAATTGAGGTTTTAGTTTAGCGAGTAAAGAATGTATTTTTTTACCCATTGCTTTTCGCAAAACGTCGGCTTCACCTTTTGTGAAACCTGCCAATTTTTGAGAGAGCAACATTACCTGTTCTTGGTATACCGTAATTCCGTATGTTTCTTGAAGGTACTCCTCCATATCGTTCAGGTCATACGATATTTCTTCTTTCCCGTTTTTTCGCGCTACAAAACTTGGGATATATTCTAAAGGTCCTGGTCGGTATAATGCGTTCATTGCAATTAAATCTGCGAAAACAGTTGGCTTTAAGTCTTTTAAATACTTCTGCATTCCTGCAGATTCATATTGAAAAATACCAACCGTATCACCTCGTTGAAAAAGCTCATATGTTTTGACATCGTCTAGAGGGAAAGTATCTGGATCAAGACTTATGTCGTGTTTATATTTTACTAATTTGACGGTGTCTTTAATTAGAGTCAAGGTTTTTAATCCAAGAAAATCCATTTTCAATAAACCCGCATCTTCTACTACCGAGTTATCAAATTGAGTTACAAATAAATCTGAATCTTTAGCTGTTGCAACTGGAACGAACTTGGTGATGTCATCTGGGGTGATAATCACACCACATGCATGAGTTCCAGTATTCCTTAACGAACCTTCTAGCACTTTCGCCTGCTGTATGGTTTCGCCAGACAAACTAGCCTCCTCAGAAAGGGCAAGGAATTCTTTTACTTTTAAAAATTCATCTGCTCGTAAAACTTTTTTTAGCTCTTTTTCTGAAAGACTAAAAATCTTAGACAGTTTAATGTTGGGCAATAACTTTGAAATACGATCGGCTTCGTTCAATGCCAAATCGAGAACACGTGCCGTATCTCGGATTGAAGATTTTGCGGCCATAGTTCCGTAAGTAATAATCTGAGCGACTTGATTTGAACCGTACTTATCAATTACATAGTCCATTACTTTCCCACGCCCCTCGTCATCAAAATCAATATCAATATCGGGCATACTTACACGGTCAGGATTAAGAAAACGCTCAAAAAGCAGGTTGTACTTTATGGGGTCTAAATTTACAATCCACAAGCAATAAGCTACAACAGAACCAGCGGCTGATCCTCGGCCTGGACCTACCGAAACATCCATGCCTCGTGCTGCTGCAATTAAATCTTGTACAATCAGAAAATAACCCGGATAACCGGTATTTGCAATAACGCTTAATTCAAAATCAATGCGTTCCGTAATTTCATCTGATAGTGTTCCGTATCTTTTTTTTGCTCCTTCATATGTCAAATGACGGAGGTACTTATTCTCACCTAATTTTCCATCTGGGTCTTCTTCTACCAAAAAAGATTCTGGAATATCGAACTTAGGAAGCAAAACTTCTCTCGCAAGTTCAAAAGGCTCTATTTTATCTGTTAGTTTTTCAATGTTCAAAATTGCTTCTGGCAAATCTTTGAACAACGATTTCATTTCGTTTGGTGACTTAATGTAATATTCTTGGTTTGGAAAACCGTATCTAAAACCACGCCCTCTTCCAATAGGGGTTGCTTGTTTTTCACCCTCCTTTAAACACAGTAAAATATCGTGGGCGTTTGCTTCTTCTTTGGAAGCATAGTAAGTGTTGTTAGTGGCAATTAATGGGATTTGGTATTGTCTTGCTAAGGAAACCATCACATCATTTGCTCGTTTTTCGTCTTCTTGACCATGACGCATCAGTTCTACATATAGGTCATCTCCAAATTTTTTGTGCCACCATTGTAATGCTTCTTCTGCTTGGCGGTTTCCAATATTTAATATTTTTGAAGGAACTTCACCATAGAGGTTTCCTGTTAAAACAATTAAGTCATCCTTATACTTCTCGACTATCTCACGGTCGATTCTAGGTACATAGTAAAAGCCATCTACATAAGCAATTGAACTCATTTTCACCAAGTTGTGATACCCCTTTTTATTTTTAGCAAGAAATACTATTTGATAACCATCATCTCTTCTTGCCTTGTCTTTATGGTCTTCACAAACGTAAAATTCACAACCAACAATAGGCTTTATTTGTGCTTCTGTTAAAGCATCTTTGTTGTGATTACCAACTGCTTTTATGAAATGGAATGCGCCCATTAAATTGGCATGATCCGTTATTGCAATCGCCGGCATTTGATGTTCAACTGCAAGCTCTACCATTTGGCTCATTTTAGATGTGGCTTGAAGTACAGAAAATTGGGAGTGGTTGTGCAAATGCACAAAGGGTGAAGCTTCTAGCTCGCTTGATACTTCTAATGAATTAGGCGCTGCTGGCTCAACTCCTTCATTTTTAACTAGGGCTTCTGAAGCTTTTTTCAAATTTAAGTGCTTCAAACCAATCAACCCGATTGTCTTGGTTTGTGCCTCTTGAAGCTTAACAACCTGTTCCTTTTTGTCTTGTAAGGCAGGTGGGTTTAGTTGCCCATTTCTTAATAATTCTAAAAAACAACGTGTCGTTGCTTCTACATCAGCAGTGGCGTTATGTGCTTCTCCAAAACCTGTTTTAAATAAATGTTTATAGAGTTCGGTTAATGTTGGGAGCTTAAATTTCCCTCCTCTTCCTCCAGGAAGCTGACACAAAGTTGCTGTCTCTTCAGTGCAGGTGTCTATAACTCGAGTACCCTCCAAAGGATTTGAATCTCCTAAACGGAAAAATTCAGCACCCATAATATTCAAATCAAAAGAAACGTTGTGACCTCCAACATATTCAGCTTGACCTATAGCTATTTTGAAAAGATTCAATACTTCACTTAATGGCAATCCTTGTTTTTCTGCGAGTTCGGTCGAAATACCATGAATTTTCTCTGCATCGTATGGAACTGTAAATCCTTCGGGCTGGATCAAATAATCTTCGTGAGACATCAGTTCCCCACTTTGGTCGTGAATTTGCCATGCAATTTGAATACACCTAGGCCAATTTTCAGAATCAGTTAAGGGTGCTTTCCAGCGCTTTGGAAGTCCAGTAGTCTCGGTATCGAATATGATGTACATGCAAACGAAAATAGGAAATTCAATCCGGGAACGGAAAAGGATTTAAAGGGAGTTATTAACGTATTTGAAAAAAGAATTAACGTTTTGAAAAATGCTCTTGGAATAAGACGTTAAAATCTGTTTAGATGGTCTGAAAAGAAAAAAATGAACTTATATTTACCAAAAATATAGGGATCGAGTTTCTTATTAATTCCTTTTCGGATACTAAAAAACAAAAAGCGCTCGAAGAGCAACTTTTAAAGGATAGCGCATGTCTTTATTTAAAAGGAAGTGTAGGGTCTGGAATTAGTTTTATACTCGCAAACTGCTTTGAAAGGGTAGGGGAAACAATGCTTTTCATTTGTGAAGATCGAGAAAAAGCTGCTTATCAACTCAACGATTTTGAACGTATTTTTGGAGATAAAAATGTTCTTTTTTTTCCTTCCAGTTACCGAAAACCATATCAAACCGAAACAACAGACAATGCTAACGTATTACTTCGCTCCGAAGTTTTAACAAAATTAGGAGGCTCCAAAAAACCTAAACTGATTATTAGTTATCCTCAAGCAATATTTGAAAAAGTAGTTTCTCAGGCTACACTAAAAAAGAATACACTCGAAGTAATAAAAGACAGTTCTCTTTCGCTTGATTTTGTGAATGAAATGCTTTTTGAATATAATTTTGAACGTGTAGATTTTGTAACTCAACCAGGAGATTTTTCTGTACGAGGAGGAATCATTGATGTTTTCTCTTTCTCAAATCAGCATCCCTACAGAATTGAATTTTATGACAACCAGGTAGAAAGTCTTCGGAGTTTTGATGTCGCTACACAGCTGTCTATAAGCACTCTCAATAAAATACAATTACTCCCAAATACTTCGGAAGAATTTACTCGAGCCAAAAGAAAAAGTTTAATTGAAGTAATCGCTCCAAAAGGAATTTTAGTGACTCAAAATTTTGATTTTATTGCTTCAAAATTAGATCGATTTTATCAAGAAGCTCTATGTAGTTTCGGGGCATTGGACACAGAAACTAAGCATTTGTCTCCTGATATTTTATTTACATCTAAAGACAATTTTACGGCTACTGCTTCTATGTTAAACACGGTTAGTTTAACCAAAAGCTCAGACCTGCCTAAACAAAAAGATATTTTCTTCAAACAGAGTCCCCAACCGGCATTTAATCGCCAGTTCGATAGGCTTATAAACTACTTGAACGACAATCACCAAAAAGGGTATCAGAACTTTATATGTTGCGCCAGCGTGCAACAAGCTCAACGCTTTAAAGATATATTCGAAGAAGGTGAAAATACCGTTCATTACAAAATAATTGTGACTCCTTTATTTGAGGGGTTTGAAGATGTTGATGCAAAAATTGCTTGTTTTACCGACCATCAAATTTTTGAACGTTACCACAAATACCAACTAAAAACAACCAAAGCCAAAAAAGAAGCACTTACTCTAAAAGAGCTAACGCATCTTGAAGTTGGTGATTTTGTAACCCATATTGATCATGGGATTGGAAGGTTTGGAGGGCTTCAAAAAATTGACGTTGAAGGGAATCAACAAGAGGCAATAAAGCTGGTGTATGCCGATCGCGACATATTATACCTCAGTATTCATTCGCTCCATAAAATATCTCGTTTCAATGGAAAAGACGGAAAGGTTCCTAAAATTTATAAACTAGGATCAACTGCATGGAAAAGTTTAAAGCAAAAGACAAAAACTAGGGTAAAACAAATTGCCTTTAACTTAATCGAACTTTACGCCAAAAGACGTCAAAAGATTGGTTATGCCTGTGATCCGGATAGCTATTTACAGCATGAATTGGAAGCTTCTTTTATATTTGAAGATACGCCAGATCAAAGCACCGCTACTGCAGATGTTAAAAAGGACATGGAAAGTGAGCAACCAATGGATCGCTTAGTATGTGGCGATGTAGGTTTTGGAAAAACAGAAGTTGCTATTCGAGCTGCATTTAAGGCGGTTGATAACAGCAAACAAGTTGCTGTACTAGTTCCTACAACAATATTAGCATTTCAACATTTTAAGAATTTCAGTAAGCGTTTAGAAAAGCTCCCTGTTCGAGTTGATTACTTGAATCGCTTTAGATCATCAAAAGACAAAAAACAAATAATTGAAGATCTTAAAAGTGGAAAAATTGACATCATCATTGGAACTCATCAACTGGTAGGAAAGAGTGTTGAGTTTAAAGATTTGGGTCTTTTAATTGTAGATGAAGAACAAAAGTTTGGAGTTGCTGTTAAAGAAAAGCTTAGAGCCCTTAAGACTAATGTAGATGTTTTAACTCTCACAGCAACACCGATACCCAGGACCCTTCAGTTTAGCCTTATGGCAGCTCGAGATATGTCTGTAATCGCTACTGCTCCTCCCAATAGATATCCTATAGAAAGTGAAGTAATTCGCTTTAATGAAGAAATAATTCGCGATAGTATTTCGTATGAAATTAAGCGAGGGGGGCAAGTGTACTATATTCATAATCGAGTAGAAAACATTACGGAAGTTGCCGGCATGTTGCAGCGGCTTATTCCAGACGCTCGAATCCGAATTGGACACGGGCAAATGGATGGGAAAAAACTTGAAACAAATTTACTCCAGTTTATGGATGGAGGATTTGATATTCTTGTTGCTACTACAATCATTGAAAACGGATTAGACGTTCCTAATGCCAATACTATTTTCATTAACAATGCGCAAAACTTTGGTCTTAGTGATTTGCATCAAATGCGAGGAAGAGTTGGGAGGAGTAATAAAAAAGCTTTCTGTTATTTCATTACACCTCCTTTTAGTGCCATATCAAGTGATGCACAAAAAAGGATTCAAGCCATAGAACAATTTGCAGCACTAGGGTCGGGAATCCAAATCGCAATGAAGGATCTCGAGATTAGAGGAGCTGGAGATTTGTTAGGGGGTGAACAAAGTGGCTTTATAAACGATATTGGTTTTGAAACCTATCAGAAAATTCTAAAAGAGGCTATTGAGGAATTGAAAGAAAATGAATTCAAGTCACTTTATAGTAATCAAGAAGAAATAGGTACAAAAAATTATGTCAAAGAAATTCAAATTGATACGGATTTAGAAGTTCTTTTTCCAGACCATTATATCAATATTGTCAGTGAACGATTAACGCTCTATAACCGCTTAGGTTCACTAAAAGAGGAAACAGAATTGGCTCAGTTTCAAAAAGAAATAGAAGACCGCTTTGGCCCTTTACCTTTTGAAGCAGAAGTCCTTTTAAACAGCGTCCGATTGAAATGGAAAGCGGCTCACTTAGGAATAGACAGAATCTTACTCAAGAAAAATCAATGCATTGGCTATTTTATTGCTGATCAGGAAAGTCCATTTTATCAAAGTGAACGCTTCAATCAGCTTTTGCTCTGGGTGCAAAAAAATGCAAATAAAGTAAGCATTAAGGAAAAGCAAACCAAATCTGGACTTCGCCTAAGATTAGCATTTAAAGATATTAAAAGTGTTGAGCAGGCGCTTGCGGTGCTTCCAAATTTAGAGTAGTTTCAAATCCTTAATTACTTTAAAAGCCGTATTAACAGCATCTTCGTCTACTAGGATTGTAAACTCATTTGAGGTTGATATCACCTGACGGATGTTGACTCCTTCCCATGACAAACGCTGGAAAATAAAGTAATATATCCCTGGAATATCAACATTTTCATTAGGTAGCTTAATCGTTACCGAAGATAAATCTTCTGATTTTTCAAGTAATATTTCGTTTTTAAAATAAACGTCTACCAAATGACTCATGTTGTTACTTATAACGATGTTAGATTCAGAAACTCCTCTAGAAGAAGTATAAAACGCTTCTTTGTTGTCGTTAACTTGAGCTAAAAATGAAGCCTGAGCACTAAGCAAAGTGTCTGAAATTTTAAAGCTATAATCACTTAAAGAAGATCGAACTGTAATGTCTCCAATACCTTTCAAAACCTTAACTATTTTGTGAGTAGATAAGAATTCCATGTTATCCGAAATTCTCTTTAAGGCCATTACTATAGCTCCACTTCTTGCTTCCTTTTGTAAAATAGTTTCAATTTCTGGTTGAATTTGCCTTGACAAAGAAGTTAAATTAATAATCCCTTGAGAAAGTGCTGTAGACAAAAAAGGCTTCGTTTTAATGTAGTCTTCAACTACAGAGGCAATGGTTTTCATTTTGTATATACCGTTAAATTAATTGCTAAAATATAAATATAAAAACAATATGTTTTATTTATAACATTTTTATTTAATATAAAAATGTTTAAAAAGGATAAAATGCTTCATTAACATGATCTCTTGTCCATATTCCATTTTCAACCAAATAAGTAATGATATCAGAGCGAAATTCGAGATTTAAGTTATTTGTTGAGCATAAGCATCCATAGCCATAACCAATAAATCAATTTTTTTGCGACTTAAAAAAGATTCTGGCATTCCAAAATAAGAAGAAGATCGTGCTTAAACTTCGATGCAAACAATAAAATTATTCTTTTAGGCTATGATATCAATTCCAGCTTTTCGATATCTATAATTCTGTTCTAAGACGATATAAATCATCTCTTTTATATAATTGACTGCTTTTTGCTCAGCAACTTGACCGAAAGTATAGGATTCACTCATAATAAAATTTGGTTGGCTTTTACAAAATAGTAAACTGCAAGAGAAAAAAGACTTATTTTTGTTGAAAATTACACTATGGCTCTTTCTGCAAAACGATATACAATTACTGCTGCACTCCCTTACACTAATGGACCTATACACATAGGGCACTTAGCTGGTGTCTATGTGCCAGCAGATATTTACAGTCGTTATTTGCGCGCTCAAAAGAAAGATGTTGCTTTTATTTGTGGTAGTGATGAGCATGGAGTAGCTATATCTATTAAAGCTAAAAAAGAAGGTGTAACTCCTAAAGAAATTATTGACAAGTATGATGGGATGATTAGAAAGTCGTTTGTTCAACTCGGAATTTCTTTTGACAACTACTCCAGAACATCGGCAAAGATTCATCACGAAACTGCTTCAGAAATTTTTACTAAAATGAACGGTGCTGGTCAATTCATTGAAGAGGTTACAGAACAACTTTATGATCCGGAAGTAAACCAATATTTAGCCGATCGCTTTGTCACTGGAACCTGTCCAAAATGCAGCCACACAGAAGCATACGGGGATCAGTGTGAGCAATGCGGCAGTTCTTTAAACGCAACAGAACTCATCAATCCTAAATCAACACTTTCGGGTGCTGAACCTATTCTTAAAGAAACTAAACACTGGTTTTTACCTCTAGATCAGTACGAAGATTTTATGAAAAAATGGGTTATTGAAGGTCATAAAGACGATTGGAAACCTAACGTTTATGGACAAGTAAAATCATGGGTAGACGAAGGACTTAGACCAAGAGCAGTTACAAGAGATTTGGATTGGGGAATTCCAGTGCCTGCCAAAGGGGCAGACGGCAAAGTGCTTTATGTATGGTTCGACGCTCCCATTGGATATATTTCTTCTACTAAAGAATGGGCAGCAAAAAACAATAAAGACTGGGAGCCCTATTGGAAAGATGAAGAAACCTCTTTAGTTCATTTTATAGGAAAAGATAACATTGTATTTCACTGCATAATATTCCCGTGTATTCTAAAGGCAGCTGGAGACTATATATTACCGGAAAATGTTCCAGCAAATGAATTTTTAAATCTAGAGGGGAATAAAATATCAACTTCCAAAAACTGGGCAGTTTGGCTACACGAATACCTAGAAGAATTTCCTGGTCAAGAAGATGTATTGCGTTATGTGTTAACAGCAAACTCTCCTGAGACAAAAGATAACGACTTTACTTGGAAAGACTTCCAGGCAAGGAACAACAATGAACTTGTCGCAATTTTTGGAAATTTCATTAACCGAGTAAGTGTGTTGACTCAAAAATATTATACTGGAAGTGTTCCTGCGAGAAAAGACCTTACCAAGGAAGATATCGAGGCTCTTAAAAAAATGAAAGCCTTCCCTGCGATTATTGGGCAAAGCATACAGCGATACCGGTTTAGAGAAGCAAGTCAAGAGCTCATAAATCTAGCCCGTTTGGGAAATAAATATTTAGCCGAGCAAGAACCCTGGAAACTTATAAAGATTGATCCAATTCGTGTTGAAACTATCATGAATATTGCACTCCAAATAGCTGCAGCACTTGCTACTGTTTCGGAGCCCTTTTTACCTCATAGTGCCAAAAAGCTTAGAACAATTTTAAACATAAGTAACCCAACTGAATGGAACGATATCTCAACTTCAGACGACCTTTTGGTTTCTGGGCATATAATCGGAAAGCAAGAATTATTATTTGCTAAAGTTGAAGATAAAACAATTCTGGCTCAACTTAATAAATTAGAAGCTACCAAAAAAAAAAATATGAATGATAATTTTGAACTTTCTCCAGTAAAAGAAAACATTAGTTTTGATGAATTCAGTGCTCTGGATTTGAGAACTGGAACTATAATTGCTGCTGAGAAAATTAAAAAAACAAAAAAACTACTTCACCTTAAAGTTGATCTAGGTTTTGAAATAAGAACCATTGTGTCGGGCATAGCAGAAAGTTATTCTCCTGAAGAAATGATAGGCAAAAAAGTAACTGTTTTAGCTAATTTAAACTCCAGAACAATAAAAGGTGTTGAAAGTCAAGGCATGTTACTGATGACGGAAAACAAAGAAGGAAAACTTATTGTGATTGGTCCTGAAGATGAAAATATGGGCAACGGATTCGAAATCAATTAGAACCGGTTTTGCTCAATATTGCCTTTCACCCGAAATATCAATTATCACTTCCAGATAAGCATCGTTTCCCGATGGAGAAATATGACTTACTTCCAAAGCAATTAATGTATGATGGAACCTGTATTCAAGAAGATTTTTTTATTCCTAAACCGATAGACCTATCAATAATTGAACGTGTTCATGAACCTGAATACATCAAAAAACTACGTACTCTAACTCTTAATAAATCGGAAGCTCGAAAAATTGGTTTCCCTCTATCTAAAGAACTTGTCGAAAGAGAAATTATTATCACCGGAGGTACAATTCAAGGCTCAATGAAAGCGTTTGAAACAGGCATAGCAATGAATATTGCTGGCGGAACTCATCATGCGTTCAAAGGTCACGGAGAGGCATTTTGCCTATTAAATGATCAAGCTATTGCCGCGCAGTATTTATTAGATAAAAAACTAGTAGATCGGATTTTAATTGTCGACCTAGATGTCCATCAAGGAAACGGGACTGCAGAAATTTTTCAATCCAATCCAAATGTTTTTACTTTTTCAATGCATGGTCAAAAAAACTATCCTTTTCACAAAGAACAAAGTGATTTAGACATAGCTCTTGAAGACGACTGTAATGATGCGGATTTTCTCCGTATCCTAAAAAAAGTTTTACCCGATTTAATAGCGAAAACAAGACCAGACTTTATATTCTATCTCTGCGGAGTAGATGTATTGAAAACAGATAAGTTAGGAAGATTAGGGCTCACAGTAGCCGGTTGTAAACAACGAGATGTTTTTGTGCTAGAACTTTGTAAAAAGAATAACATTCCCGTTCAATGCAGTATGGGCGGTGGTTATTCTAAAGAAATCAAAGTAATTGTTGATGCTCATGCAAATACATTTCGGGCTGCTAAACACATATTTGATTAGCGCCAACTCTGACTTTTTAAATTAATTGCTGCAATTACAACATCCTTTCGACTTACTTGTCCTACAAGTTTATTGTTTTCTAAAACAGGAAACCTTCTTCTACTAGTATCATGAAATTTAGATGCAGCATCAAAAAGCGTCATGGATGCTGGTAAAGTTTCAACTTCTTTTGTCATGAAATGACCAACAGTCTTATCAAGAATAGGCATATTGAAATAGCGGCTGTCCGAAATTTCTTTCATACAATCAGCCTCGGAAATTACGCCTATCAGTTTACCTCGATTGTCTACTACTGGACCACCCGAGATTTTATTTTTTATGAAGGCATTCATAACTTCATGAATGGACTGCTCAATGGTAAAAAGTACCAAATTAGTAGTCATAATGTCTTTAACTAAAACGGTGGGTTGTTTAACCTTTTTTTTTGGTTCTCGTTCTCCCTGAAAACTTTTTATTGCCATAATTGAAGATTTAGATATTCTCTAAGGTATAAAAAATATAATACGAGCTCCATCTAATTCAAACTTAAGCAACATAAAACAAAATAGAAACAAATTTAAATGTCTTGAACTTCTTCTTATATTTATGCTATATGACTAAAAATAAATTGTTTTTAAAAAACATTGCTATTCTTGGATGTGGCTGGCTTGGGCTCCCTCTTGCCGAATATCTTTTAACTATTGGCCACCAAGTTAAAGGCAGCACTACTTCAGAAGATAAATTAAATGTTTTAAAATCAAAAAAAATCATGCCATTTCTGCTCCAGATCTCAGAAGACGGAATTTCAGGTGATTTGACATTTTTTGATTCTGTTGATGTTTTAATCATTGCAATACCACCAAAACTAAGATCTAATCCAAATAGAAGATTCAATTTTGTGATTGAGCATTGCAAAGAAGCTTGCTTAAGCTATAAAATAAAAGAAGTTATTTTTATTAGCAGCACATCAGTATATGGAAGTAAATCACGTGTGATTACCGAAGAAAGCAGTTTGCTCCCCGAAACAAATGCTGGGAAACAATTGGCTTTATGTGAAAGAATACTAACAGAGGAAGATAAGTTCTCAACTACAGTTCTTCGAATGGGTGGACTGATTGGAGGGCAAAGACACCCCATTTATCAATTAAGCAAAAAAGATTATGTAAATAACCCTAAAGGAAGTATTAATTTAATTCACCTGACGGATTGTATCCTCATAATAAGCAAACTTTTGAATCATCCAATAACAAAAAATGTTTATAACTGCGTAACTCCCTACCACCCTTCTAGGAAAAAATACTATACTAAAATGGCATGCATTTTAAATTGCAAAGTACCACTATTCAAGACTTTTGATGAAAGTGATCGACAAATTTCTTCTGAAAAAATAGTGCATCATTTGCAATATGATTTTACAGTTAAGAACTTGTTAATATTATCTTAAAGTGACTCCGTAATACTGCAGATGTTTATGGTAAATTTAATAAAAACTTAAAATGCCTCGCAAAAAAGATCTTTTAGAAGCATACCAACTGGCATTAAATAAATGTCGTAAGGCTAAATTGTCTTATTTGAAGTCTGCCGACAAACAACATCTTCCAGAATATAAAAGGTTTTTTAATTTACAGGCAACTGTTCGTAATAGAATTTATAACGATTTGATAACAATGCTAAACGGAACTCAGTTAAGTTTTGGGACTTCATTTCTTGAAAACCATGATAGAGAAGATATCATGATTGCAACTTTGCTGAGAGAAAAGAAAAATGCTTTTAGTAAAGCTATTGAATCGGATGGATCTTTAATTGAGCAGCTAATTCAACTTCTTGATGTTGAAGAAAATCTAGGTGCTCAAGATCAATTAATGCGTTTTATTGACAAATTAAAAAACTCATTAAGCACTAACAGGAATTTTGAGAAAGAAACATTTAGTATAAGTGAAGAAAAAAAAGTAAGTTAATTCTTTTTTAATTTTATTCGGGGTTTTGGCGATTTTTGGCGTACTTCAAATACATTTTTATTAAAATCATCTTCCGAAAAATCGTTATTAACAAGCGCTAAGGCATCTATTCTTTTAATTAAAATGTCATAGGAATCAAATGCATTTTTCAATGCTAAAGAGAGAGCTTCAATGTCTTCTTCTTGACTATAAAACCTGCAACGCAAAAGGTTCGTTTTAACTACCCTTAACCTACTCTTGACCGCGGGGACTTCATATTTTTCGGGTAAGGTAGACTTGATGACTTTATCGCTGGCTATTAAAGTGCTTAATAAATATTCATCTATTGCTAATAGATCCAGTTCATTCAGACCCTCTAAAGAAACTTTAAAAGCTGAAAACGAGGAGTCTTTAAATAACGTTGAATCAAGTATTAATTTATTCTCAGGAATGAAAAATAGATGAGCCTTTGAAGGCTTTGATGATAATTTGACAATAGTATCCGAAACAATTAACTGATTTTCCAAAGCTTTAGCGGGTTTGGTTTCGCATTCACACAATGAAAACAATAAACCGACTCCAATAACTCTTAAATAAAATAAATTCATAATAAATTTTGAAGGGTATTAATTTTCAACAATAAGATCATAAAGAAAACTAATTGGAGAAGAAACAAATGATGAGCAAACCAATGCTTAATTTCTACTTTCCAGTAATGATAAAAAAACTGAAGGGGAAATGCGACTAAAGCCCATCCAATATAATTTTGTGTAGGAGCTTCTCCTCCTTCAAATTCCCAAAAGTCAAGAATCGGTGCCATGGGCTCAATAACAAAATCTAAAAGTAACATTAAACCCAATCCTATTATAATTCTAGGAATCATTTGCTTGTAGATTTGTGAAGCAATTGCAGCCGAACAAACCGTTACAATTGTCCAATTTGCTCCAATTAACAAGGGTACGCCATAAACCTTCCATCCTAAGCCCTCACCGTACTGATAAGATCCAAATATATATCCGTAATTAATTCCTAATAACTCTGCGACCATTCCAAGCACAAAAGACAAAAGTGCTATTCTTATAAATCCAGGAGTTTTCCAACTAACCAGAATAAGTAAAAATATGCAGAGAAAAAGGTTTAACGGAGTAGCAGCAACAAACCAGCGCGAATTTCCGTAGATTATTCCTATTATTCCACTAACATGAAACAACCAAATAATACCAATGGCTATAAGCTCAAGATTAAGAAGTTGTTTTAATTTCATAGTTTAAGGGTAGGCATTTGATCTGAAACAATTTTTGCAGACAATAAACAAAGTGGAATCCCTCCTCCAGGATGAACGCTTCCTCCGCAAAAATAAAGATTTTTAATTTGTTGCGAAAAATTTGGATGACGTAAAAAAGCAGCCATTTTATTATTACTCGAAGAGCCATATAACGCTCCTTGATGTGACTGTGTTTTTTGCTGAATTAAGGGAGGAGTGAGGCAGTCTTCCTCAACAATGTAATCTTCTATATCTACTCCAAGTATTCGATTAATCTTTTTTACAAAACTGGCTCTAACAGCATCCCTAATTTGTTCCCAATCTTGACCTTTATCTGATGGAGTATTAATCATTACAAACCAGTTTTCACATCCAGAAGGAGCGTCTTGCGTAACATCTTTTGAACTTATATTTATGTATACGGTTGGATCTTGGGTAACAGTTTGGTCTTCAAAAATCGATTTAAATTCCACTTTATAATCAGCTGTAAAAAAGATATTATGTAAGTCAAGTTCTTCAAAAGTTTTAGAAATTCCTAAATAAAAAATAATTGCTGAACTTGATCGTTCTTGGTTCAAAATCTTGTTTGGTGCAGGTGTTTTTGGTAATAAATATTTATAGGTTGGGTAAACATCCATGTTTGAACAAACAATATTTGAATTATAAAAATCCTTAGCTGTTCTAACACCAATTGTTTTATTCTCTTCTACTAATATTTCTTCTACTTTCTCGTTAAAGGAAAACTTAACTCCTTGACGCTTAGCTAATTCATATAAAGAGGTAGTAATGGAATCCATTCCTAAATCAGGAACAAAAGTCCCATAATGACCTTCTAGGTGCTGAACTAAGGTCATGATACCGGGAGTTTGATACGGGTTTGATCCGTTATAAGTAGCAAATCTATCATAAAACTGAACTAAATGTGGTTCCTTAAGTTGTTCTTGATTTACTTGATGAAGACTTTTACCTATTTCTAAAACTCGAATACTGAGAATTGCTTTTAGGGTATCTAAATTTAAATAAGACTTAATCTGATGCAAAGAGCTTTTTAAAAAAATAGACTCTGTTAGGTCATACTTTTTTTTTGCTTTTACCCAATATTTCTTTAATACCTCCGGAGCAACTCCTAAAACATTTTCAACTTCAGATAAGAATTTTTTTGGATTATCATAGGCTTTGAGTCTTGTGCCATCTTCCCAAAAATAATTACATCCAACTTCTTTTTTTTTGTATTCAAAATGCATCTGAGGATCTTCATCGCAAAGCTCAAAAAGTTCTTCAACAAAGTGAGGCATAGTAAACAACGAAGGTCCAGCATCAAAACGATAAGCTCCTAGTTTAAATGCACTGAGTTTTCCTCCAGGATAGGCGTTTGATTCAAAAACATGAACATCATATCCCTTTTGAGCTAAGCGAATACTGGTTGCAATTCCTGCAATACCAGAACCTACTACAATTACTTTTTCACTCATGAGTAACATCGTCTAAAAGTTCAAAACGGGAAAACAAATCTTCTTTATACCATTTCATTTTACGGGTATCTTTTACAATCTCTGCATGTGCCTTCCCTTTGTAAGCAAAGGTATTCACAGCATCTATACTCTCCCAAATACTTATTGTTGCTTGCTGAATAAAAGGCCACTCCCCTATGCCCTTATAAAAACGCACTCCCTTTGCCTCTTCAATAGCCTTACTGGCCTTAGGAACTGCTGCCCAAAAAGATAATAATCGGTTCCATCGTAAAGTGGCTCGGGTTATAATGGCAACTTCTCCTTTAGGAGTTTCTTGCATGGTTAGATTTGATCCAAAAGGGCTTGCTCCACTCCATTTGCCATGGCTATGAATTGGACGTAAACTCAAGGTTCGTATTTTATCAGAACGTTTTTTATATTCAAGAAAGAAAGCGCTTGTTTCAAAAAACTGTTTGGCTTTCTCTTCACTTTCCCATACACCTAAAAAGGCGTAGGTTGAAAAATCAGGAAACAAACTGAATCCGGCTCCCGAACCTGTCCCCATTAATTTAGAGAAATGTAAACCCTCAATCTCATGAAACTTCAATGGTGCCAGTCCCATTTGTTTAAAAGCCCAAAACTTATTGGTTTCAAAAGTAAATAAAGTAAGGGTTGAAAGATTTTTCATTATTAGTTTAATCACAATAAAGATAAGAAGAGTATGAGTGATTATCATAAAAAAAGAAAATCATTTGAGTTGAAGGATTTCTTATAATAAAACATGAATCTGTTGTCAAAAGATTTTAGTAATTTTGAGGTATAAAATCTTTACCTATGACTTCTACTTTTGTTGCTAACGTTGTTATTATTACCACTATAATTGTAGTGATTGGTATTATAAGAGATCTAACGAAAAAACAGTAAGCCTTTAAGTTTATTTGAGCTATTTTATCTAAAAAAACATGATTTAATCTCATTTAAAGGGTAGAATTAGTACACAACTATTTTTTATGAAAAAAAATATCATCATTATTGGGTCTGGTTTTTCTTCAATATCTGCTGCATGTTACCTTGCAAAAGCAGGTAATGAAGTTACAATATTAGAGAAAAATAATACTCCTGGAGGTCGTGCTCGTCAATTTAAAAAAGATGGTTTTACCTTTGACATTGGACCCTCTTGGTACTGGATGCCCGATGTCTTTCAAAAATTCTTTGGTGACTTTGACCGAAAAGTGAGTGACTATTATTCTTTAGAAAAACTGGATCCTGGCTATGAAGTGTATTTTGATCAAATGGATTCTATAAAAATTGGAGACACTTTAGATAAAATATATGCAGCTTTTGAAACTGAAGAAGCTGGAAGCGCAGTTAAACTCAAAAAATTCATAAAAAAAGCGGAAAACAACTACAATATTGCCATTAAAGACCTTGTTTACAGACCTGGAATTTCACCTCTAGAACTAGTAACTCCAGATACCGTTAAAAAGGTTGGTTACTTTTTAAGTACAATTAAAAAAGAAGTTACCAGGGAATTCAAAAATGCAAGGTTGGCACAAATACTTCAATTTCCAGTACTTTTCTTAGGAGCTAAACCAAGTAATACTCCCGCCTTCTATAATTTTATGAATTTTGCAGATTTTGGATTGGGCACCTGGCATCCAGATAAAGGGATGTATAGTGTTGTCGAAGGGATGGTCAAAATGGCAAAAGAACTTGGTGTTCAATTCAATACAAGTCAAACCGTTGAAAAAATCTGTGTAGAAAAAGGAGAAGCTGTTGGAGTTATCGCAAATGGGATTCGAATAAAAGCTGATGTTGTGGTAAGTGGAGCTGACTATAACCATTCTGAATCTCTTCTAGATGAGAATGAAAGAGGTTATTCTGATGCTTATTGGGACAAAAAAGTATTTGCTCCCTCTTCACTCTTATTCTTCATCGGATTAGACAAGAAGGTGAAAAACGTATCTCATCATACGTTATTTTTTGATGTAGACTTTGAAGAACACGCCAAAAGCATATACGATACACCAGAATGGCCTAAAGACCCTTTATTTTACGGGAATTTCCCTTCATTAACTGATAGCTCTATGGCGCCTGAAGGCAAAGAAGCATGTTTCTTATTAATACCTATCGGTCCTGGAATTAAGGATACTGAAGAAATGAGAACAAAATATTTCAATATTGTAATTGATCGTTTAGAGCACCTAACAAAACAATCCATAAGGGATGCTATTTTATTTAAAGAATCTTTTTGTGTAAATGATTTTGTGAGCGAATATAATTCTTACAAAGGAAATGCTTACGGAATGGCCAACACGCTTATGCAAACGGCTTTTTTACGTCCAAAATTAAAAAGTAAAAAGGTGAAAAACTTGTTCTTTACTGGTCAGTTAACGGTTCCTGGACCGGGAGTTCCACCGGCTCTGATTTCGGGGAAGCTTGTAGCCAGCTTGGTCGACTAAACCACCACCAGACAATTGTAATTTCTGATTCTATTTCTTCAATTACTTTATTCAACACTTTAATGTTTTCTTGAATATTAGTGTCGTAATCTCCTAACTGATCTCTTATTTGCAACCACAATTCTATTCTTTTAAATAAGTTATATTTAATAAAATAATCACTTTGAATATACTTTCTATTCTTAACCCAGAAATCAGTTGACTCAACATCAATTTCTTTTAAATCAAAAACCCATTGATGTCCCAAACGATATGAAAAATCATCTATAAAGCCTTTTTCCTCCTTATCCGTATTTGTAATTAGGTATTTTAAATCAGTTCCATCATAATTATTATTAACCAACCTTCCAATGTCAGAACCTAAGAATCTAAAGGTTCCATCTAACTTTATGGCGTCATATACTACTCTAGGAGGGTTAAACGCATCGCGATTGGTATAATAAGTCATTGGAGAATAATGAAACTCTTGATCTGGCTCCCAATTTATAAAAACACTATCGATGTCTTGATCCCATCGGTCGTATTGCTCCTGATACATTTCTGTAACCCATTCATTCTGGTCTATATATTCTAGCGTATATTGGTGCATATCGACTAATTCATCTCGAAGCCCCTTGAGGTTATCCAAATTAGATTCACGGTCACCAAATTCCTCACCTTGTTGTTCTACAGAAAAAGAAACCAATACCCCAAAAAATACAATTAAGAATTCTACGAAACCTTTTTTAAATCGATCGAAAAAATCTTGATATGAGAAACGGTCACCCAAAGTTATTAGCCTTAACCACCAACTTAGTTTTTCTCTTTCTATTGAATCATCCTCTTCCATATGTAAAAATAGTATGGTAAAGCTAATAATAAATTGGGGAACTATTCTTCTAAAGTGGTAAAAGGCTTCGAAATAGCAAAAATTTCTTGAATAAGTTCAATCAAAAATGACTCATAAGAGGTCATTATTTCTTGATTAACTCCTTGAATATAATTTTTATTGTCTTCGAATTTCATGCCAAAAGGAAGCACATAACTTTGCGTATTTTTGAAACTAATGATTCCTGCAATCAACTCTTGCTCTGTTTTCAATAAGTCTTTTTCTGCATGAGAATAAAGTAAAATCTGGAAAAGTGCTCGACGCTTTTCATCTCCTTTTAAAGAATTCCAATCCACTATTTTAAGTTTAGCAGGGTCTATTTTCCCTGACTTATAATCAACTATTCTTAAAACTCCATTATATCGATCTACACGGTCAATAGACCCTGTCAGAACAACTTCACCCACTCCTGGAACTTCAAGGGTGTAATTAAACTTTTTCTCTAGAGCAACTATTGTAAGGCTATTGCCATCCAATAATTTTTCATTTTCTACTTTAAGTATATTAAGAATGGATTGCTCTAGCGCAAATAACATAAGCCTACTTTTACCAGAAACAACTTCATCTCCACCAAAAATAGATCGGTAATGTTCTAATAGAACCGCAGGAGTTTTCTTTTTTAAGTCGCTGTAATCAGATGCTTTTAAAGGTTTGTTTAAATAGGGTTCATAAAGGCGCTTAAGAGCTTTATGCGCTATAACACCTCCCACCATCGGAGAAAGTGCATTATTGAGGGCTTGTGAGCTTGAAACTCCAAGAATTTTTTCGATATAAAATTTTAATGGATCTATTAAATAAGCACCTAAATAAGAAGCCGAAAAACCTTCCTTAGCTTTACTGTGTAAAATATCTAAAACTTCTGGTGTTTTCTGAACTACTAATTTATTTAGGATGGTTTTCTTAGTAGAAGCGGACTCAAAGTGTTCCGTGACTTTATGTTGATCTAATCCCAGAAAACGTAATTGATGAATAAATCGACTAGGTTCACCCGAATTCAATCCGTCGCTTTCCGTATTATAGAGCAACGTAATGTTGGTCGCGCGTTGAATTAATCTATAAAAATGATAGGTGTAGATGGCGTCATTATCTAGGAACGTAGGAAGCCCAATCGTTTTTTTTATTGCAAATGGAAAAACACTTTGAGAAGACCTTCCTTTAGGGAGAATGCCTTCGTTCAAATTTGTAAGTATTATTGTGTCAAAATCAAGCACACGAGTTTCTAACATCCCCATAATCTGTAACCCCCCCTTAGGGTTACCTTTATAGTCTACAGTCAAAGTTTGGATTAATTCATTCCATAAATAATGAATTCCACGCATTGTATCTATGGATTCAATGGCTTTTCCCATATTAAGTAACTGTTGAATCAATTCTTGAATTAGTGTTAAAAATGTAGGGTAAAGTATATACTCTGGAGCATCTTTTTTCTTTAATTGTTCTTGTATTGCAATAGTAAAATCAAGTATGCGCTGTACAAAGTTTTTTACAGAATCAAAGGGAGAAAAAATCAAAATGCCGACAGGGTGCTCTAATATGAATTGAAGCTCTTTTGGGCCAAGAAACGTTTTATTTGATTCTGATAATTTTTTTAAAAATTCGGAACCTTCTTTTGAGTTTAAATTCAACGCCTCATTAATCCAATCAAAGCTTATAACTCTTAAAAAATCAGAATACGAATAACCAAATGCAATTGATTTCAAATGCATCTCAAAAAAGTGATTAAAAAAAGACGCCACTCCTGTATTTAAAAGAGGGTATCCCATAGTAACATTCCACTGATCAATTTGCTCTGGAAGTCCTGACAAAACTGGTATTAAAATCGATTCATTCCCCAAAATCAAAGCAGTTTTAGAGAGCGTTTTTAAATCCTTAGATTTGTTTTTTATAATTGAAGCAGCGTATTTAGCTTGCCCTATATTCTTGGGAATTCCAACTATTTTAATGTCTTTAGGCTTCTCAAAATTAGATGGAAATTTCATTTTACCCTTTTGACGGTAGTAGTTCCATTCTTTGTGATGTCTTTGAATAAATCTACCTGCAGCATGCTGTAAGTCACTGTAAAAATATTGATCAATATCCCAAAGCACAATTGCCCTCTCGGCCTCTAAGAAAGCCTGAAGCAAGTTCGATTCGGCTGTGTTTAGCGCATTGAACCCTATGAAATAATGAGTTTTATTTGTGTTTTGTAAATATATTTCAACCGAATCGACTGCCTCTCGATAAAGCATTCCCAATGTCCCAAATCCTTTAGAATAAAGTGAGTGCTTATGACATTCAAAATATTTCGTAAGTGAATTCCAAAAGTGTTGCTTCTTTTTATAAGTCGAGTCATCTTCTAAAAGTGTTTCTAAAGCATAATAAGAACTTAAGTTTTCAAAAGCACTTGTAACGTCAACTAGGTAAGCATCTAAATCTGAAAAATCTTTTAAAAGTGGTGGTGCCCATTGAATAAATTCTTCAAATGAATCTGTAAATTCTTTGGGAGTGTTTGAAAAATAAATTTCATAAAACTCGACAAGTGCAGTTGTGGAGGCAACGAGTTTTAGGGATGAGATTTCCTGGATAAACTCTTTAATACTGTAGATCTTTGGAGACAAAATCGGATTACTCAATTGATTAACGAGAGCTTCTTTAAAGAAAATACCCGCCCTTCTGCTTGGAAAAACAATTACTAAATCTTCCAAATCTGGATGATTGGTTATAATTTCCGAAACGCTTTCCTCTAAAAATGTTTTCACGTTTAAAAATAAAAAACTTAATTTAAATTGTTGCCAATTAATTAAAAATTGCCAAAAAAAAAGCCTTGCATCTGCAAGGCTTTTTTAATTTATTTAAAGGTTCTAGTTTTTACCTACGGCAAACTGAACTCTTCTATTACTTTTTCTTCCGGCAGCACGGTTATTATCTTTTATCGGGTTGGCTTCACCAAGACCTATAGTTGATATTCTGCTACCATCTGCACCTAGAGCAGTTAATGCATCTTTAACAGAAGCTGCACGCTCTTCAGATAGTTTTTGATTATATCCTTTACTCCCATCGCTTGAAGCATGACCTTCAACTACAACTTGACTTTTAGGGTAACTGTCTAAAATTGTTTTGATTCTAGATAATACAATCTGTGATTCTCCATCTAAAAGATCAAAGCTTTCAGCTTTAAAACGGATCATTAAACTTTCTTTGTTTAATTCTGCAATTATTGAGTCCGGAATAACAGGACAGCCATTGTTAGATGCTGGACCTGCAAGTTGAGGACAAGCGTCATCTTTATTTGGAATACCATCTAAATCAGCATCAGGCCAAGGACAACCGTTATTTGCAGTTGGACCAGCTCCTGTGGGACAAGAATCGTCTTTATCATTGATGCCATCTCCATCAGAATCAGGACATCCGTTCATTGCTGCTGAACCTGCAAGTTGAGGACAAGCGTCTTCTAAATCAGAAAGCCCGTCTCCATCAGAATCAGGACAACCATTCATTTCAATAGACCCTGCTGCTTCTGGGCAGGCATCATCTCTATCGGCGATACCATCTCCATCAGTATCAGGACATCCACCAAATTCCGGTAAACCTGCAACCTCCGGACATTCGTCAAACTGATCGTATACACCATCTCCGTCCGTGTCAACTCCACCAAATTTAATCGATACACCAAAAATATGTTGGAAATGTTTAATTCCTTCTGGAGCAAAAGTATGTTTATAAGCTGTTTGATATGTAAGACCTAAGTTGTCGTTAATCCAATAATTTAAACCAGCTCCAAAATTAAATGAAGGGCTTCCTTCATCTCCATTCCAAGTGTAACCTCCACCAAACTCTGTGAAAGGCTCCCATGTTGAACTAGCATCTGTTAATGAATATCGAACAGTAGCATCAAGTGATTTATAAATAAATTCACTGGTCTCTATATCACCAACCTTGGTGATGCTGTTTAAAGAAAGACGAGAACCAATTGAAAAGTTATCAGATAAGTATCCACTCAAGCTTATTGTTGTAATTGCTGGGATCATATTCCAGTGATCTTCTGTATTAAAAAATTCACTGAACCATTTCCCTTGAACGCCATAAGTGTCTATTGAACTAGCATTAGTTGGGTAAGCATCTACAGAATTAACTCCAAGTGTTACAACCCATGGATTATTAGCGTCTTGAGCGTTAGCATTTGAAAAAACGAATGTTAGAGCACAAATGATTAAAATTTGTTTGATAGATTTCATTTATAATTTATTTAGTTTATATCTTATTCTAAATGCAAAAATAACAGTATTCATCGAGTATTCAAAAATTTAAAGCTTGTTTTTTGTCAATTTTAAACATTTTTTTTTTGATGATGTGTTTTTTTAAACATGTTAAATTAAAACAACCTCTACCTCCTTTTTTTCTTGAATATAAACCAAGTAGCTTTTAATTTTTTTACCACTAAATACTTGACCGATTATCTTTTTGTAATGCTCAATCTGATCTTGATCTGCTTCTTTGGATTTTCCTGTTTTATAGTCTATCAAAATCATTTCATCTCGGTTTTCCATTAAGCGATCAGGGCGTATGTTTTCTTCATTTGGAATTAAAATATCACGCTCATTCCAAACCTTGTATTCATTTTTAAAAAAAGAATTTAAACTAGGATGATTAATAACTTTTAAAAGAAGTTTTTTTATTAAGTCAACTGAATTTTCATTTATTCTGCCCAGTGAAAATGCTTCTTCAAGAACCCAATCTAAATCCTCTGATGTCTCTATTTTAGCTAAAAGATCATGAATTAGAATACCCCAAATTTTTGGAGAATTAATTTTAGACTGAGGCTGATTATATGCCTGAATCATCAAACTATTTTGCCACTTTTTTGAATTTATTTCAATTGGAAAAACTTTAAGTTCTCGTGACTCATCCTCTCTTTTGATCAAAGGTCGTTTATGACCTTGCACATAAGTCCTAGACTCATCTACGTTATTAATTTTTAAAAAATTTTGAATTAGACCAGGATATGAATCTTGAGTTTGTGTGTTTTTACCAGCAGTAGGCTTGAGGTTTGAAATCAAAATTAATTGCTCAACAGGACGTGTCATAGCAACATACAAAACATTTAAAGCATCCAGTTCATTTGCTTCTTGAATTTGATTAAATAAAGCTTCTCCAGCTTCGCCATAATCCACTATTTTTTTAGAATAAGGAATCCACCCTTTACTCAAATTCTCCCCGAACCATTCTGTTGTGTTTAGCCAAACTTGAGTTCTATGGCTTCCTTGAATTGGATCATCTAAAAAAGGAAGAATAACCACAGGAAATTCCAAGCCTTTGGCTTTGTGAATAGTGAGTATTTGAATTGCATTTAATCCTTTAGGAGTTGCAACATACAGAGAATCACCTTGCTGATTCCAATGCATCAAAAAACTCATGAGATCGTTGTGTTTTTGTTGACTAAACTCAAACAGGTGATCTAAAAAAGTTTGGAGATGTGCATCCATTACAGCACTTAATTCGAAAGCGTAAAATGCAGCTTCAACAGCTTCGTAAAGAGGAAGTGTTTTGAATTTTAAAAAATTAAAATTTATTCCATATTTGTCAAATATTTTTTGAAGTGGAAGTTTCAAATGTTCTGAAACAAACGTATGGTAAGCTTCTTCTTTGTTAAAAGATGCTTTGAAGAATTCTACAACCAAGAGTTTTTCTTCCAAATTATTTTCATACAGAGCAAGTTGAAGCAAAGCAACAAGAAATTGAACCTCTTTTGAATGTGATAAATTAAGAGATTCGGAAGACAAAAAAGGAATTTTTTGAAGCACTAAAAATTCACATATTGATGAAGCTTGTGCTTTTGTTCTTACTAAAACAGCAATTTCGTTAGGCTCAAAACCTTGTTCTAATGCAGAACTAATTGAATCATATGTTTTTTGAACATGGGTGTTTAATGCTTCTAGGCTATCCTTTTCATGAAATTGATCTATTTCTACATACCCAATTGAAGGGTTTTTGATGTTTTGGTGATAACCTTTCTTAAATAAATTTTTATTTATTGTTCCATGAATATGTGGAAGTATACTTTCAAAAAAAACATTGTTGAATTTAACTATAGTATGAAAACTGCGATGATTCTTTTTAAGCTGTTTGGTGTCAGCTGGAACTTGGAACGGAATTTCTCCTTTTAAAAGAGCAAGAAATTGCTCAACATGTCCGCCTCTCCATCGATATATTGATTGTTTAGGGTCTCCTACTACTAATAGTGACCCAACATTGCCCTGCTCATCTAATCCTTCAAGTGGCTCCTTAATTAAGGGTATCAAATTTGACCACTGCAACCTAGAGGTGTCTTGAAATTCATCTAAAAAGTAATAGCGATAATGCTCTCCCAAGCGTTCATAAATATAAGGTGAAGCCTGGTGGAGTATTTCTTTAGAAATGCGCTCATTAAAAGTTGCAAGCAATACCTTATTGCTTTCTTTCTGATATAACTCAAGCTCTGTGGCTAATATTTTTATTAAACTCATAGGGATCCACTGCTTAAAAATATCATTTGCTAATGAAAATTGATGATATAACTCTTTTGCTTTATGAAATGCTGAACTAAGAGTGGGAAGAATTTGATCTATACTACTTGCCTTTGATGGATCTAATTTAGTGGTATATATTTTTTGCTTAAGGTCTAGGTTTTTTTCGAGCTGATTTTTATATAGATCTTTAAAATCTAACCTTTTAAGTTTTTCAAAATGATTAAATAATGTGCCTCGAGCAAAATCATCTTTTGTAATTCCATTACTTTGAATTAAACTCAAAACCTCAACAGCAATTAAATTTATACTTTCTTTAGTTGATCTAAGTAATGACTCTAAAAATTTATGTTGGCGGTTAAAAGAAGATCTCGATTGCAAAAGAAAGTCTTGCATTGGAATACGATCATTTTCATTTAAAAGTAGCTCTGCAATACTCAAGAGATTTTTACTTATGTCCCAACTCAGCTGATCATTAAATTTATGTAATGTAAATAACTCTAATAACCTGGTTATCTCTTTATCTAAACCTGCTTTTTTAACCACCCGATCAACAACTTCAGTTAACATTTGTTTTTGTTGAATCTCTACTTCAAATGAATGTGAAAGTCCCAAATCACGAGCAAAACTCCTGATTACCCTATAGGTAAAACGATCTAGAGTGACTATTTCAAAAGCTGCATAATCATGTAAAATTATCTTCAAAGCTTGCTGCGATCGATATTGCAATTCATTCAAAGAAAATAGTAATTCCTCACAAATCTCATGAGCCATGTCAGGTATCTGATCCTCGCTCTTTATTCCCGAAAACTGATTTAAAGTTTTTAAAATTCTAGATTTCATTTCAAAAACCGCCTTATTAGTAAAAGTAAGAGCAATCATTTTTCGATATGCATCGGCATTAGGCTCAGAAAGTAGCGTTTTTAAAAAATGGAAAACCAAGGTATAGGTCTTACCTGACCCCGCAGAGGCGCTGATGATGTTTATTGGAGTGATATTATGCTTCATAAGATTATGCTATAAATGTAAAGATTCTTTAAGTTTGTATAATAATCTTTAAAAAAAAAAAATGGCTTTCGAACTACCTAAACTTTCCTATGCATACGACGCACTAGAACCGCATATAGATGCAAGAACCATGGAAATTCATCATGGAAAACATCATAATGGATATACTACTAACCTGAACAATGCTATTTCTGGCTCAGATCTAGAGGAACATTCTATAGAATCAATTCTTACTTCACTGGACCTTGATAACGGAGCAGTTCGAAATAATGGAGGTGGGTTTTACAACCACCGTTTATTTTGGAACGTAATGAGTCCGAACGGAGGAGGAACTCCATCTGGAGCTCTTGCTGAAGCTATTAATGCTGCTTTTGGCTCTTTTGAGGGTTTTAAAGATACTTTTGCTAAAGCTGCAGCTACTCGATTTGGATCTGGATGGGCATGGCTATGTGTTCATAAAGGAGGTGCACTTGATGTTTGCTCTACTCCAAATCAAGACAATCCCCTAATGCCTGGTATTGGATGTGATGGATTTCCTGTTCTTGGGATAGATGTTTGGGAGCATGCTTATTACTTAAATTATCAAAATAGAAGACCTGATTATATTCAGGCTTTTTTCAATGTAGTTGATTGGAATAAGGTGAGTGAGTTTTACACAGAAAACGTTTAAATTAAGAACCATCTTTTAATAAAAAAGAGGGCTTTTGGCTCTCTTCTTTATCAAAAAAAGTCAATGATAATAAGGGTTAAGGCTTATGTAAAATAAAAAAGGAGGAATGAATTCCTCCTTTTTTGCCCCAAATCTTACCATGAACTTAACCTACTTATGTTCTGGTAATGTAAAAATGCAATTTTCTTTCCAACCGTTACAATAAAATAGACAAAATTCGTTTTTATCGGTCAAACGACTAATACGCTCGTTCTGACTTTCCTTCATAAAAATTGATGAATGCACGATTAACTACTCGATTCCCTCCTGGAGTTGGATAATTTCCAGTAAAATACCAATCTCCACTACTTTCGGGACAAGCAGCATGTAAATTGTCAATCCCTTGATAAATAATTTTAATCTCAGCTTTAAAATTAGGAGTGGCTAAAAGGAATGCGATTTTATCTGAAATCTCTTCAACGTTAAAAGGCTGATACAATGCACGAACGTGATTTGAAACCTCTTCTCCATAAACTTCTTTTGATGCTTTACACTTCTCATATATAGAATCTAAAGAAGCTTGTAATGTTCCGCGATCTTTGTGAAGAGCAATTGCGGCTTGAAAAGCAATAAAATCCTCTAGTTTTGCCATATCGATTCCATAACAATCTGGATATCTTATTTGAGGTGCGCTAGAAACTATAATAATTTTTTTTGGCCCTAAACGGTCAAGCATCGTAAGTATACTTTGCTTCAAAGTTGTCCCCCGAACAATACTGTCGTCTATAATAACCAAGTTGTCGGTAGGTTTAACTACTCCATATGTTATGTCATAGATATGAGCAACTAAATCATCTCTACTTGAATCTGATGTTATAAAAGTTCTAAGCTTAGCATCTTTAATTGCTATTTTTTCTATTCTAGGACTTAACTTTAATAATTCTAAGATTCGTTCCCGATCAATTGTAGTTTTATTAATTTCTTTTAAAATTTGGTTTTTTAAATGATTCTGAGCTTCCCCTATCAAACCATAAAAAGAGGTTTCTGCCGTATTGGGTATGTATGAAAACACTGTGTTTTCAATATCATTATTAATGTTCTCTAATATTTTAGGAAAAAGTAGTTTACCTAACTCTTTACGTTCCTTATACACAGAAGCATCGCTACCTCTAGAAAAATAAATCCGTTCAAAGGAACAGGATCTTTTTTCAAGAGGTTCTAAAACCTGCTCAATTGATGTTTCACCTGACTTCTTAACGATGATAGCGCTCCCTGGAGTTAATTCTTTAATTTCTTCAAGAGGCACATTAAAAACCGTTTGAATAACTGGCCGTTCTGAAGCAACAACAACAATTTCATCATCTTCGTAAAAGAAGGCCGGTCGAATACCTGCTGGGTCTCTTAAAACAAAAGCATCTCCATGCCCAAGCATTCCAGCCATTGCATAACCACCATCCCAATTCTTAGCTGCTTTTCTTAGTATTTTAGAAATATTTAAACGCTCTGCAATTAAAGGCGAAGCTTGAAATTTATTATATCCTTCCTTTCTTAGTTTCTTGTATATTTTAGCAACTGCATCATCTAAGAAGTGACCTATTTTCTCCATCACAGTGATCGTGTCAGCTCGTTCTTTAGGATGTTGACCAAGAGAAATAAGGTTGTCAAAAAGTTCATTTACATTAGTCATATTGAAATTTCCTGCAACAATCAGATTTCTATGCATCCAATTATTTTGTCTCAAAAATGGATGTACACTTTCGATTCCATTATTTCCAAATGTTCCGTAACGAACATGTCCTAACATAAGTTCCCCTAGATAAGGAGCTTTTTGTTTTAAGAGGGAGGTGTTTTGTTGTATCGAAGGGTCTTCTTCAATCGCTTCTTGAATTCTAGAACTTATTTGATTGAAAATATCTTGAATGGGTTGTTTTTCACAAGAACGCACCCTACTGATGTATCGATCACCAGGCTCCATATCAAACTTTATACTGGCAAAACCTGCACCGTCTTGACCTCGATTATGCTGTTTCTCCATCATCAAATACATCTTATTAATTCCAAATAAGGATGTACCATACTTATCTTGATAAAATGATAGTGGTTTTTTGAGTCGTAATAAGGCTATTCCGCACTCGTGTTTGATGGCATCACTCATATGTTTTTTTGTTTATCATTCCACTCAAAACTTGTAAGACTTTTGAATTTTTCGATTCGATCATTGATTGCTTTCGAAGTTACAGCCAAAAGAGCTTTTACACCAAATTGTTCTACAGTAAAAGAAGCTAAAACAGAACCATAAATGATTCCTGATTTTAAGGTTTCAAAATTAATAGCGTCGGTGTTAGCAAGGATTCCTGAAATACCTCCAGCAAAACTGTCTCCTGCTCCTGTTGGATCAATAACTTGATCTAATGGAAATGCTGGTGCGATAAATATTTTCCCGTCTCCAAAAAGCATGGCCCCATGTTCTCCTTTTTTAATGATAACATACTTTGGACCCATTGTGTGAATTTTCTCGGCAGCCTTAACTAAAGAATGTTCTTCAGACAATTGCCTTGCCTCTTCATCATTTATGGTAATTAGATCTGCTTTTGCAATCACTTCATCTAGCGTTGATCTAAAATTATCCATCCAAAAATTCATAGTATCTAGCACTACAAATTTGGGTTTACCTTCCATCTGATTTAAAGCGGATAGCTGAACTCGTGGATGAAGATTCCCAATCATCATTACTTCTGCACTTTTATAAGATAAAGGGACTATAGGATTGAAATTTTCAAGAACATTTAATTGTGTATCTATAGTTGTACGCATATTCATGTTGTCATGATAACGTCCACTCCAAAAAAAAGATTTCCCATCAGGAACCAGTTCAACTCCAGAAATATCTACATCTAAATCTTGTAAAATTTTAAGATCACTCTCCTCAAAATCAGCTCCAATAACAGAAACTAACCCACAATCAACATCAAACTTTGAGCTAGCAAGAGCTATATAAGTTGCCGCGCCGCCAAGTATTCTATTAACTTTATCGAAAGGTGTTTCGATGGCATCATAGGCCATGGTCCCTACAACAAGTAATTTGTTCTTCATAAGGCAAAGATAAAACTTCTTTTGAGCTTCTGTAGTCCAAAAAAGACTTTAGTGCTGTTTCTTACTCTCATTTTCAAAAAATACATCTTTCTCTTTAGTTCCATTTTTTGCAGCATTAACCGCCAAGCTATCACAACGCTCGTTTTGTGGGTGATCATTATGTCCTTTTACCCATTGAAACTTAACATTGTGTTGTTCGTAAATAGTTAAAAACCTTTTCCATAAGTCAGGATTTTTCTTGCCTTTAAAGTTTTTGGCCTTCCAGCCATAGACCCATTTTTTTTCAACGGAATCAATAACATACTTGGAGTCTGAAAACACCACTACATTTAGAGGTTGTTCTTTGAGTTTTTCCAGGGCTACAATTACCCCTAAGAGTTCCATTCTGTTATTTGTAGTAAAAGCATATCCCTGAGCGTACTCTTTATAATAATTTTGGCCAACCAATTCTATAATGATACCATATCCTCCAGGCCCTGGATTACCTAATGCCGAACCATCCGTGTAAATATGAATTTGAGCTTTTTGCACGCGGCTATTTGTTTAAAATTTGATTTATAACTTCTGGAAAGTGCTTGTGTTCTAGTTTATGAATCTTTTGGGCAATACTGTCTGGGTCATCGTTAGAATCTATTCCAACTTGAGCTTGAAAAATAATTCCACCTTCATCATAATTTTCATTAACATAATGAATTGTTATACCTGTATGCGAGTCTCCAGAATCTTTTACTGCCTGATGCACATGTTTACCGAACATTCCTTTACCTCCATGTTTTGGGAGTAAAGCCGGGTGAATATTTATGATTTTATTTGGAAACAACTGAATAAGTTTTTTTGGTATTTTTAATAAAAACCCTGCCAAAACAATCAAATCTGGCTTTAAGTCGTTTAAGTAATTTACGATTTCATTAGATTCAAAATAGCTTTTATTCAGCCATACACAGGGAACATCAAAAGATTTAGCACGTTCAAAAACTCCCGCTTCACGTTTATTCGAGATAACACATGAAACATCAGCTACAGAAGAAACTTTGAAGTAGCGCATGATCTCTTCGGCATTGGAGCCGTTTCCAGAAGCTAGGATTATTATTTTTTTTGCCATGTCAATAAAAAAACAAAATAACGCATAATCCCTTAACCAGAAAAGAAAACAGACCGCTACCTGAAAAAAAGAGTTAAAAAAAAACCAATTTAGTTCAGTAAAATGACGTATTCCTTTAAAGTTTTTTATTTTTGCGTATTAAACAAAATTTAAAACAAATTTATTATGTCAGACATTTCATCAAGAGTTAAAGCTATTATTGTAGATAAACTAGGCGTTGACGAAAACGAAGTAGTTACTGAAGCAAGCTTTACAAATGATTTAGGTGCAGATTCATTAGATACTGTAGAGCTAATTATGGAATTTGAAAAGGAATTTGATATCCAAATCCCAGATGACCAAGCAGAAAACATCGCAACTGTTGGTCAAGCTATTCAATACATCGAGCAAGCCTCGTAAAACTTTAAAATTTATGACTCCAAGACGAGTAGTTATTACCGGATTGGGGGCATTAACACCTATCGGAAACACCCTTTCTGAGTTTTGGGAAGGACTTGTTTCTGGTAAAAGCGGTGCCGCCCCTATAACTTATTTTGATGCTTCTGAATTCAAAACGAAATTTGCCTGTGAATTAAAAAACTTTAATGTTCTTGATTTTATGGATCGAAAAGAGGCAAGAAAACAAGATCGTTTTACTCAATATGCACTTGTTTCAACTCAAGAGGCAATTGAAGACTCTTGCCTTCCTCTTGACACTGTTGATAAAAATCGAATTGGTGTTATTTGGGGCGCTGGAATAGGAGGGCTAGAAACCTTCCAAAATGAAGTTCTAAATTTCGCTGACAACGATAAAAAACCAAAGTTTAATCCTTTTTTTATCCCTAAAATGATTCCAGACATTGCTCCGGGAATGATTTCAATCAAATATGGTTTTAGAGGCCCAAATTTTGCAACAGTATCTGCATGCGCTTCTTCTTCAAACGCATTAATAGATTCACTAAACTACATACGTCTAAATCATGCAGACGTAATGGTCACTGGAGGTTCAGAAGCTGGGGTTACTTATGCTGGAATTGGTGGCTTTAATGCCATGCGTGCATTATCAACTAGAAACGATGATCCGCAAACTGCATCGCGTCCTTTTGACAAGGATCGAGATGGGTTTGTATTAGGGGAAGGTTCCGGAACTTTAATATTAGAAGAATACGAGCACGCTAAAGCGCGTGGTGCAAAAATATATGCTGAAATTGTTGGTGGAGGACTTTCAGCAGACGCACATCACATGACTGCACCACATCCAGAAGGAATTGGAGCTCGAAATGTTATGCTTAATTGTTTACGAGACGCCAATCTCAAACCAGATGATGTAGATGTTATTAATATGCATGGAACTTCAACTGGCCTTGGAGACCTTGCGGAATCTAAAGCTATCAAAGAAGTTTTTGGAGAGCACTTATATTCAATGAATGTAAACTCTACAAAATCAATGACGGGACATTTACTCGGTGCTGCTGGAGCAATTGAAGCTATTGCATCGGTTATGAGTATTCAAAAAAATATAGTTCCCCCTACAATTAATCTTCACACTCAAGATAAAGCGATTGATCCAAAAATCAATTTTACGTTTGGAACCGCTCAGAAAAGAGAGGTAAAAGTAGCTTTATCTAACACTTTTGGTTTTGGAGGGCACAATGCTTGTGTAATATTCAGAGAAATTTCTTAATTTGGAATGTGAAATTTATTCCAAAACTATGGTCTAAAAAACTGGTAGACCAAAAACTCTTTGACAATCTTAAAAATCTTTTGGGCTTTATGCCGTATAACAAAAGTATTTACAGGGCTGCATTCACTCATCGTTCAATGAATCTTAGGAATACCGAAGGGGAACCTATGAATTTTGAACGTCTTGAATATCTCGGAGATTCTATTCTTAGTACAATTGTTGCTCGATACTTATTTGAAGTTCTTCCGGACGCCAATGAAGGAAAGCTGACCCTAATGAAATCTAAAATAGTAAGCAGAGAAAAATTAAACCGTATTGGTAAAGAAATGAAACTTCTTGACCTGCTCGTGTTTAAAGGTAAGAAAAATAATTTTGGAGACGACATCTACGGGAACATATTGGAAGCATTAATAGGAGCTATTTTTATTGACAAAGGTTATGAAAAATGTAAATCTATTTTAGAGAAAATATTCTTCAAACCGTACATTGAACTTGAAACAATTGAGAATAAAGTTGTTTCATATAAGAGCTTACTTATTGAATGGAGTCAAAAAGAAAAACAAAACCTCACTTTTGAGACTGAAGCAGATAACGGAAAAGATCCAGAAGTAAATTTTTATTGTAAAATCTTATTGAACAACAAATTAATCACTAAGTCTAGAGATCTTTCTAAAAAAAAGGCAGAAGAAAAAGCTTCAAAAAATGCTGTTAGAGTTTTAAAACTATAAGTTAGAGCAATAACGTTTTCAGAGCAAATTACATTCCTATTAAAACAGACCCGGACTGGGTTTGATTGAAATGACTATCTTTGCATGTTAATGGATTATAAGAAACATCATCTAGAAAAAACAATAGAAGAAGAAGCTTTTTCATTAATTGCTATTCACACATCGATAGAAGATTTTCAGCTAGCGTATTTCATTAACCAAAACTGTTCAACGTTCTTCAAAAGAAATCATGATTTATATTCATCTCATTTAAAAACAAATATTAAGGGAATGATTTGGAAAAACAGTTGGGATGAAGAAAGTCATTGGCACTTATTCACTAATAAGTATGCCAAAAGCAAAAAAAACTCAAATCAGGATTCTGAATTGTTTTTTGAAGAGTCTATTACTATGAAACAATACGTTTTGCCAGAATTTAGACAGGTTAATTATTTTATTAAAAAACCTGAAGACATAGCAAGCGAAAGTTTATTAAACAAAATTAAGAATATGTCAGAAATACAATTTGCTTACAGTATTTCGGAAGAGAACATAAAATCACACAAAAACATAATTTTTGACTAATGCTATTACATAAAAAAACAAAAATAGTTGCAACACTAGGGCCAGCTTCGGAAAGCGAAGAGGTTTTAGAACAAATGATACTTGCAGGAACCAATGTGTTTCGAATTAATTTTTCTCATGCTGATCATTCTGATGTTGCAAAAAGAATACAAATAATTAGAGAATTAAGTGAGAAGTTAAATCTTCATATTTCTATTCTTGGAGACCTTCAAGGGCCTAAACTAAGGTTAGGTGTTATTGAAGAAGGAGCTTTTGTTAATCCTGGAGACTTGGTCGATTTTAATACCTCTGCTCCATTTCAAGGGAACGCAAAATCTGCCTACATGACATACAAACGTTTTCCTTTAGATGTAAATCTTGGAGAACGCATATTATTAGATGATGGGAAACTCATTTTTGAAGTTGTCTCATCTGACAGAAAAGAACTTGTTACCGCAAAAGTAATTCAAGGAGGTCCTTTCAAGTCAAAAAAAGGAGTTAATCTTCCAAATACAAATGTATCTCTACCGGCTTTAACAAAAAAAGATATTGATGATGCTATTTTTGCAATTGAGCAAAAGGTAGACTGGATTGCTCTTTCGTTTGTTCGTAATAGCGAAGATTTGATTGAACTTCAAGATTTAATCAAAAAGCACTCCGAACATAAAATTCCAATCATAGCAAAAATAGAAAAGCCTGAAGCCATTGAAAACATAGACAAAATCATTGCATATTGTGATGGCCTTATGGTTGCTCGGGGAGATTTAGGAGTTGAAGTTCCAGCTGCAGAGGTTCCTTTGATTCAAAAGAATTTAGTTTTAAAAGCTAAAAAAGCTCGTATTCCAGTAATTATTGCAACTCAAATGATGGAGACAATGATTGACAGTTTAACACCAACAAGAGCAGAAGTAAATGATGTTGCAAATTCTGTAATGGACGGTGCAGATGCTGTGATGCTTTCGGGAGAAACATCTGTTGGAGAATATCCTGTTCAAGTCATAGAAACGATGACATCGATCCTCAAGAGTGTTGAGAATTCGCCCTTAATAAGAGTCCCTCAAAGTCCTCCAAACATAAGAACACCAAGATTTATAACTAAATCTGTTTGTTATCATGCAGCAAATATGGCTAATGAAATAAATGCTAAAGCGATTTGCACTCTAACTAACAGTGGTTATACTGCTTTTCAGATTTCTGCATGGAGACCCTCAGCAGCAGTTTTAGTGTTTACTTCGAACAAACGCATCTTATCACAACTAAATTTACTTTGGGGTGTAAAAGCCTTCTATTATAATCGGTTTGAAAGTACTGATAATACAGTAGAAGAGGTAAACAAAATTGCAGAAAAAGAAGGGTATGTGAAAAAAGGAGACATGTTAATCAACTTAGCCGCAATGCCCATCATTGATCAAGGTATGGTTAATACATTACGGGTTTCTTTAATCTAAAAGGGCAAGCTTAGTTGAACTTCCATTTTGTCGGTTTCAATATTCGATTTCTTTTTGGAAGGGGTATTAAGATTAGAAATAGTGATTCCTATTAGGCGAACAGAATTTTGTAGTTTTTCTTGATACATTAATTGAAGTGTATGTTCAATGAGCATGCTTTTATCCGAAACAAAAAAAGGAAGTGTCTTACTTCTTGTTTGTTGAATAAAATCAGAGTATTTAATTTTAAGAGTAATTGTTTTACCTGAATATTTGTATCGTTTAATTCTTTTATCTAGTTTTTCTGCTATCTCTTTAATTTTTTCAGCAAGATAGATTTCACTGGTTAGATTTTCTTTAAATGTATGTTCAGTACCAATCGATTTTGGTAAACGTATAGGTTCTACAGGACTGGTATGAATTCCTCTAATTACATTAAAATAATAGTCTCCGGACTTACCGAAGTGTTCTATAAGAAATGCTTTTGATTTTTGCTTTAAATCATTGCCAGTAAAAATCCCTAAATGATACATTTTCTTTGCCGTAACTTTTCCAACCCCATGAAATTTTCTTATTTCCAGTGACTCAAGAAACGAAAGCACTTCTTCTGGAGGTACAGTCTTTTGTCCATTTGGCTTATTATAATCACTCGCAATTTTAGCAACAAACTTATTAATAGAAATACCTGCAGAAGCATTTAATCCAGTTTTTGTCTTGATTTTATTTCGGATTTCGGTAGCTAAAAGCGTAGCTGAAATGGCGTTTTTATTGTTTTGAGTAACATCTAAATAAGCCTCGTCTAAGGAAAGAGGTTCAACTAGATTGGTGTATTCCGAAAAAATTACTCGAATTTGATTTGACACTTCTTTGTATCTATCAAATCTAGGCTTAACAAAAATAAGGTCCGGACAATTACGCTTAGCAACAATTCCACTCATTGCACTTCTTACTCCAAACTTTCGCGCTTCATAGCTTGCAGCTGCAACCACACCTCGATCACCTCCTCCACCAACAGCAATGGCTTTGCCTCTTAATGACGGGTCATCTAACTGCTCTACAGAAGTATAAAAAGCATCCATGTCAACATGAATAATCTTTCGAACGTGATTTTCCTGATCCATATGCTAAATTACATATCTTTAATGGGTAATGAAACAATGCTTTTAAATGATAGAAATAGAACGCAAGTTTTTAGTCTTATCGAACCAATACAGAAAAACATCTCATCGGAAAACTAGAATTATCCAAGGATATTTATCAAAAGACCTTGAAAGAACAGTTCGGGTTCGAATTCGAGATGATCAAGGGTTCCTAACTATAAAGGGGATTTCAACTGATGGGGGTTTAAGTCGTTTTGAATGGGAGAAAGAAATTTCGCTTAAAGATGCAAAAGAATTAATGTCAATTTGCCTCCCTGAAATCATAGAAAAGACGCGCTATGAAGTGAATTTTAAAGGCTTTTTATTTGAAATAGATGAATTCGAAGGTGTTTACAAAAACCTTATTGTGGCAGAAGTTGAATTAAAATCTACAAAAGACAAAATAGTTTTCCCAGAATGGATTGGAAAAGAAGTTACTGGTGAAAAAAAATACTATAACTCTCATTTATCTGAAAAGAAATAAAGAATTGAAAAATACAATTAATATATATAATTTTACTTCAAATAATGTGTTTATTTAAATAACAAATTTGGATATAATTAAAAGTGTATTTTCTGTCAACTTTATAGATTTCTGACTCATAAGCTTCATACCATAAGTTCATTCCTTTCGTTTGAGCCTCTCGATGCTCGAAATTATTCTTCCAGTTTTTAATATGATTTAAATACTCCCAAAAACAAATTGTAATTCCAAGCTGCTGTCTAACACTTTTAAAACCTAAAAAAACCTTCTTGAAGTTTGGCTAGAGAATACATTTTTTCGGCCATTTGATCATACTCTTTAGAGTTCTCTTTAAGTTTAGAAGTAAAAATTAAGGCGAAATAAGGAGGAATTACTTCATTCATTTTTATATATTTTGACATCAATTGCTCCTGCTGAATTCATATGTGCTCGATACATCCCTGAGGTGTTGAATTCCATGGCTACATTCCCTTTGGAATCTAGAACAACAACTCCTCCATCGCCACCAAGATCTTTTACTTTTTGCATCACTTGCTTGGAAGCTTCAACAACACTTAGGTTTTTATATTCAACTAAGGCCGCAATATCATGAGCTACTACTGAACGAATAAAAAATTCGCCCCAACCCGTAGCCGAAACTCCACAACTTGCATTATTAGCATAGGTTCCTGCTCCAATAATTGGAGCATCTCCAATTCGATCCCATTTTTTGTTAGTCATTCCTCCTGTTGAAGTTCCTGCGGCTAGATTTCCATTAAGGTCTAAAGCAACACACCCAACAGTTCCTATTCTTTGGTTTCTATAATATTGCATTTCAGAAGTTGTTAAAGCTGTTTGCTTATTAGCTTCTCGGGCTTTAACACGTTTAAGAGCATTAAAGCGTCTTTCTGTAATAAAATAAGATTCTGGAACTGTATCTAAGCCTTCCTCTGCTGCAAACCTGTCTGCTCCAGCTCCAGAAAGCATAACATGGGGGGAGCTGTTCATCACTTTTATTGCAGCACTAATAGGATTCTTAACGTGTTTTACTCCTGCTATTGCTCCTGCATCCAATGTTTTACCATCCATAAATGAAGCGTCTAAAGCAATCGATTCGTCTGCTGTTAATACAGCACCCTTCCCTGAATTAAATAAAGGGGAGTTTTCCATAACATGAATGGTTTGTTCGACTGCATCCTGACTTGTACCTCCAGCTTTTAAAATCGCATGCCCAACAGCTATAGCTTCAGTAAGCTTATCACGGTATGCCTTTTCCATTTCTTCGGACATGTTTTCTTTTAAAATAGTTCCTGCACCACCATGGATAACAATGCCAAAGGTGGTTTTATCAACTTCAACTTTAGAAGAACAACTAACCAAGAAAATTACTGCAAATACTTTTAAAATATGTTTCATATGATCTATGTAAGATAGAAAAACCTTTTTTATTATAAATATTAATGATTGTGGTTTTAGAATAAGTTTTACATTTAGCAAACTAAACAACCAAAAACATGTCAGAATCAATACAAAGCCTACTAAAAAAATTAGACATTGATAAAAATCAATCGGGATGTTCAACTGGAGCTAATTGGTTTGCAAAGGGTACTATCATTGAATCTAAATCTCCTGTGGATGGCTCAATATTAGGAACAGTTCAAGCCGCAACTTTTGAAGATTATGAAAAGGTTTTACAAACTGCTGAAGAGGCTTTTATTAGCTTTAGAAGGATGCCTGCGCCTTTACGTGGAGAATTAGTCCGTCAGTTTGGCAATGCCTTAAGAGGGAAAAAAGAACTTTTGGGTCAATTGGTTTCTTGGGAAATGGGTAAATCACTTCAAGAAGGACTCGGTGAAGTTCAAGAAATGATCGATATCTGTGATTTTGCTGTTGGACTTTCTAGACAATTACAAGGAACAACAATGCATTCCGAAAGACCTAATCACCGCATGTACGAACAATATCACCCACTTGGAATTGTTGGAATCATTTCTGCGTTTAATTTTCCTGTTGCTGTTTGGGCATGGAATACAGCTTTAGCTTGGATTTGCGGGGATGTAACAGTATGGAAACCCAGCGAAAAAACACCTTTGTGTTCTATTGCTTGTCAAAAAATAATTGGCGCGATATTAAAAGAAAATAATTTGCCCGAAGGGATTTCATGTCTCTTGAATGGTGAAGCCGAAGTTGGTCAATGGCTGAGTGAAGATCGAAGAGTTCCATTAATCTCGGCAACTGGATCAACTCGAATGGGTAAAATAGTCGCTCAAAAAGTTGGAGCTCGACTTGGTAAATCATTATTAGAATTAGGCGGGAATAATGCACTTATTATCACACCACATGCAGACCTAAAAACAACACTTTTAGCAGCTGTTTTTGGAGCAGTGGGAACTGCCGGTCAACGATGTACTTCTACTCGAAGGCTTATAATTCATGAATCCATATTTGCTGAAGTACAAGATAAAATCAAAAATGCTTATAAACAATTACGTATTGGAAATCCATTAAAGACCGAGAACCATGTTGGCCCTTTAATAGATAAAGATTCTGTAGCTCAATACAACCAAGCACTAAAAGAAATTACAGCCGAAGGAGGTGAGTGGATTGTTGAAGGAGGTGTGCTTTCTGGATCAGGCTATGAGAGTGCTTGTTATGTAAAACCAGCAATAGCTAAAGTAAAAGTAGATAGCGAAATGGCACAGAAAGAAACCTTTGCTCCAATTCTCTATCTCATGGAATATTCAGGTTCTATTGAAAATGCTATAGAACTTCAAAACGATGTTAAACAAGGACTATCGTCAGCTGTTATGACACATAGCCTTCAGGAAGCCGAAACTTTCTTGTCGCATTGGGGAAGTGATTGTGGTATTGCTAATGTAAATATTGGAACTTCAGGCGCTGAGATTGGTGGTGCATTTGGGGGTGAAAAAGATACTGGTGGCGGAAGAGAAAGCGGCTCAGATGCTTGGAAAGTATATATGAGAAGACAAACCAATACAATTAATTACTCGGATGACTTGCCGCTAGCACAAGGCATAAAATTCGATTTGTAAACTTAAGATTAGTTATATTTACATCATCTAAAAAAATAAAAAATGTACACATTTCTAAAAACAGCACACTCCTATTGGGCTTTAATTGTTCTCATTCTTCTAGTTTTTGCAATCGTAAATGCTTTTATAGGAATCATTAAAAAAAGAACATTTGACTCTACAGACTTTAGACGTTCTTTATTTGTACTAATAACTTCTCATATTCAGTTTTTACTTGGAATGATACTATACTTTGTTTCTCCTAGATTTGGTGCGTGGAGTGAAGATGGTATGGGAGTTATGTCAGACCCTACTAGTCGTCTATACTTAGTTGAACACCCTACAATTAATCTGTTGGCTATTGTACTAATTACCATGGGATGGTCCATGCATAAGCGCCAATCCTTAGATGCTAAGAAATTTTCTCGTATTGGAATTTTTTACACCTTAGGGTTTCTTTTAATTCTTTCAAGAATACCTTGGAACGTTTGGTTTCAATAGAAAGCTAAAAAACATTTCGAATTATACTTATGATAACTAGCAAAAGGCCAGAAATCAAACATATTCTCTTGAAGAATAAGCTTAAAGTAGCTGTTCTTGGTGGGGGAAGTTGGGCAACAGCTTTAATCAAAATACTGATTGAGAATAAACGTAATGTGGGTTGGTATGTTCGTAGTGAAAAAAATAAAAATTTCATTGAAAAAAACCAAAACAACCCGAATTATTTAACATCAACTACACTCAAGACAAAACGATTAAAAATCAGCACGGATATGAATTCGGTTGTTAATCGAGCTGATATTATTATTGTTGCTATTCCATCTGCCTTTATCATAGATGAGTTTGCTAAACTTCATATTCCATTGAGGGATAAAATAATGGTATCTGCTGTAAAAGGAGTTTTGCCTGAAAACATGAAAATTCCCGGTACTTATTTTAATGAAGATCATGGAGTCCCTCTAGACAGAATCGGAGTTGTATGTGGACCATGTCATGCTGAGGAAGTAGCTATGGAAAAACTTTCTTACTTAACAATTGCTTGTCAAAACGAAACCTATGCGAAGTGTATTGCTTCGATGTTAAAAACAAAATACATAAGAACTACTATTTCAAACGATATTATTGGAACTGAGTATGCTTCTATGCTAAAAAATATCTATGCAATTGCTGCTGGAATTGCTCACGGTTTAGGGTATGGAGATAATTTTCAAAGTGTATTGATGAGTAACGCAATTCGAGAAACAAAGCGCTTTATTAAAGATCTGCATAAAATGAAACGAAACATCAACAATTCGGCTTATTTAGGGGATTTATTGGTTACTGGATATTCTGTTTTTAGTCGCAACAGGTCTTTCGGTAATATGATTGGTAAAGGTTATACCGTCAAAGCTGCACAGTTAGAAATGAATATGATAGCAGAAGGTTATTATGCTACTAAATCTGCACGTTTCATAAATTCAGAATTTAAGACCCAAACTCCGATTATTGAAGCAGTTTTTTTAATTCTTTATGAAGGTAAAAGACCTGGAAAAGTGTTTGAAAAATTGACCAAAAAACTTGACTAAAAGGTTGCTTTAAATTGTTTTAGAAAACGCACATCGTTTTCAAAAAACATACGGATATCACTTACTTGATAAAGCAGCATAGCAATTCGCTCAATACCCATTCCAAAAGCATAACCAGAATATTCTTCGGGATCAATGCCACAGTTTTTTAATACATTTGGATCAATCATTCCGCAGCCCATAATCTCTAACCAGCCTGTGCCTTTGGTAATCCTATAATCTACCTCGGTTTCAAGCCCCCAATAAATATCAACTTCTGCACTGGGTTCTGTAAACGGGAAATAAGACGGTCGTAACCTGATTTTAGACTTTCCGAATAAAGCTTGTGTGAAATAGCTTAGGGTTTGCTTTAGATCTGCAAAAGAAACATTTTTGTCGATATATAATCCTTCGATTTGATGGAAGATACAATGAGCTCTTGCCGATATTGCTTCGTTTCTAAAAACCCGTCCTGGAGATATAGTTCGAATTGGAGGTGGATTATTTTCCATGTAACGCACTTGAACAGACGAGGTATGGGTACGTAATAGAATGTCTGAATTTGTTTGAATAAAAAAGGTGTCCTGCATGTCTCGAGCAGGATGATATTCTGGCAAATTTAATGCAGTGAAATTATGCCAGTCATCTTCGATCTCTGGGCCTTCAGAAACATTAAACCCAATCTGAGAAAAAATATCTATAATTCTATTCTTTACAACCGTTAACGGATGTTGAGACCCTAAATCTATTGGAAAAGCGGGGCGAGACAAATCTCCGTAAACGACCGCTGATGCATTAGAACTGAGCGAAGCTTTAAGGGCTTGAACTTTGTCAGAAACTGCTACTTTTAGTTGATTTAAAATTTGGCCAAATTCCTTTTTCCCCTCATTAGGAACTCCTCTAAACGCAGCAAAAAGGTCATTTAAAATACCTTTTTTACCTACATATTCAATCCTAAACTGTTCGATACCGTCTAGATCATTAGCTTCAAATTGAGCTACTTTTTGGAGATGTTCTTTAACCGTTTTAATCATGCTATAAAAATACTAATAATACTATTAAATTAATCCTTTTTGAATGAAGTAATGAACAACTGCTTCTTTCATTAGTATACTTTGTTCTCCTGGCTTTAAAGGAGGTAGCTCTTCGATTAACTTAAAATGGGGCCAGCGATCGTCGTCAAAATAATCAAAAGCATAGTACCCAAAAGGCTCCAAAGCTGAACAGATTCCAATGTGAATGATGTCCACATTATCATCTTTTTTGAAACGTTCATGAACTTGACCTAGCTCTTGAATACCAATCAAATAGAGTATCCCTTCAATATCAATAGATTCGGTTTCTGAAAAACGTTCAGTAAGAATAGAAACCAACGTTTCCCATTGGTCTTTTAATTCTTTATTTCTTACGGATGCTTTTTGCATCTTATAAAGATATGCCATTCCTAAAAAGTGAAAGCAGATAGAAAGAAAATTCTTTATATTTACTTTATGAATTATATAGACATTGTAATTGGAGGGCTCGTACTTTATGGAGCTATTAAAGGCTTTTCAAAGGGACTCATCGTAGAAGCAGCGTCACTAATTGCATTATTTTTAGGGCTAGTTGGTGCTTTACTCTTTTCTTCAAGCGTTGGTAAGCTCTCAGGTAATTATATAGGCATTGATAAAATACCGCCTTCTGGGGTGCTGTTTGTCCTTACGTTTATAATTATAATAATCGCAATAAACTTTTTGGCTAAATTTTTAACTCGAGTATTAAAAACTGTTGCTTTAGGCGGAGTAAACCGTGCATTAGGTGCTGTTTTTGGGGGGTTAAAATATGTCTTAATTCTAAGTGGAATTGTAATGATATTAGATCAGTTTGAGTTTCTTTTCGCCTTTATGGAAGCCGATGTAATTGATGAGTCAACTTTATACGAACCTGTAAAACTTATTGGAAGTGAAACTTTAGAATGGGTGCTTGGAAAAAAGATTTAATCCCTAAGAAGTTAATTTAACATTCTTAAAGAAGAGCTTTCAACCCATCCTTCCGATCCGTTAACTATTTTAATTTTATTCCAGGTGCCTAGAGCATCTATAACTTCTACTTTAGTTCCTTCGTGTAATACAAATAAAACTTCCGAGCGCTCGTTTGGCTCCCCCCAAATATTAATTTGAGTATTAAAAATAATTCCTGAACGTTGGTTCGTGATCTCTTTATGTTGGGAGTAGGTAAGAGAAAATATTGTAAAGAAAATGATTAGAAGTAACCAAAACGAAGAGAAGTAAAGCCGTTTCCAAAAGGTGCTTTTATTTAATAAATACAAAACAAATAAAAGAGATAAAAGGCAGGAAATACCAATCAAAATTTTGGACCAATTATTAACAGAAAATAAGGAGGTCACACTACCAATTAATTCACTTAAAAGGCTTTTAGGTAAAAACTCTATTGAGTCTAAAGACATGTTCTGGGCAAATTGTAAATTGGTGTGGATGTCTTTATTGTCCGGGTCTAATAGTTTTGCTTTTTCAAAGTAAAAAACACTTTCTCCAACCTCACCAATCTTATAATATGAATTTGCTAAATTAAAATACAATTCTGAACTGTGGAGTTCAGCTTCTAAAACAAGTTTGTAGTTGGTTATTGCTTCTTCGAAAGCACCAAGGTTATATGCTTTATTACCTTGATCAAAAAGAACATCAGGAGCTTGAGCAGATAAGCCCGAATACAAAAAAATAAATGCGATATATAAGTGCTTTATGTTCATAGCTGCTTATCTATTTTTGAAATTAACATAGAGGCTCGATCAAAGTTCTCTTCCATGCTCACTGCTGTTTCTGGTGAATATCGAGCAGCTTCACATGCTTCTAGTAATGCAACAAATTCTTTAATCAAAATAGGCTCTATTTCTTTTTCCCCAAGCAGGTTTGTAATTCGATTTTTACTAAATTCTGCTGTAACAATATGTAATTTTGCCTTTAAGTAATTATGTAAAGCACGCTCGAGTGAGTCATAAAATGTTTCTTTTTTTCCTAGATTCTTCTTGGCGGAACTCAAGTATTTTTTAGCCAATCTATTTGCTGCTTTCTGCCTTAAGGTCATTGGATCCCTTGTTATATTTTGCTTTGTTCTAAGCCACAAAAAGAGCAGGAAAACAAGTGAAAAAGGAAATAACAATATTATATAAAAATTTCTGCTCCCAAAAAAAGCAGCTTCAGTTTTAATCGGGGAAAACTCAGTTTCTAATGCAATAAAAGTGAATTGATTTTCATTTAGATTAGGTCTTAAAAGAACCGAAGAGAATTTCTCATCAGCTTTAGAATTTCCTGCTACGGGACCTTCGTTAACATTTATCATAAACTCTTCGGAAACAAGTGTTTTGTATTGTTTTTTGTTTGGATCAAAATAAGAAAAGGATACAGCGGGTATTGGATAATTACCTTGGAATTCTGGAACAACGGTATAGGTGTCTTGAATACTTCCCTGCATTCCCAGTAAATTTGTTTTTATGTTTTCCGAATGCTCGGGCTCATAAACCTCAAGAGCGGCAGGAACATTTACTTTAGGTAATGTAAACAAATTTAAATTTCCTCTCCCAGCTACCTTAACAGAAGCTTGAAAAGATTCAGATGCTTTTAGTACCTTTTTGTTGAGGCTAAAGTTTAAATCAAAATCTCCTACAGCTCCAGAATAATTTTTGGGTTTTCCTTCCTCAGGTAATGCTTTTACGTTAATCGTTCGTTTGCCTGCTGTTATAGTTTTAGGCACTTGTCTGTATACAATGTCTCCAAATAAATTTCGTCTGTTCGAAGAAACTTGAACCATAATATTTAAGGTTAAAGGTTCTAGAGTTAATGCTCCTGTTTTTTGAGGATATAAAACTGCTTTTCTCCAAGTGACATAATTGTATGTTTCCCCTTTATACACGCCTTGCTTCATTTCTAGCTTTTTGATGGGAATCAAATTACTCCAAAAGTCACCATAGGTTGGACTTTCAACTTCATTTACGTTTGAAATACCAATTTCTGAAGCATAATATAATTTATAAACTACCGTAAAGGCTTCATTTAAATAGGGATTAGAATTCGAAACTTCAGCTACCAAATGTACGTTTTGGTCAGCAATATAATCAGCATTTCCTGATTGATTTGGAGTTTTGACAGCTTCAGTAACTTCAACTGAAATGGGGGTAGTTTTATATAAAGCATCGTCTATTAAAACCGTTGCCTGATTTATAATCAAGTTCCCCTTTCGCGTTGGTAAAAGAAAATAGGTATACGACCTTGAAAAAGATCTTTTACCATTAATCCAGCTGTTACTTGTAGATTGATTTGGACCACCAACAACACGAAAACCTTCGAAATTAGGAGGGGTAAAATTATCTCCGTTCTGATTCATTTCAAAACTAACCTTTAACCGTTCATTTATTCCCATTCGATTCTTACTCACTTTCGTCTGAAAAGTAACCTGAGCTTGTAATTGAAATCCTAAGGCAAATAGGAAGGTTAATAAAAGTGTATTTTTTAACATAAAAACTTACCAGTCTTTTTTGGTTTTAACAGGAACCCCTTTTGCTTTTTGGGCATTAACTTTTTTCTGTACTCCTTTTTCTTGATTGTTCATTGCCTCAAGAAGGCTTTTTACTTGTTCTGGAGATATTTGTCCAAGTTTTGGTTTTGGTGGAGGTTGTTTTTTCTTATCGCTATCACCTTCTTTTTCTTGATTCTTAGGCTTGTCCTCTTTGGGCTTATCTTTTGAGTCCTCTTTGGGATCCCCGTCTTCACCGTTTTCCTTTTTCTCTTTGTCTCCTTCGTCTTTTGGGTCTTCCTGTTTGCCTTTATCGTCTTTCTTCTCCTGATCTTGATCCCCCTCTTTATCCTGATCCTGATCATGCTTGTCTTGTTGATCCTCTTGTTTTTCTTTTTCCAAAAGCTCCTTGGCTAGTGCATAATTATATCTTGTTTCCTCGTCTTTTGGATTGTTTCTTAATCCATTTTTAAAAGCCTCTACTGCTTGAGTATAGTCTTTTTGTTGCATATAAACATTACCTAAATTATGGAAGGCAGCGTGTTTTTCTTCTTTTAAGTTTGAGTTTTTTTGAGTTTGAAAAAAACGTTGAGAAGCAGAACCGTAATCAGCTATTCGATAATTTGTATTCCCTAAATTATGAAGTGCTTCAGTTTTGTTTGGAGCAATAGAAACTGCTTTTCGGTATTGAGATTCTGCTCCAATGTATTCTTCTTGATTGTGTTCCTTATTCCCGTCAACAACTAGGTTATTGGCAGCTTCGTCCTGACTCCAAAGTAAGGTTGAAGAAAGTAATAAAATTAAAAAATATAGTGCTTTATAATTCATCTATGCTTGTTCTTTTTTATTTTCATTAAATAAATTCATTTTGAGTACCCACTTTGTTTTGGTTTCAAAAAGTAATATTTCTATCAAAAGTAACAGAAATCCTGCAACCAAGAATCCTTGGAATCGATCTTTATAACTTACAAATTTTTTTGCTTCGAATTCCTTTTTATCCATTTGCTTTAAAGTAGAAGAAACAAATTCTAAAACCTCCTGAGTATCATTACCATCAGAATAATTTCCTTTTGTTGCAATTGCTATAGAAGTTAAAACTTCTGAATTACGTTTTGTTATTACTACTTCTCCATTTTTATCTTTTTTGTATGATTCAACAATTCCATTTCTTTTGATAGGAATAGGACCTCCCTTTTCGGTTCCTACCCCAAATGTAAATATTTTTATTCCCAGTTCATTTGCTCTTTCAGCAGCGGCCATTGCCTCTTCTGAATGATCCTCCCCGTCTGATAAAATAAAAATTACTCTATTGGTTTGGTCTTCATCATCAAAATAAGTAACTGCCAAATCGATTGCAGAATCAATAGCTGTACCTTGAGAAGAAAGCATATCTGTATTAAGCGCCTGAAGAAACATTTTGGCTGCCCCGTAATCTGTGGTAATAGGCAATTGAGGGACTGCTTGAGCTGCATAAGCTATAATTCCAACCCGATCACTTGCCAATTGATTTAAAAGGGCCGAAACCAAACGTTTTGCTTTTTCAATTCGATTTGGAGCAATGTCTTCAGCAAGCATACTTTTTGAAACATCGATAGCAAAAACTATATCCACCCCTTCTCGTTTAACTGTTTCTAATTGGGTTCCAATTTTAGGGTTAACCAGCGCAAGAATTAAGCAGCTATATCCTAAGCTAATCAAAACTAATTTCAATAAAGGTTTAAACCGAGACCGTTCGGGACTTAAAACTTCCATCAGTCGCGTAGATGCAAAACGCTCTTGTGCCCTTCTTTTCCAACTAGAAATTGCTATATAGCCAAGCCACAATAATGGAATTATTGCAAAAACATAAAAATAAATTGGCGCGTCTAATTGATACATTGTTAAATAAAGCTTCTAAAAATTGTGTTTTTCATTACCCATTCCATAAACAGTAATCCCATAGCTATTAGGATAAGTGATCTGTATTTTTCTTCATAATTATAATACTTAAACTCTTCAACTTCTGTTTTTTCGAGCTTATTTATTTCATCGTAAATGTCCTTTAATTTTTTAGAATCGGTTGCTCTAAAGTACAAACCACCTGTGTCATCTGCTATGGATTGCAATAGCTCTTCATCGATTTCAACTTTAGTAAGTCCGTATTGAAACTTTCCATTGGGTAAAACGCCAACAGGAGCTTTTGCTGTTCCGTTACTTCCTAAACCAATAGTATAGGTTTTTATCTTAAATTCAACCGCCAGTTCTGCTGCTATTTTAGGTTCAATAAATCCGGAATTATTAACTCCATCAGTAAGTAAGATGATAACTTTGCTTTGAGCACGACTATCCTTTAGTCGGTTTACAGCCGTTGCTAGTCCCATCCCAATGGCAGTCCCATCATTAATTACTCCATCATATCGGATGCTCCTAAGAGCATTTTTGACAATTCGTTTATCGCTCGTAATCGGAGTTTTTGTATAGCTTTCTCCAGCATAAACTACCAAACCAATCCGGTCATTTTGGCGATCATCTATGAAGTCCGAAGCAACTTCTTTAAGGGCATTTAATCGATTAGGTTTTAAATCTTGTGCTAGCATACTCGATGAAACATCAATAGCCATAACAATATCAATCCCTTTATTTGTTTTGGTTCTTGAGGAAATGTCAACGGTTTGAGGACGTGCTAACGCAAGAACAACTAGAGCAAGTGCACTAATTCTAAAAATAAATAATACAGACTGGAAACGGGCTAAATTTGAAGATACTCCCTCAAAACCTTTTACTGAAGAAATGGTCAGTCTAGCCTGTTGATATTTACGCTTATATATATACCAAAAGATAACTAAGGGGAGTAATGTTAATCCCCAAAGGTATTCCGGATTTGCTAGTTCTATTCCTTCAAACACGTTTATAATTCTTTTAAAACTTCAAGTGACTCTATAATTCTGTTTTCAATTTCTTCTCCATATCGATCTTCTTTATCAGACAATATTCTTAGCTCAACTTGAACTTGATTGAAAGGTAAAATAATGGATCTTAACCTGCAACGCGTTCGTTCTTTACTTTCAGGGTTCAGAAGATCTAGTGTTCCTGAAAGCTGTATTACTTCTGACCCGTCTTTAGTTTTATATGGGTCCGGATTAATCAACATATTGGTAGCACCATCTTGTTCAAGTGATGCCAATATTTCATTTATTAAGTCCTGAGCTTCTTGTTGTTGCTCTTCTTCAGATTTTTCTTTTCCTTCTTCTGGAGGAGCTTGCTCCAAAAAGCTTATTTGCACATACACCGTGTTTAATGGATCACCCGCCGAAAAAATGGTAATTCCTTTCGGTGTTTCCGCTTTTCGAATCAAAACCTCTGGAGTTGAAAGGAATATAGGAGGCGTTCCGTATTGACTTTGAACCCACTGGTTATTCATCAAAACTTTTGTTGGGTATTGAATCAGGGTATCTTTTACGTTTTCAAAACCATATTTATATATTGAAATTAAAAAGACAATGATTATCAATACCAAAATACCCAGCCCTGCTATTTTTAATTGAAATTTAAATTTTTTCTTTTTCAATTTTTTTTGAAAAGCAGCAGTAGCCTCAATTTCTTCTTGTGTAGGTTCTGGAAGTGCCTCTTGAGTTTTAATCACGACATCCTCTACTATATTTCGATCTGAAGTAGCTACTTCAAATTCTGGGGCAGATCGGGCAAATTTAACTAAATCAGCATGTTCTAAAACCTGCTTTAAAGAAAGTAGAGTTTCGGTACTTAAATCTAGTTTACCTGAATCTATTAGCAACTCTAGCTTTTTAAGTAACTCTTTTGATGTGCTTTCTAGAGCAGTAATATTAGCCTCTTCTTCTAAATAGCGCCGAACAACTTCTGTTAATTTTGAATAATAGCTCTTATATTCTTCTTGTAATCTGGGACGTTCTTCTTCAAGAGCTTTTAATTCGAGGAGTGCTCGTTCAAAGGGTGGGATTTTTTTCCTCTTTTCTTCTCGTTTTTTTTGAAATCTTAATCCAAGGAAAATTAAAAAAGCTAAAACCAACAAAATGAAAAAGATAACTGCAATTTGTTTGGTCAACTCTTTATATCTACGTTCTAACTTAACAAGAGGTTTTATGTCAAACAAAGGTTGTTCGAGGGTATCTACAACAACCGTGTTTATCCTGATGGAAATTGAATCTGATATTGCATTGACTCCATTGATTAGTATTTTTTGTTTTGGAATCCAATAGTTGCCTGAATCAAACTGAATTAAAGCATATTTTTTAATAAACAAATAATGTGTTTGAGCACGAATGGTGTCTAGTGGAAATATTTCAAGGAGTTCAAAAGGCGCAAAATTAGGTTGTTTTGGAAACTGTATTTTTGAAAGGCTATCCCCTTTAACCTGAAAACGGATGTTAATCTGTTCTCCTATTTTAAATTCAGTTGAATCAACAGCAATTAAAATTTCTTTATAGACTTGCCCTATTCCACTAGTAAAAGAGAATAACACTAAAGAAAAAAATAATAAAAATGTCTTTCGCATGACTATATTCTTGCTTTAAAATAGCTTAACAGCTTTTTTACATAACTTTCTTCTAAACTACAGTGAAGTGTTCCTGCACCATTTTTTCTAAATAGCGTTTCGAAAATTTCAACATGCTCTTTATGAAATTTTTGATATTGATTTCGAACTGATTTCGAGGCAGTATTAATCCACTTTGTTTTTTGAGTTTCACTATCTAACATCGGCACAAGACCAATGTTAGGCATTTCAACCTCTCTTTTGTCATAAACTCTTATCCCGGTAAGGTCATGTTTTTTGGCTGCAATACGTAATGTTTTTTCGTACTTCTGATCCATGAAATCTGAAAGTAAAAATACAATTGCTTTCTTTTTTAGAATTCCAAACAAGAACTCCAAAGCTGTATTTATATCTGTTTTCTTGCTCTTTGGTTGGAATTCTAGTAACTCTCTAATTATCCTTAAGACGTGAGTTTTTCCTTTTTTTGGAGGGATAAATAATTCTACTTGATCTGAAAATAAAAGCAGTCCGACCTTATCGTTATTTTGAAGTGCAGAAAAAGAAAGGGTTGCCGCAATTTCGGTTAATACCTCTCTTTTAAACTGATTTCCTGTACCAAAAAATTCAGACCCACTAACATCAACAACCAACATAAGAGTAAGCTCACGTTCTTCCTCAAAAACTTTGACAAAAGGTTCGTTGTAACGGGCGGTTACATTCCAGTCAATCGCTCGGACATCATCTCCAAATTGATACTGTCGTACTTCGCTGAAGGTCATGCCTCTTCCCTTAAAAGTACTGTGATATTCTCCACCAAACACATGGTCGCTTAAACGACGTGTTTTGATTTCAATTTTCCTTACTTTCTTTAAAAGTTCTTTTGTATCCATGGCTATAAACGTTCCTTTTTAAACTTTTTTAGGCGCATTTATGGTACTTCAACCTCATTAATTATTTGACTAATTAAATCTTCGGTTGTAATGTTTTCAGCTTCCGCCTCATAAGTAAGTCCTATTCTATGTCGCAATACATCATAAACTATAGCACGAACATCTTCTGGAATTACATAGCCCCTATGCTTTAAAAATGAATGACATTTAGCAGCAGTAGCCAAATTAATACTTCCTCTGGGAGAAGCTCCAAAACTTATTAAAGGCTTTATTTTTTTTAGACCGTATCGCTCTGGATAACGCGTTGCAAAAACTAAATCTAATATATATTTTTCAATTTTTTCATCCATATAAACAGACCGAACGGTTTCTTGAGCGGTAATGATCTGTTTTGTGGTAACAACTGGTTTAATTGTTTGTTGGTTTGCCATTAAATTAGAGCGGACAATTAATTGCTCGTCTTCAATAGAAGGATAATCAATCACGGTTTTCAGCATAAATCGATCTACCTGTGCTTCTGGAAGTGGGTAAGTTCCCTCCTGTTCAACAGGGTTTTGAGTTGCCATAACTAAAAAAGGTTGTTTTAGAGGAAATGTAGTATCTCCGATTGTAACTTGCTTTTCCTGCATAGCTTCTAATAAGGCCGATTGTACCTTTGCAGGAGCACGGTTAATCTCGTCTGCTAAAACAAAATTAGCGAAAATTGGACCTTTTTTTATAGAAAAATCATTTTCTTTAATGTTATAAATCATTGTCCCTACAACGTCTGCTGGTAACAAATCGGGCGTAAATTGTATTCTACTGAAATCCGCTTTCACAGCCTTACTTAAGGTATTAATGGCTAGGGTTTTGGCTAGACCTGGCACACCTTCTAATAGAATATGTCCACGACCCAAAAGACCAATTAATAGTCGTTCAATCATGTGTTTTTGACCGACAATTACTTTATTTATTTCTAATGTCAGTAAATCAATAAAGGCACTTTCCTTTTCAATTTTCTCGTTAATAGCACTAATATCTACATTGGTATTATTATCCATAAGATTCTATAAATTTTTTAATGTTACAAAAATGGAGAAATTATAACATCTTTATTGTTAATAATTGGTTAAAAATAGTAAGAAAAAACACTACTTCAAAATGGGCTTTAAGTCTAAAAAAAAGTAATTTCATAAATTAAAAAAACAATGACTGAATTCTCGGGAATTATTGCTGGAACTATGACTTGGGGTGTTTGGGGTAAAAACTACAACTCATCTCAAATGAGTTCTTTGATTGAAGATGCCTTATCACTTGGCATCAGTACCTTTGACCATGCAGATATTTATGGAGGTTATACAACAGAAGCCTCTTTCGGCGCAGCTTTCAAAGAAACTAAAGTCGAGAGATCCGAAGTACAATTTATAAGTAAATGTGGAATTCAGTACCCTAGCGATACGCGTCCTTTAGAAATCAAGCATTATGATTATTCTTCTGATCACATCCTTTGGTCAACAGAAAAATCCCTTAAAAATCTCAACACAGAATATCTTGATGTGCTTTTACTCCATAGACCAAGTCCATTAATGGATCCTCAAGAGGTAGCAAAAGCACTTGAGAAGCTCAAAAGTCAAGGGAAAGTAAAAAGCTTTGGGGTGTCTAATTTCACCTCAGCCCAAATGAGCCTTTTAAGTACTGAAAATCTAATTGAATGGAACCAAATTGAATGTTCCCTAACGGCGTCCAAAGCTATGTTTGACGGAACAACAAATCACATGATGGAGCAACAAATTGGTTCCATGGCTTGGAGTCCTTTGGGAAGTTATTTTAAGGATAAAAACAATCAAAATGAGCGTCTAAAACCCTTAGTTGATAAAATGTGTGTGAAATACAATGCTTCAGAAGATCAAATCTTGTTGGCTTGGCTACTCCAACATCCTGCAAAAATTCATCCCGTAGTAGGAACTACTCAAAAGACTAGACTTAAGTGTGCTATGGATGCGCTTTTCATTAAATTAGATCTGCAAGATTGGTTTTTACTTCTAGAAGCAAGCTGGGGTCATGAAGTGCCCTAATAACGTCTTGTAAATAGTCTAGTTTTAAGTTTTATAGACTGAGCTGGTCTAAATCCGTTAACCCTTTTTCTTTTATTACTTTTTCAATTCCCTTGATTGAAGAGGGTGCAAATGCTCTATGGTTTTCTTCTCCAGTTTCTGTAACTAAAGCAACATCTTCAATTCTAATGTAAAGTTGTTCTTCTGGAATCCATATCATCGGATCAATGGTGAAAATCATTCCCGGTTCTAAAGGAGCTCGACTTACCCGTCCAACATCCGCTTTGAATAATTGCTGTTGCATTTTCTCCTATTGTATCAAATATTTGAGCTCTCCGTGCATCAAACTCAGCTATCGGAAAATCAGTTTGGTAGTAATGCTTTTGATGAGCAGATAACTTCAATTCGCAGATAAGAGCAACGATCAAAAGTAGAAGTATGTTTTTTTTAAAATACATATTTACAATTTTAGTTAATTAAAAAGTAGGTTTAGGCTGACCTCAACTTAAGGATAATTTTTAATCTTAGATAAAAGCAATACATTAGTAATGTATAAAATCAAGATTCAAATCTATTGGTTTAGTCAACATCCATTTAAAGAATATAACACCAAAACATGAATAAAAAAGTACTCATTACAGGTGCAACTAGTGGAATTGGCAAAGCAGCAGCTGAATTTTTAGCCTCCCAAGGTGCGCGCTTAATTTTGTGCGGGCGAAGAGAAGACCGCTTATCCGCTTTAAAGGAAGAACTGCCAACCGAAGTGCACACTTTAAACTTCGATGTTCGTGATCGATCTGCAGTTTTTGAATCAATCGATAGCATTCCTGAAGATTTTAAACCAGTAGATGTTTTAATTAATAACGCAGGAAATGCCCATGGACTTGATGATGTAGTTGGCGCTGACCTAGATGACTGGGATGCTATGATCGATGGAAACGTTAAGGGACTTATGTATGTTACCAAAGCTGTTTTACCTCAGATGACAGAACAGAATAAAGGTCAAATAATTAATGTCGGATCGATTGCTGGGCTTGAAGTTTATCCCAAAGGGAATGTGTATTGTGCCAGTAAATTTGCGGTAGACGCATTTACTCAAGGCTTGCGTATTGATTTAAACGCTTATGGGATTAGAGTTGGTGCAATTCACCCAGGTCTGGTTGAAACTGAGTTTTCTGAAGTTCGCTTTAAAGGAGATCGAGAAAAAGCTGCTACGGTTTACAGCCAATTAGACGCTTTACAAGCCGAAGATATTGCAAATACCATTTTATTTATGATCAATGCACCCGAACATGTTACTCTTGCAGACATAACCATTTTGCCAACAGCTCAGGCAAGCGCTACAATTATTAATAAACGAGAAAAATAAAAAAAGAAACACAAAATAAAACTACAGCAATTCACTATAATATCCAGTTGGAAATTAGGAGAAAATGATTGTGATTAGGTTAATTAAATCAACGATCAACGCCAAAACTTTTTGAATGATATATGACATGGGTGTTTTATTATTTTTGTTATTACAGCTCAAAAATACGAAAATTATGCAATTCGAAGGGTGCCATCTTGAGAAGTTTTTTCCACTTGCCACATATTTAAAGGCAGAATAGATCTGTTTACCATAGAAATTGAAATTCCCCGGATCTACAAAGATTCGAGTGTGGTCTTTTTTTTGTGGCTATTCCGACCACTTCCCTGTTTATCTTTTGATTGCGAAAAGGGTTTCTGATTAATTACTCCAACAAACGCAAAACAAAATCATCTGGTGTTTCTTGGAACGCTCCGCTGGTAGAGAATCCTTCTTCAATTGCTTTGCCTCTTAGAGCGTCGGAGTGGCGGATGCTGTGATACAGAACATCTAAGTCAATAGAACCGTCTGTGCGTAAAACTTCGTTTCCTGCGGTATTGTATAAATATAATTCTGGATCTGAAGGGTCCAAAAATTCAATAAAATCAACCGTATCTAACTGTGCTTGCGTTGGGTTAGGCCCACCATAGAAGAGGTTAAAAAGCATTTGAAACTCTGTGTTGCTTTGTGTTATTTGGTCTACGCTTATGTTAGGAAAAAGGGTTTCCCATTTATAGAGGTTATAGCTACTCTGAGTGGCAAGGGCTACAATTCCTAATACGCCCTGGTTGTGTTCTGCTTGAAGTCCATTCCACAATGAAATTCCTGCTCCAGAAGAAGCGCCGCTTAAAATTATTTTATTGGCATTCAAGTCAAGCCCAAAAGCTATAGACCGGACGTGGTTTAGCAACAAGGTTCCGTCAGAAAGTGATGTAGTTAAACCCACACTATTTGAGCTGTTTAAAAAACTATAATTGGCGTTCACTACTGCAACATTTTGATTTAATAAATTCGTTACTATACTTGCAAAAGGTTCCTCGTAGGTATCGCTTTTGTCGTTAAACAAAAAGCTTCCGCCGTGAAAGAAAACAACGATTCCGATTGCGTTTCCGTTTTGCGGAACCATCAAGTCAAAGGTATTGCGCTCAGCAGATCCATAAGAAAGGTCTTGGTAAAACAAGGAAGATGTGCCTAAAGGGTTTGATGCTGGGACCTGATTAAGAAAAGAAGTAGCTTGTTCTTGATAAGAAACCGTTGTGCTTTCTGAACTGCAGCTAAGCGTTAATAACAAAAGTAAAATAGGTAGTGATTTTTTCATAAGGTACTGTTTTAGGTAAAATTCCAAAAAAGGTTATTCTTCTAAACCTTCGGGATATAGAAAATTATTATAAGGAAAACGGGTTACATGTATATCCCGGATGGCAGCATATACTTGTTTTCTGAAATGATGTATATTATCTTTTTTGGTTGCAGAAATAAAAAGTGCATTTCCAATCATTTTTGCCATCCAAGTTCGTTCCCACTCTTCCAGGGTATTATGTAATTTAGTTTTTTCGGTAACCAAATCATCGGGTTCGATTACAAGTGGTTCATAAGCGTCAATTTTATTGAAAACCATTATGGTGGGTTTGTCCTGACTTTTAATTTCTGAAAGAATCAAATTAACCGAGGCTATGTGTTCTTCAAAATTAGCATGAGATATATCGACTACGTGGAGTAATAAATCAGCTTCCTGAACTTCATCTAAGGTACTCTTAAAAGACTCGACCAATTGGGTAGGTAGTTTGCGTATAAAACCAACCGTGTCGCTTAACAGAAAAGGTAAATTCCCGATAACTACTTTACGTACTGTGGTGTCTAGCGTTGCAAATAGTTTGTTTTCGGCAAAGACTTCACTCTTAGCAATTGCATTCATTAGAGTAGATTTCCCAACGTTGGTGTAACCAACTAAGGCCACTCGAACAAGAGCCCCACGATTTCCTCTTTGGGTAGACATTTGCTTATCGATTAGCAAGAGTTTCTTTTTGAGTAAGGCAATTTTATCTCGAACAATACGTCTGTCTGTTTCAATTTCTGTTTCTCCAGGTCCACGCATCCCAATTCCCCCTTTTTGACGTTCTAAATGTGTCCAAAGCCCCTTAAGTCGTGGAAGTAAATATTGATATTGCGCTAATTCTACTTGGTTTCTAGCGTAGCTTGTTTTTGCTCTTTGGGCAAAAATGTCAAGAATCAGACCAGTTCGGTCTAAGATTTTACACTTCATTACCTCCTCAATATTTCGCTGCTGTGCTGGAGATAATTCATCATCAAAAACAACGGTCGAAACTTCGTTTTCCTCTACAAACGCATGGATTTCGTTTAGTTTCCCACTTCCTATGAATGTTTTGGGATTGGGAAGGGTCATTTTTTGAGTGTATTGCTTGATGACTTCTCCGCCTGCAGTATGAGCTAAAAAAGCTAATTCTGCTAAATATTCTAGTGCTTGATCTTCGTCTTGTCTTGCGGTAATAACTCCAATTAGTACGGTCTTTTCAAAAACTAGTTTTTTCTTTTCTATCATTATTTCAGAAGTCCCATTTTTTTAATTCTAACAGTTTACCGTCAAATTCGGCAAAGGTGAAATGGGTAATCCAATCCCCAAGGTTTATGTAGCGTGCATCAGTTCCTATTGGCAGGTTCAATGGTAAATGACGATGTCCAAAGACAAAAAAATCTCGCTTTTCTTCAGCTTGTTTTTTATTGCAATATTGAACCAACCATTCTTTTTCTTCCCCCAAAAAAATAATGTCTTCTTCTCCAGAAATCATTTTGTTTTTTAAAGATAAATAAGTTCCTATTCGCATGCCAATATCGGGATGAATCCATCGGTATAACCATTTAAAAAAAGTCGCTGTAAAAACTTTTTTCATGCGTTTAAATCCAATGTCTTTTGGCCCAAGACCATCTCCGTGTCCAATTAAAAATTTCTTTTCATTAAGCACAAAATCTTGTGGTTCATGATGTACTATAAATCCGAGTTCCTTTTGAAAATAATCACGAACCCAAAGGTCGTGGTTTCCTGTAAAAAAGTGAATTTCTACTCCTTGATCCGATAATTCTGCAAGCTTTCCGAGTACGCGAACAAACCCTTTAGGAACTACTGTTTTATATTCAAACCAAAAGTCAAAAAGATCTCCTAATAAAAATAAAACCTCCACATCCTTCTGAATGTGATTCAACCAAGAAATAAATATACGCTCTCTAGCAATGCTGCTTTCAGCATTGGGAGCGCCCAAATGGTTGTCGGATGAAAAGTATATTTTTTTCCCCTTAGGAAGTTTCATAAACACATATTAGCATGTAAAGATACAGAAAAGCGTTTATCCGATTGCTTGTTCTAAATCGTCAATTAAATCTTGAGCATCTTCAATTCCAACACTGAGTCGAATTAATGAATCTACAACCCCACTTTTTTCACGTTCTACTTTTGGAATTGAAGCGTGTGTCATGCTGGCTGGATGTCCAGCTAAACTCTCTACTCCACCCAAGGATTCTGCCAGGGTGAATATTTTTAGATTTTCAATGATTTTTATAGCGGCCTTATAGTCAGCGCCTGTTGGAATAAATGAAAGCATTCCTCCAAAATCTTTCATCTGCGATTTTGCAATATGATGATTTGGATGTGTTTCGAATCCTGGCCAATATACTTTTTCGATTTTAGGATGATTGTTCAAATACATTGCAACTTTTCTTCCGTTTTCACAATGACGTTGCATACGCACATGCAGTGTTTTAATTCCCCGGAGGGTTAAAAAACTATCCATGGGGCCACAAACAGCACCACTCGCATTTTGGATGAAGTATAGTCGATCAGCAAGATCATCATCCTTTACAATTAATGCTCCTAAGACCAAATCGCTGTGTCCACCAATATATTTAGTAGCAGAATGCATTACGATATCAGCACCTAAATCTAAGGGTTGCTGTAAATATGGAGAAGCGAATGTATTGTCTACTGCCAAGAGGATTTTGTGTTGCTTAGCAATTTGAGAAACTGCTTTAATATCTACAATATTCATCATCGGATTGGTAGGAGTTTCTACCCAAATCAATTTTGTGTTAGAGTTGATCGCATCAGCAACTTCTTGCACATTATTCATACCTACAAAATGAAACTTGATTCCAAAACCTTCGAATATTTTAGTAAACAAACGATAGGAACCGCCATATAAATCGTTGGTAGAAACAACCTCATCGCCTGGTTGTAATAATTTCAAAACTGCATCAATTGCAGCCAATCCAGAACCAAAAGCCAGTCCATGTTTTCCGTTTTCTATACTGGCTAAAGATTTTTCTAGAGCTTGACGTGTTGGATTGTGGGTTCTGCTGTACTCAAAGCCTTTGTGACCGCCCGGAGTCGTTTGAGCATAGGTGGAGGTTTGATATATTGGAGGCATTACGGCTCCATAAGCTGGATCGTGATGTTGGCCTCCATGTATTGTTTTCGAATTAAAACGTAATTTCTTTTCCATAAATTAAAGGATCATTTTTCAATTCAAAGGTAGGGGATTCGAAGGATTTCTCCATATTTTTAACGCTTTTAACAAAAATTGATTTTCTTTGTTCGAATAACATAAAACATGGATATTTTTTACTTTTTAAAGACCTGCGATACGTGTAAAAGAATCATAAAAACATTGAACATTCCTGATTCCGTTTCTTTGATTAACATCAAAGAAAATCCGCTCAGTTCGGAACAATTGAATGCTTTATTTAAAAGCACTAGATCATATGCTGCCCTCTTTAATAGCCGTGCTCAACTTCTTCGAAAAAGAGGATTAAAAGTTAATGAACTTTCTGAAGAACAAATGAAAGGCCTGCTTCTCGAACATTATTCTTTTTTAAAACGCCCCGTTCTGCTTTATGAGGAAAAACTTTTTATAGGGAATTCTGCAGCTACCGTTGAAGCTGCAAAAAAGGCCATTCATGGATAAAAGAGTTCTTGCCCTATTAGCTGCCTTCGGAGCTACAACTATTTACGGATTTAACCACACCATAGCCAAGGTAGTTATGCCTGAATACATCGGAGCGTTTGGACTGGTAATGCTCCGGGTGGTTGGAGCTGCCGCTTTATTTTGGATTGTAAGTTTCTTTTACCCTTCAGAAAAAATTGAACGTAAAGATTTATTCAGAATTGCTTGTGCTACTGTTTTTGGAATGTGCATCAACATGCTTATGTTCATTAAAGGTCTTAGTCTTTCGACACCGATTAACAGTTCTGTAATTGTTACCCTAACCCCTATTATGGTAATGATTCTTTCTGCTATTTTTCTGAAAGAAAAAATAACCACCAAAAAAGGATTTGGAATTTTAATGGGATTTGGAGGGGCTATTTTATTGATTCTTCAAGGAAGTAACGATATACTAAACGCACCAAACATTCCACTTGGAAATATCATGATGTTTGTTAACGCAATTTGCTTCGGAACTTATCTGATATTGGTTAAACCGATGACCAAAAAATACACCACCATAACCCTTATGAAATGGATGTTCTTAGGAGGTGTTCTTTTGAATCTTCCAATAACTTTTTCCGAATTTACAGCAGTAGCATGGACCAGTCTCCCTTTTGAGGCTATTTGGCGCATGGCTTTTGTTGTTGTTGGGACTACCTTTTTTGCTTATTTATTTAATGTTTATGCACTAAGAACATTATCCCCAACTACAGTAGGTGCTTTTGTATACTTACAACCGCTTATGGGAATTTTGTTTGCAACATACACGGGTAATGATCAAATGGATTTGATTAAAAGTCTAGCGACCGTTCTGGTCTTTGTAGGTGTTTATTTAGTTACTCAAAAAAACAAAACAGCTTAACAATATTGCTCAATTGCAGCGGCTACACCATGTTCATGATTAGATAAGGTATGAAAAGGAGTCGCTTCTAAAATTTCAGGCTTTGCGTTGGCAACAGCAACACCTCTTCCTACTTGTTCTAAAAGGGTTTGATCGTTATAATTATCTCCAAAAGCCATGACATCCTCCATATCAATCTCCGGATACTCAGCGGACAGTAAAAAGGCCAATGCCGATGCTTTGTCTAATTCCTTATTAGAAATTTCTAGATAGTTGTCTTTAGAACGGTAAGCATTTATTTGCTCTGAAAAATTTTCGGAGATAAACTGTTCTATGTGATCCAAATCAACAGGTTCACCCATCACCATAATCTTGTGAGCTCCTTGATGCTTACGATCCCAAAGTTCCAGAGTCTCTTTCAAAGGTCTAACATCGGGAGTTACTCGTGTATTGTTTTGTTCTCTTTTTGCCCAAAAATCGAGTGCTGGAACTACCCATTCTGAGTTGTTATATAAGCTGAAATGAAGTTCTGAATCTGAGAGATGGGTACATATTCGATTTGTAATTGCAAAGGGGATTTCAATACTCTGTAATACATTGCCTGAACCATCCAAAATTAAGGCGCCATTATATGCAATCAAAGGCATGTTAGCTGTTCGAAGTTCTGCCTGAAGCAATTGCATCGATTTAGGCATTCGAGACGAAATAAGAAGAAAGGGGATCTCTGGACTTATACTTTTTACAGCTGTTTTGGTTTCCATCGAAAGGCTTCGGTTAACATCTAATAAGGTTCCGTCAATATCGGAACAAATGAGTTTACACTCCATGAATTTTCTATTTGCTCAAAGATAAGGGAATTGAAAAATTTCCTTTTAAATTGAACTAAAAAGTCACCTTAAATTTTATTGAGTTTTAGTACATTTAAAATGACAGTCCCAAAATCTGTTCTACATTATGAAAAACCTAACCCTACAGCTGTATTGCAGGCTTTCTCTTATGTGGCAACTTTCCAAAAATTACATTTTGAGTTTTAATGAACGACACACTTAGGACCACAAAAAGTTTATTATCGAGATTTTAGTCTCAACCCCTTAAGTTAGTTTTAGTACATTTAGAATATGGACAGACGAACATTCATTAAGAATACAGGAATCATCGGCGGAGCAGCAATGCTTCCATTATACGGTTTTTCCGAATTCAACCAACCGAAATTCAAATTAGGGTATCAACTGTATTCCATTCGAGATGCAATGGAGAAGAACCCTCTTAAAACACTGAAAGCACTAAAAGCCATGGGGTACCAAGACTTTGAAACCTATGGTTTTGACGATCAAAAAGGAATGTTCTATGGCTATACGGCAGGTGAATTTAACAGCATCCTAAACGATCTTGAGCTTACGGTTAGTAGCGGACATTTCGGCTTTTCTCCATTTTTGGATCAATCGGATGATGCACTTAAACATTTTGTAAATCGCTGCATTGATGGTGCAAAAGCAGTAAACAGCAAATACATTACCTGGCCTTTTAATGCGCCTGAACAGAGAAATTTAGAAACGTTCAAAGCAATGCCGCACAAACTGAACCTTATTGGAGAACAGGTAACAAAAGCAGGTCTAGGTTTTGCTTACCACAACCATGGATACGAATTTGATGACCTTGGCGGTACAAGTGGTTTTGATATTATTATAAATGAAACCGATCCGAATTTAGTGAAACTACAAATGGACATGTATTGGGTTTTACATGCCGGGAAGAAAACACCGAAACAACTCATTGAGGAACAGCCTGGCAGATATGTTATGTGGCACATAAAAGACATGGACAAAATTACAAGAGATTATTCTGAACTAGGAAATGGTTCTATTAATTATCATGAAATTCTCCCCGACCCAAAAAAATCAGGCCTTGAATTTTTTTACCTTGAACAAGGTGGGAATTATGCTGAAAATTCTAAGAAAAGTGCTTCTGATAGTGCTTTATATTTCAAAGAAGAACTTCAAAAGTATTTATGAATAAGTACATCTCTTAACTGTCTTAATAGGAGAAAGTGGAGATAGTTACAGTTCATTTTCAAAAACAATGTCTCCTAGTAGATACTTTTTTAGTAGAGTTATTATTCATGAGTTTGGTCACGCAGTGCATTATGAAATAGCAGGAAATACTCAATAGATTACTGACTTATTTAATGGAGCTACACTAGGCGACTCTTCAAATAGTTATTTCTTAAAAAACAAGATGAGTTCTTTGCAGAGATGTTTACAGCTTACGTTTTAGAAAGAAACAATATAACTAAAGACGGAATAAGTTTAGTCAATTCAGTATACTATACTAATGTTATGGAGCCGTATTTTAATACTCTATTTAACAATTAATATCAACGACTGGACACTATCAATTAACTTTGCCTATCATCTTGTGAGAATGAGGCTAGGCAGAGAATCATATCAAGATACTGGAAGATATGACTGGTCCTGAGTTAAATTATGCGGTTTGAATTTGTTTAAATCTTTTTTTTTGGTTTAATAGCTTGAGTAAAGTCTTATAATTTTAAAAAAAATGTTGCACAGTTGATTGAAGCTTGCTACATTTATTGCATATGAAAAAGCAAATGAAAAAAGTTATATTAGTTGCTCTTGCAAGTGTTTTTGTCGCTTGTGGTGGTTCAGAAGAAAAGAAAAAAGGATTTGAATATAATCGGACTAAAGCTGAACAAAAAAAATCAACATCTCAAAAAAGCACTACGCCAATTGACCTTTCCAATAAAGGAATTGGTCCAATTAAAGATTTAACTTTTGATAAAAATATAGACCAAGAATTGGTCACAAAAGGTGCTTCTACATTTAAACAAAAATGTACCGCATGTCACAAGGCTAATAAAAAACTAATTGGTCCTGCTATGAAGGGGATTTATGAACGACGTTCGCCTGAATGGGTTATGAATATAATGCTGAATCCTACAGAAATGCTTAAAAACGACCCGATTGCTATTGCCCTATTAAAAGAATACAACAACATCAAGATGATCAATCAGAACCTCACAGAAGATGAAGCTCGATCTATAGCGGAATACATGAGAACATTATAAGCTTAATCAATTAAAGAGGAGACCAAGCTCTTCCTCCAGTAGCTTCTTGTAAATCAACACACCCTTTTTGTTCTCCTGGAATTGGTCTATAAATTAAGACAGTTTCGCCAATTACTTCCGAGTTTTTAAAAGCAGAGACTACTAAATTCCTCAAACTATTAATTATAGAATGTGCTGCTGCTTCTTCTGGAACAGCATTTATTTCACCTTTTTCTTTGGCCTCAGCCCAAGCGTTAAGTGTCTCCCATCGCGAATCTTGTATTGCTTTGTCGGCTCTTAAGAAACGATTTAATAGTGCGTCTATGTCTTCGTTTATCAGCTCAGAAACTTCTTTCTTACCAGCTCCTTCAAGTGCTAATTTAGAAACTATAGGTAACGACATTTTAGCAAATTCCTTGTCCTCCGGACTTGAAACAAGTGCCATATAACCATCCATGAATTGAGTTAGATTAAGGTCGTTTGCACCGGGTATATTGTCAGTAGTAGGTAAAATTACATCGATTATCTTGCTAACTAAATCAGCTTGTTGTGATGTGAAAAATTCTGGAGTCCAAATACCTTTTCCTGTCTGACAGCTTTCGAAAAGACTAACAACTGTTGAGCTAAGAGCAACTGCTCCAAACGAAAGTCCAATATTTTTTAATGCGGTTCTTCTTTGCATGATGTAATCTTTTATAGGTTCATTTTTTTTAATTCTTTTACAGCAAAATCTACTGCTCTTGCAGTCAATGCCATATAGGTAAGGGATGGATTAACATTCCCGGCAGAGGTCATTGCCGCGCCATCAGTAACAAACACATTAGGTACTTCATGTAATTGATTATTACCATTTAGAACCGATGTTTTTGGGTCATGACCCATTCGAGCAGTTCCCATTTCATGAATTCCTAAACCTAAATGATATTCGTTATCCCATCCAGAAACATTTTTAAATCCTGCATTGTCTAGCATTTCCATTGCTTGAGTTTGCATATCCTTTCGCATATTGAGTTCGTTTTCACGAATTGTTGCATCAAAAGTAACGGTTGGTAAACCCCATTGATCTAGTTTGTCGTAATCAAGAGTCATTTTGTTTTCATGATAAGGTAACACCTCGCCAAAGCCATTTAGACCTATTGACCATCCACCTGGATTAAGAATTGCTTCTTTGAACTCAGGCCCATAAGCCATTTCTTTTACGTTTTCAGTCCAAGAACCTCTACTTCCACCACCTTGGTATCCATATCCTCTTAAAAAGTCTTTTTGATTAGTACCACCACCTAGGTTTCTAAAACGCGGTATAAATACACCGTTGGCTCTTCTTCCTGTATAATATTTATCTTCATACCCTTCAACATCGGCACTAGCACCTACCTGAAAGTGATGATCCATTAAGTTGTGTCCTAATTCTCCTGAAGCATTCCCCATTCCATTTGGAAAAGCAGCCGATTTAGATTGCATTAAAATCGAAGTACTTGCAACAGCAGAAGCGCACAAGAAAATTATTTTAGCTTTATAATCGGTTGTTTCTTTGGTAATTGAATCTATAACACGAACTCCAGTTGCTCGTTTGGTTTCAGGATCATAAAGTACTTCATGCACTACTGCATTTGTTTTCATAGTCATATTCCCAGTTTCTTCTGCCATTGGAAGTGTAGAAGAGTTACTGCTGAAGTAAGCTCCAAATGGACAACCACGCATACATCGATTACGGTGCTGGCAGGTAACTCGTCCTGCACCCGGTTTCGTTCCTTCTGTAATGTGAGCAGTACGACCAATCGTTAAAAGGCGGTCAGTATATTTATCTGCAATGGATCCTTTCAAATGGTCTTCCACGCAGGTCAGTTCCATCGGTTTTAAAAATTCACTATCAGGAAGTTGAGGTAAAGATAAACTCTCACCACTAATTCCTACATGCTTCTCAACATAACTGTACCATGGAGCAATATCTTTGTATCGAATTGGCCAGTCAACTGCAATGCCTTCTTGTGCGTTTGCTTCAAAATCAATATCTCCACGGCGGTAACTTTGACGTCCCCACATGAGTGATCTTCCTCCTACATGATACCCCCGACACCAGTCAAACTGCTTATCTTCGTTATAAGGATGTTCGTTGTCGTCTACAAAAAAATGTTTGTGCGATTCCATTGTTGTATATTCAGTCCTACTTTGCTTTGGCTGTTTCTTTCTAGTTTCTTGGGTAATAACATCTCCATGAGGATAATCCCATGGATCTTTATTCATGGTTGGATAATCTTCAATATGCTTGACCATTCTACCGCGCTCAAGGACAAGTGTTTTCAATCCTTTTTCGGTTAATTCTTTAGCAGCCCAACCTCCGCTTATACCAGTTCCAACAACAATAGCGTCGAATTCGGTTGTATTGTAACCTGTGTTCATATTTAAGTTTTTTTTGAAATCCCTTAAATATAGACACAAAGATTATGAATTTGTCAAGAATTAAGAAAGATTTAAACTAAAAAGCAATTTAAATCGTTTTCGTTTTAAAAAACAGCAATCCCCTTAACTAAAAAACCTTTTGAATAACGAATAGTGTTAGATTAGAAATCAATTGTATTTTAGCATTAGCTTAATTCTGATTCAAACATCGAATTTCAATACAAATTGCTAGATAACAAGAACTAAGCCTAAAAAAACCTTATGAAAAGAAGAAATTTTATCTTGAAAAGTACATTTGCAGGACTTGGACTTTCGACCGTTGGAGCTTATGCTTACAACAACCTTAATCTTGAAGCAAACACAATTGCCAGCGGAATTCTAACAGAGCCGTTTTTTAAATTATCTCTAGCACAATGGTCACTTAATAATGCAATCCGAGGAGGTACTATGGATCCTTATAATTTTGCATCAAAAGCACACGAGCTTGGGTTTGAAGGTTTAGAGTACGTAAATCAGTTGTATAAAGATGTAGTGGATTCTAAAAATCAACCAGCTGCACTTAAAAATTTCATTGCAAGAAACAATGAAAAAGCAGCTGCACATAGCCTAAAAAATCTATTAATCATGATCGATAATGAAGGAGATTTATCGGTTAGCTCTGCAGTTGAAAGAAAAAAGTCTGTCGAAAATCACCATAAATGGGTAGAAACTTCTGCTGCAATGGGATGCCATTCGATTCGAATTAATTTATTTGGTGATAATGACCCTAAGATTTGGGTCGAAAACTCTAAAGAAAGTCTTCTGTCTCTTGGAGCCTACGCTTCAAAGTATAACATTAATGTAATTGTTGAAAATCATGGGTATTTATCATCTAATGCTGAGCTACTTATGGAGGTTCTTAATGATGTAGACCTTTCCAATTGTGGAACACTTCCCGACTTCGGGAATTTTTGCTTGGAAAAAACTAATGGAGAGCGTTGGGGAGCAAATTGTATTAAAGAATATGATCGTTACCAAGGTGTAAAAGAATTAATGCCACGAGCATTTGCAGTAAGTGCCAAAGCTAATGAGTTTGATGCTCAGGGAAACGAAACAGCTATAGACTACAAGCGTATGCTTCAAATAGTTAAAAACGCAGGTTTTAATGGGTATATTGGGGTAGAATATGAAGGTCAAAAATTAAGTGAAGAGGCCGGAATATTGGCGACTAAAAACCTTTTAATAAAAGCTGCAAAAGAATTAAGCTAATTAACTTTTAATTATAATGAGTACAAAAACAAAAATTCAACTGTCCTTAATGATGTTTCTCCAGTTCTTTATTTGGGGAGGGTGGTTTGTGACCTTAGGAACCTTTTTAGGGAATGATTTAAATGCTACTGGAGCAGAAACAGGTATGGCGTTTTCGACTCAGTCATGGGGAGCTATAATTGCTCCATTCTTTATTGGATTGATTGCAGATCGTTATTTTAATGCTGAAAAAATATTAGGGATCTTGCATCTTATAGGAGCTGTTATAATGTATTATATGGCACAAGCAGAATCCTTTAATGCCTTTTATCCACTAGTATTTGCTTATATGGTAGCCTATATGCCTACTCTTGCTTTGGTGAATTCTGTTTCGTTTTTTCAAATGAAAGACCCAGCTAAAGAATTTTCGTTAATCCGTGTTTTTGGAACTATTGGATGGATTGTAGCAGGTTTAGTTATAAGTTATGTCTTTCATTGGGATTCCAAAGAATCAATTAGTCAAGGAGCATTGAGTAACACGTTTATCATGGTCGCAATTGCATCATTAATACTTGGACTAATTAGCTTTACACTTCCTAAAACTCCCCCATCACAATCCGATGGAGCGATTAGTATTTCGGATATTCTTGGGTTGGATGCGCTTAAGCTTTTGAAAGATCGAAACTTTTTGATGTTCTTTATAACTTCAATTCTAATTTGTATTCCATTGGCGTTTTACTACCAGCAAGCAAATCCATTTTTAGTGGAACTTGAAATGGAAAATCCGACAGGAAAAATGACTTTAGGACAGATCAGCGAAGTGCTTTTCATGCTTTTGCTCCCTTTCTTCTTTAAGAAGTTTGGATTCAAAAAAACACTATTAGTAGGAATGTTAGCATGGGCAGTTCGTTATGCACTATTTGCCTATGGGAATGCTGGAGAACTTACTTTTATGTTGATTATGGGAATTGCTTTACACGGAATTTGTTATGACTTTTTCTTTGTGTCGGGTCAAATTTATACCGATTTTAAAGCTGGTGAAAAAGTGAAAAGCGCAGCGCAAGGATTAATTACATTAGCAACCTATGGGATTGGTATGTTAGTCGGTTTTTGGGTAGCTGGTAAAATTTCAGATAAATATACACTTACTGATGGAAGTCATGACTGGGAAGTTATCTGGATGATTCCCGCGGTATTTGCACTTGGTGTAATGGTGCTATTTATTGTAGTTTTTAAAGATGAAAAAATTGAACTTAAAAAAGAATAAAATTGGGTAATAAAATACGCTTAGGAATTTTAGGGGGAGGCGGTGATTCTCTAATAGGAGTTGTTCATAGAATTGCATCGAATATGTTTGATCGTTATGAACTTGTAGGAGGATGTTTTAATCCAAATGAAGAAGAAAATAAAAGTTTTGCAAACCGCATTGGAGTTCCATTAAACCGAGTTTACGTTAGCTTTGATGTGCTAATTGAAGAGGAATTAAAACTCCCTGTTGAAGAACGAATGGAAGTTATTTCGGTTTTAACGCCGAATTTTCTTCATTTTCCAATGGCAAAAAAACTGCTAGAAAAAGGGTTTAATGTAATTTGTGAAAAACCCCTCACTACCACCCATGCAGAAGCTTTAGAATTGGAAGCAATTCAAAAAGAAAAACAAACTGTTTTTGCAGTAACCTATACCTACACGGGCTACCCTATGGTTCGCCAAATGAAGGATATGATTAGAAGAGGTGTTTTAGGAACCATACAAAAAGTAGATTTACAATACTATCAAGGATGGATTAATCCCGTAATTCACAAACCCGAAGAGCGTGCCAAAGTATGGCGCTTGGATCCGAAAAAAGGAGGGCTCAGTTGTTGTATCGGAGATATTGGAACGCATGCGTTTGATATGTTGGAATATGTAACCGGCATGGAAGTGAAAAAACTACTGGCTGATCTTAACTATTTATATGAAGACAATCCTCTTGACCTAGATGGAACTGTTTTAATACGTATGTCCGAATACTGTAAGGGCGTTATACGAGCAAGTCAAATTGCTACAGCGGAAGAAAACAATTTTACTGTTCAAATATACGGAAGTGAAGGAAGTTTAAAATGGAGACAAGAAAATCCAAACGAATTGGTTCACTTAACAGAAGGTTTACCGATGCAGGTTTTGAAACCAGGACACGATTATTTATCTGACTTTTCATTAGACAGTAGTAAAATTCCACCAGGTCATCCTGAAGGTATTTTTGATTCAATGGGAAATATATACAACGGAGTAGCAAAGGCATTAAGAAACGAAGTACATGATGAGGGAGCATTTCCAACACTGCATGACGGAGTTCGCGGAATGCTTTTTATTGAAAAAGTATTGGATTCAAATGCCAATGGGAATACTTGGGTAGATTTATAAAATTTTTAATACATGAAAACAGTCAAAGGGCCTGCTATATTTTTAGCACAATTTGTAGATCAAAAAGCACCTTTCAACACACTTGATGGGATGTGCAAATGGGCAGCAGATTTGGGGTATAAAGGAATTCAAATTCCAACTTGGGAGACTTTTTTAATCGATTTAGACAAAGCGGCAGAAAGCCAGACGTATTGTGATGAACTAAAAGGAAAAGTAAATTCTTATGGTCTTGAAATAACAGAGCTTTCGACTCACTTACAAGGGCAACTTGTTGCAGTTCATTCCGCTTATGATTTGATGTTCGATAATTTCGCTCCTGATGCTTATAAAAACAACCCCAAAGCCAGAACTCAATGGGCAATAGAAACTGTAAAAAAAGCAGCTAAAGCCAGTAGAAGACTAGGTCTAAATGTATCTGCAACTTTTTCAGGCTCGTTACTTTGGCACACATGGCACCCTTGGCCACAAAGACCAAAAGGTTTAGTCGAGATGGGCTTCGAAGAATTAGCAAAACGCTGGTTGCCAATTTTAGATGTGTATGAAGACAATGGAGTCGATTTATGCTACGAAATACATCCTGGAGAAGACTTACATGACGGGGTAACTTTTGAACGTTTTCTTGAAGCAACAGGGAATCATAAACGGGTTAATATTCTTTATGATCCAAGTCATTTTGTACTTCAACAATTAGATTATATTACCTATATCGATCACTACCACGAGTTCATAAAATCATTCCACGTTAAAGATTCTGAATTTAAACCTAACGGTAAAAAAGGAGCTTTCGGTGGATATGGTGATTGGATTGATCGCGCTGGACGCTACCGCTCTCCTGGTGATGGACAAATTGATTTTAAATCAATATTTACAAAATTAACAGAATACGGCTGCGATGTTTGGGCCGTAATGGAATGGGAATGCTGTATCAAAAGTCCTGAACAGGGAGCAAGAGAAGGGGCTCCTTTCATACAAAGTCATATCATTGAAGCTACTAAAAAAGTATTTGACGACTTTGCTGGTGGATCTACCGATCCAGAATTACTTAAAAAAATACTAAACCTCTAAAACTAAATTAAATGAAACATTTATTAACTGTATTATGTTTTTCTGTTGGATTAATTTCTTGTAACGGAAACCCAGAAAAAAAGAAAACTACTGAACCTCAAAAAGAACAAGCTGTGGAAGTATCAAACGAATGGACTCTTCTCTTTGATGGAGAAACTTTAAATGGATGGCACCAATATAATGATGAAGGAATGAGTGATCAGTGGTCTGTAATAGACAGTGCTATGGTTTTTACACCTAAAGAAAACCGAACCTACGGTGACGGTGGTAAAAACATTGTTACTGACAAAGAGTACACTAATTTTGTTTTATCAATTGAGTGGAATGTTTCTGAAGTTGGAAATAGCGGAATCTTTTGGGGAGTAAATGAAAGCAAAGAATTTGGAGAGCCTTATTTAACAGGCCCTGAAATTCAAGTTTTAGATAACGACCGTCATCCAGATGCAAAAGCTAACCCTAAGTTTCATCAAGCAGGAGCTTTGTATGACATGGTTCAGCCAACGGCAGACGTATGTAACCCAGCCGGAGAATGGAATCATGTGGTATTGACTGTGGATCATAATAAGAACGCAGGTAGTGTTGTCTTTAATGGAACAGAAATTGTTACTTTTGCAGTACACGGGCCTGAATGGGATGCTTTAGTTAAAGCTTCTAAATTTGGAAACACAGAAGCTTCAAATTATACCCACGCTCCTAAATTTGGAACATTCAGAACAGGTAAAATAGGGCTTCAAGATCACGGAGATCAGGTTTCCTTCCGAAATATTAAAATTAAAGAATTATAGCATCTGCATGATTACATCAATGACCGGGTTTGGAAAAAGTGAAACACAAGTTTTAAATAAAAAAATGACCGTTGAAATCCGAACACTTAATAGTAAAAATATTGACTTAAACTTCAGAGTACCTCATTTGTATAGAGAATTAGAGCCTCAACTGCGTGGAATTTTGAATAAAGAACTAACACGTGGTAAAATTGATGTTTCTGTATATATTGAAGGAAATATAGCAACCAATACTTCACAATTAAATAAAGAGGTGATTGATGATTATATAACTCAACTTAAAGTAATTCATTCGGGTGAGACTACGGAATTACTTAAAATGGCAATTCGTTTACCCGATGCACTAAAGACCGAAAAAGAAGATCTTAAAGAAGAGGAAAAAGAAGCGCTTCTTGCTACTTTCTCATCAGCTTTAGCGGATGTAAATGCCTACCGCCAAAATGAAGGTGCTGTTTTAGGAAAGGATTTTACAAAACGTATTGAAGTGATTCATAACTTACTTGAAGAAGTAATAGAAATAGACCCTGAGCGCAAAGAAAAAATAACCCTGAAGCTTAAGGCGGCATTGGATAAGCTTGTAGTTGAAACCGATGAAAATAGATTAGAACAAGAATTAATCTATTATTTAGAAAAATATGACATCACAGAAGAAAAAGTTCGCTTAACAAATCATCTAGCTTATTTCAACGAAATCATGGGGCAAGAAGAACCTAATGGTAAAAAACTAGGGTTTATTGCACAAGAAATGGGGCGTGAAATTAATACCATAGGATCAAAAGCTAATCATTCTGGGCTTCAAAAAATTGTAGTTCAAATGAAAGATGAATTAGAAAAGATAAAAGAACAACTACTTAACGTACTCTGAATGAAACAAGGAAAATTATTTGTTTTTTCAGCACCCTCCGGTAGTGGAAAAACAACCTTGGTTCGTCATCTCTTGACTCAGAAAATTCCTCTTGGTTTTTCTATTTCTGCTACATCAAGAGAAGTCCGTGGTGCTGAAATTGAAGGAATAGATTATCACTTCCTTAGCTTGGCAGATTTTAAACAAAACATAGCTAAAGGTTCCTTTGTCGAATATGAAGAAGTCTATGCTGGTGTTTTTTATGGAACCCTGAAGTCTGAATTGGAACGTCTTTGGAAACTAGGCAAACATGTTCTTTTTGATATCGATGTAAAAGGGGGGCTTCGTATCAAGAAACAATACCCAGACCAAACCTTAGCGATCTTTGTTAAGCCTCCGTCTAAAGAAGCTCTAGAAAAGCGCCTAAGAGGAAGAGGTACAGAGGATGAAGATGCCATTAAAACTCGTCTAAACCGCGCAGAAAAGGAGCTTAGTTTTGCCACACAGTTCGATAAGATCATCATAAACGATGACTTAGAAAAGGCTAAAAAGGAAGTCTTAGGGCTAGTAGAAGCTTTTATTAATTCCTAAGCAAAAACCTATCTTTGTGTTATGAAAAAAATTGGACTCTACTTTGGAACTTTCAATCCAATCCATATTGGTCATCTTATTCTTGCAAATCATTTTGCTGAAACAACAGATTTAGATGAAGTTTGGTTTGTTGTTACTCCTCAAAATCCAATGAAAAGAAAAGATTCTATTCTTGATAATCATCACCGACTAGAACTGGTTTATAAAGCTACGTATGATTATCCAAAACTTCGCCCTTCGGATATTGAATTTGGGTTACCAATGCCCAACTATACAATCAATTCGCTCACACATTTAGAAGAAAAGCATCCCGACAAGCAATTTGTCCTACTCATGGGAGAAGACAACTTGGTGAGTTTTCCAAAGTGGAAAAATTATGAATTGATTTTGGATCGTTATGAGCTTTATGTTTATCCTCGGAAAACTGATCGGACGATACCAAAACCGTTTCAAAATAATCCTAAAATTAACTTAATTAACGCCCCTCAAATTGAACTTTCATCTTCAGCAATTAGAAAGGCAATCAAAGCGAATCAAAACATCCGTCCATTACTCCCTCCAGAAAGTTGGTTGTATCTGGATGAAATGAACTTTTATAAATAAAATTTAGTTTAAAATTTCTTCAATTAAACGCTTGGTCAATGCTTCCCTACTCCACTTTTCTAGACTAGGAAATTCGTTATAAAGCGTGTCTTTTTGGGAGATTACAGTGTCTATAAATAAACGCATCTCTTTTAAATTACTCTGGTCGAGCATCACAGCTGCAGTTCCTTGTTCTAAAAATTTTGCTGCTTCCGAATCAGGGTTACCAATCGAAAGAATAGGAACCTCAGTCGCAATATATTCCAAAATCTTCCCCGAAATCATTTGGGTTTGCGCTCCTATGAATATAAAATTGATCAGTAAGTTTGCACTTTTCATTAGCCCAACAGCTTCTTTATGGGAAAGGTAACCGTGAAAAATAGTATCTATTTTTGGAAAAGAAATTTTAATTTCATTTATAATATCAGGTGCAATATTTCCTGCTAAAGAAAGTTTTATGGGTTGCGTTGCAGACAAATCATTTAGGATTTTAAACACCCCGTTATAAGGCTGATTTTGGGTTAACAAGCCTGTATAAACAACATGTAAATAGTGGTGATTTTTTTCGACAGTTCCCCTATTCATTAATTCGGAATCAAAGCCATTTGGTAGGGCATAGAATTTTTGGGCTGGAGCTTTTTCAATTAAACTCTCATGAAGCCTACCTCCTACTGTAGTAATTATTCCCTGAGCTGCTTGAAGCACCTGCAACTCAAGTTTCAAATCTTTTGAAACAGCTCGGGAACGCCTATATAAATCTTTGTTATAAAAAACATCCGACCATGGATCACGAAAATCAGCAAACCAATTGACCTTAAATTCTTTTTGTAACTGTAGTCCTATTAAATGTGATGAATGAGGAGGTCCAGTAGTTATAATTGTTGTAATCTGTTCTTTTGCTACAATTTTTCTAGCTGCTTTAAGCGCAAAAGGAACCCAGCCTATTCTTGCGTCTGGTATAAAAAAATTACCTCGAATAAAAGCGGAAAGTTTCCCAAAAACACTTTTTCGTTTTACTTCTCCTTGTGGAATTCCTTTTTTCTTAGAACCTGTTGTTAGTCTTGAGTACAATTGTAAAGGTTCTCGAGTGCTGGTTTTGATTACTCTAATACCATCAACTTCTTGATTTAGGCTTTCATCTAAAACTCCATAGGAAGCCTTTTCTTCATCAATAGTCACAACAATAGGCTCCCAGCCCAGGCTTTTCAAATGTTTTGCGAAATACATCCAACGCTGAACGCCTGATCCTCCGGAAGGTGGCCAGTAATAAGTAAGAATTAAAACTTTTTTTTGGGTACTCAAGTGCTCATTTTATAGTGCCAAGATACTAAAACTTTAGGTTGTTTAATTTTGAATACGCTGATATTGAATAAAAGAAGAAGTATAAATTCTATCTTGAAAAATAGGATTATTTGGTAAATTTAAATGGGTAACAAACTCATTTGGTGAGCGAATAATTAATTCAACTTGATCAATATTTAATGGAATATCAGAAAAGTCGGGTTGACCTGTGGGAGAATAATTAGTTCTCAATAACTGATCCGAAGTAAGTACGTGTGTACTGTCATTTTTTTGAGTTAATTCAAAGGAAAGTACACAGAAAAATCTATTCTCACATAAAGAACCTTCAAAAATTATTATTTCAAATTCATTTTCCCTGAAAGTAAACTTTGTCTCTCCATTACATCCCGCACCATTGCTTTCTTGGGTAAATGGAATGTCAGAAGATTGGTGTGTTTTTTTCATAATTCCAAGTCCCGATAAAACTAAAAGGTGTTTCTCCAATTGGTGAGTTGTTTTTTTTACAAAAAGTGAAAAAAAGTATATAATATTAAAATCAAAGGCATAAGAAAGATTTAGGTAAATTAAATATATCCTAAACCATTTATATGTATTACATATTAAAATATACTACTTTTTAAAAAGGGGAACGGAAGAGCAAGCTTCTCCATAAAAAAGACTCTTAACTACAGGCTGTAATTTTTGAATGAGATAAACAAAGGCACTTTCAGGAATTTGCTTTTCTGAACAGCCTTTTACAATTACAGGTTTACTTTCGAAAGAACTTAAATCCAATTCATCAATAGCTTTGACAAAAATTTGATGTTCTAAATCTTGAAGTGATCCCCAAACAATCTGTTTTGTAACTGGATTGAGCTGAGCAGTAATTAGTAAGCTTGCCCAAGCTGGTAAAATGGCATCTGTTGAGCAGAAAAGTGCTACGTAACAGTCTTTATAAATAGACCAGTCGAATGAAGTAATAGCTGTTCTAAATTCTTTTTCTCGTAATACAAATCCATGATCCAGCCACTGGCTTAAATCAACTTTAACACGATCGCCAGGAACATAAAGATCCTCTAAATCGAAAGTGATTAGAACACTATTTGCAACTCTATTTACAATTTCATCACTCATTATTTTCTATAAAAATCCAAGTTCTAACTTAGCTTCTTCACTCATTAAATCTTGAGTCCAAGGAGGGTCAAAAGTGATTTCAACCTCAGCGTCATTTACTTCGTTTAAAGACTTTACTTTTTCTTCAACCTCAACTGGGAGGGTTTCAGCTACAGGACAATTTGGCGTTGTTAAGGTCATTAAAATCTTAACATCCCGATCCTCGTTAACAAACACATCGTATATCAACCCCAATTCGTAGATGTCTACAGGTATTTCTGGATCGAATATGGTCTTGAGAACATTGACTACTTTTTCACCTAATTCTTGAGTATCTAACGTGTTTTCTGACATAATTAATTAAGTTGAGTTTGAAACGCAATTGCGTACATTTTTATTTGTTTGATCATAGAAACCAAGCCGTTTGCTCGAGTTGGAGACAAGTGCTCTTTGAGTCCGATCTGATCAATAAAATCAGTATTAGCATCTAAAATATCTTTTGGATGTTGATTTGAAAAAGTGCGTATTAAGATTGCAATAATCCCTTTGGTAATAATGGCGTCGCTATCGGCAGTAAATTCTAATTGAGTTTCTTTTAACTCTGCATGAACCCAAACCTTGCTTTGACAGCCTTTAATGATGTTATCATCTGTTTTGAATTCGGGAGCAATTAAAGGAAGTGTCTTGCCTAAATCAATCATATATTCGTAGCGCTGCATCCAGTCTTCGAACATTGCAAATTCTTCAATAATCTCTTCTTGTATCTCTTGTATGCTCATAATGCGCTAAGGTAATGCTATTTATTTCAACATTTGAATCGCACGATTCAATGCTTTAATCATCATGTCTATCTCTTCTTTGGTATTATAAAACGAAAAAGAAGCCCGAACCGTTCCGGGGATTTTATAAAAATCCATTATGGGTTGTGCACAATGATGCCCTGTTCTTACTGCAATTCCTAATTTATCTAAAATACTTCCAATGTCGTATGGATGAATTTCATTTACATTAAATGAAATCACCGCAGTCTTTTGAGGTGCTTCCCCATAAATTTTAACACCTTCAATGGCTTTTAGCTTATCTGTACCATAGTCTAGGAGTTCTTGCTCGTATGCTGCTATGGCTTCGAGGCCTATCCCATTCATATAATCAAGAGCAGCGCCAAAAGCTATGCCTCCTGATATGTTAGGTGTTCCTGCTTCAAATTTATGTGGAAGATCTGCATAGGTGGTTTTTTCGAAACGCACCTCAGCAATCATCTCCCCTCCACCTTGATAAGGAGGAAGTAGATTCAATATATTTTCTTTACCATATAGCATCCCTACGCCTGTAGGTCCGCACAACTTGTGAGCTGAAGTGACATAAAAATCTACATCTAAAGCTTGAACATCTGCCTTGATGTGTGGAGCAGCTTGAGCCCCATCTATTAGTACTTTTGCGTCTACTGCATGTGCTTGCCTAATTATTTCTTCTATGGGGTTTAAAGTTCCAAGTGCATTTGATACGTGGTTTACAAATACCAATTTGGTTTTTTCACAAAGCAAGTCGTTAAAAACATCCATTTCTAAAACACCAGAGTGGTTCATCGGAATCACCTTTAAAATTGCACCAGTACGTTCGCAAAGCATTTGCCAAGGAACAATATTAGAATGGTGTTCCATTGCTGAAACAATTAATTCATCCCCTTTTTTTAGCAATTGTGTATAACCTGAGGCTATTATATTGATGCTGTGGGTTGTTCCCGATGTCATTATTATTTCATGAGCATGAGCCGCATTAAAATGACTTTTGATTGTGTTTCGAGCAGCCTCATAAGCATCGGTTGCTTCTTGACTTAGGGTATGAACTCCTCTATGAATATTTGCATTGTAATTTCTGTAGTAATCAGCAATTACATCGATAACCTGATTTGGAGTTTGTGAGGTTGCTGCATTGTCAAAATAAACTAAAGGTTTTCCGTTAACTGTTCGTGACAGAATTGGAAAATCTTTTCTTATGTTGTTTACATCAAACATTCTATAAATCGTGTCCTATGCTGACTCCTAATTTATTAGCAATCAATTTATTAATTCTTGATTTTATCGCTGGAATTTTAACACTTTCTAATACGTTATTTGCAAACGCATAAGTTAATAATCCTTTAGCCTCCTTTTTTGGTATTCCTCTAGATCTTAAATAAAACATTGCGTCTTTATCTAACTGGCCAATTGTACAGCCATGAGAACATTTTACATCATCTGCAAAAATTTCGAGCTGTGGTTTTGTGTTAATGGTTGCTGTATCGTCTAATAAAATATTGTTGTTTTTCTGAAAGGCATTTGTTTTTTGAGCAATCTGATTTACATAGATTTTCCCGTTAAAAACTCCAACAGATTTATCGGCATAGATTCCTTTATAATCTTGATGACTCTCGCAATTTGGCTGTGCATGCTCTACTAAGGTATAATGATCTACGTGTTGTTTTTCACCAATAATGGTAATTCCTTTCATAGTAGAATCTATGTATTCACCTTTTTGGAAGAAGTTCAAGTTGTTACGTATAAGCTGACCTCCAAAAGAAAACGTGTGAACGCTCACATGGCTTTTAGCTTTTTGGGCCACATAGGTGTTGTCGATTATTGAAGCATCATCCAAATCATTCTGAACTTTATAGTAATCTACAAGTGCATTTTCTGAGGCAAAAATTTCTGTAACAGAGTTGGTTAGCACCTGATGTTGATTTAGACTTTGATGGCGTTCAAATATTTGAACTTGCGCGTTTTCTTCAACAACAATTAAATTTCTTGGTTGCAATAACATTGGTCCTTGATCGCTGGTTGAAAAATGAATAATCTGAATTGGCTTTTCAGCAACAACAGATTTAAAAATATGTATGTAGGCACCTTCTTTTGTAAAGGATGTATTCAAAGCAGTGAGACTGTCGTTTTGATTTGCTATTGTATTGAAATGCTTATCAATTGTTGCTTTGTATTTATCTTTAGAAAGAGCCGAAGACATTAAGCAAACATCTATTCCATCGTGGGTTGTGTCTGATAAAAAAGGACTATAAATTCCGTCTATAAATACAATTTTATAGGTATCTATATCATACAGAAAATACTTTTTTACATCTTTAAGTTCAATTACGGTTTCCTTCTTTGGGAAAATTGAGTAATCGTTTTTTAATAATTTAGCTAAAGAAGTGTACTTCCAAGCTTCATGTTTTTTTGTTGGGAACCCTAGTTTTTCGAATTGTTTCAAACTACTAGTTCGCATTTCATGAATAGGAGAAGACAAGTCTAACTGTTCTTCAAAAGCCATAAAAGAGGATATTAATTTTTCTTTTAAGTCCATATTTAGTCCGCTAATTGTTTGATCCAGTCGTATCCTTTTGCTTCTAGTTCGTGAGCCAATTCTTTGGTTCCGGACTTTACAATTCTACCGTTATGAAGAACATGTACAAAATCTGGAACTATGTGATCTAGCAAGCGTTGATAATGAGTAATTACGATTACGGCATTGTCTTTACTTTTTAATTTGTTAACTCCATGAGCAACTATTTTTAGTGCATCAATATCCAACCCAGAATCTGTTTCGTCAAGAATTGCCAGCTTGGGCTCTAACATTGCCATTTGAAAAATCTCGTTTCTCTTTTTTTCCCCTCCTGAAAAACCTTCGTTTAAAGAACGAGAAAGAAATTTAGAATCGATTTCCAAAAGGGCTGCTTTTTCACGGATATTTTTTAACATGTCTTTAGCAGGCATGTCCTCAAGTCCTTTAGCTTTTCTAGAGGCATTGATTGCGGTTTTAATAAAGTTAGTAACCGTAACACCTGGAATTTCTACAGGATATTGGAAGGACAAGAAAACCCCTTTGTGCGCGCGTTGTTCTGCATCGTCTTCAGACAAATCTTCTCCATTTAAAGTGATTTCTCCCTTTTCAACTAGATAGTCTTCGTTTCCTGCAATTACTGCTGAAAGTGTGCTTTTACCAGACCCATTTGGCCCCATAATAGCATGGACTTCTCCTGGGTTAACTTGCAGATTGATTCCTCTTAAAATTTCTTTTCCTTCTACACTCGCATATAGATTTTTTACTGTTAACATAATTTATGTAATCTTATCCCACCGATCCTTCGAGGGAAATTTCTAATAATTTTTGTGCCTCTACGGCGAATTCCATTGGAAGTTTATTTAAAACTTCTTTACTAAATCCATTTACAATTAGTGCAATCGCTTTTTCTGTATCAATTCCACGTTGGTTACAATAAAAAATCTGGTCTTCACCAATTTTACTGGTTGTAGCTTCGTGTTCAATTTGAGCAGAATTATTTCTAGCTTCTATATACGGAAAGGTATGTGCTCCACACAAATCACCCATAAGAAGGGAGTCGCATTGAGAAAAGTTACGTGCATTAGCGGCTTTGGGATGAACCTGAACCAAACCACGATAGCTGTTTTGTGAATGACCTGCTGATATTCCTTTCGAAATTATTGTACTTCGGGTATTTTTACCCAAATGAATCATTTTAGTTCCTGTATCGGCTTGCTGATAATTATTGGTTACTGCAATAGAATAAAACTCTCCTATTGAGTTGTCTCCTTTCAAAATGCATGAAGGATATTTCCAAGTAACCGCTGAGCCAGTTTCTACTTGTGTCCAAGAAATTTTTGCGCTGTTATGACAAATACCTCTTTTGGTTACAAAATTAAATACACCACCTTTTCCCTCTTTATCTCCAGGATACCAATTTTGAACGGTTGAATATTTTATCTCTGCCTCATCCATAGCGACTAATTCTACAACTGCAGCATGCAGTTGGTTTTCGTCTCGTGATGGAGCTGTGCATCCTTCAAGGTAACTTACATAACTAGATTGGTCTGCAATTACAAGTGTTCTTTCGAACTGTCCTGTTCCCGCTTGATTGATTCTGAAATAAGTTGACAATTCCATAGGACAACGAACCCCTTTTGGTATATAACAAAAAGATCCATCTGAAAAAACAGCAGAATTTAGTGCTGCATAGAAATTGTCTTTTACTGGAACTACCGAACCAATATATTTTTTAACTAAATCTGGATATTCTTTAATTGCTTCTGAAATGGAGCAAAATATAATGCCTTTTTTGGCTAAGGTGTCTCTAAAAGTAGTTGCTACAGAAACAGAATCTACAACTATGTCTACGGCCACACCAGCAAGAACTTTTTGCTCGTCTATAGAGATTCCTAATTTTTTGAAGGTGTCCAATAGTTCTGGATCAACCTCATCTAGACTTTCATATTTGTCTTTTTTATTTGGAGCGGAGTAATAAGAAATTCCCTGAAAATCTGGCTTCTTGTACTTTACATTATGCCATTCAGGTTCTTTCATTAGGATCCACGAACGATACGCATCTAAACGCCAATCGGTCATCCATTGAGGTTCTTCTTTTCTTTTTGAAATTGCTCGGACAATGTCTTCGTTTAATCCGATAGGAAAAGTATCCGAATCGATATCGGTATAAAAACCGTACTCGTATTCTTTAGTCTCTAACTCTTTTTTAAGTTCTTCTTCGGTATATGCCATTGCATTTTTTTTTAGAGTGAAAAGCTCTCACCACAACCACAAGTTCTATTTGCGTTTGGGTTATTGAATACAAACCCTTTTCCATTTAATCCTCCAGAGTATTCTAGGGTAGTTCCTAATAAATACAAGAGACTTTTTTTATCTACTACAATTTTGACGTTGTTGTCTTCAAAAAGACGGTCTTCATCAAGTTGTTTTTTATCAAAATTTAAATCGTAGGACAGGCCTGAACAACCCCCACTTTTAACTCCTACTCTAACGTAGTCGTTAACGGGATCGAAACCTTCTTCTTGCATTAAAACAGATACTTTTTGTTTTGCCGTTTCAGAGACCTTAATCATAACTATTTAAAGTTTTTCTAAATAAAGCACAAATATAAGGTATTTCGAGCATTAAGCCTTAGAATCTAGAATAGATATAAACTATGAGAAAATATATTAAATTAATGGTATTGTACAACGACCAAATCCTTATTGCCATGATTTCCCTGAAAAAGTCCGTCTACACTTTCTGTTTCGCCTACTACAATTATTTTACCTGAAGATAATTCGATAATATCATGGGCTAAATCAACACTTAATCCTCCTAAAGAAAAGCTATTAAGCACTGTTTTATCTGGCGATAATCTTAAAACCAACATGTCATTATCCCCTTGATTCATGGAAACATCCCCATCATTACTTCGCGAGTATCCAGCTAACCAAAGATCATCATTTGAACCAATTGCAAGTCCTCTACCTAAGTCAAAAGAAGATCCTCCAAAAGAGTGTTCTGACAAAAGTTCTCCAGAAGTATTTAGTGTTATTATCCAAAAATCAGAGCTTCCTTTAGGGTAGCTTATATTTCCATCGGGGCTAAAACTATTTCCAAATACAACGATATTCCCTTCCCCATCTTGAAGAACTGCATTAGCACCGTCAATCTCTGAACCACCAAGAGTCTTTTCCCAAAGTATATTTCCTAGCGAATTAATCATTACGACCCAAACATCATAGCTCCCTTGAGATTCTGACACATCTACATCCGAACTTTCTGTAGTTCCAACTAAAACAAAATTACCATTTACAAGTTCAATAGCATCATACGATCGGTCGTTGCTCGTTCCGCCATAATAATTTCGCCACTCAACAACACCTTGAGCGTTAATTTTATGACACCAAAATTCACCTACACCGTGTCTAGAAGATCTTTCGGATATTGAATTTCCTGCTCCATTTGAAGCAGTAACATCTAAAAATCCGTTAAATAAAGCTCCTCCGTCGGAAGTCTTGATGATGTTGTAAGCGTGATCATGCCCTGCATATCCAAAGCTCCGCTCCCACATAAAATTACCTTGCTCATTTATTCGTATTATCCAATTATCATGTTGTCCTTCGTTATTCGTTCCTAGTCCATCAGCACTTTGGCTATACCCCAACAGCATAAAGCCGTTATCATCCATTTGAATTAGGGAATGACCCCTATCATCTCCAGAGCCACCGTAGGTTTTGTTCCAATCTAATTCACCCTCTGAGTTAAATTTCAATAACCAAAGATCACTTTCTTCAAGTGCTTTATCCGTAATGTCACCGTTAATGCTTTTTGTATTTCCAAAAACCGCAAAACCGCCATCACTAGTTTCAATTACGGCGTGAGCGACATCTTCATTAGTCCCTCCAAAGGTTTTAACCCAAGACAATTTACCCTCAAAAGAAGAACTAATTCCTGAATCTGGGTAATAACTTGAAATTGAGGTCGCGTTTTCGCATCCACAAAAACATAGGATAAAAAGAAAATAAAAAAACCGCATATAAATTATTCGCTTGGTTTTACCAAATAGAGTCCCGTATTGATATCACTTATAACAATTACTCCGCTTTCGAAATAAGGATAAATACTCCATACGCCATTAAAGTTAGCATTATTATTTGAAGGATAGGTGTCAAAAAAGCCTTCTTCTTCCATTACTCCAGAAGCAATGTTTATGGTATTAATTTCTCTAAAGCCTGCGGTATAATTTGCTATAAAAAAAGAATTGTTTTTAGTATAGCCGTTATGATCAATTGCATTAGTAGCTCCGAGATAAGTATGATGTAAAATGGGGTTGTCTAAATCTTCTAAATCAAAAACAAGCGTTTTTGTTCGTCCCCCAAAATTAATTTCATCAAGTTCGTCTCCCAAATAATAGTATTGATGGTCTTCGGCTAACCATCCTTGATGCGTGTACCCGCCATTACTATAAGACATGTTTGATATTAATATAGGAGCAGATTTATCAGTAACATCAACAATGACAACTTGATTATTATCGCCACCATCACTGTTGCTTCCAAATAAAATTTCTTTCCCATGATGATCTTGATCGGGTCCGTTATAAGTAACTATATGCGCGTCGTGGGAGTAAGATTCATCCGAAAAACCTCCTTCTAAAGTTGGATTAAGCGGATCATTAACATCTATAAAAGCAGGGCCTCCTTCGTATAAACCACTTCCAATTACATAAGCAAAACCACTGGCTTCGTTTATGGCAATGTTATGTGCATTTCCAAATCCTGTAAAACGAGCGTCTGCTGTGAAGTTTTGTTTTGAAGGTACATCTCGCAATCGTGTTAAATCAAAAACTTGCATTCCATGGTTAGCTGCTTCACTTACTATAAATGCATGATTTTGAAAAACCTTAACATCTCTCCATGAACTAGGAACGGAAGCAGTGGCTAATTTACCTAAATAAATAGGTTGATCAGGAACGCTAATATCTACAAATGCAGTCCCATCGTCTAGTCCCATTATTGCATATTCTTTTCCAGTTTGTGGGTCGGTCCAGCCCCAACTGTCGTTTCCTGAATTAGCACGAAAAGTTTCTAAAGAAACTATTGCCTGCAGGTCATATCCAGAACATGGATAAACTCCTGCAAAACCGTCTACACAAGGTGTTAAACCGCTTGAAGGAATTGTCAAGGTTGGTATTGAAGGGATGTAAGGCGTTGTTTCTATTATATTTGAGCAACCCCAAAAGGATACAATTGAAATCAAAAAGATTTTGATTTGAGTTTTCATATTATAATATAGTATTCGTGTTTAAAGATAAACTATCCAATAACCCTGTCAAAATTTAGGGGTTTATTTCAATAAACCTCTTATTTTTGCATCATGCTAGAAGATAAAAACATTCCTAAGACACCTGTTGCCACTTTAGGCGAATTTGAATTAATTAAAACTATTACCAAAGAATTTAAAATCAATGAAAAGTCGACACAAGTTGGCATTGGTGATGATGCAGCAGTAATTCAACACGGAAAAGAAGACACCCTTGTTTCTACAGACTTATTGATTGAAGGAGTACATTTTGACCTAAGCTATATGCCCTTAAAGCATCTGGGGTATAAGGCTGTAATGGTAAACTTGTCGGATATCTACGCAATGAATGGGATTGCAACCCAAATCACATTCTCTCTTGCTTTTTCTAATCGTTTTCCACTAGAAGCCATTGAAGAATTATACGCGGGAATCTATTTAGCATGTGAAAATTACAAAGTAGATTTGGTTGGAGGAGACACAACCAGCTCAACAACAGGCTTAATGCTTTCTTTAACTGCAATTGGAAAAGCACCTAAAAAAGAAATTACTCAAAGAAGTGGAGCAAAAGAAGGAAATCTAGTAGTCGTTACTGGAGATCTTGGAGGAGCTTATATGGGTTTGCAAGTTTTGGAAAGAGAAAAGGCTGTTTTCCAAGTAAACCCTCAATCTCAGCCTGATTTATCTGAGTATAGTTATTGTATAGAAAGACAATTGAAGCCCGAAGCCCGCACAGACATAAAAGCTTTATTGAATGAATTAGACGTTAAACCAACCTCTATGATTGATATAAGTGACGGTCTTTCTTCGGAAATATTACACATTTCAAAGGCTTCTAAATTAGGGTGCCAAATCTATGAAGACAAAATTCCAATTGATCCAGAAGTTGGTAAAACCTGTGAGGAATTTAAAATCAATAACACTACAGCAGCTCTTAATGGTGGTGAAGATTACGAACTATTATTTACCATAGAGCAAAATGATTTTGAAAAGGTAAAAGGACATCCACATCTTAGTGTAATTGGACATATGACCGACCAAGCTTCTGGCTATAATATGGTAACTGGACTGGGGCAGCAGATTGAATTAACTGCTCAAGGTTGGAACGGAATAAAAAGTGAAGAATAAGCTTAACCTAGCGCTACATCCAGACACATCATAACAATAAACCCTCCAATAAATCCAAGGGTCGCAATGTCGGTATACTTGTCTTGTTGAGTTTCGGGAATTACTTCTTCGACCACTACAAAAATCATTGCACCAGCTGCAAAAGACAAAGCATATGGAAGTATAGGTGTGAAAAAAGTGACTGCAACTGCTCCGATAACTGCAGCTACAGGCTCTACAGCGGCAGACATTTGTCCGTACCAAAAGCTTTTGAAACGGCTTAACCCCAAGCGTCTTAAGGGCATAGATACCGCTATTCCTTCCGGGAAATTTTGAATTCCAATACCAATAGCCAAAACTACAGCACCAGCTATAGAAGCTTCAGGAATTCCTGCAGCAACTCCTCCAAAAAGAACACCGATTGCTAATCCTTCGGGAATGTTGTGAAGTGTGATGGCTAAAACTAATAAAGTTGTTCGGTGCCATGGTGTTTTGATTCCTTCGCTTTCTTTAAAATTAATGTGCATGTGAGGCAAGACCTTATCTAGTGCAAAAATAAATAAAGCCCCTAATCCAAACCCAACAGCTGCGGGCATCACCTTAACAAAGCCCTCACCTGGGCTCATCTCAATTCCAGGGGCGAGTAAACTCCAAAAACTTGCAGCAACCATTACTCCTCCCGTAAAGCCTAACATTCCATCGAGAACAGCTCGATTCATTTTTTTAAAAAAGAACACAAATGAAGCTCCAAAGGCTGTTAATCCCCATGTGAAAAGAGTAGCATACAATGCACCTAATACCGGGTCGGTTTTTTCGAAAAAAGCTATTAATGTTTCCATTTTAATTGATTTTAATAAATCTTTTGCAAATTTAGGTAAATTACTCGAGGAAAGCTATCCATCTATCCGTTTCAAATCTTTAATTTTATAGAATCTATGGAAAATAAAAACCATTTTGACTATATAATTTGCGGCGGGGGTGCTTCTGGTTTAATGCTTATGCGTGCACTTTGCTTTGACCCATTCTTTGATAAAAAAAAAATACTGCTTCTAGAAAAAGAATCTAAAAACACAAATGATAGGACGTGGTGTTTTTGGGAAGAAAAAGAATCCGACTGGGAATCTATACTTTATAAGAGTTGGGATTTTGCCGAGTTTAAGGCAGCTGGAGTTGATAAATCAATAAACCTTAATCCTTATAAGTACAAAATGATTCGCGGTATTGATTTTTATAAAAAGATTTATGAAGAGCTTGCTCAAAAATCAAATATTACTCTTATAAACCAAGAGATCGTAGATGTTGTAGATAAAAAAAAATACGGGCTGGTTAGAACTAAAAACGAATCCTATATTGGGGATAAAGTTTTTTCTAGTCTTCCTAATCACCTCCATTTAGAAAATAAAAACAAATTTCCTGTCCTCAATCAACATTTTATTGGGTGGTTCGTGAAAACAGAACATCCAATATTCAAACCTGATACGATACAATTTATGGATTTCGATTTGCCCCAAAAAGGCAATACGCGATTCATGTATGTACTCCCTTTTTCGGAAAACGAAGCCCTTCTAGAGTATACTTTGTTTTCAGAAGACCTGTTGGAAAATGAAGAATATGAGACAGCAATTAAAGACTATTTGAGTCAAAAAAATGCTGGAGAATTTTCTATTGAAGATAAAGAACAAGGTGCTATACCCATGACGGCTTATCCCTTTTGGAAAAGCAACACCCCTAATATAATGCATATCGGAACTGCTGGTGGATGGACAAAAGCTAGCACTGGTTTTACCTTTCAAAAAACAATGCGTAAAACAAATGAAGTTGTTGCTTTTCTAAAACAGGATAAAGCATTAAATACGCTCATACAAAAAAATAGATTTTGGTTCTATGACCTCCTGTTTTTGGATGTTCTAAGTAAACATAACGAGAAAGGGCATCTGCTTTTCTCTCTTATGTTTAAGGAAAATAAAACGGATCGAATTTTCAAGTTCTTAGATGAACAAACTTCTTTTTTGGAAGAAATCAAAATAATGATGAGTTTTCCAGCAGGGCTTTTTGTTAAAGCACTTTGGAAACGGATGTTTTAACTATAGTTTTCGTTCCATCAACTCTAGAGCAAAAGTCTTGAAAATAAGTTTCTTTTCTTCTATTATTGAAAAACTCTCAACCTCCTTAAGCGCTTTTTGAGTATACTCTTTCATCAATTGCTGAATCTGAGTTACTGCGCCTGATTTTATGAATATTTTTTTTACAGCTTCAATTTTTTGAGAAGGATCAGTTGGATTGGTATTGAAAAAATCTTTCAAAACTTTTCGCTCCTCAGCATCACTTAGTTCATGTGCTAAAAGAAAAAGCATTGTTTTTTTATTCTCAATAATATCACCACCAACTTGTTTTCCAAATGTTTCTGGATTTCCAAAAGCATCTAAATAATCGTCTTGTAACTGAAAAGCTAAGCCCAATTCAATGCCAAAATCATAAAAAGACTGACTTGTGGATTTAGTCAAACCTCCTACCATTGCACCCATTTGCAAGGAACACCCTAAAAGGGCAGCTGTTTTATATTGAATCATTTTTATGTAGTCTTGTTGTGAAACAATTTTCTGATTTGGAAAATCCATATCGTACTGTTGTCCTTCACAAACTTTTCTTGCAGTAGAACTAAACAAAGTAGTAAGTTCCTTAAATAACTCCCCTGAATAAGCATTCAAACATTCATAAGCCCAAACCAACATAACATCTCCAGAAAGTATCCCCGTATTTACATCCCATTTTTTATGAACAGTAGCCTTTCCTCTTCGAAGAGGAGCTTCATCCATAATATCGTCGTGTACTAAACTAAAATTATGAAACACCTCAACAGCCAATGCTGCTGGAAGTGTGTTTTCAAAAGAACCTTTTACTGAGTCAGCAGCCAATAAAGCTAATAACGGACGTATTCGTTTGCCTCCTAATTGCATAATGTAAGCTGCCGGTTGGTATAACCTAACTGGTTTTGTCTCGGAAAGTTGCTCTTTCATGTAGCTTAAAAAAGCAGAATGGTATTGTGTAAGCACAATTTTATTTTTTACAAAAATAAGGTTTTTTATCTCGTTTAATGTTAAAAAAAAACTTTGGAAACTTTTTAGGTTTTTAAAGTTTCCGTATGTACCTTTGCAGCCAATTTATTAGTTAATAAAATGAAAGGTGCTATTATTCAAGAAGCCTCTAAGCTTTTTTTACAATTAGGTTTTAAAACTGTTACCATGCATGACTTAGCAGTGTCTCTGAGCATTTCTAAGAAAACCCTGTACATTCATTTTGACAACAAACAACAATTAGTAAACGAAGTTGCTCAAGCGATTTTTGAAAAAATTACTGAGGATATTCTAAAAATCAAAGAATCTTGTTCAAATCCTATTGAAGAGCTTCATTTTGTGAAGATGGAAGCCATGAAGTATTTGGGGAACGAGAAAACCTCTCCAAATTACCAGCTTCAAAAGTACTATCCAGACATCTACATGGATCTTCGAGCTAAAGAACATCAATATTTAGGTGAAATTGTTCGGGATAGTTTACAGGACGGAATTAACTCCGGTTTGTTTCGAGCTGGAATTGATGTAGAATTCGTTTCTCGTTTACACTTAAATGGAATGCGAGGAATTCGTGATATCGAGATATTCCCTATTGAACAATTTAAAATTGAAGAACTTTTTGAAAACTATCTAGATTATCACCTAAGAGCTATTATAACCCCAAAAGGGCTTGAAACATTAATCCTATTTAAATCAACCATTTAAGATATTATGAGGAAAACACTTTTTTTCTTGCTCCTAAGCTGGAATATAACAACCCTAAATGCTCAAACAAAGGAAGTGCCTTCGGCTGTTTCTTTAGAAGAAGCTATTGAACGGGGCATGATTCATAACCGAACCATGCAAAACGCAAACCTTGACCTTCAAAAGGCTCAAAAACAAAAATGGGAAACTTTATCCATTGGATTTCCTCAGATATCAGCGAACCTCAACTATCAAAATAATATTGAACAGCCCGTTTCTTTGATTCCGGCAGAGTTTTTTGGAGGCCAAGCGGGTGAGTTTTCTGAATTGACTTTTGGAACAAAACAAACCGCTATGGGATCGGTTGAATTGCGGCAATTACTATTCGATGGAACATACGTAGTTGGAGTTCAAGGAATAAAACATTTCTTGGAGATTGCAGACAATGTTTTTGAAAAAACACAATTAGAAGTTGAACGAATTATTATTGAATCTTATCTAGGAGCCCTTGCTGCTAAAGAAAATGTTGAAATCCTAGAACGCAACATTACAGCAATTTCATCAAGTATTGAAGAGGCGCATCAGCTTTTTAAATCTGGTTTTGGTGAAGAAGAAAGTGTTGAGCAACTTCGCATTACACATGTTTCTCTTGGTAACCAACTGGATTATGCAAAAAATATGGTTAAACTAAGTAATAGTGTTATGAAATTATTACTAGGAATTTCCTTAGAAAAACCACTTGAATTAACAGATAACCTGGAGGGTTTAGTTCTCAAAAGCACCACCTTAGAAACAGTTGATTCTGGCTATGAAAATAATATTGATTTGCGTATTGCAGAAAATAAAATCATTACAGAAGAACTCATGTATCGTTTAGAAAAGGCGAAATCACTTCCTAGCTTAACCGCTTTTGTTAATGGAGCTTATATGGGAAATAATGAAAGTTTTTCTTTTACAGAAAAAGATCAAAAATGGTTTGGATCCTCTGCCATTGGTGTACGTGTTAAAATCCCAATATTCAGTTCTTTTGGAAGAACCGCTAGTTCTCAAAAAGCAAAAATAATATTAGAGCAGGCTAAGACTTCTTTTGAAGAGACTAAAGAGAAAATTCATGTAGAATATGAGCAAGCAATAAATAACTATCAATTGGCCATAAAAAAACACTTCAACACTAAAGATCAATTAGATCTTGCTGAACGGATTGAAAAGAAAAATAAAACAAAGTTTTTTGAAGGTTTGGCCACCAGTTTTGAATTAAGAGAAGCTCAAATTCAGCTCTATTCCTTTCAACAAAATTACATTGAAACCATGCGCAACCTAGTTGTTAAAAAGACTGCGCTGGATATAGTCATTAATAACAACTCTCAATAAATATATTATGAAAAAGTTAACTACACTCCTGACACTTTTGATCTTTATCCAATGTGGATCTCCAATCAAAAAAAGTATAACTGAAATTATATCTGAAGGAAGTTTAGAAGAAATTCAACTACTAAAAACAACGCATGTAAAAACAATTAATCAGCTCAAAAAAGAACTGAACCAACTCAATGAAGCACTTCTTTTAAAAGATCAAACTCAAAGATATGTCCTTGTTGAGTCAATAGAACTTGAAAAAGAAATATTCAACCATTTTGTTTCTTTTCAGGGGTCGATTGAAACAGATAAGAATGTTGTTATTTATCCTGAAATTCCTGGATTACTAAAAAAGATTCATGTAAAAGAGGGTCAACAGGTTACTGAAGGAACCTTACTTGCTGAAATTTCTGACGGGGGATTAATTGACCAATTGGATCAGCTCAAACTCCAATTAAAACTTGCAAAAACAACCTACAACAGACAAAAAAGACTTTGGAATCAAAAAATAGGATCTGAAATTCAATTTCTTCAGGCAAAAACCAACTACCTAAGTCTCCAAAAAAGTGTTTCGCAGATGAATGATCAGGTTACCAAAACTAAAATCACAGCTCCTTTTGACGGGATTATTGATCACATCATAGCGGACAGCGGAAGCAACTTGTCTCCAGGAATGACTCCTATTCTAAGAGTTGTCAATTTAGACCAAATGAAGGTAGCTGCTGAAATTCCAGAAATGCATCTTCCAAACATTCAAAAAAATACTTCTGCAATTGTTTCTGTTCCTGTTTTGGGGATTCAATTTAACGAAGTAGTTGCTAATGTTGGGAATTTTATTAATCCTAACAATCGTTCCTTTCGAGTAGAAATTTCAATAAATAATGAAAATGGTGCTCTAAAGCCAAACATGACTGTCGAAATTAAAGTAAATGACTATAAAAACCCTGAAGCAATTCTTGTTCCTATCAAAGATGTTTTGGAAAACCAAAATGGAGAAAGCTATGTTTATTTGTTAGAGGTATCTGATGAAGCTAATGACATTTATAAAGTAGTTAAAACCTTTGTAAAGCTTGGGAAAACTTCGGATAATAAAATTGAAATTATAGAGGGTCTTGAAGTCGGAGATAAAATCGTTGAAGAAGGAATACGTTTAATAAAAGATCAACAATTAGTTAAAAATATCTAAGCCCAAATATAAAATCCATGAAAAAATCATCTGAATTAAAAGAGTTTTCTCTTTCCTCCTGGGCCATAGATCACAGTACCGTAATCTATGTGATAATTACATTATTCTTTTTGCTTGGCGTGTCTTCTTATATGAATATGCCCCGAGAAAATTATCCTGAAATAAATACCAACGAGGTCTTTATAAGTTCTGTTTTTCCAGGAAATACAGCTGAAGATATGGAGCGTCTTATTACAGATCCACTTGAAGAAGAACTCAAGGGCGTTTCTAATTTAGTTAAAATCACATCTACCTCTTTAGAAAATTTTTCTTTGATTACAATTGAATTTGATGAGAGTATCACTAAAGAGAGTGCTAAAATAAAAGTTCAAGATAAAATTGATGGAGTTACCTCAAGCGCAGACTGGCCAACATTTAACAATGCTAAAGTAGATCCATCTGCTTTTGAGTTTAGTCTTTCGGAGGAAATGGCAATTTTAAACATTGGTTTAAGTGGCGATGTTCCCACTGAAGAGATGAAGTTCTTCGCGGAATTACTTCAAGATAAAATTGAGCAAATGTCTGAAATCAAAGAAGTTGAGCTTCGAGGGGTTCAAGACTTTGAGGTTGAAGTTTCGCTTGATCTAATGAAAATGAATGCTGCAACTGTTTCTTTTGACGATGTAATCAATGCTATAGCTAGAGGAAATAGTACTGTATCTGCAGGAAACATTAGAGGGGACGGCTTGCAAAGAAACATCCGAGTTCTTGGAGAAATTGAAAGTCCTGAAGAGCTAGAAGATTTTGTTATTAAAACTCAAAATGGAACACTCTATTTAGGAGATGTTGCAACTGTAAGTTTTAAGGAAAAAGAAAAAAATTCTTATGCTCGATTAGATAGCAAATCTGCTATGGTTCTTGATGTTAAAAAACGAAGTGGGAAAAACCTAATCCTTTCAGTAGAAAAAATTAGGGATATAGTTGATGAAGTTATCACAAATGATTTTCCAAGCACAATAGAAGTAGATATTTCAAATGATCAATCGAACACTACTAAGAATATTGTTAGTGATTTAGCAAACAACATTATTTTTGGTGTAATCCTAGTAATAACTGTTTTGATGTTCTTCCTTGGATTTCGAAATGCACTATTTGTTGGATTTGCAATTCCAATGTCCATGTTCATGTCTTTCATGATTCTGGGATTTTTGGGGCAAACGATAAATACCATGGTGTTGTTTGGTCTAATAATGGGTCTTGGAATGTTGGTTGACAATGGAATTGTGGTTGTTGAGAATGCTTACCGCTTAATGGAGAAAGAAGGAATGACTGCAGTAGAAGCTGCCAAAAAAGGAATTGGTGAAATAGCTTATCCCATAATAATATCTACCGCTACCACAATTGCAGCTTTTGTACCCCTTGGTTTTTGGCCGGGAACAATCGGAAAGTTTATGGTCTTTTTTCCAATAACACTTTCAATTGTTTTGGGGTCTTCTTTAATTGTAGCTATTTTCTTTAATTCCATGTTGGTTTCTAAATTCATGGAAATTGAAGATCGCGAGATTAGTCAAAAGAGTTTATGGCGTTTAACATTTATATTAGGGGGGTTAGGGCTTCTTTTAATATTTAATACGGGAATAATTCGTGGGATTGGGACAATCATGTTATTTACGACGATATTATTTTGGGCATATAAGTTTTTTATAAAAAAATGGGCTGTGTATTTTCAAAATGTATTGCTAGTAAGTTTAGAGAGAAGATATACCAAAATTCTCCGTTTTGCATTAACAGGAATTATGCCATATGTATTTTTATTTTCAACAATTGGACTTTTATTTTCTTCCTTTATTATTCTAGGAATAGCTTCTCCAAAAGTTGAGTTTTTCCCAGAAAACCAACCACAACAAATTTTTGTTTACATGGAATATCCCGAGGGGACTTCTATTAACAAAACTAATGCAACTGCCAAGTTGATTGAAGTTGAAATTAAAGAAGTTATTTCTCAAGAGAAATATATGGAAGGGGGAACTAATTTCATGATCGACTCGAATGTGTCCGTTGTTGGAGCCGGTGCTCGGAACCCTGAAACGGACAAAGGAGGTGACCAAGACATGCCACATAAAGCAAAAGTTACGCTTACTATGTCAGAATTTAAACTTCGAAATGGTCTGTCTAGTGAGCAATTAAGAACAGAAATTCAAGAAAAACTTCAATATCGATATGCTGGACTTTCTATTTCTGTGGAAAAAGAAGCCGCTGGTCCTCCAGTAGGTTACCCTGTTAATATTGAACTTAAGGGAGAAGATTATGATGAGTTAATTACCATAGCTGAGCAGTTAAAAGCTTACTTAGGAAAAGAAAATATTTTAGGTGTTGAAGAAATAAAAATTGATGTTAATAAAAGTAAGCCAGGTCTTGCAATCAATATTGACAGAAAAAAAGCAGGAGGTCTCGGAGTTTCTGGGGGTCAAATTGGTCAGCAATTGAGACGTTCGCTTTTTGGCGAGAAATCTGGGATTTATAAAAAAGATGGTGAAGATTATGACATCAATGTAAGGTTTGATGAGCAATATAGACTTAACACAGCTGCCTTATTAGATCAATTCATTGTGTTTAGAGATCAAGCAAGTGGAAAAATCAAGGAGGTTCCAATCAGTGCAATTGTTGATATGGAAAATTCCGTTTCATTTAGTGCAATCAAGCATAAAGAGCTTAGACGAGTGGTTACTGTATATTCTGCAGTTCTTGCTGGTTATAATGCCAATGAAGTTGTTGATCATGTAAAAGAAAGTATGATTGGTTTTGATGGCATTCCGTCTGATGTAGACTATGAGTTTACGGGAGAGGTAGCAGAACAAGAAGCTAATATGAACTTTTTATTGGGAGCATTAGCAACCGCTTTAGGGCTAATTGTATTCTTGCTGGTTCTTCAATTTAACTCCATTTCAAATCCTTTAATAATTCTACTTTCAATTTTCTTGAGTTTTACAGGAGTTTTATATGGGATTAGCTTGTTTGGGATGCCTTTTGTAATTATGATGACTATGATGGGGATTATTTCACTCTCTGGAATTGTTGTAAATAATGGAGTTGTACTGATTGATTATACCCAGCTACTCATTGCACGAAAAAAAGAAGAATTGGGTATTCCTTTCGAGCAAATGTTACCGAGAATTGAAGCTAGAGAAGCTATAGTTTTGGGAGGTGCCGCACGTTTACGTCCAGTATTACTTACTGCAATAACTACTATTCTCGGACTTATTCCGCTTGCAACTGGATTAAATATTGATTTTTCTTCTTTGGTTATCAATTGGGATCCTAATATTTACATTGGGGGAGATAATGTAATATTCTGGGGTCCATTAGCTTGGACGGTTATATTTGGTTTAACCTTTGCTACATTCTTAACCTTGGTTATTGTTCCTGCTTGTTTTTACTTAGTTTATCGATTAAAATTAAAGATTAAGGCCCTTCGTGGCTCGTAAAGAAGATTGAACTTAATATCTTTGCAAAGAATAATAGAACTATGCTAAGAACAAATACATGTGGAGAGTTAAATCTTACTCACATTGGAAATAAGGTTACCCTTGCCGGGTGGGTTCAAAAAACGCGTAATAAAGGCTTCATGATCTGGGTTGATTTAAGGGACCGATATGGTGTAACCCAAATCATTTTTGACGAAGAACGTACCGACAAGGTAATGCTTGAAAAAGCTCAAAGTTTGGGACGTGAATTCGTGATTCAAGTTCAGGGAACTGTAATTGAACGGGTTTCTAAAAACCCCAACCTTTCAACAGGTGACGTTGAAATACTAGCAGAATCTTTTGACGTTTTAAACCCATCAAAAACTCCACCTTTTACAATTGAAAGTGAAACTGATGGGGGTGAAGAATTACGTATGCAATATCGTTATCTTGATATTAGAAGAAAACCAGTAAGAGAAAATTTAATTTTTCGTTCTAAAGTAAGCTTAGCGATTCGAAATTATTTGTCTGCTCACAACTTCATTGATGTTGAAACGCCTTATTTAATTAAATCTACTCCCGAAGGAGCTCGAGATTTTGTGGTGCCTTCTCGAATGAATGCTGGCGAATTTTATGCCTTACCCCAATCTCCCCAAACATTTAAGCAACTGCTTATGGTTGGAGGAATGGATCAATATTTTCAGATTGTTAAATGTTTTCGTGATGAAGATTTACGAGCAGACAGACAGCCTGAATTCACTCAGATTGACTGCGAAATGACTTTCGTGGAGCAAGAAGATATCTTAACTCGTTTTGAAGGTTTACTCAAACACCTTTTGAAAGAAATTAAAGGAGTCGAAGTATTCGAATTCCCAAGAATGACATATGTCGAAGCAATTCAAAAGTATGGTAATGACAAACCTGACATTCGATTTGGAATGGAGTTTGCTGAACTAAATGAATTTGCTAAAGGGAAAGGCTTTCCTGTTTTTGATCAGCAAGAATTAATTGTTGGAATAGCGGTTCCTGGTGCAGCTTCTTACACGCGAAAACAAATAGACAAATTAATTGACTGGGTAAAACGACCTCAAATTGGTGCTAACGGATTGATTTGGGTAAAGTGTAATGAAGATGGCAGTTATAAATCCTCTGTAGATAAATTTTATTCTCAAGAAGATTTAACAAATTGGGCTAAACAAACACAAGCATCCGCTGGCGATTTAGTGCTTATTATGGCTGGTGAAACTAATAAAACAAGAGGGCAGCTTTCTGCTTTAAGAATGGAGCTAGCAGAGCAATTAGGACTGAGAGATCCTGAAACTTTTGCTCCACTTTGGGTGGTAGATTTTCCACTTCTAGAATGGGACAAAGAAAGCAAGCGCTACCATGCAATGCATCACCCATTTACAGCTCCAAAGCCTGAACAAATGAGCTTATTAGCTACAGATCCAGGTGCTGTTAATGCAAATGCGTATGACTTGGTGCTCAATGGAAATGAAATTGGTGGAGGTTCTATTCGTATTCACGATGCTAAAGTTCAAGAAACCATGTTTGATTTACTTGGATTTACTAAAGAAGAAGCTCAAGCTCAGTTTGGATTTTTAATGGAGGCTTTTCAATATGGTGCTCCGCCTCATGGAGGAATTGCACTTGGTTTGGATCGTTTGGTGTCAATACTTGGAGGTCAAGAAACTATTCGAGATTTTATAGCTTTCCCAAAAAACAACAGAGGGCGTGATTTAATGATCGACGCCCCAGCTTCAATTGACTCAACCCAGTTGGAGGAACTAAATTTGGTTCTCAAACAAAAAAAATAATGGAACTACATGGGGATTTAATGTTGAAAAAATTCCTCGTTTGGAGAATAAAAAACATCCCCAACAAGCAATTCATTTATTTTGTAAGTATTGTTGTAGGGATTCTTTCGGGACTTTTAGCTGCATTAATAAAAAATACCACTTATTTTTTTCAGCAACAGATTACTAATGTAAATTTTGAATACCAATCTCTTTTTTATTTTATTTTTCCAATCATAGGTATTGTTCTGACGATACTAATTATTAGATATGGAATAAAAAAACCGGTTAATCATGGAATTCCATCGGTCCTTTATGCGCTATCAAAACGTAAAGGACTTATGCCAGCGTATCAGATATTTGCTTCGATTTTTACTGCACCAATAACTATTGGATTTGGAGGCTCTGCGGGTTTGGAGGGGCCTACTGTTTCTGGAGGAGCAAGTATTGCTTCTAACCTTTCTAGACTTTTACACTTAAATCAAGCTACCCGAAGTTTATTAATTGGATGTGCAGCTGCTGGAGCAATGTCTGCAATTTTCAAAGCTCCTATTGCAGCAATAATATTTGCTGTCGAGGTTTTTAGCTTGGATTTAACTTTGGCTTCACTACTCCCTCTTTTATTTGCTTCTATCTCAGCTTTACTCACGACATATTTTTTTTTCGGTTCCACCCAATTGCTTCCATTTATCTTAAAAGACACCTTTGACTTAAACCACATTGGATATTATATGCTTTTGGGAGTTATTGCCGGCTTAGGCTCTGTCTACTTCACTAAGGTATACTTGTGGATTGAACATTTTTTTGAGGTAAGATTAAAAGGGTATGAGCGATTACTTTTTGGAGGTGTTTGCTTAAGCATACTCATTGTTTTGATTCCACCTTTATATGGTGAGGGTTTTGAAACCATTAATAATTTACTTCGAGAAAATTATATAGCCGCCATTGGAACCTCTTTTTTGATTCAAGATTTTGATCATACTTGGACCGTTATATTCCTGTTATTAGGACTTGTTTTTTTTAAGGTAATTGCAACTAGTTTGACTTTTGGAGCTGGTGGTAAAGGTGGGGTTTTTGCTCCAGCACTATTTATGGGAAGCGCTTTGGGTCATGCGTTTGCAAAAATCATTAATGCAATTGGAATTACAAACACCCCAATATCCGTTAGTAATTTCACACTGGTAGGAATGGCTGGATTAATTGCTGGTGTATTACACGCCCCACTAACAGCTATTTTCTTAATTGCAGAACTTACGGGCGGATATGCCTTATTTCTTCCCTTAATGATTACTTCGTCCTTAGCATTTGCAATCTCTAAATACTATGTTTCGACTACGGTTTACACAACTGACTTAGTCAAAAAAGATGCTTTATTGACTCATGATAAAGACGATACCATTCTTACTCTCATGCAACTAGATAAGCTCATTGAAAAAAATTTCTGTATTCTTTCTCCAGAGATGACTTTAGGAACTATGTTAGTAGAAGGTGTTGCAAAGTCTAAAAGAAATTTATTTCCAGTTTTGAATGAAGAAAATGATCTATTAGGCATCGTTTTGTTAGATAATATTAGGGAATTTATGTTCGATGCTACGCTTTATGAAAGCGTATATGTTCGTTCATTAATGCACAGTCCCCCAAATGTAATCAACTACAAAAAAGACAACATGAAAGTCATTATGCGTAAATTTCAGGACAGTAGTGCATGGAACTTACCCGTACTTAAAGATGGAAAATTCATGGGATTTGTTTCTAAATCAAAATTATTATCGGTTTATCGCCGCGAACTTATTCGGGTTAGTGACCCACTTTAATGAAAACTACTTGTTTAAATCAAATGATATGAAATATATACTTAGAATTTTATTTTTTGTTATGTTGGGAATTATACTTCGAGGATATTACGTCAAGGAACTCGTTGATTATAAGGATGGTGAAAAAATAATAGGGTTGGGTGTTTTATTTGGAGCATTCGTTTATTTACCTATATTTCTTTATCATAGATGGAAAAATAAAAATATTTCGGACTATATGTTAACGGATGATAACATGCGGAAAATGACCAATAAAAAAAAGTAAACGTATTGACTATCAATATTTTTACGTCATTTTAATGGCGAAATTGAAACAAAAATGTAAATTTGTTAATATTAATCTATTATTATGACAGGTACAGTAAAATTTTTTAATTCATCAAAGGGTTATGGTTTCATAACAAATGATGAAACAGGACAGGACATTTTTGTCCACGCAACGTCTCTCGATGGAGGAAATCTAAATGAGGGCGACAAAGTAGAATATGTTGAAGAAGACGGTCAAAAAGGAAAAGTGGCTGCACAAATTCAAATCCTTTAAAAAGCATTTTATTTTGATTTTTTAAAAGCACTCTTTCCAAGTGCTTTTTTTAGCGCTTTTTTTTAAAAAAACGCTCCATCAGTTCCTTAGAGTTTTGGGATAGTACTCCGCCCTGAATTTTAGATTTTGGATGTGGTTTTACCCCCTGAGAAACAAACCCTCTTTTAATGTCAGAGGCTCCGAAAACAATTCGATCCAACTGACTCCAATATAAAGCTCCCATGCACATTACGCATGGTTCAAGTGAAACGTAGAGTGTACACCCTTTTAAATATTTACCGTTTAGAAAATTGGCAGCCGATGTAATTGCCTGCATTTCAGCATGCGCAGTAACATCTTTAAGGCGTTCGGTGAGGTTATGAGCACGAGCTATAATGCGCTGATCAATAACAACAACAGCCCCTACAGGAACCTCGTCAATTTCGAAAGCCAGCTCAGCTTGCTCAATTGCTTTTTGCATAAAGTAGGTGTCATCTAATTCCATCCTTAAAAGTAAGCATTTCACAATTCATAATCCTGAATTAACTACTACCTTTGCTTTGTGAAACAAAAAAGTCTTTTATCTAAGATTAGTTCTCCTGAAAAACTTAGGGAGCTTAGTCAAGCTGCTTTACCCCATGTGGCAGAGGAGCTTCGCCAGGAAATAATTGATGTTGTAGCTACTAAAGAAGGTCATTTAGGTGCAAGTCTAGGTGTTGTTGAACTAACGATTGCGCTACATTATGTTTTTGATACCCCTATTGATCAACTAATTTGGGATGTCGGTCATCAGGCCTACGGTCATAAAATTCTGACCGAGAGACGTAATCAGTTTCGAACTAACAGACAGTGGGGAGGAATGAGTGGTTTTCCGAGTAGAGCAGAAAGTGTTTATGATGCTTTTGGAACTGGTCACGCCTCTACCTCGATTTCGGCAGCTCTAGGTATGGCGCTAGCAAATCAACAGAAAAAAGACTTCCGAACCCATATTGCTGTCATTGGAGACGCTTCAATAGCTGGCGGAATGGCTCTTGAAGCTCTTAATCATGCTGGGGTAAGTGATGCAAATTTAATTATTGTACTCAACGATAACGCTATTGGTATAGATCCTAGTGTTGGGGCACTAAAACATTATTTTGAGAAAGTAAAACAGCAAGATATTCCTTCCGAAAATATTTTTCAGGCTTTGAATATACCTTATACAGGGCCTATTGATGGTCATGATTTGAAAGGATTAATAAAAGTTTTTGAAGTAATACAAAACCAAAAAGGTCCTCGACTTATTCATGTAGTGACAAAAAAAGGTAAAGGACTTGAACCAGCAGAACTGGATCAAGTAACTTATCATGCACCTGGTAAATTTGACAGAAAAACGGGAATTTTAATTCCAAAAACAGAACAGCCAACAACAAAATATCAAGATGTATTTGGAAAGACCTTAGTCACTTTGGCTGCTCAAAATGATACTATTGTTGGAATTACTCCTGCGATGCCCACGGGGAGTTCTATGAAACTAATGATGGAAGCTTTCCCTGACAGAAGTTTTGATGTAGGAATTGCAGAACAACACGCAGTTACACTAGCTGCTGGAATGGCAACAGCTGGCTTGCTCCCTTTTTGTGCCATCTATGCTACCTTTTTACAACGAGCCTACGACCAAGTAATTCATGACGTTGCACTTCAAAACCTAGGCGTTGTGTTTTGTTTAGACCGAGCAGGTCTAGTTGGTCAAGACGGCCCAACACACCATGGGGTTTTTGATATTGCCATGTTAAGAGCAATTCCTAATATGCGCATCTTAGCTCCTAGAAATGAAATCCAACTTCGAAATACGCTATATACCCTTCAACTTGGAATTAGCGGTCCCATAGCCATTCGTTATCCGAGAGGCCATGGAAACCTGCCTGAATGGGAATTGCCTTTTGAGAAAATTGATTTTAAAAAAGGAACGCAGATTAAGTCTGGAAAACAAACTGCCTTAATTTCTGTAGGAACTACAGCTGATAATGTATCTCAAGCAATGGAACTACTTAAAGAAAAATGTACGCCTGGACATTATGACCTGGGAAGTATCAAGCCTTTAGACACTGAACTTTTGCATCATGTTTTTAAAAACTACACTTCAATTATAACAGTTGAAGATGGAGCCTTATTGGGAGGAGCAGGGAGTGCTGTTTTGGAATGGGCAAATGATCACGGGTATTCACAAGCTGTAAAGCGAATCGGAATTCCTGATAGCTTCATCCCTCATGGAACTACCTCTCAGCTTCAAAAATTAGTTGGACTTGAACCGGCTGGTATTGCTGAGGTTATTTTAGGAGTATTAAAAACAAATCTTTAATTGGATATGATAATTGAATTTCCTCTTGTTTCAGCTCTATAAAAAAGCAAAGGATACATTTGACCTGAATTTTCTGGAGGGTTAAACAATTGACCAGTTGCTAAACTGTATTGATATTCTTCGCAAGAGCATTCAGCTAAAACTCCAATAATTTGAGTTTGAGAGCAGCTGCTTGGTTTGTGGTTTGGACAACTGGCGTCCCATGCAAAATAATCCGTCCCGTTTAGATTAAAAACCAAGACCCCTTTGTTGCCTAGCTGAGGAATTAAATGTGTTCCTCCTGCAAATCTCAAATCATCATATTCTGGTAAATTAAGATTAATTTGAAATTGAAAACTATATTCTGCTAAATAGGGATTCCTTAATGTGTCTGCACTTGAACAAGATGAAAAAAGAAAGCCTAAAAAAACTGAGCTCCAGAACTTCTTTTTTAAAAATAGGGTTAAATCACTCAAATTCTTATATTTGTATAAAAGCCCTTCCTTATGGTAGGGTTTTTTATTAGCATTAAAATTAAGTAAAAATGAGTAAAACTTCATACTACACGCAAGAAGGTTTAAATAAATTAAAAGAAGAGCTCAATTATTTGAAAGATATCGAACGCCCAAAAGCTTCCCAAGCAATAGCCGAGGCAAGAGACAAGGGAGATTTAAGTGAAAATGCTGAATATGATGCTGCCAAAGAAGCTCAAGGCATGTTAGAAATGCGCATTGCCAGAATGGAAGAAAATTATGCAAACGCTCGTTTAATTGACGAATCTCAATTGGATACTTCTAAGGTTTTGGTTCTTTCCACAGTTGAATTATTTAACAAGGCAAACGGCATGAAAATGACTTATACCCTAGTTGCTCAGAGTGAAGCCGATTTGAAAACTGGTAAAATATCAGTAAACTCTCCGATTGGACAAGGTTTACTTGGAAAAGAAGTTGGAGATATGGCAGAAATAAGCGTACCTAATGGAACCATTAAGCTCGAAATCACTAAAATTAGTAGAAGTTAAGATGTCTAGTGTTTTTTCGAAAATTATCGCAGGTGATATTCCTTGTTACAAAATAACAGAAGACGAACATCACATTGCTTTTCTAGATGTAAATCCAAACTCAAAAGGACACACCCTTTGTGTTCCTAAAAAAGAAGTTGATAAGATTTTTGATTTAGATGCTCAAGCATATACTGATTTAATGATGTTCTCTAGAAGAGTTGCTTTGGCACTAAGAAAAGTAATCCCCTGCAAAAGAATTGGCGTTACAGTAATAGGCCTAGAAGTGCCCCACACCCACGTACATTTAATTCCTTTGAACGGAATGGAAGACGCTACTTTTGGAAATAAGGTAGCACTAGGTGAAGAAGAAATGTCTTATCTTGCTGAACAAATTTCAGCAGCACTTTAAAGTTTTATTTTGACTTCTTTAAGCGTATTTCAAAAGTAGTTCCTTGTCCTATTTCTGATTTCAATACCTCAACGGATCCTTGATGATAATCAACGATTATTCTTTTGACTAGTGATAATCCAAGGCCCCAGCCGCGTTGCTTTGTTGTAAAACCTGGATTAAAAATGCTTTTGATGTTTTTTGGAGTAATCCCCTGCCCGGAATCTGAAATTCTAATGACTATGTATTGTGATGATTCAGAAAGATCAAGGTTTAAATCTCCTCTGCCTTTCATGGCATCAATCCCGTTTTTAATTAAATTCTCTAGGGTCCAGCTATACAAAGAAAGATTAATGGGTATTTGAATTTCATTTTGAGGGAGCTTCCATGTCCACTGAATTAATTGAGAGCTTCTTTTCTTTAAATACAGTAAAGCTTCTTCAGTTGCCTGCACAACATCGTGATTATTTAATTCTGGAAGCGAGCCAACTTTAGAAAATCGTTCAGTAATTACTGAAAGTCGATCAATATCTTTTTCCATTTCATCTAACGATGCTGGGGCAATTTTTTGTTCTTTAAGTAGTGTAATCCATCCCATAAGAGAGCTCAAAGGTGTTCCGATTTGGTGCGCAGTTTCTTTAGCCATACCGGCCCATAAACGATTTTGCTCAGATGCTTTGGTTGTTTGAAAAAAGAAAAACAGTACTGCGGCAAAAAGTAAAAGAATAAGCAACATGGCTAGTGGGTAATACTGCAGTTTTTTTAGCAATTTAGAATTTCCATAATACAATGTTTGGTTAACAATATCTTTGTACCGAATTTCGATGGGATCGTTCTCTGTCTTAAGGTGAGATAATAAATCATAGAGAGCTATAGAGTCAGGATCTTTTGAAGCATTCCAGTCAATGTTTTTGATATCTTTAATGTAATCCGAAGAATCTACTTGAATTATGGGAGTTACCCCTATTTTTTGAATTACATCAAAGGCAAGAATACCATAATCGCGACTTAAATCAGAATTTTCAATTAACTCTTGCTGCGCTGTGGCCCATAATTCCATTTTAGTACGTTCTTCTTCCTTTAAAATTTGAAAAAGAACATTGGTGTTCCATAAAATCAAAGCAACAATAGCAAAGATGCATAAGAACATCCATGGCTTAATCTTAGTTTGAGAAAAAAAGCTGTACATAATTAAAAATCTACTCGGTGAAGATAGCATAAAAAGGAAAAACAGATTCAATAGGAATAGCTGTCTAAAATTTTATATTTTTGTTGCTAGTAAAATTTAAAGAACATTATGGAAGTAGCAGGTAAAATAAAATGGCTCGATGAAACAAAAACTTATGGAGACAAGGGATTCAGAAAACGTGAAGTTGTGGTTACCACTGAAGAACAATATCCTCAGCACATATTAGTTGAGTTTGTTCAAGATAAATGTGACTTATTGGATTCTTTTAGTGTAGGTCAGCCAGTGAAAATTGGAATAAACCTAAGAGGAAGAGAGTGGGTTAATCCTCAAGGAGAGACAAAATACTTCAATTCCTTACAAGGTTGGAGAATTGAAGGTCAGGCTGCTAGCGCGCCTTCCGAAATGCCTCCTATGCCACCTGCAGCATCGTTTCAAGCTAGTGATGAAGAAGATAAAGCGGTAGAAGACGATCTTCCATTTTAGTACGCGTTTTTCAGTAAAAACCTTAATAGTTGAGCATAAGGAAGCTAGTTCCAAACTTTTGATAAAAAAGATTGGCTGACTATTGGCGAAAAAAAAATAATGTAGTACATTTGCAGCCCTCTAACGGGGGGAAACGTACACATAAAAAACATATATTGTGAATACACTAAGTTACAAAACCATCTCTGCTAATAGCAATACTGTTGATAAACAATGGGTTGTGGTAGACGTTGCAGGAATGCCCTTAGGGAGAATGGCATCTGAGGTTGCCAAAATCATTCGAGGTAAAAACAAACCAAATTACACTCCGCACGTAGACTGTGGCGACAATGTCATCGTTCTTAATTCAGATAAAATTGAATTATCCGGAGACAAGTGGAAGCAGAAAGTATATATTCGTCACACTGGGTATCCTGGTGGACAGCGTAAATTAACTGCAGAACAATTGTATAACAAGAGTTCTACTCGTTTAGTTGAAAATGCTGTACGGGGAATGTTGCCTAAAAACAAATTAGGAGCTGTTTTATTCAGAAACCTAAAAGTATTTAGTGGTTCGGAACATACACATGAAGGGTTGAATCCAACTACGATCAAACTAAGTAAATTGAAATAATGGAGGTAATACACACAATTGGACGTCGTAAGACTTCAGTAGCTCGAATTTTCATTTCCGAAGGGAAAGGAGCAATGACCGTTAATAAAAAAGATTACGCAGAATATTTTCCTACACCAGCTTTACAATACAAAGTGGTTCAGCCTTTTGCTCTTACAGGAACAGAAGGGAACTATGATGTAAAAGTTACAGTTGTAGGTGGAGGAAGTAATGGACAAGCAGAAGCAGTTCGTTTAGCTATTTCTCGTGCTTTATGTAAAATCAATGAAGAAAACAGAGAAGCTCTTAAGCCAGAAGGTTTATTGACTCGTGATCCTCGTATGGTTGAACGTAAAAAATTCGGTCAGAAGAAAGCTCGTAAGAAATTCCAGTTCTCTAAACGTTAATATTTTTTTGTCCTTTTATAAAAAAGGATTCGTTCATATTTTAATAACCCGTTGCCCACTCGTGAGAACGAGATTTAGTTTAGCATCTAAATGGTGGAGGCCTTTAAAAAAAAGCCACTTCACTATTGCTAACTACGGAACGTAAACTAACAACAATGGCAAACATCGACGTAAAAGACCTGTTAAATGCAGGCGTACATTTCGGTCACTTAACTCGAAAATGGAATCCAAACATGGCTCCTTACATATATATGGAGCGTAATGGAATTCACATCATCAACCTTTACAAAACTGCAGCTAAAATTGAAGAAGCAGCTGATGCAATGAAAAAGATTGCAGCGTCTGGTCGTAAAATTTTGTTTGTTGCAACCAAAAAACAGGCAAAAGATATTGTTGCTGAAAAAGCAGGCAGTATCAAAATGCCATACATCACTGAGCGCTGGCCTGGTGGAATGCTAACTAACTTTGTAACGATTCGTAAAGCTGTTAAAAAAATGGCTGCTATTGATCGTATGAAAAAAGACGGTACATTCGAAACTCTTTCTAAAAAAGAAAAACTTCAAGTTAGCCGTTTACGTGCTAAACTTGAGAAAAATTTAGGTTCTATCACGGACATGACACGTCTTCCTGGCGCTTTGTTTGTTGTTGACATCAAGCGCGAACACATTGCAATTAAAGAAGCTCAGAAGCTGAAAATTCCAATTTTCGCAATGGTAGATACAAATTCAGATCCTAGAGATGTTGATTTTGTAATCCCTTCAAACGATGATGCCTCTAAATCAGTAGACAAAATCTTAAGCTTAGTAACTGAATCAGTTGCTGTTGGTCTAAAAGAACGTCAATCTGAAAAGGATGCTGAAAACAAAGGGGAAGAAGAAGTTGCTGCTCCAGCTTTAGAAACTGCTGAAGTTGAAAAAGCTGCACCAGTGAAAGAAGCTAAACCTGCTAAGAAAGTAGCTCCAGCTAAAAAAGCTGCCAAAACACAAGAAGCTGAAAAAGTCTTAGAAGCTGCTGCGGTAGTAGAGACAGAACCGGCTAAAGAGGAGGCTGCTCCTGAAGTTGAAACTAAAGAAGAAGGTGAAGCTCCTAAAGAAGCTTAATCTTAATTGATCTTTAAATAATTATACAGATGAAAATTACTGCATCAGAAGTAAATAAATTACGTCAAGCCACAGGAGCTGGTATGATGGATTGTAAAAACGCGCTTGTAGAAGCGGAAGGAGATTTTGACTTAGCTGTTGAAAATCTTAGAAAAAAAGGACAAAAAGTTGCTGCAAAACGTGCAGATCGTGATTCATCGGAAGGTGCAGTTTTGGCAAGAGTAAATGCTGAAAATACAGCTGCTGTTCTTGTTTCTGTAAACTGCGAAACTGATTTTGTTGCTAAAAACGACTCTTATCTTGCACTTGCAAATTCAATTTTAGATGTTGCACTTAATCAAACTTCACTAGAAGGTCTTCTAGCTGCTGATTTGGGTGGTATGACTGTAGCGGAAAAACTAATTGAGCAAACTGGAGTTATTGGAGAGAAAATCGAAATCGGTGGTTTTGAAAGAATTGAAGACGCTTTTGTTGGTCATTACATTCATGCTGGAAATAGAATAGCAACAATCGTTGGTCTTTCTGCTCCTATTGATGGTGCTGCTGAAGTAGCCAAAAATGTTGCTATGCAAGCTGCAGCAATGAACCCTCTTGCTTTGAATGAAGATGGGGTTGATGCTTCGGTTATTGAAAAAGAAATTGAGATTGCAAAAGATCAATTACGTTTAGAAGGAAAGCCAGAAGCTATGTTAGACAACATCGCTAAAGGAAAAATTAAGCGTTTCTTTAAAGACAATACTCTAGTAAACCAAGATTACATCAGAGACAATAAACAAAGTGTAGCACAATATGTAAAATCTGTAGATACAGAGCTTACAGTTACTAATTTTAGACGTTTAGCGCTAGGTTAAGCTGAAATTCACACTGGTATTAAATCGCTCTTAGGAGCGATTTTTTTTTGACTAAATTTATGAAAGCTAATTCGAGGGGATAGCTTTTTATATTCTGATTGAAAAAGCTATATAAATGTTCTAAATTTTATTTGAAGAATAAAAAATGAGCACCGTATAACTAAACAATCAAATGAATGCCCTAAAACAAATCAAACTTGCCTGATACTTAAAAACAGTTTTGAATTTGATTCATAGCTTTGAAAAACCATATCATTTTGTATCTTCTTGCCATAAAAAAATAAAGAATGTCCAAACCAAAAAAACTTTTTTTACTCGATGCGTTTGCCCTTATTTTTAGAGGGTATTACGCTTTTATAAAAAACCCTAGAATCAATTCTAAAGGGATGGACACCTCAGCTATTTTTGGGTTTATGAATTCTTTACTTGATGTAATTAAAAGGGAAAAGCCTGATTATCTAGCAGTTTGTTTTGATAAGGGAGGTTCAGTATCTAGGAAAGAACTTTTTGAAGACTATAAAGCCAACAGAAATGAAACTCCAGAAGCCATTAAAATTGCTGTTCCATACATCCAACAAATCCTAGAGGCAATGCAAATTCCTGTAATAGAAAAAGCAGGCTTTGAAGCAGACGATATAATTGGAACTCTAGCTAAACAGGCGGAGAAAGAAGGTTTTCAAACTTTTATGGTAACGCCTGATAAAGATTTTGCACAATTGGTTTCGGAAAACATATTCATGTATCGCCCTGCAAGAATGGGGAATGCAATCGAAATATGGGGGATCCCTGAAGTTCAAGCTCGATTTGAGATTGAACGACCAGAACAAGTAATTGATTACTTAGGAATGATGGGTGACGCCGTTGATAATATCCCTGGACTTCCTGGAGTGGGTGATAAAACCGCTAAAAAATTCCTTAAAGAATATGGAAGTATGGAGGTTTTATTGGAGAATACTCATGAACTAAAAGGAAAAATGAAAGAACGCATTGAAGCCAATAAAGAATTGGGAATGCTTTCTAAGGAGCTTGCAAAAATAATTTTAGATGTCCCGGTTACTTTCGAAGCAGATTCATACAAGCTAACTGATCCTAATATTCAAGAGGTTCAACCACTTTTTGATGAGTTAGAATTTAGGAGGATGCAAGAAACTATTCAGCGTATTTTTAATACATCAGAGGTTGTTGCTGCTCCAAAAGAAAAAAATGTCGTAAACAGTCCTACACCCACTGCGAATAAAGGGCAAATGGATTTATTTGCTCCTGCTGGAGCTGGAACAATATCTCCAACTGAAGACACAATCCAAAGTAAACAAACTTTAGTAAACACACCTCATGCTTATCAATGCATAGACAGTCCCCTTGCTTTTAGCCTTCTAATGGAAAAATTATTGAAGCAAAAAAGCGTTTGTTTTGATACAGAAACTACAAGCATCAATGCGCTTCAAGCTGAATTAGTTGGAATTGCTTTTAGTTGGGGAAATCACAAAGGCTATTACCTCCCTTTTCCCGATGACCAAAAAGATGCTCAGAAAATCATAGAGCAAATTCGTCCGTTTTTTGAGCAAGAAGGAATAGAAAAAGTTGGGCACAACCTTAAATATGATCTCAAAGTTCTTTCGAATTACAACCTTAGCGTAAAAGGCCCTTTATACGACACCCTTCTTGCTCATTATTTGATTAATCCAGACCGTCGTCATGGAATGGATATTCTTGCAGCTTCTTATCTAAACTATGAGCCGCAACCCATTACTGATTTGATTGGTAAAAAAGGTAAAAACCAAGGCAAAATGAGAGATGTAAGCCTGAAAGACCAAACCCAATATGCGGCTGAAGATGCCGATATTACATGGCAATTAAAACAATATTTTGAAAAAGAATTGGATGCCGCTGATAACCAAAAACTATTTCAAACAGTAGAACTTCCTCTTGTTCCCGTTCTTACTGCAATGGAAAAAGAAGGAATTAATTTGAATGTGTCTTTTTTAAATGAGTTTGCAAAAACATTAGAAATCGATAGTGCTCGGTTACAAAAAGAAATATTTGAACAAGCTGGAGAGGAATTCAATCTTGCTTCGCCAAAACAACTTGGACTTGTATTGTTTGATAAACTTAAATTAGTTGAAAAACCTAAAAAAACGAAAACAGGTCAATATTCGACTGCAGAAGATGTTTTGTCTTCCTTAGCAAAAAAACATTCTATAATTGCTGATATTCTAAATTGGCGTTCCATCCAAAAACTTTTAAGCACCTATGTAATTGCATTACCCGATGAAATCAATCCTAAAACAGGACGAGTACATACGGTATACAATCAAGCAGTTGCAGCTACCGGTCGCCTAAGTAGTAATGCTCCCAATTTACAAAACATACCCATTAGAACAGAACGCGGACAACAGGTTCGAAAAGCGTTCATCCCAAGAGACGAAAATCATGTGCTGCTCGCAGCAGATTATTCGCAAATTGAATTGCGTATTATAGCGGCACTTAGTAAAGACCCTTCTATGGTTGCTGCTTTTCAAAATAACGAAGATATTCATGCAACAACCGCCGCTAAAGTCTTCGGAGTTCCCCTAGAAGAAGTTACGCGAACTCAAAGAAGTAATGCCAAAACGGTTAATTTTGGGATCATTTATGGGGTTTCTGCTTTTGGACTTAGTCAGCAAACTGATTTAAGTAGATCTGAATCTAAAGAATTGATAGACACCTATTACGAGAGTTATCCTAAATTAAAAGCGTACATGAGTTCTCAGATAGATTTTGCTCGCGACAACGGTTATGTTGCTACAGTGCTTGGACGCAGGAGATACCTAAAAGACATCCTTTCTCAAAATGCTATTGTTCGTGGAGCTGCAGAAAGGAATGCTGTTAATGCTCCCATTCAAGGGAGTGCTGCCGATATCATTAAAATTGCTATGATTAATATTCATAAGCGTCTAGAAACAGGAGATTGGAAGGCAAAAATGCTTCTTCAAGTTCATGATGAACTGGTCTTTGATGTCCCTAGAACTGAAATTGAATCTTTAAGTGCAATGGTCAAAGAAGAAATGGAAAATGCTTTTGTTATGGACGTTCCCTTGGTTGTTGATCTAGGTATAGGAGAGAATTGGCTTGAAGCACATTGATATTAAAATCTAAAAGTCACCCCCAACAAAAAATTAGCTCCAGCCTGAGGATAATATCCTACACCTTCAATTGTAGTTACCACATTCGGTACTGAATAATCATCATCAAACGTGTAAAAAAATCCGTTTGAACTATACAATTCATTCAAGATGTTATTAAACAACAAGGAAAACTGAGCTTCTTTAATCCAACTGTTTGGTGTCCATACATAGCTTATGTTGATGTCATTTGTTAAATATGCTTTTAACTTAGAGAGGTCTGCGTCTATATTACCCATGTATTGCTCGCCCACATATTTAGTTAATAATGCAATTCTAAAAACAGTATTAGGAGAATAGACTAAATTACTAGCCCCTACAATAGCTGGGGAATATGAAATGTTTGTTTTTCCTAGATTTTGAAGTTGCCCATCTCTATTAAAATAAAATTCCTCATTTTTGTTTGAGCTTAAAGCAATATTTGGTTGCCATACCCATTGATCTGCCAATCGAACTGCAGCTTCTACTTCTAGTCCAAAACGATAACTATCTCCACTATTTGTTCGAATGGGTTCCCCAACTTCATCTAAAGCACCGGTTAAAACCAATTGATTTTTATAATCCATAAAATACATGTTTGCTTGTACTTGTATTTTCTCCTTATTATAGCGCCACCCCAATTCATAATCATTTAAAGATTCTGGTTTTGGGTTCCCATTTTCGTAATCACTTCTGTTGGGTTCCCGCTGTGCTTTAGCATAAGAAATATAAAGTCGCGAAACATCAGACGCTCGATAAGTTATCCCAGCTTTTGGATTGAAAAAATTAAGCTTATCCACTACTACGATGTTTAAGGGACCTTTTACTGTTCCCAAAGTACTGTATCTAACATTTCGGTGCTGTAAATCGGCAAACACAGTCCAATCCGTTGCTATTTGATGAGTTACTTTTGCATAAAGATTAAAATCTTTTTTAGTTGCTTCACTTTCGTAAAAACGATGATTAGGCTTGGCGTTACTGGTGTATTGAGCCCAAATTAAGGTCCCGAAATGATCGCCAGTATAGTTGCTATAAGAACCTCCTAAAACAGCATTAGTTTGCTTGTTGTTGAAGTTTAGTGAAAAGGTTCCAACATAAAAATCATTATCCAACCACTTGCGGCTAATATTAGCTGTTGCGTTAATTATTTCATCTCCTATATTTAAGGGGTTGAGTTGAAGGTAATCAAAACTGTCTTGGTTATTATATTCTTCGTAATAACCCCTTCCGTTGGTATAATTTAAACCTACATTAGAAGACCATAGATTAGAATATTTTTGAGTCCAATGAAATTGAAAATGATCTTGTTTATAGTTGTCTACTTGGTTATCATAAAAACTAGATATAATTCCATTGCCGTCATATATTGCTCCAGCAGGATTGTAGCGTCTATTGGATTCGAGTGTTGAAGGATCTACTCCATACCAGGACTGATATGTAATTTCTTTTCCTCCAAAAGTAAGTGCTTTGATTAAAGTGTTTTCGTCTTTAAAAAGAGCTTGAAAAAAATAAGACTTTAAATCTGATGAAGCGCGATCAATGTAGCCATTGGAAGATATTGTTCCAACCCTCCCTGAGAGTTCAAAATGTTCATCGAGCAAACCCGTAGAAAACTTGATTGTGTTTCTCAAGGTTCCAAAACTTCCGAACCCACTTGAAATTTCACCAAAAGCCTGTTCGGTAATTCCCTGAGTAGAAAGGTTTAGACTTGCTCCGAAAGCACCCGCTCCGTTTGTTGATGTTCCTACCCCTCGATTCAATTGAATGCTTTCTACTGATGATGTAAAATCAGGTAAATTAACCCAAAATGTACCTTGTGATTCTGAATCATTATATGGAATTCCATTAATGGTAACATTAACTCGTGAAGCATCACTTCCACGAACACGAATACCTGTATAGCCAATTCCCGCACCAGCATCACTAGTTGTAACTACACCGGGAAGAAAATTAAGGAGAATAGGTAGGTCTTGACCTAAATTTCTTTCTTTCAATGACTCTGTTTGAACTTCCGAAAATGTCAATGGCTGATTTTCATTTACACGAAGTCCTGCAACACTTACTTCTTCAAGAGCAACTAATGTGTTGGATATCGTATCCTTTGGTTGTTGATTTTTTTGAGCTAAAAGAAAAGGTGAACTTATAATAAAAGACCAAAATATAATACTGATTTTCATTCGAAAAATTAATTTTAACGAATAACAAAGGGCAACTATTCTGGTTATTAAAAAAATCTACTTCCCTTAGCAACATTACCTGCCCAGGTTCATAGGGTATAATCTCAGCTCGTCATTTAGAGCACCCCTTAGAGAAAGCACAAAGTTAATCCTTTTTTTATTCTAAACAATCATTAATTGTTTTAAGTGACCGAAAGGTTGTTTTAGGGATTTGAACGAAAATAGAATTCCAATATGCCATACTCCCGTTCCATAAACCTGGTAACTCTAGAACTTTTATGGATTGTGAATTTATATTTTTAATAGAAATCAAATTGCGCCTGCTGTCTATAAATTCATCTAAATCCCATGGCTCCCCTTCAAAGTCCTTTAGGCCGCAAACCATATTTACAGGATTAAAAAAAGATGCCTTATCTAAATCAATTTTTGAAGATTGAAGTTCAACAGCCTCAACTATTTGAAGTGCAAGTGCATCGTCTTGTTTTATCCAAAAGGGTCCCCCTCCTGGCTTACCCTCATTCTCAATCATTCCACAAACTCGAAGAGGACGATTTAAGAAGTCTCGCATAATTATAGTTTGTTTCTTAAAACTAACCTGGTTTAATTTTTCGCTAAGGTCTATATGTAAATTTTCTCTAATAAAAGCTAAACTTTCGTTAACACAGGTTTTTGTTTGTTTTTTGAGTTCAACCAAAAGGTCCGCTACCTGATCGTATCGGTTAAGGTAAAGTCCTCCCATAAACTTTTGAACATCAACAGACTCCATGTCGTTCGGTTTGATACTGTCTACTGTTTTAATGAAAATTAAATCCGCCTTAAATCGTCTAATATTCTCAATAAGAGCTCCATGTCCAGACTTTCTAAATATAATTTCGCCATCCGAATCCCTCAACATAGATTTGTTCTCGAGCAAAGCAATACTATCTGTTCTGGCGTCTTGAAAAGAATATTCAATTTGCACGCGATTTTGGTCTTTAACAGAAAGTTTATTCATTAAACTATTTTCTGCCTTAATGAATGATTGAATTTGATCAGCATCTAGAGTAAAATGAATTTTTGCTTTTGAACTATTTGAAAAAAGAATGAGACTTTCCAAAATGTGGAGTTCAAGCCCCGTGACATCATAGCCATCTAAATCAATAAAAATAGGAAGTAAACCCTTGGCTATTCCTTCCATACCAATCTCAGGATCTTTTAATAAAACCTCAATAAACTGATAGAGAAAATCAGCCCGATTATCAAATGTATTATTTGAATTATTCAATCGTTTTTTTATTAAACCATAAAAAGGAAAAGCTTCAATGTTATTTACAAAAAACTGAAAATCTTTGTTTCTTGAATCAATCAAATACGAATCTAAATCATCTTGGCTTACCTTAAAGTTTGAAATAAAATCCCGAAGAAAGTAAAACATTCTAGAGGCAAGTCCAGATGCCGGGATAAACTTTGTGATGCTTAGTGATGAAGAATTTAAATCGAAGAAATCTTTAAACTCATTTTGCTCTTTAAGACTAAACTTATGAATCCCATCTCCTAAAGATGCCGGTCTAGCAACTGAAAGATTATGTACATTTTCCTCTTTAAAGAAATTCAGCTGTTGTTCAACCAATAACACATCTTTATTGATTGATTTAAGGTAACTAATATCTCTTTTGGTAAGCATATCGGCTAAATTAAAATATCTATTGCAGTAGTTGCCTGTTTTATTCTGTTTTCTCTGCTCCCTTTAATATGTTTATAGTTGAACTTTTGTGTTTTTAATCTATTTTCGAAAAGGTCAAACATCAATTTTCGTTCATTTGGCCGATCTCTTAAATCATCCGCCTCCCAAGGCACATCAATTCCAGTCAACAAATACAGGTCATAACAAACCTGCTTCACTGCTTCTTTAATTATTGGATCACAATAACCGTCAAAATGAGTTTCTGACCAAATCTCCGTTACCAGAACATTCGTGTCACAAAAAAGGATTTTATGTGTCTTAGTAAGTGCTGCATTCTCTGCACGCATCTGCCCCTGTGCAATAGTGATTAGATCTTCACGAGTACATGCTTCTTTTTTTTTATCCCATTTATCTTGTAAAAAGACACGTGCAAACTCTGGAACCCAAAGGGTTTTATAATGCGCGGCTAAATCTTTACATAAAGTTGTTTTTCCAGTACTTTCTGGACCAAAAACAACCACACGCAAAACTGAAGTGGGTTTTTGTTTTATAAGTAACGTTTTAGACATTTTCTATATAGTGTGGATAGCAATACAAAGCTCACCGTTAGTAATCGTTCTGAAATATAATGTAAAAAAATATTCTGTTTTCAAATGTACTAATCGTGCAGTACCTTGCTGGTCTTGTAATTGAAAAGGATCTACTTGAATGGCTTTAGAAAAATGAATACCGGGAACTCCAAAGGCCTTATAAACAGATTCTTTTACAGTCCAAAGACGTGTCAACATTTTTAAATAATTTTCACTTTTATTCACAAAAACTTCTGCTGGATGAACAAATTTTGAAGCAATTCGTGTAATTTGATCTTTATAAATCTCAACATCAACTCCTATCTTATTATCAGAAACTACCACAGCACCATAACCATCAGTATGTGAAATGGAACAATAACGATGATCCGTTAAATAAGGAGCTCCATTATCATTAAACAGAACTTTATCTAAATCTATACCCACAGAAATCATAGCAGCTCGACTCCCTAAAAACCCTAAACGATGTTTTAGGCTTTTACGTTTCTTAAGCTTTTCTTTTTCAATCAATGGAAGTGTTAGAGACTTCAATAATTCATCCTCTGTCTCTTCTATTTTCCATAGAATGACCCTGGTTTTGAACTTAAAATCTAACTCTTTGTCTAAAGGCATTTTTTATTCTCTATAAAGTGCTTACTTTTGCGTAAAATTACTTGAACAGTAAATATAAAAACTATGACAAACAAAACAGCATATCTTCCTTATAAGGTAAAAGATATTACTCTTGCAGATTGGGGACGAAAAGAAATTGAACTTGCAGAAGCAGAAATGCCCGGATTAATGGCTCTTCGTGAGGAGTTTGCAGAAGATCAGCCTCTAGCTGGTGCTCGTATTGCTGGTTGCCTACACATGACCATTCAAACAGCTGTATTGATTGAAACTCTAGTCGCTTTAGGAGCTGACGTTACTTGGAGTTCTTGTAATATTTTCTCAACTCAAGATCATGCTGCCGCCGCAATTGCTGCAGCTGGAATCCCTGTTTATGCTTGGAAAGGTATGAATGAAGACGAATTTGATTGGTGTATTGAGCAAACTTTATTCTTCGGAGAAGATCGTGAGCCTTTGAACATGATTTTAGATGATGGGGGTGATTTAACCAATCTGGTTCTAGACCATTACCCTGCTTTAGTAGACGCAATTAAAGGTCTTTCTGAAGAAACTACCACAGGAGTACATCGCTTATATGAACGCATGAAAAATGGCACGCTTCCAATGCCAGCTATAAACGTAAATGATTCTGTAACAAAATCTAAATTCGACAACAAGTACGGATGTAAAGAAAGTGCAGTTGACGCGATTCGTCGAGCAACTGATCTAATGTTAGCCGGGAAGAGAGTTATTGTTGCTGGATATGGGGATGTTGGTAAAGGAACTGCGGCTTCATTTAGAGGTGCAGGATCTATTGTTACGGTTACCGAAATTGATCCTATTTGTGCACTTCAAGCTGCAATGGACGGTTTTGAAGTTAAAAAAATAAAAACGGTGGTGGCTAATGCGGATATTATCATTACAACTACAGGAAATAAAAACATCATTCGAAAAGAGCACTTTTTAAGCATGAAAGACAAAGCCATTGTTTGTAACATTGGACATTTCGATAATGAAATAGATATGGGGTGGCTGAATGGAACTTATGGTTCAACTAAAGTTGAAATTAAACCTCAAGTTGACAAGTATACCCTAGAAGATGAAAAAGAAATCATTGTTCTAGCAGAGGGTCGTTTGGTGAATTTAGGTTGTGCTACAGGACACCCTAGTTTTGTGATGAGTAATTCATTTACAAACCAAACCCTAGCACAATTAGAGCTTTGGAATAATACAGACAACTACGAAAACAAAGTGTATATGCTTCCTAAGCATTTGGACGAAAAAGTTGCTGCACTTCACCTAAAGCACTTAGGCGTTGAGCTAGAAGAGCTCTCTCAAGATCAAGCAGAATATATTGGCGTAACCGTAGAAGGACCGTACAAACCAGAATACTACCGTTACTAAAGTCCATTTTCAAATACTATACAAAAGCCGTGCATTTAGCTCGGCTTTTTTTGTTATCTTTTGTTAGAATTTAACACCCAAATTATGATGAAAAAGATAACCCTACTCCCCTTAGCATTATTCTTTTTAAATGGAATTATCGCTCAAAGTACCTCTAACTTTTCTCAAGAAAAACTTCTCGAATTCAACTCCTATATTCAAAAAGAAATTGATGCTAAGCATATTGCTGGGGCTGAAATACTAATTGTTCAAAATGATATTGTGGAATGGCATGAAAGTATTGGGGAAAGTAATACAGAAACACATGAATCTCTTACCAAAAACAGCATTTACTATATTCAGTCGATGACAAAGCCCATCATCAGTGTTGCCATTATGCAGCTCGTGGAGAAAGGACTCTTGGGGCTAGATGATGCAGTCTACAAATATATTCCAGAGGTTAAAAGTTTAAAAATAACTACAGACACCAGTCTCGGTTTAAATGGCCCAACCAAACCCAAAAAAAACACCATGACCTTGCGTCATTTACTATCCCATACTGCTGGTTTAACACACGGATTAGGGTCAAACAAATTTGACCAAGAGCTTTTTAAGTTACTCTATAATGAAACTCTAAACTACAAAGGCCATCCAAATTTAGAGAGTCGCATTAATGTATTGATGAATACGCCTCTTATAGGAGAGCCCGGAGAACAATGGGTCTATAGTACTGGACCCGATCTACTTGCTTTAATTCTTCAGAGAGTGTCAAAACAATCTGTTCCAGAGTATTTAAAACAGCATATTTTTGCACCGCTTGGAATGAATGATACAGGCTATAATTTGAATGAACAACAAGCAAAACGAGTCATGCAATTACACAATCAAAATGAAGCTGGTGGAATTGAATTGAGTCCCCTTCAAGTTCCTACCCAAGGAAACACGGTTTATGGTGGAACACACGGTTTATTTTCTTCAACAAAAGATTACCTAACTTTTTGTCAAATGATTTTACATAAAGGAACTTGGAATGGGTCTCAAGTGCTTTCTGAAGAAACAATAGCATTAATGTCAGAGAATCATGTAAAAGAATTTTTGGGGCCTTCTAGAGGTTTTGGATTGGGTTTTGGAGTCATTCGAAATTCGGAAATTGATCCAAGTCCAGGAAGTACAGGGCAGCTAAATTGGGGTGGGTATTTTAGAACGTATTTCTTCATTGACCCAAGCCTTGATTTGATTGCTCTCTTTATGACTCAAAAAATGCCGGCTAATGAAGATTATTCTGGAGCATTAAACCAATATGTTTATGCTGCACTCAAGTAATTTGAGGTGAGTATAATGCAAAAAAAATCCCGCTAAATGCGGGATTTTTAATATTATAAAAGTCCTTATGCTTCAAAAGGAACAATAGATACATATGATTTATTGTCTCTTTTCTTAGTAAAATGAACTAATCCGTCTACTCTTGCGTGAAGGGTATGATCTTTTCCGAGGTATACATTTTCACCAGGATGGTGAGCTGTTCCTCTTTGACGAATAATAATGTTTCCAGCTCTCGCTGCTTGTCCACCGAAGATTTTCACTCCGAGTCGTTTCGATTCTGATTCTCTACCATTCTTCGAACTACCTACTCCTTTCTTGTGAGCCATATTATTTCTTTTTTATGATAAACTATGCGTTCAATGCGGCAATTAAATCTGCTTTTTTCATTGCAGTAATACCTGTGATTCCTTTTGCTTTTGCTAAATCTCTTAATTCAGCTACTGTCTTTCCGCTCAAATCTTCTGCTTTTGGAGCAGCAGCTTTTTTGGGAGCGGCTTTAGGGCAGCAGCTTTAGGTGCAGCGGCTTTTTTAGGAGCAGCAGCTTTAGGCGCAGCTTCTTTTTTAGGGGCAGCTTTTTTAGCACCTCCTTTTGCAGAAATACTTTGAATTAAAATTTCAGTTAAAGATTGACGGTGTCCATTTTTGACACGGTATCCTTTTCTGCGTTTTTTCTTGAAAACGATTACTTTGTCACCCTTAAGGTGTTTTACTACTTTTGCTTCAACAGAAGCTCCAGTAATAGCTGGGGCGCCAAGAGTCACTTTAGTACCGTCGTCTAAAAGGTAAACTTTGTCGAAAGAAACTGAACTTCCTTCTTCACCTTGTAAACGATGTACATAGACTTTTTGATCTTTTGCAACTTTAAATTGCTGCCCTGCTATCTCTACGATTGCGTACATGTTATTTATTTTAAGACTGCAAATTTACAGTTTTATTGTTGATTACCAAACCCTCCAACACATTTTATCTAGATATCGACTTTTTAATGCTTCATCTTCAAGACAACATTAATAAATGAATGGATTAAATACTGAATCCCTAGCTATCTTAATCTAAGTCTAGCGACTCATAAGAAGAATTCATTGACTTGAATTCAGGAACAATATTCTTCATTTGTTGCACCAAAATTTCATTGGATTTTCCAGATTCTGCTTCCGAAATTAATTGCTGTATTTGTTCAATTTTATCCTGACCGAAGATTTCCTTTTGAGCAATATAAATCAATTCATTGTGCGAAGGTTTTAAATTTTCGTTGTCAGTAAGTAATTCTTCATAAAGCTTCTCACCAGGTCGCAGACCAGAATATTCTATTTTAATATCTTGGTTTTCAATCAAACCAGATAAACGAATCATACTTACAGCCAGTTCTTTAATTTTAACCGGCTCTCCCATGTCAAACACATAGATTTCTCCGCCAGTACCCGAAGCGCCAGCTTCGAGCACCAATTGACAGGCCTCAGTTATGGTCATAAAAAATCGTGTGATTTCGGGATGAGTAACGGTTACTGGACCTCCCTTGGCTATTTGCTCTTTAAAAATAGGAACAACAGACCCGTTGGACCCCAAAACGTTTCCAAAACGCGTAGTAATCAGTTGGGTTTGGGTTGATTCTGCTTGATTAGCAACATACATTTCAGCTATCCTTTTGGATGCCCCCATAACATTAGATGGATTCACAGCCTTATCTGTAGAAACCATTACAAAATGAGCAACGTTATTTTTTATTGCGGCATCTACAACATTTTTAGTCCCTAAAATATTATTCAATACTGCTGCTGACGGAGTAGACTCGGTCATATAAACGTGCTTATAGGCTGCAGCATGAAATACAACATCTATTTTATATGTTTTAAAAATCTGTTCAATTGAAGATCGGTTGGATACAGAGCGTAATAAAAACTCGAACTGTGTTGACTGCTTCTTATTTAGTAGTTCATTTTTTAAATCAAACAATGGCGTTTCGGCTTGATCAAGTAGAATGAGTTTGTAGGGCTTAAATTTTAATAACTGACGAACAATCTCACTTCCAATTGAACCCGCAGCTCCTGTAACTAAAATGGTTTTGTCCTGATATTGCTGCACGTTTTTTTGAAGGTCAATATCTATTGCGTCGCGTTTTAACAAGTCTTCGATAATAATGGGTTTCAGATTACCGACAATTCCTTGACTATTTGCCCATTGATCAATCGCAGGGACTGTAAAAATTTTAACTCCTTGTAATTTAAAAAAATCGAAAACTTGATTTTTTCTCTTCTGAGAAATTTTATCTGTGGTGATGATGACTTGATCAATATTGCGTTGCTCCACAATTTTTTTAAGCTTTTCGTCTAAAGCAAATACAGATATTCCTTCAATGCTTCTTCCTACTTTAGTTTTATCATCGTCTACAAAGGCTATAACATTGACAGAATTACTGTCATCTAGTGCTCTCTTTGCCATTAATCCGTTGATCCCAGCTCCAAATAAAATAGTAGCAGTAAGTTTTTGTTCTTTGGAAACTCGCACGTATAGAAGTTTTATAATGAGTCGATATAAGGATAAAAAAGAAAGGCTGAAATAAAATAAAAGCAGTAGATAGTTGTAGTGTGCTCGTGTGTTTGCTTTAACATAAAAAGCATAAATAGCAAGCGTCAATGCCAGACCCATGGTGATTTTACCGATATCAATAAAGGTAGTGAAACGAAGTAGCATTCGGTATCCTCTTAATAGGGTTAAGCAAGTCAATGCTAGTGCTACGAAAATAATTTTGTCGGAAAGTGAACGGATAACCAAATTAGATCCGTTTAGATACAATAAAACCTCAATGGCAAGAAAAAGGCAAATCCCATCCAATACATAGGCGTATTTTTTTGAGTAATGGTATTTGAAAATCCTATCGAACATAAAGTGTTTATGATTATTGGTCTAGAAAGCTAAAAATTGAGCTTTGAATTCTATCTTTCTCTTGCTTCGTTAAATTACTACCCGAAGGTAAGCATAATCCCTTTTCAAAAAGCTGTTCTGCAACTTGACCTCCAAAATAAAGTTCATTTTTATATATAGGTTGTAAATGCATCGGCTTCCACAAAGGGCGACTTTCAATATTATCCTGTTCCAGATGGAGTCTAAATTTATCTGGATTTAATTTATGGTTTTTATCTTGATCAAAGACAACGCATGTTAGCCATCGATTGGAGAAAAACCCATTTGGCTCTTTAAGAAAACTAACCCCTTCTACTTCTTTAAAAAGGTCCTCATAAAAAGCATGATTGGCACGACGAGCCTGTACCCGTTGATCTAAAACTTCAAGTTGACCTACTCCAATGGCTGCCGCGATGTTCGACATTCTGTAATTATATCCTATTGTCGAATGCTGGTAATGCGGAGCGTTATCTTTGGCTTGTGTGGCTAAAAATCGAGCCTTAGCAATTGTAGGTTCATCATTAGATTGGAGGGCACCTCCCCCCGAAGTTGTTATTATTTTATTCCCGTTGAAACTTAAAATTCCGAAAGTTCCAAAGGAACTACAAGAATACCCATCAATTGTTGACCCTAATGCTTCTGCAGCATCTTCAATTATAGGAATATCGTACCGTTTAGAAATTGCAATTATTTCTTTCATCTTGGCGGGCATCCCATAGAGATGAACAACGATGATGGCTTTCGGTTTTTTATCAAGTTTTAAGAAGTGTTCTATTGCCATTTCAAGGGCTTCCGGACACATGTTCCAAGTTTCACTTTCTGAGTCTATAAAAACCGGTTGAGCTTGTTGATATACAATTGGATTCGAAGATCCAATGAAAGTAAACGACTGGCACAATACAACATCATCTTTTGCAACATCTAGTAGTCGAAGTGCTAGATGTATTGCTGCTGTTCCAGATTGAACTACCGCCGTATGTTTTGCTTTGGTATAATCTGAAAGGTTTTTTTCGAATTGATTAATAAAAGGGCCAGCTGGAGCAACCCAATTAGTTGCAAAAGCTTCTTGAACATTTTTAAGTTCCTCAGTCCCCATATGGGGAGAGGAAAGCCATATTTTAGATTGCCCCATCTGAATCGATTATTTTTCCTGGATTACCAATAACCGTTGAACCGTCTGGTATGTTTTTAGTAACTACTGTTCCTGCTCCTACAGTTACATTGGCTCCAATTTTTACTTGAGGCAAAACGACAGAACCGACTCCAATTAGGGTTCCTTTGCCTACATGAACTCCTCCGCAAAGGGTTACGTTAGGTGCTATGTGCACAAAATCTTCCAATTTACAATCGTGGTCAATGCTGCTAGAAGTATTAACTATAACATGTTTCCCAACCGTTGTTCCTCTTTGGATTACGGCATGGTGCATTACAACCGTCCCATCATCGATTGAACTTATGCGATCTATACTCGCGGTCGGGTGAACTAAAACACCAAAATTATGTGTTATTTGGTAAGCTAATTTTTCGCGAATCTGATTGTTCCCTATGGCTATAATTGCGCGCGAATTTGGAAATGAATCAGCAGTATACGTTCCAAAATTTTCAATCTCATCTAGTGATTTAACTTCTGAATTGGAATCAAAAAGACCAACAACAGTTGCTGACTTTTGTGCTTCAACAATACTAGAGATTACTCGGGCATGACCCCCTCCACCAATAAGAATGTATTTAGTTGTTTCCATTGAATCGCTCCATTGTGTTTAGACCCGAAGCATTAACTTCTTGAGTCTTGAATATTTTACCCACAGTAAACAGCAGTATTTTCAAATCTAAGATAAAGCTTTGATTTTCTATATACCAAAGGTCATACTCAAATTTTTGCTGCCAACTTATTGTATTTCTTCCTTTTACCTGAGCCCAACCTGTTATTCCTGGCTTTAGGTTGTGTCGGTTTTTTTGCTTTTTATTGTATAAAGGTAAGTATTCTGGCAATAAAGGCCGTGGCCCAACAAAGCTCATGTCTCCCTTTAGTACATTCCAAAATTGTGGAAGTTCGTCTAAAGATAATTTTCTGATGATTTTACCCAAAGGAGTTATGCGTTGATTATCGGGTAATAAAACACCTTGATCATCTCGGGTGTCTTGCATGGTTTTGAGTTTATAAATGGTAAATGGTTTTTCTTTCAAACCCGGTCGGACTTGACTAAAAAATGGAGTCCCGCTGTTTTGTAGAAATAAAAGGAAACCCAGAATAAAGAGCAGGGGTAATGTAATGCACATAATTAAAAATGCAAAACAAAAATCGAATCCTGGCTTTATGAAACTCCTATACATTATTTTCCAATGTTTTATATTCTTCTAACAATAAATTCCACAAAACTTCTCTTTCAAATTTAGCGCTTATTCCTTTACGAATCTCCGCCTTAGATGCCTTAAAAAGGTTACTTTTTTCAAGTAATAATTTCATTTTTTGTTGCAAAATTTCACTGTTTTTAGTGGGAATAATTATGCCGTTTTCACCTTCTTTTATTATTTCATTACACCCATTAATATCCGAGACTATACATGGAATTCCCATTGCATTTGCCTGGAGCACTACATTTGGAAACCCTTCTCGATAACTCGGAAAAGTAAAAACATTAGTTAGTGCTAGATAGGGTCGGATATCTTTTTGAAAACCTACCTCGATTATGTTCTCATCGAATTCTATACTGTGTAAAGTTTCTGGAAGTAGGGGGTCTAATTCTGCTTCGGTATGTCCAACTAATATGAGCTTTGCGGAAGGGTGTTTTTTTGAAACCGCAACAAAAGCTTGAATCAATTCGTTGATTCCCTTATCACCTACCAAGCGTCCTACAAAAGAGAAAACAAAGTCTGTAGTCTCAATATTCAGTTCTTTCTTGAGGTTCGCTTTCTGGGTTTCAGTAACCTCTTCTGGATTGAAGTAAGCAGTGTCAATTCCATTGGATGATCCCGAGCCAAGTGTTTTTAGTTTTGATTTATCACAAAAGTTATTTTCGTTTATAAAATTTTCAAGCCCTTTTGAATTTGTGTAAACATTAGTTGCGCAAAAATAAGTTATGCGCTCGACCAGGTTCAGGAGTATTCTTTTAAAACCGGTCGCTTCCATTAAAGGTAATCCTGCAACCGTATGCATGCGCACAGGAACTCGTGCTATATAGGCTGCGAGCATTCCTATAATTCCCGCTTTAGGGGTGTGGCTATGAACAAAATAAGGATTCTCTTGACGCAAAAAACTAACCAATTGAATTAAACATCTAAAGTCTTGTAATGGAGTTATTTTTCGGGTTATTTCTAAGGGGAAATATTTTACCCCTTGTTCGTTTGCAATTTCCTCTAACTTTTTCTTTATCCGAGGAAACTAGGGTAACATCGAAGTACTTGCTAAAAAAACGGGGTTGGTTCTCTAATAGTTTTTCTAGAGATAAGGGAACTGTAGTGATTCGGATTAACTTTTTCACTTAGTAAAGATAGTAAATCTTAGAGTCTAATAAACTCCTTATATTCATTTACAGTAATCGAAAAATCTAATTGCTTTATTTGCTTTTGAGCTGCTCGTATTTTTTGATCTTTCGAAGGTAACTCGTTAGTTAATTTATCTAAGCGATTGATAAATTCAGCTTGGTATCTTACACTGTACCCTAGATCGTAAGCGTCTAAAATTAATTTAGAGTCTCCGGCTTCAAAGCCTACGATGGGAGTTCCGGAAGCTGAAGCTTCAACCAATACATTGGGGTACCCTTCTGTATAAGGAAGTGAAGAGTAAAACAACGGCTTGCTGGTATAGTTCACTTATATTACTCACGTTTCCAGCCAGTAAAACTTTGCCCTTAAGGTCTTGAGGGATCATCGCATCTTCCCATCCACTTCCTGCGATTGTCAAGCTGTAGCTTTCCTTATTTTTAAAAAATTCTTGGGCTATTTTAATTAATCTATCGGGTCCTTTTACAGGATCATACCTGCCTACATAAAGTAAGAAAGGTTTCTCTTCTGACAGAAATTCCGATGACAGCGACATCATTTTTTTGGCCAATCGATTTTGAATAACCGTTCTGTTTTTCTTTGAGAAAAAATACTTTTCATGAACCTCCTTAGAGCTGTACGAGCAATAAATAATCTTAGGGTCTTTTAAATGAGACCAAACAGCAAATCCAAACAAAGCTGCCTTTTGATATAGCTGATTCCATCTAAAACTAGAATGACGGATGTTCCAAGTAATTGAATTTTGAGTTTTGAGACGATGCTTAAGTTTAGTGAGAAAAAAGAATGGCAGAATACATCCAAGCTAACATGGGTGCGTCTGAGTTTTTAAGAATAGTTTGATCTACTACACTGGGATAGTCTTCCAATCCAATAACTTTGCGTATTTGTTATTTCGGAGTAGTGAAAGTCTTAGTTGCTCCTTGAAGTGTAATTACATATTGCATGACTCCGCTCACTGAAAATTCCTCAACAAGCCTAGAAAGTACAGTTTCTGCACCTCCATTTTGTAGCGTCGGAATGATGTGAATGAGTGTTTTCAAAACAATAAATTAAAGGTATAAGAAATCAGGGTCTTTATAAAACCCTTTTACGTCAAACACAACCCCTTCTTTCACGATTAAATCTTTTGGGTTAATTGCCTTGAAACTATCGTGAGCAACTGCCAAAATAACTACATCGTATTCGTTGTTGGATATTTCTTTTAGTTTTCGAAACCATATTCTTTTACAAAAACCTCAGCGTCTGCCTCTGGATCAAAAACATCAACTTGAAAGCCAAATTCATTCAGTTCTTTATACACATCAACTACTTTGGAGTTTCTAAGATCAGGACAGTTTTCTTTGAACGTAGCACCCAAAATTAGAGCTTTAGCATTCTGACTGTTCTTGTTTTGCTTTAAGAGCTGCTTTACAATCTGACTGACAATAAAGGTCGGCATAGCATCATTAATTTTTCGGCCTGCTAAAATCATTTCAGGGGTATACCCTAGTTGTTCAGATTTATACGCCAAATAATATGGATCTACGCCTATGCAATGACCACCTACAAGTCCCGGGAAAAAGTTTAAGAAATTCCATTTTGTACCCGCTGCTTTAAGCACTTCGTTGGTGTCGATCCCCATTTTACTGAATATAATGGACAACTCGTTTACAAAGGCAATGTTGATGTCTCTTTGTGTATTTTCTATAACCTTAGCAGCTTCGGCTGTTTTGATGGTTGGTGCCTCGTATATTCCAGCTTCGATAATTGATCCGTATAGCGCTGAAAGTTCTTTAAGTGTTTGAGGAGTTGAACCCGAAACTACCTTAGTAATCTTAGTAATGGTATGTTTTTTATCTCCTGGATTAATTCGTTCTGGACTATAGCCTACAAAAAAGTCAGTTTGAATTTTAATCCTGTTTTTTCTTCAAGAATTGGAACGCATACTTCTTCTGTTACTCCAGGGTATACAGTTGACTCATATACTACCGTATCGCCTTTTTTAAGTGCCGTAGACACCGATTCGGTTGCTTTGACAACTGGAGTTAGGTCAGGACTTTTACTCGAGGTTACAGGCGTTGGAACGGTTACTATAAAAGTAGTACAGTTAGAAATATCTTCTAAAGTAGTGGTAAGCTTTAACGAATTTCCTACTACTTTGTTTAGCTGTTCTGTTGTCAGCTCGTTTGTAGCGTCAAGACCACTATTGAGTTCTGCTATTCTTTTGGTATTGATATCGAAACCAACCACTTCGTATTTAGATGCAAAAGCTGCAGCAAGTGGCAAGCCAACATAGCCTAGTCCGATTATTGCGATTTTAGGGTTATTCATTATTTTAAATTGTTATAATACCAAGTTAAGGATTCTTTCAAGCCTTTTTCGAAGTTGTGACTCGGATTGTAATTCAATAAATTTTTTGCTTTCTTAATGCTTGCCTGTGAATGGGGAATATCTCCGTTACGATCAGGGCCAAATTTAATGTCTATTTTCGCTACAGAAGGGTCAAATTTTGAAAGTCCTTGACGAATTAATTTTGTCATTTCCAAAATCGTAATTCGATCCCCAACTGCCGTGTTATAAACCTGATTAATTGCCCTAGCATTTTTGGTTTCTATTGCCAAATGGTTCATTTGAATTACATTGTCTATGTAGGTGAAATCTCGTGAAAAGGAACCATCTCCATTAATTTGAGGAGATTCTCCCTTTAAGAACTGACCTACAAATTTGGGAATTACAGCAGCATAAGCTCCATTTGGATCTTGTCTTCTTCCAAAAACATTGAAATATCGAAGGCCAATAGTTTGTAGCCCATAAGCTGAGCTATAAATATCCGCATAAAGTTCGTTTACATACTTAGTAATCGCATAGGGTGATAAGGGCTTGCCAATGTTCTTTTCAATCTTAGGTAACGCTTTAGAATCGCCATAAGTAGAAGATGAAGCTGCATAAACAAAACGTTTAATGTTATTTTGTTTGCTGGCTTCCAGCATATTCAAAAACCCATTAACGTTTACTTCATTCGTGGTTATTGGATCTAGTATAGATCTAGGAACTGAACCCAATGCTGCTTGATGTAATACGTAGTCTACATTTTTAGTTGCTTCCAAACAAGTTTCTAAATTTCGGATATCTCCTTCTATAAAAGAGAAGTTAGCGCGCTTCTTAAATGCCTTTAAATTATGAGCATGACCGGTTGCAAAATTGTCTAAACCAACAACTGTATATCCTTTTTCAAGCATATACTCGCAAAGATTGGCTCCAATAAATCCGGCAGCTCCTGTGATTAGAATTTTCAT
>CAJIYH010000007.1 GCA_905181615.1 uncultured Flavobacteriaceae bacterium
GGGCTCATTAAAGCCAATATGACCTGTTCGTCCAATTCCTAATATTTGAAGATCGATACCCCCTTGATCAATTATTTTTTGTTCATATTCTTTACAATACAAGTCTATTTCATATTGCGATAAGCTTCCTTTTGGGATATGAATATTTTTTGGGTCGATATCTATGTGATTAAATAAATTTTCATGCATAAAGTTATGATAGCTCTGAACGTGTTCAGGAGGTAACAAAAAGTACTCGTCTAAGTTAAATGTGACCACATTTTTAAAACTCAGTCCGTTATTATGAAGAGAAATTAATTCCCTGTAAACCGATAAAGGGGAGGAACCTGTAGCAAGTCCCAAAACACATAATTTATTTTGAGATTGTTTTAATTTTATTAATGCTCCAATTTCTTTAGCTATAGCTTTAGACCCTTTTTTCACATCATCAAAAACTAAATTATGAAGTCTTTCTAATCGATTTACTTCGATAGAACCTGGGATTTTATATTTTAAGTTATTCATTTTTAGGTTTTAGATTTTAGATTTTAGTTTTAGTCAAAAAAATTAAAATTTAAAAAAACCCTTTCATAAACTTAAAATGAATTGTTAGAGTTTGATACAAAACAAACCAAATTAACTAGAAAGGGTAGTTTTTAATTTTAAAAAAACCTACATAAAAAATAAAATATGTAGCAATGTTTGTTATAAATTTCATTTCACATACTAATAGATTTCAAATGTAATTAAAAGAGAATTTGCGATAAAAGAAATATAGACGAGTCTAATGATTTTATCTACTAAAAGTATATGTCCTTATTGCAAGATCAAACTCAAAAACCCTTAAAAATTCTATAATAAATAATTGATTCTAATGATTTTATCAATTAAAAAAATAAAACTATTAAAAATAAAAAGTTGCTATCATTGGTCTAATTAATTAGTTTAGTTTTTATTTATAATTTCGTTAACACTTGATTTTTATTTAAAGACTAAGTTAGAGAATTTTTTCAAGAACAAAGCAGATGTTTTTCTCCCTAAGTTTTGTTTTAATCTTTTTATGATTAAAAAAATATATAAAAATATGTTTTCCGTATATGTGTTGGAAATTATTTTAGGGCTTAGCTTTTAGATGTTTTATGAAATATAAAACTCAAATGCAGTTATGAAGTTTAATTAAAATTAAATGGACCTTTATTGTTCTTTAAAAAATTTAGGGTTATAAATTAAATCTTCTACTTTGGTATCTATTAAAGTGAATAATTCATCAATACTTTGAACTGGAATTTTACAAAAATTATTTTCACACACGAAGTAATATGAATCAATAGGATCATGCCTGTCTTTTAATAAGTATAAACCTGATTTAGAAGCAGAAGTAGAAATAACCGAATTAGGAAGATAAAAGGGAAGTAGTAAATTCATTTTATCAATTGCTAATGGTCCTGTAATGGCTATTTCATAAAAAGGAAATGTAAAGTTGCATGTAGATTGTAACCAATTTGCATACTTTAATGGTTTCTGAAATAACATTGGTTGAATTAAAGAAGTCATTTTTTCAGCACGTATTTTGTATTCCGATAGACCAAAAAAGTGATTCAGCTTAAAGAGGTTTTCGGCCATCTTACTATTGGCTGATGGCAATAAATTATCTTCAAGCTGGACCATTGAGCCAGTAATAGATTGATTTTCATCTTTTGAAAATTTTAAATAAATTCCATCTTCAGAAGTAAATGTATTGAGCGTAAAGTCTGTTAACTCTTTAGCTAAAGAAAGTTTATTTTCGTCTGCAGTTACCTCATAATAACCAATTAACGCATCAATTAAAAAAACATAGTCTTCAAGAAGTAAAAGCGACTCTGAAGTGTTTATAGTATGTTTAATTCTTTTCTTTTTATAAAAAGACTCTGAAATCAAAACATTTAATATTTGATTAGCCTGTTCTAAAAAAACTGAATCTCCAAAAGATTTATAAGAATCTATCAAACCTCTTATGGCAACAGCATTCCATGAAAATATAATCTTTTTATCTACAACAGGAGAAGGTTTATTCTGTCTCAAGCCATATAATTTATCTTTTACAATTATCTTCTGTTTTTTAAAATAATCCTCGGACCAATTATATTTATCAGCAAAAATAGAATCATTAGTCTGTCTAAAAAGTATAAACCTATTACTTTCCAATATTTCATCATTGGATATATTATAATAGTCTGAAAACCAACCAAAATTGTTTCCTAAAGCTTCATTTAAATCTTTTAAAGACCAGGTATAGAAGTCTCCCTCATTTATAAAACCATTTAAATCTTGACTATCTGCTGCAATTGAAGAGTAAAATAAAAGTGAAGGGTCTTTCATTTCACTATTAAGGAATCTCAAAATCTTATAGGCTTCTTCTTTATAGAAATCATCCTTGAAAACTTGATAAAAGCTTGCATACAAACTCAACATTTGAACATTATCGTAAAGCATTTTTTCAAAGTGTGGAATTTTCCATTTTCTATCAATTGAATATCGATGAAATCCTCCGCCAATTTGATCATTAACCCCACCAAAAGAAATATTTAACAATGATTTTTTTAAAAAATCTTTAAGTTCTAACAAATCAAATTGAACTGCATATCTAAGCAAAGATTTTAAAACAATAGGTGACATAAATTTCTCACCCTTTCCAAAACCTCCATATTCCATATCCGATCTCTGACTAATTTCAGATACTATATTAGCCATATTCTCATTTGAAAAATCACTTTGCTCAATAAAAACTGTTGTTAAAAGTGTTTTAGATATTCCTTGCTCAATTTTTTTTGCATGATCTTTTAAATCCGAAGGGCGTGTTTTGTAAAAAGATTGAAGTTGCTTTAGTATTGATATCCATTGAGTTTTATCTACATAAGTTCCAGCCCATATAGGACTTCCGTCTGGCAAAGCTATTATGTTCATAGGCCATCCAACATTCCCAGAAATTGTTTTAAGTGCTTTCATAAAATGTGCATCTATATCAGGGCGCTCTTCACGGTCAACTTTTATGCTTATAAAATTCGAATTCATCTGAATTGCGACATCATTATCTTGGAAAGTCTCTTCCTCCATAACATGACACCAATGACAAGAAGAATAGCCTACGCTGACTACAATTAATTTCTGCTCAATTTTAGCACGTTCTAGAGCTTCTTCTCCCCATGGATTCCAATGAATAGGATTGTTTGCGTGTTGTTGAAGGTATAGACTGCCTTCATCAGCTAGTTTGTTTTGAGCGAATAGTAGGATTGATGAAAAAATGAAAAAAAATGAAAAATTACATCTGAGATTATACATTTTTTCTATTTAGATTTTATAAAACTCTGTAAGACATCATTATTATTGGCAACTAATATAATTGTTCCATCATTAGTTTTTACTTCAATCATTTTTTTTGCATCTCCAGGAGTAAAAAACCCACTTTGATTAACTGGAGAAAAAGTGTATTCTCCTGATTCTGAACCTAAAAAGAGGGCTCCAATTCCAGCATCGTTTCGAGGGGTTTCAATTTCAGAATGATGCATATTTCCTATCAATAAAATATCATTAATATCATCTTTATTATAATCATCAACCAAAAAGTCATTGACTGATGAAAATTGTGCTCTTACAGGGAGTTTATTTATCATAAAGTCCCCAGAACCAAGATTGGTAAGTATGGCACTTGAAAAATAAGTAGCTTGATAGTTTAATGAATTATTCAAAAGGTCTCCATAAACGTTATTTACATCCAGGCTTGCAAAAACATCGTATTTCATGAATTTCTCTTTAATTTCAGGCACCTGTTGAGCAGAGCAAGAAAAACCTCTCAATGGATATTGAATACCGTAGTTATAATAAGTAAGAACGATGTCATTTTTCCCGTTTTGATCAAAGTCATCATAATAAACTTCAAAAGGACTTTCAGCCTTTGCCTTGTACTTATAGTTTTCTCCTAAATTACCAACTAATAAATCCATATCGCCATCATTATCTATGTCTGCCTCTTTAATTGTAAACCACCAACCTTTCAATTTATCAAGATTAGGGGTCAGTTTTGGGTAAAGTATGCCAGCCATATTTTCATAAATACGAATTGAAGACCATTCACCAACAACGACTAGGTCTTTATCATTATCATTATCAATATCTGTCCAAATGGCATCACTTACCATTCCCCAGTCTTTGAAGTTTTTACTGTTAACACTGTCAATTTCAAAAACACCTTTATTGTTTTTTAAAATATAACTTGACGTTGGTTCAGGATAACTCCATGGTTTCAACTTAGATCCAATAAAAAGGTCTAAATCACCATCTTTGTCATAATCTGATGCCGTTACAACTGATCCACTTAGAAACAAATCAGGTAAGCTCTTTTTAGAAAATATAAATTTACCTGTACCATCATTTAGATACAAACGGTCCAAATAAGCAGGATTATTTGATTCAAATTCATTTCCCCCACTTACTACATATAAATCCATATCATTATCATTGTCAACATCTAGAAAAAGAGCATCAATGTCTTCAGTAAATTTATGTCTTTCCCAAGGTGTGTTTTCAGTTTTGAGAAATCCTCCTGATAAAAGTTGTAAATAAAGATATCCGGGTTTACCAAGAGCACCTCCAACATAAAAGTCTTCTAACCCATCTCCATTGACATCAGCTTTTGCAAGAGCAGGTCCTTGTTGAGAAAATTTATGAGGTAATAAGATTTGATGCTTATAGTCGTCAAAAAATTGTTCTTTGTGAATATATTTAGGAGCAAGATTAGAAAGAGTTATATCTGTGAAAATTGTTTTTGGTTTTGGTTTTTTAACAGAAATCTGATTAGGTTGATAATACACCTTATGAAGTTTATTAGCATCTGGTTTATAAAGCATTTGTCTTTTTTCATTCGGCCAAATTATTTCAATGCTATCAACTATTTTATTAGCTCCAAGTCCAAAATGAAGTTGATTTTCACTTACTGAATACATTCCTCTGATACTTGTAACCTCTGCATATTGAGTATTTTTAGGTGTATATATTTTACATTTTGTGCCTATTTCATTTTTAAAATTTTCATAAATAACTTTAAGTCTAATATAATTTGTATTCTCAAACTCGACCGTATTGTTTTTGTAAAGAAAGGGGGAATCATTCACATTATTTACAACTATTTCCAAATCACCATCATTATCCAGATCAGCATACGCAGAGCCATTGGAAAATGAAAGTTGATTTAATCCCCAAGTAGCTGTTGTATTTTTAAAAGAATAATCTCCGGAATTTTGGTACATATAATTTGAAAGCTTTATACTTGGTAAAAAATCAAGTACTTCTTGAAGAGGAAGAATATCCCAAACATTCACTAATCCTAAATTAGGGTTATCATTAATATATTCAGAAATAATTTTTTTTGTGAATTGATCTACAGATTTATCTCCATCTGTGTTTCTTATGTCTCTTAAAAGACCATTAGTAATGTGAATGTCACGAAAACCATCGTTATCAAAATCAGCAATCAAATTAGACCAACTCCAGTCTGTGGCTGCTAAATTAGAATAGTTGGCAATCTCGCTAAAGCTTTCATTGCCATTATTTAAATGAAGGGCATTAAACATATATTGGTAGTGCCCACCATCATTTACAACATTCCAAAACTCTTGAATGTCCATACCACTCATGTTTGATTTTAGGCGGAAGTTATCTTCGGCAACCATATCAAGAGTCATTATGTCTATATTTCCATCATTATCTATATCGGCTGAGTCAACTCCCATACTATAAAAAGATGTATGTTTCATAGATTGCTCTGTCTGGTACCTAAAGGTACCATCCCCATTATTCATGTATAAAAAATCTGGTGCATCAAAATCATTTGAAACATAAAGATCTAACCAACCGTCATTATTCAAATCCGCTACACTAGCACTGCTGGGAAAACCTGTTTTGACTAATCCAGCTTCTTTAGTAGCAAGCTCAAAGTGTTTATTATTTATGTTTTTGTAGAGTTGAGATGTGTATTCTGGTTTCATAATGTCCTGTCCTATAAAAGGAGAGTAACTTCCTCTATTGGGTGGGTGATTTAAAACAAATAAATCTATAAATCCATCTCTGTTATAATCAAAAAAAACAGCTTGTCTTGAACGTTGGTTATCGTCGACACCCCATTTTTCAGCTTCTTCTTCAAAAGTAAAATTGCCTTTATTTATATAGAGTTTGTTAGCCCTTCGCTCAGGTTGAAAATCGTAAAGTTCTTTACTAACATAAATATCTAAAAGTCCATCCCCATTAACATCTGCAATGGAAACTCCTGAAGACCAATTTCCATCGTTTGTAATTCCTGCAGAAATTGTTTTTTTTTCAAATTTCAAGTCTCCTTTATTCTTATATATTTCATCCCCAACAAGATTGCCCGTAAAGTAAATATCTGTTAGACCGTCGTTATCAAAATCAGCCAAACCTACACCACCGCCACCATAAAAATTAGCGTATAATAAAATGTTTTGTGTCTTACTATCCTCGATAGCATTTACAAAATCTAAACCCGTCTGACTTGGAGGTAAAGATTCAAACTTTTTAGTTTGAGCTTTTAAAATGAATATTACAAAAAAACAGTAAATAAAAAACATTTTATGCATGGGCGTAAATTGATATTAATAGTTTTTCTATAGAATTAATCCTTACTTATTGTAAATATATGACATGTTTGTCTTATTACCAATAGAATGATTTTCAGACCCAAAAGAGACTATATTAAAATAAAAAAATGGG